>CAJKUC010000005.1 GCA_905203015.1 uncultured Christensenella sp. | reverse complement strand
GAACGCTTACTTCCTCGCTTTTTTACTCTTTTTTTATTCTTTGCTTGTCCTTTTTTAACGTTTGGGTTTTTTGCCTTTAGTTAATTATTCATGGGAAGAAAGCACATTTCTTCTACGGAAAACGGCATGACGGGAACTGCAACGATTAAAATTTTAAACGGCATGCTTGCGGGTTTTATTTCCTCGTTCTGGTCCGGCAAAGGCGAAGACGCCGTGGCGACGGTTATGTCGCTGATCGTGTATGACGTAGGCAGCACCGAGATCACGCTTCCCGACGCTTTCAACGGAAATTCGGGGGATCGGGGCGGAGAAGAAGAGCCCGATACGCCGGGCGACGAAGCGGCGCCCGAATACGACGCGTTGGCGGGAGAAGCCGTAAGCGCGGAAGAGTGGACGACGATTTTTGAGAAAAGCAAATATACGAATTTCTCTCTTTCGGGGACGCAATCGAGTGCGAACGGAAGTTACACTTCGGAATATTTCGTAGACGGAAAGAAAGCGAAAGCAAAAGGCACTTCCGTGCAAAACGGCGAAACGAGAACGTATGAATCGTATATTGCGGAAGAAGGTGAAGATTCTTACGAATATTACAGCGAAGCGGAAGGAATATGGATAAAAGAAAAGGGAGACACGAAGGTTTCTGCCGTGTACGAAAATACAGTTGCGATGTTTGCCGGTATTTACGCGCAACTGACTTATGATTCCGCCAAAAAGGCGTACACAGCGACGAATATAACGATTCAGGGGCAGGCTATTGATTATTTTGAAATCAAAGTGGCAAACGGAAAATTGCTGGGGTATTCGATGGATTTCAAGATAAATCCCGATAATGCGCCCGTCGGGCAGGAACCCGCAAAAATCTCCGCAACGCAATACGCCGTGTATTTCGCTTATGGCACTACGAAAGTGACTCTCCCGCAAACAACGGAGTCCGCAGAGACGAAGTGAAAGTAATTTCCCTGACCGTCGGAAGCGTTTAGAAAGCGAAAAAACGTAAAAAACATCCGTCCGGGAAAAAATCCCGGGCGGATGTTTCGGTTTTAAGAAGCGCAATCCGATTTATTACGCCGCATGGCGTGCGACGTATCGTTCTTTACTCGATCGCGATATACGATCTTTCGGGAAGTTTGGGCGATACCTTGGGGATAACGAGTGACAACACGCCGTTTTCGTATTTCGCCTTGATATCTTCCTTGGAAACATCGTCGCCGACATAGAAACTTCTCGAAGAGTATTCGGAAATTTCCTTTCTGCGATAAACTTTTCCTTCTTTTTTCTCGCCGTTTTCGCCGTTCTTTTCTTCGTTTTCCTGCTTATTGCAGACAACGTTCAGATAGCCGTTTTCCAGCGACAATTTAATCTGTTCCTTATTGAAGCCGGGCACAGCCACT
Source organism: uncultured Christensenella sp. (assembly GCA_905203015.1). Lineage (GTDB taxonomy): Bacteria > Bacillota > Clostridia > Christensenellales > Borkfalkiaceae > Scatosoma. The sequence continues at coordinate 116,083 of CAJKUC010000005.1, read as the reverse complement.
TCGATACGGTAATCTTTCTCGGTTTCGCTGATGTTTGATTTCAGATAATCCGCTTCATCTGCGAATACGGGGCGGAAGAAATCGTCGATGGCGTCAAATAAAGACGTACGCTCCAAATTATTGTTTCTGTTCTGCAAATAGTTCTTCATAATAATCCATCTCCTTATTCTTTATTTTTTAATCGGGAAGAACGATTCTTCGGATCACGGTTTCTGTATGTTCCGCTTTCCTTCGTTCTTCGCTAATAAATATAAAGCGGATTATCGGCGGTTAAACAGGTTTTTTACGAAATCTTTTTTAATTTTTTGCGGCGTTTAAAAATCTTGTTTTTGCGGTATATATAATATGAATCAGTTGTTTTTTCTCAGAGGTTCCCGGATTGCTTTTTTCGGGAATTCCTGCGGCTTGTGCAAAACGGTTACGGTTTGATTCCGGCAGAAGAAAGAAGGATCTGTACGAGTTTTTTCGTGGCGAGATTCAACGGTTGCCGTTTTTTCCTTACAATATAGATATTCCGTTTCGGAAGAGATTCCGAAAGCGGAATTTTTTTATACTTTTTTAAAGATTCCTGCGATTGTTCCTGTAAAAAAATGTCGGGCACGAGCCCCACGCCCAGCCCGTAAGATACGATCGGCAAGATCTGATCTGCCGTGGCTACTTCGATTTCGGGGCGAAAAATTTTCTGTTTCGACTGAAAGAGAAATTTGTACGCTTCGTAAGAAGCGGTGTTTCTGCCGAGCGAAATCAGAGGAAAATCGCAGAGATCTGCGATTGTAAAACTTTCTTTACGCAGAGGGAAATCTGTCGCACAGACGGGAATTTCCGAATATTCGCCGATTTTCGTATATTCCAGCGCGAAATCGAATTCGTTGGCGACGGAAATTACGGCGATATCGCAACCGCCGTTTTTTAAAGTGGATACCGCTTGCGGAGAAGAATGATTGAAAAGCAGTACGTTGATTTTCGGATGAGCCTGTTTGTATGTGCGCAGCGCGGGGAGCAACGATTTATGAAGAGCCACTTCGCTTGCTCCGACGGAAATGTATCCGCCTTCCAGCGCGGCGAAGGAAGAAAGTTCGCGTTCCGCGCTTTCGATTTGTTCCATCGCTGCGGAAATTCGCTCGTACAATTCTTTGCCTTCGGGCGTAAGGCATACGTTTCTGCCGCGTTTTGCAAAAAGAGATACGCCTAACGATTGTTCCAGTTTTTTGATCGTGCGGGTGAGATTCGGCTGATTGGCATATAATTTTTCTGCCGCAAGCGTAAAGTTTTCGTATTGAGCCACATAATAAAAAATTTTATAGTATTCGTAATTTATATCCATAAATTCTTTCCTCTTTTGCGTTTTTTTCTTTTTTATCTATATCGACATGATATTAAATACGGTTAAAATATATATTTTACATTTCGTTTTGCTTGTATTATACTATGAAGGCTTTTGAAAGTCAAGAGAAAAAAGGAGATAGGATATGGAAGTATTTTTTGAAAGCGGAGCGGTTATTTTACTTGCATTGCCGTTTGCGATCGATATCGTGCGGCGGTTGTGGAAGAAAACAGGACTTGTTCCCGCGTTTACGGGCGCGCCGTGCGCGCTGGCGTTTTTTCTGGGCGCGATTTTCAGATCTCTGGAATACGAAGGCGATTTGTTGATCGTTTTATATATTTTCGGCACGGTTTTCGCGCTGTGGAGTTTTGTGATCGGAGAAGAAACCGCAAAAAAGAACTGAAGTGCGGCGTAAAAAAGGATGCGGCAGGGGAATACGGTGAAAAAAGAAAAGGAAAGAAACGATAGGATATGAATAAAGATCTGACTGCGGGAAAACCCGCTTCTGTATTGTGGCGATTTTGTCTGCCTCTTTTCGGCAGTATTATCTTTCAGCAATTATATAATATAGCCGATAGTTTTGTGGCGGGGAAATTTATCAGTAACGGCGCGCTTGCCGCCGTGGGGAACAGTTATGAAATCACGCTGATTTTTATCGCCTTTGCTTTCGGCTGTAATATCGGGTGCTCCGTAATCGTATCGAATTATTTCGGCGCGAAAAAATTCGATAAAATGAAAACGGGGGTATACACTTCTTTGATCGCGGGCGGCGTTATATGCGCGGCATTGATGCTGATCGGGGTGGTGGGTTGCGACGGACTTCTGCACCTGATTCACACGCCCGAGGATATTTTTGCGGATTCAAAACTGTATCTCGATATTTATATTTACGGGTTGCCGTTCGTGTTTTTTTATAATATCGCCACGGGAATTTTTTCCGCGCTCGGAGATTCAAAAACGCCGTTTATTTTTCTGGCTTGCTCATCCGTTTCAAACATTCTTGTGGATATATTGTTTGTGGCAAAATTCAATATGGGCATAGCGGGTGTTGCCTGGGCTACGTTTCTTTGCCAGGGCATCAGTTGTGTGCTTGCCGTGTTGTTTGTTATGCTGCGGCTGAGAAAATTCGATACGAAAGAAAAAACGAAGATTTTTTCGTTTTCTCTTCTCGGGCAGATTGCCGTGATCGCCGTACCGAGTATTCTGCAGCAGAGTTTCATTTCGGTGGGAAATATCTTCATTCAGTCCGTGATCAATACGTTCGGGACGGAAGCGGTGGCGGGTTATTCCGCGGCCGTGAAACTGAATAACATGGTGGTTACGTCGTTGACGACGTTGGGAAACGGCATATCCAATTATACGGCGCAAAACGTGGGTGCGGGAAAATTTGCCCGTATCAAGCAGGGATTCAAAGCGGGGATCTCTATCGTATGGATTTTGTGCGTGCCGATCTGCGCCGTATATCTTTCCTGCGGCAAATGGCTGATGTACGCGTTTCTTGACGACGTCAGCGGAGAAGCGATGTCTACGGGGCTTGCGTTCCTTAGGATTATCAGTCCGTTTTACTTTGTAATTTCGGCAAAGTTGGTTGCCGACGGCGTGCTCAGAGGAAGCGGGATGATGAAACAGTTTATGGTGGCGACGTTCACCGATCTGATCCTGCGGGTGGTGCTGGCGAAAGTACTGGCTTCGTCGGATCTCGGCGTAAACGGAATCTGGTGGGCATGGCCCGTAGGCTGGTGTGTTTCCGCCGTGTTATCCATTCTCTTCTATCGTAAGGGCAGATGGAATAAGGAGCCCGAACCCGTGAAAGAAGAGGAAATCGTGAAAGAAGAAGAGGAAATCGCGGAGGAAGAAGAAGGATCCGGGCTTTGAAAAATAAGACGCATAAAGAACATCGTACGGCGTTGTATATAATGGGTAAGATAGCGAAAATCGGCGGCAATTATTTTTTGCCGCCGATTCTTTTGGAAAAATCTTCTTGCCGTTGTATAAAATTCTTATAGGCGTTTTCCCGCCTCGCTTTATCTTCGTAATTTTCTTCTCGTTTGTCCGATGAAGAGGGAAAAGGATTATCCTGCGGCAAATTCTGCCGCGCGCCTTTTATCCCCTGCGGTTCGTCGTTTGTCTGCCGGTTTTTCGCCTGTGCGGCAAAAGAGTCGTTTCCCGCCGGCGGAACGAACGGCGGTTCGGAGGCGGAAAATGAAGTTTTCAGAAAATTAAAGAGACCGAATTTTTCCATGATTGCGATAGGGCGCCGCGTGCGGCGCGGCGGAAACGTTTGAATAAGAAACGATTGCGGCGAAAATAAAACGCGGAAGAAGCGCGGAAAAATCGAAGGAACGACACAATTTCCCCGATTTTCATCGAAAATTAACGGAAAGGCGGTCGTTTTCGTTTGCGTTAATCGACGTTTTGATATATAATAGAATATGCGTTAGTATCGTCGGAAAATGCACGTAGTTTTCCGTACACACTTATTTGAAGGAGAAAAATCAATCTCATGCGGAGTTTCAAGAAAAAACTGACCGTGCTTTTTGCGGGCGCGTTGCTCGCTTGCAGCGCGGCTTCGCTCGGCGGTTGCGCGGGGTATAATCCTGCGGCTCTTCCGGGGGATATTTCGGGCGAAGTGACTTCCAACGGCGGATTCGTCGTGGAAAAAGGAAATTACGTCTATTTTATTAACGGCTCGGAACAATCGGACGCGGACAACACCTACGGCGACGTGGTGAAAGGCGCGTTGTACCGTATCGGTAAAACGGATCTGAAAACGGGAAAATACGATCAGGCGGAACGCGTCGTATCTTCACTGTTCGTCGCGCAGAATTACGACGGCGGCGTGTTTATCTACGGAGATTACGTATATTTCGCTTCTCCCACTACGGAAAAGGAGAAAGACGGCGCCGTATCCAATTCGTGGCTGTCGTTCAAACGCGCGAAATTAGACGGAAGTTCCACGCAGAAAGAAATCGACGAATACCTGTTCCGTCTGGATAACAACAGCGTATCTTATCGCTTTGTGGAAAAAGACGGCGTAGTGTATTGCATGTATGTGAAAGATTCCGCGTTGTATTCGTTCAATACGGAAACGAAAGCGACGACGCTTCTCGTTTCGGGAGCAAGCACGTACTATTTCGATACGGAAGATGCCGAAAACGGCAACGTGTACTACCTGATGAGCGTGCCCACCGACGTTACGGCGGACGCGAGCACCTATCAGTATAATCAGATTTATTGCGTAACGCCCGACGCGACGGCGGAAGTGAACGCCGACGAAACTTCGTATACCGTGAAAGGGTACAGAACGTATGCGTTCGACCGCGCGAGCATCGTGAAAAAGAATTCCGATTTCGACGCTTCCGATATTTCTCAGTATCCTTACGTAAACCTCGGCAGGCTGGTAGCGGACGGCAGAGGCAGCGGCGTGGCGCAAACCAAAACGCAATACAACGATACCGACGACGTGAATGCGTCGAAAAACGCGGGCTATAAATACGCGATTCTCGCTTACAGAAGCGGCAGATTGCTGTTTACGAGAGTGGACAACGATCCCGTATCCGACGACGTTCCCGTGTATACGTTTACGGAAGCGCAGAGAACGGCTGCGACGGACTGGAACGCGATCAGAGCGAACGAAAACTTCATGACGGTGGCGGCTACGTCCGCGAACGCTACGGCAAGCGCCGTGTATTACGAAGCGGGCGAAAACGCGCTCGGCTATCTGTACGTATCCAACAACAATATTTACAGAACGGTGGTGAACGCCGACGGTTCGACGGAAGAAGAAGGCACGTTGCTTTCCAAGGCGGAAGTGACCACGTTGTGGAAAACGGACGGCACGTATCTCTATTATTACGGCAGCGGCTCTTCGGGAAACAGCCTGTATCGCCTGAATTATACGGGCGAAGCCACGAAATACAATCCGCTTTTACAGCCGGATAAAGATAATTACGCGGAATACGCGCCCTCGAAGATTCTCGACGTGCAGTGGAACGATTCCTGGTATAAGCCCGAATTTGCGGAGAACGTATTGCTGTATTGCAACGCACAGTCGTTCGGATCGAAAGCGTTCAATTATATTTATGCGGCGAATCTCAACGGCGCGGACGGCAATCCGATGAACGCGAAAGAACTCAACGCGTTCAACGATAAATACGAAGAAATCACCGATTATATCGACGATTTTTCGGATATCGGCGCCGACGGCGACAATTTCGTGCTGGCGCTTAAATATTACTTCCGTACGGGCGAGACGACGGCTTACGACGAATTCCTTGCCGAGGCGGAAAAGCAGGGCTATAAAGAACATTACCGCTACGGCGATTTCGCGCAGGCGGAATTCAAAGCCTTTACGACGCACGGCAAGAACGGCGACACCGATTACGCGGAGAAATTCAAAGACGAAAACGGTAAATACTACAGCGTAGAATCCTATTTTATTTCTCAGGTAGGGGAGACGAACGAAGCGGATAAAAAAGAGATCAAAAGCATCTGGCGCACCGATTTCATCAAACCGCTTCCCGAAATCACCGATTCTACGGGCTGGTCTACGGCGAAGAAAGTGTGGGTGACGATCGCAATCGTTGCGGGTAGCCTTGCCGTGATCGCGGCGGTTACGATTCCGCTTGTGATTGCGCACAAGAAGAAAGCGAAACTTGCGGCGGACCTCGAAGCGACGGCTGTGAGAAAGCCGAAGATCGACACCACGGACGATACGAGCATCGACGTATATGCCGTGGATTCCGAAGAAGAAGCAGGCGGAAACAACGCGGAAGAAAGCGCTTCCGAGGAAGGAAAGAAAGACGAATAACAGCCTTGAATGAGGCAGGAAAGGTCGTTTCGTAACGGAGCGACTTTTCTTTTGCGGAAAAACGGAAAAATTTTTTTAAAAAGATAAAAAAACGGGTAAAAACAGTTTACAAAAGAAAAAAATACTAATATAATATAGCAAAATGCCGCAGGCGGAAAAAATGTGCGATAATTGCCGATCCGCCGCAGTGAAGGCAATGCGAAAATACGGAAAAAGAGGGAAACCAACGTTTATGGCAAGATACGAATTGTGCCCCAGATGTCAATTGAATTTTATCGACGCTGATTCGGAAGAATTTTGCGAAGTGTGCCGCATGGAAATGAACGGAGAGAAGACGTTCACCGATAACCTGGACGAAGTGGAGACGGAAGAAACGGAACTTTGCCCCATCTGCGGCGAAAATTATATGCGCGCAGGCGAAAAGATGTGCGACGAGTGCAAGAAAAAATCCGAATACGAAGAGGACGTGGAGGAAGAAGAGGAAGATCCGGATAAAGACGACGCGTGGAGAAGTTATCTCGACGACGACGATACGGGCGAAGATCTCGGAATTTCCGTGGGAGAAGACGAACTCGACGACGACGAGGAGGAAGAGGAGGAAGAAGAAGAATCTTCCGATTCCGACGACGATTTCGAGTATGTTTCCGCCGACGATTATATCGACGACGAAGACGACGACGATGACGAAGATGACGACGACGATTCGTTCGACGACGAAGTCGCGCCTACGCCGAAGAGCGGCTCTGCGAAAAAACGCCGCCGCGCCGACGATGATTTCTGATAAAAACCGGCAGGCTTTTTGCGTACTGAAACGTTTTTCGCGAAAAAACGGAAGCGTATGTATTTAAAAATCGAAATAATGAAATATCGACGACAAAAATTCTTTTGCCGCCGATATTTTTTTGTCCGAATCGTTTTTTCGTTATGTCCCGTTGTTATAAAAGAAAAGCAACGGGCGTTTTACAGATCGTCCGCATCCTGCACGGGGCGTTCCGAAGCGTTTACGGGCTTGCCCGTGTAACTGCCGTTGACGTCCGCTTTGGAAGCGAGCCCGACCAGATCCGCGATTTTTTTCGTTACGTTCGCTGTTTTGGAACGCGAAGCGGAAGAAATCGACCGTTTAGTCGTCGTTTTCTTCATACTCGTTCTTGCCGTGCGTGTTCTTGCCGCAACCGTTGCAGTTTTTCGTTGCGTTGCAATTTTTCGTGGAAGACTTTTTGTTTTTTGTTTCGTTGTTGTTTTGTTTCTTCATAAAAAACTCCTTTTTTTCAGATAAAAAATTCAAAACGTCGAAGTCGGCGAAAGACTTTTTTCAGATTCTCACGCCCTCGAAGGGCAGATGCAGATCCACGTAGCCTTGTTCCGATTGGCAAAGCGGACACTTTTTCCACGCCTTTTCGCCCACATACATGTGGCCGCAGTTGCTGCAGATCCACACGGCGGGAGATTCGGCGACGTAAAGAGTATCCGTTTTAACGGCGTTGGCAAGATAATCGAAGATAATGCGATGCGATTCTTCCACTTTTTCTGTGAGACGGAATAATGCCGCGATGTCCTCGAATCCTTCCTTTTTTGCCGTTTCCGCGAATTCGGGATAAATTTCCGTTTCCGCTTTTTCGTCGGCGGCGGCGAAAGCCAGCCCATCCGCGAGCGATCCCGCATGAAAAGGATAGCCTGCTTCTATATCGATGTTTTCCGTGCTTCCCGCTTTTTCCTGTATGGTCTCGAAAAAGCGTTTGGCGTGATACGTTTCGTTCTTCGCGATCGTTCTGATCTCGTCCGCGAGCGTTTTGTATCCTTCCTGCATCGCCTGTTTAGCCACCAACTGATAGCGCATCCCCGCCTGGGATTCCCCCGCGAATGAACGCGCCAGATTCCGATAAGTCTGCGTTTTTTCAAATTGCATGTGTTTTGTTTTTCCTCCTTGAAAAGACTTTCGCCGCTTTCGCTTCGTCTTTGTATCGTCAGTATGTTTCCGATTTTGCGTTTTATTCGCAGGAAATGTACGGTAAAATTCGGTAAAATTAGAAACGATCGTTCTCGTATGGAAGAAAAACGCCCGCAATTAACGAAAAAACGGGCAAAAACTGCCGAAAACAGGTAAAACGCTTGCTTTTTTCGCCCGTCCGTATTAAAATAATCAATGAAAAAAAGCAAGAGCGCGTGCAAATCCGCGCCGCCGCGAAGGAGACGTTCGCGGAAAAGACGAATAAAACGGAGAAAAAAGAAAGACAATGTTTCATATTGTACTTGTGGAGCCCGAAATTCCGCAGAACGCGGGGAATATCGCGCGGACATGCGCGGCGACGGGCTCCGTGCTTCATATGGTGCGCCCGTTCGGCTTCGAGATTTCGGATAAATATCTGAAACGCGCGGGGCTCGATTACTGGAATCTTGTGGATATCCGCTATTATGATTCTTTTGACGAGGTGCGGAAAGAAAATGCGGGGGCGCGATTTTTCTTCTTCACCACGAAAGCGAAAAAAGCGCACAGTGACGAAAGTTTCCGCGACGGGGATTTTCTGGTGTTCGGAAAAGAGACGAAAGGGCTGCCTGAAGAATTACTGGTGGAGAACGAGGAAAGTTGCGTGCGGATTCCGATGATTTCGGAAGCGAGATCTCTGAATTTGTCCAATTCCGTGGCGGTGGCGGTATATGAAGCGTTGCGGCAGACGGGATACGGCAATCTTTCGGAAAAAGGGGATTTGCATCGCCTGAAATGGCACGGCGAAGAATAAAAAAAAGCGATTTTTATCGGCGGAGAGCGACAAAAACGCAACGGAAAACGATAAAAGAGACATACGGGAGGAAGAGATATGCTGATATCTACGAAAGGAAGATATGCGGTGCGGGTGATGCTGGCGCTTGCGGCGCATGATAAAGAAGAATACGTAACGCTGAACGAGATCGCCGCGGAGCAGGGGATTTCGGAAAAATATCTGGAGAGCATCGTGGCGGTGCTGGCGAAAGCGGGGCTGGTGGAAGGCGTGCGCGGCAAGGGCGGCGGCTACCGCCTTGTCCGCGAGGCGAAAGATTATACGTTGCTTGAAATTCTTTCCCTTTCCGAAGGTTCGATTTCGCCCGTTTCCTGTCTTGAATGTACGCCGAATCCCTGTGCCCGCGCAGGCATGTGCAAAACGCTGCCCGTATGGGAACGTCTGCAAAAGGTGATCGACGATTACCTTAAAAGCGTAACGCTTGCCGATGTGTTTGCCGACGGCGAGGGAGTGTGCGCCTGCGGAGAGGGCGAAACCGTAGGCGCGTGTTACGACGCGAGGAAAAAATAATCCGATTATTTTTTTCTTTTTGGTATATAAACCTATTGACAGGGTATGTTTTCAGTGCTATAATATAGGCGAAAAAATGCGGGAGGCAAAGACATGAAAATTTATTCTTCTGCCGATCAACTGATCGGGCACACGCCGCTTCTGGAACTTTGCGGCATTGAAAAAGAATTTAATTTAAAGGCGCGGATTTTCGGGAAACTGGAGTATTTCAATCTTACGGGATCGGTGAAAGACCGTGTGGCGAAAGAAATGCTCGACGATGCCGAGGAAAAGGGGCTGATCTGCAAAGATTCCGTGATTATAGAGCCGACGAGCGGCAACACGGGGATCGGGCTTGCGGCGGTGGGCACGGCGCGCGGCTACCGCGTGATTATCGTGATGCCGGATACCATGTCGGTCGAGCGCAGAAAACTGATGAAGGCATACGGCGCGGAACTGGTGCTGACGGACGGAAAGAAAGGAATGAAAGGCGCGATCGAAAAAGCGGACGAACTGGCGAAAGAGATTCCGCACGCGTTTATTCCGGGGCAGTTCGTTAATCCCGCGAATCCCGCGGCGCACAGAAAGACAACGGGAAAAGAAATCTGGGAAGATACCGACGGAAAAGTGGATATTTTCGTGGCGGGCGTAGGCACCGGCGGTACGGTGACGGGCGCAGGCGAGTATCTGAAATTGAAAAATCCGGCGGTGAAAGTGGTGGCGGTGGAACCCGCGGCTTCGCCTGTATTATCCGAGGGAAAGAGCGGACCGCATACGATTCAGGGAATCGGCGCCGGGTTTGTGCCGAAGATACTCAATACCGGCGTTTACGACGAAGTGATTCCCGTATCGGGCGACGACGCTTTCGCGTTCGGCAGACTGACGGGAAAGAAAGAAGGCGTACTGGTGGGGATCAGTTCGGGCGCGGCGCTCGCGGCGGCGGTGCAGTTGGCTTCGAGAAAGGAAAACGAAGGAAAGAACATCGTTGTGATTTTTCCCGACGGCGGAGACAGATACCTTTCTACGGCGATGTTTGCCGAATAACGAAAAATCGGACGGATACGGTTAGAAAGCGGCTTTACGGGGTATAAGAAAACGGGAAGGATTTACGGAGATTACGGGAGGCAAAGACATATGAAGAGAATTTATGCGGATAACGCCGCAACGACGAGAATGAGCGATACCGCCGTAAAGGCGATGCTGCCTTTTTTGCAGGATAATTTCGGCAATGCGTCGAGTTTGTACGGCATAGGGCAACGGGCGGCGGAATCTTTACAGGCGGCGCGTAAGCAGATTGCCGCGCTGATCGGCGCGGAGCAGAACGAAATTTATTTCACGTCGTGCGGCAGCGAATCGGATAATCAGGCGATTTTATCGGCGGCTGCAACGGGCGCGCGCAAAGGAAAGAAACATATTATTTCCACGGCGTTCGAGCATCATGCCGTGCTGCATACGCTGAAAAAACTCGAAAAAGTGGGCTTCGAGATTCAACTGCTTCCCGTGGGCAAGAAAGGAAACATTACGGCGGAGCAGGTGAAAGAAGCAATCCGCGACGACACCTGCCTCGTGACCACGATGTATGCGAATAACGAGATCGGCTCGATTCTGCCGATCGGCGAAATCGGAAAGGTGTGCCGCGAAAAGGGCGTTACGTTCCATACCGATGCGGTGCAGGCGGCGGGGCATCTTCCCATCAACGTAAAAGAACAAAATATCGATATGCTTTCGATGTCCGCGCATAAATTCCACGGACCGAAAGGGATCGGCGCGCTGTACGTGCGTCGTGGGATTCCTCTGCAATCTTTGATCGAGGGCGGCGCGCAGGAAAGAGGTAAACGCGCGGGCACGGAAAACGTCGCTGAAATCGTATCTATGGCGGCGGCGTTGCAGGAAGCCTGCGACAATATGGAAAAGAATACGGCGAAAGTCACTGCATTGCGCGACGAACTGATCGCCGGATTGAAAAAAATCCCGCACGGAGAATTGAACGGCAGCGAGGAAAATCGTCTTCCCGGGAACGTAAGTTTTTGTTTCGAGGGGGTAGAGGGCGAAAGTCTGCTGCTGTTGCTGGATGATAAAGGCGTTTGCGCTTCGTCCGGCTCGGCTTGTACGTCGGGCTCGCTCGATCCCAGCCACGTATTGCTGGCAATCGGCAGACCGCACGAAGTGGCGCACGGATCGTTGCGGCTTTCCCTGAACGAAGAAAATACAGAAGAAGACGTAAAATATATGCTGGAAGTGATTCCCGAAATTATCGGATACCTGCGCGGAATGTCTCCGCTGTGGAAAGATAAAGTCAGCGGGAAAAAGGCGTTTGTCATTTAAGGCGCGCCGCAGTACATACGAAAAACGGAAAGAGGAGAATAAAACAATGGCTTTGTACAGCGAAAAAGTAATGGATCATTTCAGAAATCCGAGAAACGTAGGCAGTATCGAAAATGCCGACGGCGTAGGGGAAGTTGGCAATGCGAAATGCGGCGATATAATGAAAATTTATCTGAAGATAGATAACGATATTATCACCGACGTAAAATTCGAGACGTTCGGTTGCGGCTCCGCGATCGCGTCTTCTTCGATGGCGACGGAACTGATCAAGGGCAAACCCCTTTCGCAGGCGCTGGAACTTACGAATAAAGCGGTGGCGGAGGCGCTCGACGGATTGCCCGCTTATAAAATGCACTGTTCCGTACTTGCGGAAGAGGCGATCAAACGCGCGATCAAGAATTACTACGATAAGAACGGCATCGAATACGATAAGTCGAAATTCCCCGCAGACGAAGACTGCGAAGGTTGTTGCATGGTGTGATTCCGATTACATCTGGTTTACGATAAAAAACAAACGGCGTTTTCCGAACGAAGCGGAAAACGCCGTTTTTATATATTCATAATTCTGAAACGTGGTATCGAAAAATTATTTTACAAAGTGAACGTATAAATATTCTGTAATCGGGCTATAACCTTTTTGCCGTGAAAAATACGTCGATCGCAAGAGAAGTTCGTCATGAAAGGCGCAGAATATAAAAAGCGATCGCGTTATATATAATGACGGTATGTAGCGGCGGGAGGAATAAAAAACTATGAAAAAATCGTGCATAACTTTCTTACTCTCAGGCATAATAATTTTGTCGGCGCTGATCGCTACAGCGTTTTCTGCGGCGGCGATCGGGAACGACGGCGGCGTTACGGCGGAATATCTTCGGATTCATATCCGCGCGGATTCCAACGAGCGGGAAGCGCAGCAGGTGAAATACGAAATCCGCGATGCCGTGGTGGAATTTCTGATTCCCGTACTTGCCGTACCGAAAGATAAAGAAGAAGCGAAAGCGGCGATACGGAAAAATTTCGGCGGTTTGGAAGAAACGGCGGAAGCGGTGCTGAAAAAACGCGGATTTTCTTACGGTGCGAAAGCGGAATTGAAAACAGAACATTTTCCCACGCGCGTTTACGATGGGGTGACGTTGCCCGAAGGGGATTACGAATCGCTGATTTTATATCTCGGCAGCGGCGAAGGCGATAACTGGTGGTGCGTGGCGTATCCGCCGCTTTGTTTTTCTTCCGCAGGCGGCGCGAACGTGGCGTATAAAAGTCTGATTCTGGAAAAAATCCGCGAATGGAAAAAAGCGCACGCCTGAAAAATGAGCGGCGCGCTTCAGGCGGAAGCGAAACAAACGTACGGCAGAGAATAAACGGCGGAACATAAAAACGCGGATTATGAAAAATAAAGATCCCGTTGCCCGATTTTTTCTTTTTTGCGATCGGAATAAATATTTTTCTTCTTTTTTCTCACACTACATACGAACGGATGAAATTTTCGTAAGTGAAAAAAAGGAGACAAAATATGAAAAAAGCAAAAAGGATAGCGATTGCGGCGGCGGGACTTTTCGTATTCGGTGTGACGTCCGCGCTTGCCGCGCCGTACCAAAAAGCGCAAAGCGACGGAACTTATGCCGCGGGAAATGTGCGGACGGATGCGGAAGAAGAAGCGGCGGAAACGGCTGCGGTGCTTCGGCGGGGCTCTACGGGCGGCGAAGTGAAAGAGGTGCAACGCCGATTAAAGAAATGGGGGTATTACTCGGGCAGCGTAGACGGAATTTTCGGCAGCGGAACGAGGGCGGCGGTGATCGCGTTTCAGAAGAAAAACGGATTGACGGCCGACGGCGTTGTGGGTAAAGCGACGTACAAGGCCCTCGGCATGACGGCTTCCTACAACGTACTTGCGGGAACGCAATCGTCGTCGTACACCAGTTCCGATTTATACCTTCTGGCCAAGACGATTTATGCGGAGGGCAGAGGCGAGCCGTATGCCGGTCAGGTGGCGATCGGCGCGGTGATTTTAAATCGCGTGAAAAGTTCGTCGTTCCCGAATACGATTTCGGGCGTGGTGTATCAGAAAGGGGCGTTCACTGCCGTAGCCGACGGGCAGATCAATCTTTTCCCCGATTCTACGGCGATGAGCGCGGCGCAGGACGCGATCAACGGTTGGGATCCTACCGGCGGCGCGATTTATTATTATAATCCCGCGATCGCCACAAGCGCGTGGATTTTTTCCAGACCTACGGTGACGGTGATCGGCAAACACGTTTTCGCGATCTGACGACGGGATTGCCGTAAAGCAATATAAGGAGAGACAACGTTATGGAAAACAAACAGAATCAGTTGGGAAAGAACCGCTCTTCGGGGGAAGAAAAGGTGGAACGGATCGCCGAAGAAAACGTTCGCGAACGCAAGAGCGGCGTTGACGCCGCGCGCGGCAAAAAAAGCAATGCGCAAAAGACGAAGGGCGCTTCCGCCCCCGCGCAAAAAAAAGCGGGCGGCGGCGTGAAAAAAGCCGCAACGCAGGAAGAAAAAAAGGCGGCGGAAAAATCCGCGGCGAAAAAACGTGTGGAACTTGCTTTGAAAAAGGAAGAGCGCAAGGCGGAAAAACAGAAAGCAAAGGCGGAAAGAGCGAAAAAACGTGCCGAAGCAAGGGCGAAACGCAGAGAAAAACGCCTTGCAGCAAAGGAAGAACGGCGTAAAAAACGCCTGGAAGGCAAAGAGAACCGCAAAGAACGCCGCCTTGCGATGAAAGAAAAACGCGCGGACTCGAAACATTCGCAAAGTGAGAAAAAAGAGGAGCGGAAGGCAAAACGTGCGGAACGGCTCGCCGAGAAAAAGGCGGCGAAAGCAAAACGCCGCAGTGAAAGAGAAGCGCGGAGAGCGATGCTGAAAGCGGAGACGAAAGAGGCGCGTATGAAGCGTCTCGAAAAAGAAAAAGCCGCGAAAATTGCCGCGAAGAAAGAACGTCGCGAACAGCGCTACAAATTGCGCCTTCAACGCCGCGACGCCGCATTGAAAAGAAAGCAGCAAAGGCTTGAAAACAAAGAACGTCGGCGCAGCGAGAATCACGCGCCCGGATTCGGCGGCTGGCTTGCCGCGGTGATTTCGCTCGGCGTGGTGACGCTTGCTCTCGGAACTGTGGTTACAGTAGGCGCCGTGCGGATGAATCAGGCGGATTCGGCGCTTTCCACGGGGTATCGCGGCGCGTTATACGAATTGACGGGTACTCTTTCGGAAGTGGACGGAGATCTTGCCAAAGCGCGGGTGTCTTCGGGCGGCAGAGCGCAGAGCGAAGCGCTCACCGATCTTCTCGTGCAGGCTCGTCTCGCCGAAAATACCCTGGAAAAATTCCCCGTGGATTCCGAAACGGACGTGAACATGACGGCGTTTCTGAACCGTGCGGGCGATGCGGCGCAGGCGATGCTGGAAAAGATCCGCGCGGGCGAAAAACTTTCCGCTTCGGATTATAAAACGCTGGGAAACATGTATGCGCTCAACAAAAAAATTCTCGAAGAACTTTCCGCGCTTTCGGAAGAACTGACGGATAAGGACATGGCGGCGTTTATGAAGGATAAAGCGGGCAATAAAGTGTACGAACATTTCCGTAATATCGAAAATTTCGCGATCGAGGGCGGCTTTGCTTCGGAAACGGATAATGCTCCCGCCGTTACGGAAAAGAAAGAGGCGAACGTTTCTTCCGCGCAGGCGGAGGAGTCGTGCCGCGGGTATTTTGCCGATTATGATATCGCTTCGTGCGAATATGCGGGCGAGACCGTTTCAGGCGAAATCGACGGATACAATTTCACGCTGACGGACGGCGACGGCAGAATGCTTTATGCCGTGATCGCGAAAGCAAACGGCGCGCTTGTCGGCTTCGATTATTATGCCGACTGCACGAAGAAGAACGTGGATTTTGAAAACGCGCTTGCGATCGCCGAAAATTACGTGAAATCGCTCGGTTACGACAATATGACGGCGGTATGGGCGAGCGAAAGCGGCGTGAACGCTACCTTCACTTTTGTGTACGAACAAGACGGCGTGGCGTATTATCCCGATGCGTTGCGCGTGAAAGTGTGCGAAGAACGGGGCAAAGCGGTGGGGTTTACCGCCGTGTCGTTTCTGAATAATCATAAGGATCGCGCACAGGAAAAAACGCCGGCGTGTAAGGTATCCGAAGAAAAAGCGGAAAAGACGTTGAATTCCTGCCTGAACGTGCTGAATGCGAGAAGGGCGGTGATCCGTTTCGGCGATAAAGAAAAGTTGTGCTATGAATTTGCCTGTGCACACGGCGAGGACGGCTATTTTGTGTACGTTGACGTCGCAACGGGCGAAGAGGTGAAAATCAATCGTGTAGTACCAACGGCGCAGGGAAGATATCTGCGCTGAATGTGCGGAGCGAAAAACAAGGCGGGCGGTTGCGGATGCGAAAAGGCAACCGCCCGGTTCTCGCGTTTCGGGGCAGATAAACGGGAAATAATCCGATCGTTTCACGGTCGCAAACATGAAATCGCAAAGAAAAGCGACGAAAACGCTTAAAAACAAGTTGACATTTAAAAAAAAATAGAATATAATAAACAGGCAAAACGAAATTGCAGGTGTCGCCTAGCGGTATGGCGTCAGCTTCCCAAGCTGATTCCGGCGAGTTCGACTCTCGTCACCTGCTCCAGATGTCAACGGTCTGTAAGTATTTTCTTGCAGATCGTTTTTTGATTCATATTTGTGCGAAGCAGACGAAAACAAGAAAAAAATTCCGAAAAACGAAATGATCGCGTAATAATACGCCCGACCGCGGATGGAATATCCGAGGTCGGGCGTTATTGATTTTTCAGCGTTTAAACGGCGCGTTCGCAAATAGAAGTGTTTGATACGGCGAATTTATTTTTCCGCCGATTCGTTGCCGCTCTCCCGAGATTTTTCCGCTTTTATAATTCCGGAAGAAAACGCAAGATACAAAAACACGATTGCGGAGGAAAGCAATACGCCTCCGAAAATATCCGTAAGATAATGCACGCCCGAAAGCGCTCTGCCGATAATCATTACGAAGATCGCTACGCCCGAAAGAATATCTGCGGAAATACGCGTCAGTTTGCTTGAAATTCTATGGTTTAAAACGGCGATTCCCGTGCCCGCGATCGTGCAGGTGAGCATGGTGTGCGACGAAGGATAAGAAGCCTCGGGTTTATCGCCGAGCAGTACGGGGCGGTAATTCACGGGGAAGATTTCGAATACGATATAGCAAAGGGCAAGAAGAAGATAAGCGGCGGCAAGCACGTACAAATCCGCATCTACTTTTTTCAGACTTTTTCTTTTAATCAGTTGATAAATCCCGTAAACGGCAAATCCCGCGGCTTCCAGAAGAGCGGCTTTTCCGATAATGTCGGTGAATTTATACCATACTGCGCTGTACGTGCCGTCGGGGTGAGTTTTATCGAAAAACGCGATATTTAAATGAGAGAAGCCGATCTTTGTTTCCGTCACCTGCGAATTGACGACGTTTGCCGTCGCTACGTCCACCGTGGCAACCAGAACCGTGAACACGGCAAATAACACAAACAACGATACGGAAACGTACAAAAGACGCTTGTTCGGCGAAATCATATAAAAACGCTCCTTTCCGACGAGAGCCAAAAACTTATCGGATAATGTTTTCTTCGATATATTTATAGCATAAAGGCATAAAAAATGTCAAGATATTTGGCGTCGGCGTAAAAACTTTTGCAAAAAGAAAGGGAAAATCCCCGAACGAAGCGGAAAAATCAGTTCGTCCGGGGGTAAAGTTTTTGAAATTGTTCCGTTTCGGTCATGTATTTCGTCATGCCAGTATGGCAACGGCGAAATTGCAGTAGATGATCAGCGAGATAGCGTCTACGATCGTGGTGATAAAAGGGCTTGCCACCACGGCGGGATCGAGCCGGCATTTTTTAGCCAGAAGGGGAAGCGTGCATCCTACAAGTTTCGCCACAACAACGGTGATGGAAAGGGCGGCGGCTACCACGCTGCAAAGGAGGGTGGTGTATCCCTCGAAACCGAAGAGGAGATTATCGATCAGCATCAGTTTCGCAAAGCAGGCTGCGCCGAGCGTAAGCCCCAAAAGGAGCGAAGCGCGGAATTCTTTCCACACCACTTTCAGCACGTCGCTTGTTTTCAGTTCGTCCAGCGCGAGCGAGCGGATCACCGTAACGGAAGCCTGCGAACCGGCGTTACCTCCCGTATCCATCATCATGGGCACGCAGGCGAAAAGCACCGTGGAAATCTGCGAAAGCCTCGCTTCGTAGGTGTTTAAAATAAGCCCCGTAAACGTTGCGCTCACCATGAGGATGAGAAGCCACGGGATACGGTTTTTCCAAATCTGAAAAACGCTGGTTTTCAGATACGGCGTGCCCGTGGGCGTCATAGCCGCCATTTTTGCGATATCTTCCGTGTTCTCTTCCTGGATGACGTCCATGGCGTCGTCTACGGTGACGATACCCACAAGCCGACGTTCGTTATCCACCACGGGGATGGCGAGAAAACCGTAATTCGAGATTTTCCGCGCTACGTCTTCCTTGTCGTCCTCCGTGTGTACGTAGATCACGTTTTCGTCCATGATTTCCGAAATTTTTGTTTCGGGGGCGGAAATCATCAGTGTTTTTGCCGATACGCAGCCGAGCAGTTTGTTCGCGGAATCCGTGATATAGCAGGTGTAGATCGTCTCTTTGTCGATCGCCGTTTTTCTGATTCTCGAAAACGCTTCGTTCACCGTCATATCGGGGCGGAGCGAAACGTATTCGATCGTCATAATGCTGCCCGCGCTGTCTTTAGGGTACTTCAAAATCTCGTTGATATAGGCGCGCGTCTGATTGTCGCTGATCGAAAGCAGACGTTTCACTACGTTCGCGGGCATCTCTTCGATGACGTCTACGGTGTCGTCGAGGAAGAGTTCGTCCATGACGGCTTTCACTTCGAGATCGTTGAGTTTGTGCAGCAGTTTTTCGCGGGTGTCTTTATCCATTTCCACGAACGTATCCGCCGCGAGATCTTTCGGCAGAATACGGAAGAGAACGGGAAGATCTTCGTCTTCCACCTCTTCAAACACCGCCGCTACGTCGGTGGCGTTCATCGACGATAAGAGCGGTTTCAGTACGGAAAAACGCCGCTCCTCGAATAAGCGGACGATTTCTTCTTTTTCGGCGATTCTGCGCACGATTTTTTCGGGCATGTCGCCGATCATGTCTACGGTGTCGTCGACGGAAACCCCGTCCATGACTTCCTGTAATTCGTCGTCGCGTAAGCCGGAAATGATCTTGCTTTGCAACGGCGCGTCCAGAAGGACGAGCGCCTGCGCGAGAAGATCGCTGTCGAGCGCGCCGCAAAAAGGTTGCAGACGATCGTCGGAAAGCGTTTCGAGAAATTTCGCCAACGTCTCCGGCTCTGCTTTGAGGGCGTATTCCGCCGCCCCCTCATAATCTCCTCTGCTGAGGAATTCGTTCAATTTTTCCTGTTCCATTTCTTTTCGTTGCACAAAGGCGTAAAGAAAGGCGACGGTGCGGGGGATATCTTCGGCGGCATGCGATCGCGCTTTTCCCCGTATGCGGAAACAACGACGGGCTTATCGGCGGAACGGTTCGCGTTTTAAAGCGAACGCGCGCAAAAAAGCATAAAAAATCGTCGTTTAAAATTCCGTATCAAAAAGGCGCGGGCCGCGGATAGATAGTCCGGGTTTTTCGTCGCCTCTACTTCGGTCGTCCATGGCTCGTACCTCCTTGTAAATTTTTTTGATTTTGCGGCGGTTACGGATAAAGCAAACGTTTCGTTTGCGCCTTTCCCGAACGCCTCATTCATTATAACAGCGAAAGTCGGAAAAGTCAACTTTCTGCCGCAGAAAAATTTTATTTTTTTGCCGTCGTGATTCTTTTCTTCTACAGTATATGATTCCCGTATACGAAGAGGTTTATTACTCCGCCGCGCGTTTTTTTGAAACGGACTGCGGAAACGAAGCGAGACGATTGTTTTTTCGGTTTACGATCCCGAAATGATTTTTTCGCTGTCGAACATTTTCGCCAGAGCGAACGCGAGAAGAGCCGAAAAGCAGACGTTCGATACGATCGTTGCCGCGATCTGCCACGTTTTCGCGGTGAAAGAAAATACGTCGCCCATCACTTTTACGGAATTGAACAAAGGGATAAAGTAAGCCCACGAGCCGATTTTATCGGATAAAAATATATTCAGCACCGCAGCCATCATTACGATCAGCATCATCGGCCCTACGTAAGAATTTGCCTCTTTCACGCTTTTTGCGAATGCGGAGCAGACGGACATGATCGCCGTGATAAAGAGCACGGTGGAAACGATCACGAGAAACAGCGCCACATAGGAAGAGACGGGGTACGCGACGGCGGAAAGGTGTAACGATTCCCCCGAACCTTCCAGCATTTTCGGCAAAGAAAGGATCAGCCCGAGGAACGAACACGCGCCGGAAACGAGCGACGCGGCGGACAGCGCGAGAATTTTTCCGAGCGCGATATGGCTGCGTTTTACGGGCGTAACCAGCATGGTGGCAAATACGCCGCGTTCTTTTTCTCCCGCGATCGATTCGGGAACGAGAGACATGCAGCCAGCGAAAAGGAAGGTGATCAGCAGCATCGGCACGATCATGGAAAACATCATGGCGGTGAGGTCTTTTTCCGAAGCGACGTCTTCGCCTGCGATGAAGAAATTGGTTTTCACGATTTGTCGTTGCGAAACGATTTCCGAAACGAGGGAGAATGCCGCCGCCGATTTCGTATCTACGGAAGAATAAAATGCGAGAATCTGCTGCGGCGTATCCGTCGGTTCGTCGCCGAGGACTTCGGGAAAGACGAACAGCGCGTCGATTTTCCCGCTTTCCACCTGCGCTTTCGTCTCTTCCGTCTGATCGGCGGAAATTCGTTTCGTTTCGATTTTGCCCGTTTCGTTCAGAGAATCGCCTATGGAATCGGGCAGATTAAGAAACGCCACCGTATACGTATCGTTTTCCGACGGGGAAACGATATTTCCGATCGCGCCGCCGAGAAGAGAATAAATGCAGTAGATTAAAATTCCGGGCAGAAACAGGGATAAAAGAAGCCGCCTGTCCTTAAAAATGCGGGCAAATTCCTTTTTTAAAATGGTAAGAATCGTTTTCATTTTTCTTCTCCCTTCAAGGCGGCGTACAGATCGAAGAACACGTCTTCCAGATTTTTTTCCGCCGTCAGTTCTTTCACGTATCCTTCTTTCGCCATTTTACCGTCTACGATAATGCCCGCCCGATCGCATATTTTTTCCACAAGCGAGAAAATATGCGTGGATAACAGCACGGTTTTTCCCTGTTCTTTCAGTTCGAGAAGAAAATCCGTCACCGTCTTTGCCGTCAGTACGTCCAGTCCGTTCGTCGGCTCGTCGAAAATAACGAAATCGGGATCGTGCACAAGCGAGATCGCGATCGATACTTTCTGTTTCATGCCCGTGGAAAGATCGGAAATTTTCGTTTCGGAAAAACGGTCGATCCCGAAACGGGAAAACAGCAGAGCCTTGCGCTCGTTTTTTCGTTGTTCGCTCATGCCGTGCAGTTCCGAAAAGAAATCGAAGAGATACGACGGGGTGAAGAAATCGTCCGGCTTTAATTCGCTGGTTAAAAATCCGATTTCGTTGCGCACTTTATCCGCTTCGCGCACTATGCTGTGCCCGTTTAAGAACGCGTCGCCCTCGTCGGGTTTAATGAGCGTGGCGAGCATACGGAGCGTTGTGGTTTTTCCCGCGCCGTTCGGGCCGAGCAAACCGTAGATTTCGCCTTTTTTCACCGTGAAAGAGAGCCCGTCTACCGCCACCTTTTCTTTTGCCGCCGTCTTTTCACTTTTTCGTTGTTTTGCGGAAAGACGGAAAGTTTTTCTTAAATTTTCCGCGCGCAGAGCAATCTGTTCCGTGCTTTGTTCCGTGAAAATTTCGTCTTGTAAAGATCCGGCGTTTTCTGCGTTTTCCATATGCCGCCTCCTGTCGCTTGTTCTTGATATTCATTATATCACCGGAAAAAGTTTTTGTCAACGATACGGCGGCGGGAATGGGCGAAAACGAGTGACGGGAGAACAAGTGAAAAAGTTTTTGCCGCCGCATAAAAGACGAAACGGAGGAATAGTATAAAACGGCAGAGAAAAGTGAAAATACACGCGTTTGGCAAAATCGAACAAAAGAAAAAGAGGTTTCGACAAAACTTTCGGAAAATCGCGTAAAAAGCGGAAATTTCGCGCTAAAAAAGGCTGTACAATAAAATCGCGGACGGGAGAGAGCATGAAAATCGTATGCGTAGGAAAAAGAAAAACGTTACTTATCGTGTTTGTGTCGATCATGCTTTTCGCTGCGGTGTTTTGCCTGAATGCGTTTTCTCCCGCGGTGCTTGCGGCGGCGGCAAAAAAACGC
This sequence comes from uncultured Christensenella sp., assembly GCA_905203015.1. GTDB lineage: Bacteria > Bacillota > Clostridia > Christensenellales > Borkfalkiaceae > Scatosoma. The sequence goes on along the minus strand of CAJKUC010000005.1, from coordinate 93,957 downwards.
GCATTACCCGTTTATTCCGTAGAGCGGAGCGATAAGAAAATCTCGATCTCTTTCGATTGCGCCTGGGGCGTCGATTATACGGATGAACTTTTAAAGATAATGGACGAATACGACGTGAAATGCACGTTTTTCATGGTGCAGTTCTGGGTGGAAAAATATCCGGAGTATGTGAAAAAAATCGCCGGAGCGGGGCATGAAATCGGCTCGCACAGCAAGACGCACCCGAAAATGAGCGAACTTGCGAAAGCGGAGATTGAAGAAGAATTGTCGTCTTCCTGTTCCGCGATAGAAAAAATTACGGGAAAGCGCCCGGAACTCTTCCGTCCGCCGTTCGGAGATTACGATAATCTTCTGATCGAAACGGCGAAAGAACAGGGACTGTTTACCATACAGTGGGATGTGGATTCGCTGGACTGGAAAAATCTTTCCGCGCAGAATATCGCGCTTCGCGTAATCAACGGCGTGAAAAGCGGTTCGATTATTTTATGCCACAATAACGGATTGCATACGGCGCAGGCGTTGCCTATGATCTTGTCTTCGCTGAAAAACAAAGGGTATTCGTTTGTGCCGATCGGGGAACTGATTTATCGGGAAAATTATACGATCGGCAGCGACGGCAGACAGATTTCCGCAGGCTGAAACGATCGGCGTTTCGCTGAGGGAAAGAAAAAACTGCGGTGTGTACGTTCCCGCTTTTAAAAAACGAAAAAACGCGGAAAAAAACCGCGGTTTTAATAACGAAAAAGAAAAACGGAGGGTAAAAAACATGAATTACGCAGCGGAAAAGAACAACAGAGTGTTCGTTATGGGGGAGATCGTTTCCGACGGCACTTTTTCACACGAGGTGTACGGCGAAGGATTTTACGAATTTTATCTGCGCGTGTTACGGCTTTCCGGGCAGGCGGATATTCTGCCCGTAACGGTGAGCGAACGGCTGATCGAAGCGCACGGATTGAAAAAAGGATCGACGATCGCGGCGGCGGGGCAGTTCCGCAGTTACAACAAACTGGAAAACGGGAAATCGAGGCTGATGCTCACGGTGTTTGTGCGCGAAATCGTGGAAGAGACGGAGGGGAAAAATCCGAACGGCATTCTTTTAAGCGGCTATATCTGTAAGCCGCCGGTTTATCGCACCACGCCGTTCAACCGCGAAATCGCGGATGTGCTGATCGCCGTCAACCGCGCCTATAATAAATCGGATTATATTCCATGTATTGCCTGGGGAAGAAACGCGCGCTTCGTGCGCAATCTTTCCGTGGGGGATAAGGTGGCGATCTCGGGGCGTATTCAGAGCAGGGAATATCAGAAAAAACTCAGCGAAACGGAAGTGAAGACGATGACGGCGTACGAAGTGTCCGTGTCTAAACTTGCCGCGTTCGATAACGAAGAGGATTTCGATATAGAAAGCGAATTCGATCTCTATGCCTTCCGCGGCGAAAACGTAAAAAACGATACCGCCGTAATTTCCGACGGCGTGGGCTGATTCCGATGCGAATATTTTCGCCTGCCCCGATCGGCGAAGCGGATCCGCTCCTCGTGAAAGGCGGCGCGCCGCAAAGCGAGGGACAATCGTACGGCGTTATGCCTCTGATAAAAAATAACGACCTGCATTTCACATGCAGGCCGTTTTGCGGTTTAATCGTTGATTTCAAAAAGGTCGTTGGCTTCGATGCCGTAAATCCACAGCAGGTGATATATATCCGAAACGCTCGGTTCTCTTCGCCCCTGCTCCCAATTGGAATAGGTACTTACGGCGCACCCGAGAAGTTCGGCCACTTCGCACTGTCGGAAATTCTTCTCTTTTCGCAGTTCTTTTAATTTGGAACAAAAGGCTTTTTTGAAATATCCGTCGCGGTCGATCGTCTCGTCGCTCATGATTTTTTCGATGTCTCTCATATGATTTGCGGCTCTCCTGTACCTTATAAATTTTACCGAATTGTAGTCGGAATGGCTTCTCTATAGTCAAAACGACCATTTTTTATTTTTTAACTTTACGGTGAAAAGGAATTGACAAATAACATATAATATGTTACACTGTATTTAAAACGAGTACACGAAGATCCGCTCGTTTAAAAATACGGAGGACAGACGAATGAAAACGAGAATGGTACTCGAATTATACGTGCGGTTCAGGCAGGGAGAAATGCTGGATAAAGAGCAGGTATCGAAAGAATACGATATCGTGCTGAGAACGTTTTACCGCTATGTGAAACAGATCCGCGAGTTTTGCGCCGATCACGGCGAAGGCGATCTTGTCTGCGATAAAGAAAGCGGCAGATATTATCTGAAAAAAGAAGCCTGACGTTCGCTTCTCTTAAAATGCGGCGGCGGTTATTTTGCGGAACGGATAAAATCGGATACGATCGAATCGAAAAAACAAGGCGGCTTTTCCCGAAGAAGAGAAGAGCCGCCTTTTCCGTTCCGAGATCTAAAACGGCGGGCGTTATTTCCGCATATTGCTTTTTACGCTTTTTACAGATACGTTTTCAGCCGTTCCTCGAAGCCTTCTTCCAAAGCGATCAAATCGCGCATAAGCGCGGAAATTTCTTCGTCGTCGTTTTCGGGGCGTTCTCCGTAAGAAGTCTTTAAAGAGGTGAGCCCCATCACCGTTCCCTGAATCATCATATCGGCGATATGTGAACGGGAATTATCCGTGAGCGTGTTCATTTTGATCGAGCCCCACATCATCGCTTTTTTCATCGGATTCGGCTCTTTCACTTCCAGCGCTTTGTCTTTTGCGAGCATTGCCGCCTGCGCGCTGATTTTTTCGTATTCTTCGTGCTGACGGGTGATTTCTTCGCGTAATTTTTCGTCTTCCACTTCGGGCAGTACGTCGGAAATGGATTCGAGAGCGAGTTGACAGTTGCGGTATATTTCCGCGAGCAATTCTTCGCTTTTTTTATATTCGGTGTTTTCTTCCATGCGGTTTCTCCTTGAAAAATTTTAAAACGATGTAAACAGGCGCGTGCCGTTTTACGTTTTAAAAATAAGTTGCGCTTTTCCCGCCGCTTTTATACTGAGAAGAACGGGAAAATTTGCGGCGAACGATTAAAAAAAATGCGAAAAAAAGCGAAAACGACGAAAAAACGCGCGGAAAAGCATAAAAACGCTTGACTTTTTCTTTGCGCGTATGATATAGTAATACACGAGCCGACAGAAACGGGCTTTTTAAGTTTTGCGTTTTTCAATGGGTTCCGTGTAAAATAACGTGCGGAAAGATTACGGAAAAAGGCAAACGCCTCGGGATTCTTCGAGACTGGAAAGAGGAGGTAAACAAACGTGTACGCAATCATCGAGAACGGAAACAAACAGTATAAGGTGGCGGAAGGCGACGTAGTGAGCGTTGAGAAACTCAACGGCGCGGAAGGCGACACCGTATCGTTCAAGGCTCTTATGGTTTCCGACGGCGACGCGATCAAAGCGGGCGCAGAGACGGAAAACGTTAAGGTGACGGGTACGATCGTAAAACAAGGCAAAGCGGGCAAGATCATCGTCTTCAAGTATAAAGCCAAGAAAAACGAGCGTAAGAAGCAAGGTCACAGACAGCCGTTCACGTCGGTTAAAATCGAAAAGATCGAACTGTAATCCGTAAAGGAGCGCAGGGGATCGGATCGCCGACAGGAAGAAAAAGATTATAAGGAGAAATAAAAATGATTTTCATCAGTTTATTCGCTCATAAAAAAGGTACGGGTTCTTCGCACAACGGACGCGACAGCGAATCGAAACGTCTCGGCGCGAAACGCAGCGACGGTCAGACCGTTCTTGCGGGAAACATTCTCGTCCGCCAGAGAGGCACGAAGATTCACCCGGGCACGAACGTAGGTAAGGGCGGCGACGATACGCTTTTCGCTCTTGCGGACGGTGTGGTACGTTTTGAAAAAATGGGCAAAGACAAGAAAAAAGTCAGCGTGTATCCCGTAGCGGAACAGGCGTAAAGAAAAAATCGCAGACGATTCGTTGTTTATACGATCGTCTGTTTTTTTATCCGCGTTTTTCTATCCGCGATGTATCGGGAAATTCGTTTTCGACGATTTTCGATTATCGCGTTTTTGAATCACGGCGATACAAAGAAGCAAAGAAAAAGAAAAATATTTACGGTAAACGCCCTATTTTCTTGCAATTTCCTCGGGAATAAGGTATAATATCTTTGAATAAAAAGAAAATAGTCTCAGGAGGACAAATAAAATGCCTTTGGTTACATCGACCGAAATGTTTAAAAAAGCATATGCAGGCGGATACGCGATCGGCGCGTTCAACGTCAACAACATGGAAATGATCCAGGCGATCGTGGAAGCGGCGAACGAAGAGAAATCTCCCGTTATTCTGCAGGTTTCCGCAGGCGCGAGAAAGTACGCCAACCCCGTATATCTGAAACATCTCGTTCAGGCGGCCGTGGAAACGACGGATATTCCCATCGTTATGCACCTCGATCACGGCGCCGATTTCGATATCTGCAAAGCCTCGATCGACGGCGGCTTCACTTCCGTGATGATCGACGCTTCTTCCAAGCCTTGGGAAGAAAATATCGCGCTCACCAGAAAAGTGGTGGAATACGCGCACGATCACGGCGTAGTGGTAGAAGCGGAACTCGGCAAACTTGCGGGCGTTGAAGACGACGTGCACGTTGCCGCGGACGACGCGCTGTTCACCTCTCCCGACGAAGTGGAAGAATTCACGCAAAGAACGGGCATCGATTCGCTTGCCATCGCGATCGGTACGTCGCACGGCGCGTATAAATTCAAGCCCGGTCAGGATCCCAAACTTCGTCTCGATATTCTTGAAGAAGTGGGCAAACGTCTTCCCGGCTTCCCCATCGTTCTGCACGGAGCGTCTTCCGTTCCTCAGGACAAGGTGGCGATCGTGAACGAATTCGGCGGCAGCATGCCCAACGCGATCGGTATTCCCGAATCCGAACTGAAAAAAGCGGCGAAGATGGCGGTGTGCAAGATCAATATCGATTCCGACCTTCGCGTTTCCTTTACGGCGGCGATCCGCAAGCATTTCGCGGAACATCCCGATCATTTCGATCCCCGTCAGTATCTCGGCGACGCTCGCGCCATGATGAAAGAAATGGTGAAGCACAAGATCGTAGACGTGCTCGGCAGCGCGGGAAAAGCGTAAAAAATGCAAAAAATCCGTGCGAAACGGGTAAAAAAACGCTTCAAAACCGTTGACGAACGCGGCGAAGTGTGATAGAATAGTAGCGGCTTGAAAAAGAGGCGGACAAGCCTTTTTGAAAGTATCCCGCGCCGTCGGAAATAAAGCGGACGGCTACGGAAACAAGCGGCAAAAAGAACTGCAAAAAATAAAAAATCAATTTTTGGAGGAATTATCATTATGGCAAACGTAAAAGTTGCTATCAACGGTTTCGGCCGTATCGGTCGTCTCGCTTTCAGACAGATGTTCGGCGCAGAGGGCTATGAAGTGGTTGCGATCAACGATCTTACCAGCCCCAAGATGCTTGCGCACCTTCTGAAGTATGATTCCGCGCAGGGCAGATATGCTTTGGCGGACACTGTTTCCGCGGACGACGAAGCGGGTACGATCACCGTAAACGGCAAGACGATCCGTATCTATGCGGAAAAAGACGCTACGAACTGCCCTTGGGGCGAACTCGGCGTAGACGTTGTGCTTGAATGCACCGGTTTCTACACGTCGAAAGCGAAGAGCGAAGCGCACCTTAAAGCAGGCGCGAAGAAAGTCGTTATTTCCGCTCCCGCGGGCAACGACTTGCCTACGATCGTTTACAGCGTAAACGAAAAGACGTTGACGAAAGCGGATACGATCATTTCCGCCGCTTCCTGCACGACGAACTGCCTTGCTCCTATGGCGAACACGCTCAATAAACTTGCGAAGATCAAGAAAGGCTACATGACCACGATTCACGCATATACGGGCGATCAGATGGTGCTTGACGGACCTCATCGTAAGGGCGACCTCAGAAGAGCGCGTGCGGCTGCGGTGAACATCGTTCCCAACTCCACCGGTGCTGCGAAGGCGATCGGTCTTGTTATCCCCGAACTCAACGGCGTGCTTGACGGTTGCGCACAGCGCGTTCCCGTTCCTACGGGTTCGCTTACCCAACTTGTGGCGATCTGCGAAGGTGAAGTTGACGCGGCTACCGTAAATGCTGCGATGAAGGCTGCGGCTTCCGCTTCCTTCGGCTACACCGAAGAAGAACTTGTTTCTTCCGACATCGTCGGCATCACCTACGGATCTCTCTTCGACGCTACGCAGACGAAGTGCATGCCCATGGGCGACGGCACGACGCTTGTTAAGGTTGTTTCCTGGTACGATAACGAAAATTCGTACACCAGCCAGATGGTGAGAACGATCAAATACTTTGCGGAACTTTAATCGCGAAGCCGTTCGACGGATTTTTTAAGAGAACAATAAAAAGCGGATCGTTTGAAAAAGCGGTTCGCTTTTTTCCTCTTTAATATTATTCGATAACGATAAAGTGCGGAAATGCGGGCGCAAAATTTCATACGCGGATATTTTGCGGATGAGGCGAATCGGGCGAAAATCGTACGAGGGCGAAAAGAACGATGTGGGGAGTAATCGAGAAGTTTTTGAAGAAATACGGAGAATACCGCGAAGAAAACGGGTGTACGTGCGATAACTGCGGCAGAGAAATTTTCACTTATCCCGAAAAGCGGCTTTGCGCCGATTGCGAAAGCAGAATGCCCGTTTTTTTACACCGCTGCCCGAAGTGCGGCAGGAACAGCCCGGGCGAAGGCGTGTGTCTTGAATGTAAAGCACACATGCCGACGTTTGCCGCGGCGATTTCCGCTTACCCGTACGATGGAATCGCCGCCTCTTTGATCAATCGCCTGAAAAACGGGGATAGATACCTGGCAGGATTTTTTGCGGACGCGCTTGCGCCGCTGACGGAGCGGAAACTTCAAAACGAAGGTTTGCGCAAAGAGGACGTGCTTTTCACCTGCGTACCGGACAGGAAAGAAGAACGCGTAAAACGCAGGGAAAGGCGGTATAATCCCGCCGCGGAATTGCTTCGTCGTACGTGCGAAGTTCTCGGCGTATCCTGTGACGAAGAAATCATGCGGAAATCGCGCGAAACCCGACCGCAAAAGCGCATGAACGCAAAGGAACGTTTTGAAAACGTGCGCGGAGCGTATCGCGTGCACAAACGCAGCGTCTGTGAAAATCGCACGATCGTAGTGTTCGACGATATTATGACTACGGGCGCGACGGGAGACGAATGTGCGCGGATTCTTGCTGCGGCAGGGGCGAAGCGCGTGATTTTCGTGACGGCAACGTCCGTACCCGCAAAAAAGGATTTTCCCGCGTTTGCGGAATAATGTATCATGTCGATTCTGGGAAATTATGTTCGCTGTGCCCGCCGATAACGCCCGCGAGTATGCGCGAAGAGACGTGGTTTCGTTTCTGCGGCGATGTTTCTGCTCGCTTGCATAAATATTTAAAAAAGAAAAATCGCGCCACATGGCGCGATTTTTGCATATATTTTTGTTTTACGCGGATTTGTGCCGAAATACAATGTTTCGGGAGCAAAAAATTCAGATCAGCGGGTGCTCGGCGCGGATGACGGCATAACAATCGGGGCGCAGAGCGTGAATTTTTTCCGCCACGGCGCGTTCCGCGTCCGAAAGATCCCATTTATCTTCCAGCGGAACGGAAAGATCGAAAATCAGATTTTTCCGTTGTTTTCCGAACGTCATACGGAAATCGTGGATAGAAAAAGTTTCGTCCACGGAAGCCGCGGTCGCCCGTGCGAATTCCCGCATTTCGTTCACTCTTTCGTCGTTGATCACGATCGGATCCATATGCACCGTTACAAGACAGCCGAATTTTTCATGCATGTCTTCTTCCAGTTTGTCGATCGCTTCGTGCGCAGCGTTGATATCGTCGTCGGCGGGAACTTCGGCGTGAAAGGAAACGACGAGCCTGCCCGGACCGTAATCGTGTACGATCACGTCGTGTATACCGAGAATTTCGGGATAGTTTTTCACGAACGTATAAATATCCCCGATAAATTCTTTTTTCGGCGGCGTGCCCACCAGAAGATCGATCGTTTCTTTTGCCGCTTTTATCCCCGAAAAAAGGATAAAGCACGCCACTAGTAAACCCGCATAGCCGTCGATTTTCCAGCCGAGATATTTGCCGAGCAGCGAAGAAATAAGTACCACCGCGGTGGCTACGACGTCGGAAATGCTGTCTACCGCCGCGCCTTTTAACGCCACGGAATCGATTTTTTTCGCCACGCCGCGATAAAAGAAAAAGAGCCAGGCTTTCGCCGCTATCGAAACGGAAAGAAAGCAGATCGTAAGAACGGATACGGTGGGGAGAGCGGGCGAAATCACGCTTTCCGCCGAAGATTTGATCAGTTCCGCGCCGACGAAGATCACCAGCATATCCACGATCAGCCCCGCCACGTATTCCATGCGCCCGTGCCCGAGCGGGTGTTCTTTATCGCCTGCTTTCGCCGCCATTTTAAAGCCGAGAAGAGCCACGAGGGAAGAAAGCGCGTCGGACGCGTTGTTGAAAGCGTCGGAAATCACCGCAACGGAAGCCGCGACGATGCCTGCGGCAAGTTTTGAGGCGAACAGCAGTATGTTCACCGCAATGCCCGTCGTCGTTGCGAAAGCGGCGCATTTGTTTCTGTCTGTTTTTTCGTTTTCGCCTTTGCCGCGTATGCAACCGAACAGGCGTAAAAGCCACGCCGTCACCGCGATTCGTTTCCCGCTTCTTCGTCCGAAGCCTCGCGTGCGGCAATTTTTTCCGCGCGCGCTTTTTTCGCGTTTTCCGCTTTTTTAACGCAGAATTTCGTGAGTTGTACGGCAAGAATGATCAGTCCGATCACCACGAAAATGGCTACGAGCCCCTGCCAGAGGATGGTGAGGGTGGGTTTGATGTTTTCCCATTTCATGGGCGTGAGTTGCGCTCCGCCCGCAAGTAACGATAAGAAATTCATAAATTCGATTCTCCTTGAATAACGAGAAGCAATCGGCGTAAGGGCCGATTAAAGGAAAGGCGTGACGAACGAAATAATCAATCCGCCGACGATTGCGGAGGCGATCTGCCCCGAAACGTTCGCGCCCACCGCGTGCATTAAAAGGTGATTGGTGGAATCTTCTTTGATCCCCATTTTTTCCACGACGCGCGCCGCCATGGGGAAGGCGGAAATGCCCGCCGCGCCGATCATCGGGTTGATCTTTTCTTTGCAGAAGAGATTCATCAGTTTCGCGCACATTACGCCGCCGATCGTATCGAAGACGAATGCGAAAAGCCCCAGCCCCATGATCATCAGCGTTTCCCAGGTGACGAATTGTTCCGCCTGCATCTGGAACGCGATCGTAATGCCGAGAAGAAGCGTAATGATATTCGATAACGTATTCTGCGCCGTATCGGAAAGAGTGTTGAGAACGCCGCATTCCCGCAGGAGGTTGCCGAACATCAGCATGCCCACAAGAGAAAGGGACGCGGGCGCGATCAGCCCGGAAATAATCGTAACCAGCACGGGGAAAAGAATACGGGTGAGTTTGCTCACCTGCGCCGCGTGATATTTCATTTTAATGCGCCGTTCTTTCTTCGTGGTGCACATTTTCACGATCGCGGGCTGCACGATGGGCACAAGCGCCATGTACGAATACGCCACCACCATGATCGCGCCTATATATCTTGAAGACAGTTTTAAAGCGACGAGAATAGATGTAGGCCCGTCCGCCGCGCCGATAATCGCGATGGCAGCCGCGTCGTTCAGAGGAAAGCCGATCATCGCCGCAAGAATCAGCGTTACGAAAATGCCGAATTGCGCCGCGCCGCCTAAAATAAACAGTTTGGGATTGGAAAGCAAAGGCCCGAAATCGATCATTGCCCCGATACCGATGAAAAGAAGCAGCGGCATCGCTTCGCTCGTTTCGATCCCCACCTTGAAGAGGGCTGCGATGATGCCGTCTTCCGCCACAACGGCGGAATGGGGGATATTGACGAGAATCGCGCCGAAGCCCATGGGAAGAAGCAGCGCGGGCTCGATGTCTTTTTTGATCGCGAGGAAGATGAGCAATCCGCCGATCGCCCACATCACCGCTTGCGCCCACGTTACGTCTTTCAGCGTGTCTATAAGAAATTCCATAAAAACCTCCGTTTTTATTATTGACGAATTTTTTCTTTTGTTTGCGTAAAAAGCATTGCTTCGCGTTAAGTTGTCTGCACGGATAATAAAAAAGCAAAGAAAAAACCGCGACGAAAAAGCGAGAACAACGCTTTCGTCGCAGTCTTGTCGTTTCATTCTGATCCGGGTTTTGCCTATTTTTGCGCCTTTTTTTCGACGCATGGAAAAACCGTGTTACCGTTATCAGACGGGAAAGGCGCTTTATGTATTTCGCACGCCTTCGCCCCGACTACTCCCTGCCGAAGTAATCTTATTATATTCTTTCGTTTTGGGTTTGTCAACGATATTTATCGAAAAGCGGAAAAAATTTTTGCGAAAGCGGATCGGAAGCGAAAAAAACGTGGTATAATTAAATAAGGAAATCAAATTAAATAAGGAAATCAAAAATCGCGGTAACGGCGGGCGACTTCGGGTGTTCGCGGACCGCAAAACAAATCGACGGCGAAAGACGAAAAGGAGAAAAGATAATGAACGAAACGTTAAAAGTGTTGGAATCCCGCAGAAGTATACGGAAATTCAAAAACGAGCCGATTCCGCAGAACGTGCTCGACGAAGTTTTAAAAGCGGGGGAATACGCTCCGACGGGGAAGAACATGCAAAGTCCCGTGATCGTGGCGATTACGAATAAAGAACTGAGAAAAAAGATTGCGGAGGAAAATGCGAAAATCGGCGGCTGGCAGGAAGATTTCGATCCGTTTTACGGCGCGCCCGTCGTGCTTTTGGTGGCGGCGAAAAAAGATTGCCCCACCGCCGTATACGACGGCAGTTGCGTTATTTCAAACATGATGAACGCGGCGTGGGCGCTCGGGATCGGTTCGTGCTGGATTCACAGGGCGAAAGAAGAAATGGAAAGCGATTTCGGCAAGAAATTGTTCGCGTCCCTCGGGATCGAGGGCGAATATATCGGCGTGGGGCACGTTGCGCTGGGTTACATCGACGGGGAGATTCCCGAAGCGAAACCGCGCAAGGCACACCGCGTGTATTTCGCCGATTGAATTTTGATTTTCCGCCGTCGTAAGTAATTTTCAGTCGATTCTCCGCCGCGAAGAAAAGAACTTTAAGAAAACGGCGCAAAAACGCTTGACGAAAAGGGCGGCTTTGCCGTATAATGATAACCGACTTCGGACGTTCCGCCGACCTAAACGTATAAAAGGGCGCGGGGAGGACTCGCGCAGCAGATCGAGAACGTCACGTTTTTGAAAAAGGAGGTAAAGTCACACATGAAAGATCTGATCAAAGCGATCGACGCGGAAAACATGAAAACCGACCTTCCCGTATTTAACGTAGGCGACACCGTAAAAGTGGGCTACAAGATTATCGAAGGCGGCAAGGAAAGAATCCAGAACTTCGAGGGTATCGTTATTGCGAGAAGAAACGGCGGTATTCAGGAAAGTTTCACCGTGCGCCATATTTCTTACGGCGTAGGCGTAGAAAAGACTTATCCCCTTCACTCGCCCAAGATTGCTTCCATTACGGTGGTAAGAAAGGGTAAAGTGAGAAGAGCGAAATTGTATTATCTTCGTAATCTCACCGGTAAAGCGGCGAAAGTCAAGGAGAAGATTTAATTTCTTTCAAGGCAAAACATACAAACGAATCGGAAGGAACGCTCAAAGTCGGAGCGTTTCTTTTTTTGCCGATAAACGAGATAAAATAACGGCGCGGCGTCGAAAACTTCGCAAACGCTTGACTTTTCGCGGAAGAAGGCTATAATAAAGAAGAAACAAAGAAAATTTCCGCAAAAAGATTCGTGCGGAAGATCCGGAAAATCTAGGAGTGTAACGGTTTGAAAAAGATAAAAAGGCGGCTTACGTCGTCGCAGGTAATTATTTTGGGCTACGCGGCAACGATTCTGATCGGAACGTTACTTTTATGCTTGCCGTTTGCAAAAAAGGGTGCGGGCGGTGCAAGTTTTTCCGACGCGCTGTTCACGTCTACTTCGGCCGTTTGCGTAACGGGGCTGGTCGTGCGCGATACGGGCACGTACTGGACGACGTTCGGGCATACCGTGATTCTGCTTCTGATTCAGATCGGCGGCGTGGGCGTGGTGACTCTCGCCGTAACGTTCGCCGTGTTTGCGGGGAAAAAATTGCGTCTTTCGGGGCAGGCTGCGATGCAGGAATCCGTGTCGGCGGAGGACGGCGTAGGCGCGTGGAAATATGCAAAGTTTATTTTATGCGTCGCGCTGTGCACCGAGGCGGCAGGCATGATTCTGTTGTTGCCCGCGTTCTGCGGCAGATTCGGCGCGAAGGGAATCTGGTATGCGTTTTTTCACGCCGTATCCGCGTATTGCAATGCGGGGTTCGATCTGATGGGTGCGGAAACGGGGCAATTTTCTTCGCTTGGCGGGTTCGTTTCGTCGCCGCTTGTGAATATCACGATTTCGCTTCTTATTTTATGCGGCGGGCTCGGTTTTTCCGTATGGGGAGACGTGTTCACGAAAAAAAAGGTGAAAAGATACGGCGTACAGAGTAAAATCGTATTGTCGTTCACGTTTTTTCTTATTCTTGTTCCGTCGCTGTATTTTTATTTTGCGGAATTTTCTTCCGAAGCGTGGAAAGAAACGCTTTCGGGGGAAGAACGGGTGCTGGCTTCGCTTTTCCAGTCCGTCACGCCGCGTACAGCGGGCTTCAATACGGTGGATTATGCGAAAATGAGCGAAGCGGGGCGCGCGGTGACGATCGTACTGATGATGATCGGCGGTTCTTCCGGCTCTACGGCGGGCGGCATGAAGATCACTACGGTCGCGGTGCTTTTGTATTCCGCCGTGTCCGTTTTCAGGAAGCGTAAAGAAGTGCGCTGTTTCGGCAGAAGAATCGAAGAAGATACGGTGAAGCAGGCGGCGACGATTTCGTTTTTGTATATTTTATTGTTTGCGGCGGGCGGAATCGCGATTTCCGCGATAGAAGATCTTCCCGTTCTCGATTGCCTGTTTGAATCGGCTTCCGCCGTCGCCACCGTGGGGCTTACCGTAGGAATCACCTCCACGCTTTCCCTCGCTTCCCGTCTGATTCTGATTTTTCTGATGTATTTCGGCAGAGTGGGCGGGCTTACGCTTCTCACCGCCGTTCTGTTCGGGCGGAAAACGGAAGACGGGCGGTTGCCCGTGTGTACGATCGCCGTCGGCTGAATACAGATAAAAAACGGCTTGCGCTTATTATCGCGATTGCGTTGCGGGCATTGCGTGAAACAAACGCCTGCGCGCGGCATTTTATAGATTTCATTACGGATGCAAGGAGTAAAAACATGAAAAACGTATTGCTTATTGGGCTTGGCAGATTCGGGCTGAATACGGCGAAAAAATTGCAGGAACTCGGGCACGAAACACTCGCCGTAGACGAGGATGAGGAACGCGTGAACGACGCGATGCCGTATGTCACAGACGCACGGATCGGGGACTGTATGCGCGTGGAGTTTCTGAAATCACTCGACGTGTCCCGTTTCGATCTTTGCGTGGTGGCGATCGGTGATAATTTTCAGTCGTCGCTGGAAGTGACTTCCCTTTTAAAGGAATTCGGTGCGAAAAAAGTAATTTCGCGCGCGTGCGACGACGTACAGGGAAAGTTTCTTTTGCGCAACGGCGCGGATAATATCGTGTATCCCGAACGCCAACTCGCTTACTGGACGGCGATCCGCTACGCTTCCGATAATCTCAGCGATTATATCGAACTCGGCGAAGATTCGGGCATTTTCGAGGTGACTCCGCCTGCTGCGTGGATAGGGAAAAGCGTAGGGCAGATAGATATCCGAAAACGCTTTAACGTAAATATTCTGGCGTTTAAAAAAGACGGACGTATGTCGCTGAGCATCAACAGCGATTCGCTGATCGGGGAGGAGGTACATCTTCTCGTGCTCGGCGCATATAAAGACGTGCAGAAATGTTTCCGTTTGTAAAAATCTGTGAAAATCGGCAGATTTTTTGCATGCGAAAAAATTTTTTCATTAAAACCACGAAATTCTCTTGACAAATTTTAAATTTTGAATTAGAATAATTCTAACGATAATCAAAAACGGGTGCGGAACGCGTTTTACGTAAACGCGGAAAAGGAGAGCGAGGAGAGATGACTACGAATGCGGCGAAAATTCTGGATATCGTTTCGCTGTCTACGGAGCATCTCACCGCCGAAGGACTGTACGGAAAATTGAAAGAAAGCGGAGAGAAGATGTCGCTTGCTACGGTGTATAATTCGCTCGCGCGGCTGTGCGAAGAGGGGCTGGTGCGGAAAATCCCCATGGACGGGCAGCCCGATCGCTATGATAAAACGATCCGTCACGATCATCTGATCTGCGAGAAATGCGGGGCGATTTCCGACGCCATGCTGGAAGATTATCGGGAAGAGTTTTCAAAAAAGTCGGGGGTAGAGGTGACGTTTTACGATCTGAAACTTTTCTGGCTTTGCGATAAATGCCGGGCAAAAAGCGGCGGAACAAAATAAAAAAAACGATTGTAAGACAAAAAATAAAAAATCAATCGGGAGGAATCATCATGAACAAATATGCGGGAACGAAAACGGAAAAGAATTTGCAGGCGGCGTTTGCGGGCGAATCGCAGGCAAGAAACAAGTACACCTATTTTTCTTCCGTGGCGAAGAAAGAAGGCTACGAACAGATTTCGGATCTGTTTTTGAAAACGGCGGACAACGAGAAAGAACACGCGAAGATGTGGTTTAAAGAACTGGGAGGAATCGGCAACACCGCCGAAAACCTTGCGGCGGCTGCGGAAGGCGAAAATTTCGAGTGGACGGATATGTACGAAGAATTCGCAAAGACGGCGGAAGAAGAAGGCTTCACCGTGCTTGCCGCGAAATTCCGTCTTGTGGCGGCGATCGAAAAACATCACGAAGAAAGATACAGAGCGCTTCTGAAAAACGTAGAGACCGCGGAAGTGTTCAAAAAGAGCGAAGTGAAAGTGTGGGAATGCAGAAACTGCGGCCATATCGTCGTCGGTACGCAAGCCCCTCAGGTGTGCCCTACCTGCGCGCATCCGCAGAGTTATTTTGAAGTTTCCGCCGAAAATTATTGATTTTTTCGGAACGCGGGATTTCAGAATATACAGTATATTGAAACACAGATTCGGCTGAATACGGCGCGCGGAATGTGCGATAGAATATAAGGCGGATCGATCCGTTTCCCCGAAAAATCGGGGAAACGGATATTTTTTATATCCGCTACGGGAGGACGTTGCAAAAAACGAAACTCCGCGTAGAATGGCGTAAAAGGTTTACGGCGGGCGAGGAAAGCGGCGGTGCGGTATAAGCGGTATATTCGTACGGAAAGCGCGCACAATAAAGAATATGAAACGAAAAAATTTTTTGCGCGGCGCGGCGGCTCTCGGTGTTTCGGGAGGCGTGGTAAAAGCGCTCGGCGCGCTGTATCGTATTCCGCTCACCGCGATGATCGGCTGCTACGGAATCGGTTTATATCAATCGACGTACTCTTTTTATGCGTTTATCGCCACGCTTTGTTCCGCGGGAATCGCTTCCTGCCTTTCCAAACGCGTGGCGGAAAGGCGCGCGCAGGGGCTTTCCGCCGAATCGGCGGAAAAATCGTATATGCGTTTTTTTTCGGCGGTAGGTGCGGCGGGTGCCGTCGCCGTTGCGTTGTTTCCGCTGATTTTTCACGGCGCACGCGGGGAAAAGCCGTCGGTAGGCTATTTTTTTCTTGCGCCGGCATTGCCTCTCGTGTGCGTCGCTTCCGTTTTTTGCGGCGGTTTTCAGGGAGAGGGCAATATGTATCCCACGGC
Source organism: uncultured Christensenella sp. (assembly GCA_905203015.1). Lineage (GTDB taxonomy): Bacteria > Bacillota > Clostridia > Christensenellales > Borkfalkiaceae > Scatosoma. The sequence goes on along the minus strand of CAJKUC010000005.1, from coordinate 78,064 downwards.
GATTTCCGAGGTGTGCGGGCAGACGGCGAAAATTTTGTTCGGCGTGCTTTTTTGCGCGATTTTCAAAGCGAACGTTGAAAAATCGGCGGCATGGCTCTGCTTTGCCGTGTCTCTTGCCGCGCTTTGCGAAACTGCCGCGCTGTATCTGTTCAAAAGAAAATCATATGAAAAAAATGAAAATCACGCGGGCAGAGGCGCGCTTTTTTCGCTTTATTCCGTAAATGCGGCGGGAACAATCGGGGCAAAAGAAATTTTTTCGTTTACGCTGCCCGTTACGCTGTCTGCGGCGGTGTTGCCGCTTACGGCGTTTGCGGAAAGTTTGCTGTTGCCCGATCTTATGGCGGGGTACGAGGCGAATCCGCTGGCATTGTACGGGCTTTTCGCGGGTGGGGCGGCGTGCGTCGCTCATCTTCCCGTCACGTTTTGCCGCGGCGTTGCGGCGGCGGCGATCCCGGATCTCTCTTCCGGAATAAAAAAAGAGGGTTTTGCGGGCGGAAAGAAAAAAATAATTTACGCGCTGCTTCTTACGCTGGCGGCGGCTGTGCCGCTTTGCCTGTGCCTTTGCCTGTTCGCGCCGCTTGCTGTGAAAATTCTCTTTTCGTCGCTTTCCGCGCGGGAAAAAACGTTGCTTGTCGCATGTATACGCATTTTGTCTGCGGGCGCGTTGTTTTTGTCTCTGACGCAGACGCTTTCCGCCTGTATGACGGCGCTGGGCGTACCGAAAATCGCTGCGGCTTGCTGGGGCGTTGCCTGCCTTTCGCGTATTCTTTTCGATCTGATTTTCATAGGGGTATCGAAATTTTCCGTGCTCGGCGCGGCGATTGCGGAAGTCGGCTGTTATTTCGTTGCTTTTTTTCTCATTTCGGCGTATAATATTGCCGTGTACAGATCGGCGAAACGACGTTTCGCCGCCGCATAGCCGATATAAGAAATAACGGCGGAAAAAATCTTGCGCAAAAAATACTTTCGGGAAGAAAAAACGAAAATGATTACTGTAATCGGGCTCGGTGTGAAAAAAGGCGATCTTACAAAAGCGGGAGAAGAGGAAATTTTGCGCGTGGCGAACGAAAACGGCAAGATTTTCGTGCGTACCGCGCAGACGGCTTCGTACGAAAACGTGCGCGCTCTCGGCGTGCCGCACAAAACGCTTGATAAAATTTACGCGAAAAGCAGAACGTTTGAAACGCTGAATAAAAATCTTTCGGGCGAAGTGCTGAAATACCGCGAAAACGCGGCGTATCTCGTAGACGGCGCGGCAAGCGAAGATAATTCCGTAAAAACGCTGATCCGTCGGGCGGGGAAAAGAAACGTGCGCGTGATCGACGGCGTTTCCAAGACTTCGGCAATCGCCTCGATCGCGAACTTCAAAGGTTGTTCGTATCAGTCGGTGTCGGCGTGCGACGTGCAGGAAATCGCAGGGGCTGACGGCATTTCCGCTCCTTTGATCGTGTACGATCTCGACGGCGCGGATCTCGCGGCGGACGTGAAACTCGCTCTTTCCGATCGCTTCGGCGAAGAAACGGAAGTGCTGTTTATCCGCCTCGACGACGGCAGCGCGAAAAAGATCCCCGTGTACGAGATCGACCGGCAGAAAACGTATAATTGTTCGTGCGCAGTGGCTGTGGAAAAAGCGGATCTTTTGAAGAAAAAAAGATTTACTACATACGACGTGCTTTCGATCCTGCGCCGCTTGCGCCGCCCCGAGGACGGATGCCCGTGGGATAAGGTGCAGACGAGCGAAAGTATACGCATGAACGTGGTGGAGGAAGCGTACGAACTTCTCGACGCGATCAATCTGAAAGACGACGCGAAAATCATGGAAGAAACGGGCGATCTTCTGATGCAGGTGGCTTTTCATGCCGTTTTGAAAGAAGAGCAGGGCGCGTTCGATTTCACCGACGTGGTGACGGGCCTGTGCGAAAAACTGATCACGCGCCATACGCACGTTTTCGGCGGCGACGCGGCGGTAAATGCGGAAGACGCGCTGAAAGTGTGGGATAAGAACAAGATGAAAGAAAAGAGCCAGGATACCTACACAAAGTCCGTGTGCGACGTGCCGAATTGCTTTCCCGCTCTTTTGCAGGCGCAGAAAGTGGCGAAACGCGTGGCGCGCGGCGGCTGGGACGAGCCCGATTTCGACGAGGCGAAAAACGCGCTGGAAAGCGAACTTTCCGAATTGAAAGAAGCGAAAGAATCGGGGGACAAAAGCGCTGTGGCGGAGGAACTCGGCGACGCGCTCTTCAGCATGGCTACGCTTGCCCGCGCCGTGGGAGCGGACGGAGAAGAAGCGCTCCTCGATACCGTGAAGAAAATCCAAAGAAGGTACGCCGCATACGAAAAGGCCGTGCTGGCAGACGGGAAAGACGTAAACGCGCTGACGAAAGCCGAACGCGACGCTTATTACGAACGTGTGAAACAAAGCGAAAAAAACGGCGGCGGCAGAGGCGAAGATTAAAAATTTTCCGAAAAAACATGCGGGGTATGGGCGCGATGAAAACGAAATCGATAAATATAGGCGGTATGTGCGTTAAAAACAACGTATGGCTTGCGCCGTTGGCGGGGTATACGAATTATCCGTTCAGAAAAATTGCGCTGGAAAGCGGCGCGGGGTTCGTTTTCACGGAAATGGTGAGCGCAAAAGGGCTTTGTTACGGCAGCGAAAATACGAAGGAACTTTTGTACACTTCCGCCGAAGAGCGCGGCGCCGTCGGCGTACAGATTTTCGGCAACGATCCCGCGTTTATGCGCCGCGCTGCGGAAAGCGAAGAACTTGTGCCGTTTGAAACGGTGGATATCAATATGGGGTGTCCCGTGCCGAAAATTTTTAAAAACGGCGAGGGCAGCGCGTTGATGGAAACGCCGGAACTTGCCGAAAAAATCGTAGGGGAAGTGAAAAAAAGCGGGAAAATCGTCACGGTGAAATGCCGTATCGGCGTAACGAGAGAAAAAATCTGCGCGGTGGAATTTTGTAAACGACTGGCTGGCGCGGGGGCGAGCGCAATCACCGTGCACGGGCGTACGCGGAACGAAATGTATACGGGCGAACCCGATTACGGCGTGATTGCGGCGGTGAAAAACGCCGTGGACGTACCCGTTATCGCTAACGGCGGTATTTTTTCCGTAGAAGACGCGGAAAACATGATGAATAAAACGGGCGCGGACGGCGTGGCGATCGCAAGAGCGGCATTGTACGATCCGCAGATCTTCTGCGATTTTTCGGGGAGAGAAAGAAAGCCGCTTTACGATGTGGTAAAACGGCAGACGGAAGAGACGAGAACGCTTTTCGGCGAAAGATTCGCCACGGTGTTTATGCGGAAAATGACGGCTTTTTATCTTCGCGGAACGCGCAATGCCGCCGCGTATAAAGCGCGCCTTTTTTCCTGCAAAAATTCCGAAGAAGTAATCTCTCTCGCCCGGGAAATTTTCGCAAGGTGAAAAGGAACGAACGCGCGGAAACCGCATGGAAACGATAAAGAGTAAAATACGATCCGCAGCAATTATAGGCCGCAGATCGTTGTTTTTTGTTATTTTTGCTTTACCGAACGAAAAGATCGGAAGCAAGCACGGCGCGATACATATCGATGATCTCTTTCGTCGATTCGGAAAGGTTTTTCTTTTCCGCCACGGCGTCGGATACGATTCCCCAGAAGCCGTTGCATAATAAAATCGTGGTGCGGCGGGAAGAATAACGCGGGTTCATGCCCTCGTGATGACGCTGCGTGTAAGTGCAGGCGTTTTCAAACACTCTGTTATAAAAAGAGGTATAGAGATACGGATTCGTTTCGATCTGCGCGTGCGAGAAAAAATCGAAATGATTGAAGTACAGGTTCAGAATCGCCGTCAGCATGTTGAGATACCCTTCGAGCGGAAGCGTACGGGGGTTATTTTCTTTTTGCAGATTGTGGTAATCGTCGAGCGCTTCTTTCATATAATCGTCCATGATTTCGTCCACAAGCGCGTATTTATCGTCGTAATAAGTATAAAACGTGATTCTTCCCACGCAGCCGCGTTCGCATAATTCCGTAACGGTGATTTTGTCGAACGCGGTATTCTGCAACATTTTCGTGAACGTTTCTTTGATGTTTCTTTTGGTTTTTATAATTCTTTTATCCATCGCGTTTTTCTCCGTTCGGGCGCGCTTTAACGTTCGTTTTGTTTTTATGCGCCGTATATCGATATTATAACGCAAGTATCGTTATCTTGTCAATCGTATTATTTTAAAGATCCCCGAAAAAAGCGGGCGGAAAGACGGCGGCGGAAAAAAATCCGCCTTGGTATAAAAAAGTAAACAATGGGAAAAAATACAGATACGTTTTTTTGATTTTGTCCGATAACTTACGATTTTTCATAAAGGTATTTGTACATTTCTTTGATTTGTGATAAAATTTATACAATTTTCAGAAAAACGTCAAAATGCGGATACATTTCTGGTGAATAATATAGGAAAACCGTTCCGCCGTTCGGAAATGCACGATACAAAAGCGTTACGGAAGCGCTATAAAATAAGGCGTGCGAGACGATCGGGAAAGCGTACGGGAGAGGTGAGAAAAATGGATCAATTTATAGTGGCTACCGATTCTGGGTGCGATCTTCCGCCCGAATTGCTTGAAAAAAACAAAATCGCGGCGATCATGCTGCATTACGATATGAACGGAGAATCGTTTGAAGATAACGCTTCCGCCGAGGAAAGAAAAGAATTTTACGAAAAAATGCGTCGCGGCACAACACCGAAAACAACGCAGATCAACGAAACCCGTTTCGAGGAATTTTTCCGCGGGCTGAAAAAAGATCGTCCCGATCTTCCGATTGTATATATCGGTCTCGGCGGGGCGCTTTCGGGTACTTGCCGAAACGCGCAGAAAGCGGCGGAAAAACTGAACGCAGAGGAAACGACGAACGCAAAAATTTACGCGATCGATTCCACGCAGTGCTCGGCGGGGTACGGCTTGCTCGCGCTTACGGCGGCACGCCTTCGCGACGGGGGAAAAAGCGCGGAAGAATGCGTGAATTTTATCGAGGAACATAAAATCCGCCTGAACGCGCTTTGCACCACCGACGATCTTACCTATCTTCGTCGTTCGGGCAGGTGTTCGTTCGCCGCCGCGCTGATCGGCGGAATCTTGAAAATCTGCCCCGTGCTTACGCTGGACGGCGAAGGTAATCTCGGCGTGCGCAAACGCGTACGCGGCTATCAAAACACGGTGAAAGAGATGTTTACGCTTGTGAAAGAAACGGTGGAAAACGCAGGGGAACAGACGTTGTATATCAGCCACAGCGACGTTGAAGAACGGGCGAAAGAATTCGGCGAGGCGCTGAAAAAAGAAGCGGGATTCAAAGACGTTTTCTATACGGAAATCGGCACCGTGATCGGTTCGCATTGCGGCCCCGGCGTGATCGCGGCGTTTTATTACGGGAAGCCGAGGAAGTAAACGGACGGGATAAAATTCAAATGCGCCGCGGAACAACGCCGAAAACAAGGGAGATGTATTTCTACAAAAAAAGACGGAAAACGACGGTTTTTCGCCTTTTATTTTTAGGTTCGGGAAAAACGCAAGTGTTTCCCGTGAAACGTTTTTGGAAAATTCCTTGCGCGATATGCGCAAAAACGGCATAAAAACGTAACGGATACCTTTTAACTCAATCTCATAAGCGGAGAAAAACAGCGGCGGCACAGCCCGCCGTTTTGTTTTGCGCATAAATCGCATACCCGATCTCCGCAATCGGGGCAATAATAAGATTTTTCGGGCGGCATTTCGTTACGGCAGCAGGGGCAAAGGCAGAGAGACGAAATATTTTTGTTCATAAAAATCTCCTTGTGATACGTAGAAAGTATGAAGAAAATCTTTGCGTTTTATGCGCCGATTGCGCATCGGAACGAGTGCGTTCGCATAAATCATGTATTTTTGTGGATAACTTTCGTCTTTCGGTTTTACTGAAATAAGATTTTGCCGTCGTCGTTTGAAAAATTCGTCGTTTTCAAGTCGGTTTTCGTATGTTTTCACGGAAGTAATCGGCAAAAAAGAGTTCCGCCTGTGGAAAAAATAAAAAACGCGACAGAATCGCTGTACTTTTTTTTACGGGTATGGTATAATTATTCTGTCGGTATATATAATTGTCGCGTGTGCATACGCGTGTGCGCGGGCGTACGCGCGCAAAGGCGCAAAAGAAGCCTCCATAAAAGCGAGGGCGGAAAGACATGCAAAAAAATATACCGTGAAAAGTAAGAAAACAGCAAAACCATTTAAAGAAAAGAAAAAAATCAAGGAGAAAAAAGAGACAATGGCGGAAAAAGTAGAGGGCGAATACGGCGCGGAACAAATACAGGTGCTCGACGGTCTGGAACACATCAGAAAACGTCCCGGCATGTATATTTCTTCCACAGATTCCAAAGGCTTGCATCACCTTGTGCACGAAGTGGTGGATAACTCTATCGACGAAGCGCTGGCGGGGTATTGCACGCACATCGAAGTGACGATCAATGCAGACGGAAGTTGCACCGTGCGCGATAACGGGCGCGGTATTCCTACGGATATTCACCCGAAAGAGGGAATTTCCACGCTGGAAGTGGTGTTCACGAAAGTGAATGCGGGCGGTAAATTCGGCGGCGATTCGGGCTATAAAGTATCGAGCGGTCTGCACGGCGTGGGCGTGAAAGCGGTGAACGCGCTTTCCGAATGGCTGGAAGCGGAAGTTTATCAGAACGGACATATTTATAAGCAGGTGTATAATCGCGGCGTGCCTCAGCGCAGCGTGGCGATTGTGGGCGACACTACGGAAACGGGTACGAAAGTTACTTTCCTGCCCGATAAAGAAATTTTCGAGACGACGGAATTTGTGTACGATACGCTGAAAATCCGCCTTCGCGAACTCGCTTATCTTAATAAGGGGCTTCGTATCACGCTGGAAGATAAGCGCGCGGGGCAGGAAAAGAAAGATTCTTTCTGCTACGAAGGCGGTATCCGTTCGTTCGTGGAAGATCTGAACGCTTCCCGCGATCAGTTGCTTTTCCCGCAGCCCGTATATTTTGAAGAAGCAGACGGCGAAACCACGTGCGAAGTGGCTATTCAGTACAACGAATCGTATAACGAAGTGATTTATTCTTATGCGAACAACGTAAACACCGTAGACGGCGGCACGCACGTGGAAGGTTTGAAACTCGCACTTACGAAAGTGATCAACGATTACGGCAAGAAAGCGGGCTTGATGAAGGAAAGCGACAAACTCACGGGCGAAGACGTGCGCGAAGGCATTACGGCGGTTGTTTCCGTAAAACTCGTCAACGCGCAGTTTGAATCGCAGACGAAGGATAAACTCAACAATTCTTCTATCCGTTCGTTCGTTTCGCAGTGCGTCACCGAGCATATGAGCGCGTTCCTCGAAGAGAATCCTTCGGCGGCGAAAGAATTGGTGATGCGTTGCCTTACGGCGCAGAAAGCGCGCGACGCCGCGCGTGCCGCCCGCGATCTCACCAGAAGAAAGGGCGTGCTGGAAAATTCCACGTTGCCCGGGAAACTTGCCGATTGCTCGGATAAACGCGCGGAACTTTGCGAAATTTACATCGTAGAGGGCGATTCCGCAGGCGGCACGGCAAAACAGGGGCGCGACAGACGTTTTCAGGCGATTCTTCCGCTCCGCGGCAAAATTCTGAACGTGGAAAAAGTGCGGCTCAACCGCGTGCTGGAAAACGCGGAAATCAAAGCGATGATCACCGCTTTCGGCTGCGGTATTCTCGATGATTTCGACGAGAGCAAACTCCGCTACGATCGTATCATTTCCATGACCGATGCCGATGTGGACGGCGCGCATATCCGTATTCTTCTGTATACGTTCCTGTTCCGCTATATGCGCCCCTTAATCGAACACGGGCACGTATATTCGGCTCTGCCCCCGCTTTATAAAGCGACGTATAAGGGAAAAGATTCCTATCTGTATTCCGAAGAGGAAAAAACGGCGTTCGACGCGCAGGCTACCTCGAAAGTGGAATATCAGCGGTATAAAGGTCTCGGCGAAATGAGCACGGAACAACTCTGGTCCACCACGATGGATCCTTCCACCCGTACGCTTGTGCGCGTAACGATGGAAGACGCCGCCGAAGCGGATCGTATGTTTGCCATGCTCATGGGAGAAAATCCCGAACTTCGCCGTAAATTCATCGAAGAGAACGCTTCTCTCGTCACCGATCTCGATATATAAGGGCGTAACACGGAAAAAACAGGAGAATAAAAAAGAAAATGGCTAAAAGAGAAACAAGTCCCGAATTAACCGAAGAGTTTAAAAAGACTCTCGAAATGACGAAAATACTCGATATGGAAGTGGACGACGAATTAAAACGTTCGTTCATTGCGTACGCTATGGCGGTGAATAAATCGCGTGCCATTCCCGACGTACGCGACGGCTTGAAGCCCGTTCACAGAAGAATTTTGTACTCCATGCACGAAATGGGGTTGTACAACGATAAGGCGTTCAGAAAGTGCGCCCGTATCGTAGGCGACTGTATGGGTAAATTTCACCCGCACGGCGATTCTTCCGTGTACGACGCGCTCGTTCGTCTCGCGCAGGATTTCACGATCAACTTCCCGCTGGTAGACGGGCACGGAAATTTCGGCAGCGTCGACGGGGATCCCGCCGCCGCCATGCGTTACACCGAAGCGCGCCTCACGAAACTAGCGGCGGAAATGCTCCGCGATCTCGATAAAGAAACGGTGGATTTCATTCCGAACTTCGACGGCAGCGAAGAAGAGCCCGTGGTGCTTCCTTCCCGATTCCCGAATCTTCTCGTAAACGGATCCGACGGTATTGCCGTAGGTATGGCAACGAATATCCCGCCGCACAATCTTGCGGAAGTGATCGACGGCACGATCGCGATGATCGATAATCCCGAAATCACGGTGGATGAACTGATGGATTATATCCCCGCGCCCGATTTCCCTACGGGTGGCGTGATCATGGGCAGAAGCGGTATTAAAAAAGCCTACCAGACGGGGCAAGGCAAGATCATCATCCGTTCCAAATGCGAGATCGAGGAATACGGTACGGGAGGCAATGCGCGCCAGCGTATCGTGGTTACGGAAATCCCGTATCAGGTGAATAAAGCGGTGCTGATCAAGACGATCGCAGACATGGTGCGCGATAAACGCCTTGAAGGTATTTCCGATATCCGCGAAGAATCCGACAGATCCGGTATGCGTATCGTGATCGAAGTGAAGAAAGACGCGAACGCGCAGGTCGTTTTAAACTCGCTGTATAAAAAGACGAATCTGCAGGTATCCGACGGTTTGATCATGCTTGCGCTCGTGGAAAACGGCACCGAGCCCAAAACGCTGAATCTGAGAGAGATCCTTTCCTGCTACCTCGAACACCAGAAAGAAGTCATCACCCGTCGTACGCGGTTTGAACTGAATAAAACGGAAGAACGCGCGCATATCGTGGAAGGGCTTGTTCTTGCGCTTGCGAATATCGATGAAGTGATCAGGGTGATCAAGGAATCCGCGGATAAGAACGTGGCGGTGGAAAAACTTACGGCGACGTTCGCGCTCGACGAAAAGCAGGCGAATGCGATCCTCGAAATGCGCCTGCAACGTCTCACCTCTCTCGAAGTGGAAAAACTCAAAGAAGAACTTTCCGCTCTGGAAGCCACGATTCTCGATCTGAAAGATATTCTGAATAACGAAAGCCGCGTGATGGCGATCATCAGAAACGATCTTACGGAAATCAAGAATAAATATCCTTCGCCGAGAAAGACGGAAATTTCCGTGGACTTCGGCTCGATCGAAGACGAAGATCTGATCGATCGCGAAGACGTCGTGATTTCGCTTACGCACTCCGGGTATATCAAGCGCCTGCCCGTTACGGAATACAAAGCGCAGCATAGAGGCGGTATGGGAATCACGGCGCATAAGCCGAAAGACGAAGATTACGTGGAGAAGATGTTTATCGCCTGCACGCACGACGATATCCTGCTTTTCACATCGCTCGGAAAGGTGTATTCCATCAAGGGCTATATGATTCCCGAAGCAAACCGTACTTCCCGCGGCAGAGCGATCGTCAACGTGGTGGGGCTCGATCAGGGCGAAAAGATCGCCGCCGTACTTCCGAAGAAAGAAGACGGACAGGGCTATATCGTTATCGCCACGAAGCGCGGGCTGATCAAAAAGACGACGACGGACGAATATTCGCGTATCATGAAAAACGGTAAGATCGCCGTGCGCCTGAACGAAGGTGACGAAATCATTTCCGTGCAGTTCACGACGGGCGAGAACGAATTGCTGCTTGCCAGCCGTTCGGGCAAATGCATCCGCTTCCCCGAAAGCAACATCCGCGCGATGGGCAGAACGGCGGCGGGCGTACGCGCAATGCGCCTCGGCGAAAACGATGCGCTTGTGGACATGCTGGTGGTGGACGAGAATTACGATATTCTTACGCTCACCGCAAAAGGCTACGGCAAACGCACCAACGTGGAAGATTATCGCGTGCAGGGCAGAGCGGGTAAAGGTATCAAAGCGGGTACGTTCAACGAAAAGACGGGCGAACTGGTGGCGATGAAACAGGTGACGGACGATAACGACATTATGATCATCACTACGGCGGGCACGATTATTCGTATGCATGCAGACAGCATTTCCCGTATCGGAAGAGCCTCCCGCGGCGTAAAAGTGATGAACGTGAAAGATTCACTCGTGGCTACCGTAGACGTAACGGAACGCGAAGACGACGCCGAAGTGGCTGTGCCCGAAGAGACGGAAATTCCCGAAGAGGAAAGAAAGGCGGATCTCGAAGCCTTTGAAGAAGAAAGCGGCGACGAAACGGAACTCGACGTTTCCGAAGCGGAAGAAACTTCTCCCGAAGAAAACGATCCGTCCGAAGAGTAAAATACGATTTGCCTGAAAAACGGCGGTTGAGAAACGAAAAGCACCCCGACGAGCAAAGAAACGCGCGTCGGGGCGTTTTTTACGGTAATAAAAATCCGCGCTTCCAAAATTTCGGAAAGCGCGGATTTGTCTGTGCGTCGTCGCCGCATAGAATGTTATCAGAGGTTATTTCTTTTTGCCGAATTTTTTCTTCCAGCCGCTCATTTTCGCCCGTAACCCTCCCGTACTTGCGGCGGTTTTATTTTCCGTATCTGCCGAAGAGTCGTCTGCGGGTTGCGCAGACGGCGCGGTCGCTTCCTCCGTGCGTTTGTATGCGCCGCCTTTTCCGTTTGCAGCGGAAGAGGCGTAATTGCTACCCGCGCCGCCGTAATAATCGTAATCCGCGGCATATCCCGCGGCGGCGGAAGAGGAATAGCGCACCGTAGAAACGGGTTCGTCTTCGGCGGGGTTAAACATATCGAAAAATTTGATCAATCCCGAAGAAACGGGCATTGCCGCCTGTACGATCACCACGATCAGAAGAATCTGCGTCGCGTTGAAATGCAATTCCGACCACCCTTCGTAGACAAGTTCTCCGAGTACGGGAACGGCAAGCACCGTTACGCATGCCGCCGCGCAGAACGCAAACAGCACGGCGCGGATCAGATTCAGAGGCTGACAGATTCTTAAAAGCATTACGAGTCCCGTGAACGTGAGGCACAAAATCAGCATCGGTTCGTACAGACTGATCACCTCTCCGCTTGCGGTAGTATAATTGAAAAGCGTGGCGAGGGGGCTGAGATTGATCGTGTACAGGGCGATGATTCCGAGCGCCATCGTCAGCGCGCCAGGCAACGCGCGGGAAATAACGAAGGGGATGAATTTTCCTTTCACGCGGCTTGTATTCGGCTGCAAAGAAAGCACGAACGAGGGCACGGCGGAAATCAGCACTTCGTATAAAATCATGTTGTTCGTCGTGAAGAAATACTGGCTGCTCGTCGTAATGCACACCACGGCGAGAATCAGCGTCAGCAGCGTTTTCATGATATAGAGCGAAGCGGAATTTTTGATATTGTTGATCACCCGTCTGCCTTCGTTTACGATCTTCGGCATAGAGGCGAAGTTGTTGTCCTGCAAAACGAGGTTTGAAACGTTGCGCGCGGCTTCGCTGCCCGAAGCCACGGATACGGCGCAGTCCGCTTCTTTCATGGCGAGAATATCGTTTACGCCGTCACCCGTCATTGCCACGGTGTTGCCCGCTTTTTTAATGGAGCGGATGAGAATCGCTTTCTGTTCCGGCGTCACCCGCCCGAATACGGTGTATTCGTTCGCCGCCGTTTCCACTTCCAACGGGGATAATCCTTCGAGGGAAATAAATTGCGAAGCGTTCACGATTCCCGCCCGCCGCGCCACTTCCGAAACGGTTACGGGGTTGTCGCCCGAAATCACCTTTACGGCAACGTCGTTCTGCTTGAACCAGCGGATCGTATCGATCGCGTCGGGGCGGATATTGTCCGAAAGGGTGATGATCGCCACGGGGCGGAAGATCACGGGCAGTTTTTCGCCGATAATCTGTGTGGGGGAATGTGCCAGCACAAGCACGCGAAGCCCCATCTGCGCATATTGTTTCACCAGTTTTTCCACGCGGGAGGGCATGGGTTTCAATACAAATTCGGGCGCGCCCATGGCGAACGTGCCTATATCCCCGAACGAAACGGCGGAAAGTTTTCTCACGGAAGAAAAGGGAATCTGCGCCGTAGATTGCAATGCGGAAGAATGCCCGAACCGCTCGTACAGTGCGATCGAAGTCTGGTTGTTGTCGTCGAGAGACGCCAGCATCGAGCCTAAAATGTCGTCCACGGTGTAATCCGTGGGGTTGTTTAAAAGCACGCAGTCGCTCACTTTCATGCGCCCGTCGGTGATCGTTCCCGTTTTATCGAGGCACAGTACGTTCACCCGCGCCAGCATTTCCAGCGAATACATATCCTGCACGAGAGTGTTGTATTTCGCAAGACGGATCATACCCACGGAAAGCGCCACCGTCGTTAAAAGGAGCAGGCCCGAAGGCACCATGCCGATCACGACGGAGAAGGTTTTCTGAATCACGGAATCGAAAGTGTTCGACGAAAGCAGAATTTTCATGAATCCGCCGCGCGCTTCTATATCCGCCCATACGATTCCTTCCGCTTTCAGATTCGTGAAGAACATAAAGATCGCCACGGGCACGATCATAAGGCCGATCAGTTTGATGAAAAGGTAGATCGAATTGATGATTTCGGAATTGGGGCGTTTGTATTTTTTCGCTCTCGCCGTCAGTCGGTTGATATAGGTATCAGTGCCGATTTTATCCACGCGCGCGATCAGATGTCCGCCCGTAACGAACGATCCCGCAAGCAGGGCGTCGCCTTCCGATTTTTTGATCGGCACGGATTCGCCCGTCAGAAGAGCCTCGTTCACGTCGCCGCTGCCGCTCGCCATAATGCAGTCGGCGGGGATCTGCTGCCCCGCGGAAAGGAAAATAATGTCGTCGAGAACGATCTCGCTCACGGGAATTTCCCGCTTTTTTCCGTTCCGCAACACCTTTGCCGTAGGGGCGGAAAGTATGGAAAGTTTGTCGATTTTGATTTTCGCGCGGATTTCCTGTACGATTGCCACGATGATGTTGCAACAGAAAATCACCACGAACGTGAATTGGGAAAGCGGCGCATGCGCCAGAATCAACGCCACCGTCGCCATAAGGCAGAGGAAGTTGAAAAACGTGCAGATGTTTCCGAAAAAGATGCTTCCGTACGTTTTGGAATACTTTTTCGGCTCGCTGTTGTTTAACCCCTGCTCCATGCGAAGGGCGGCCTGTTCGTCGGTGAGCCCCGTATTCGTATCGGGCGAAAAACGAACGATTTCTTCCGCTTCGTTCGTTTTTTCGTTTTTATTTTTCTTCTTTTTCGTTCCTGCGCCGTTTTCCGCTTCGTCGTTTTCCGTCGGAACGGGGGGCGGCGTGGTGAGTTTTTCGCTCATACTGTTCTCCTTGAATACCCGCAAAATACGGGCTTTGTGCGCGCCTTACGGGCGGCGCATATTAAGAATACCGTTTCTATTATACCATATTGCCGGAAAAAATACAACGGTTTGACCGAAAAAACGCGCAGAATAAAAAAATGCGCCGTCGCGATAGGCAACGGCGCAGGGTAGCGCGTATCTGTTTCCGATAAATCAGTTGCGTTTGGGCAATGCTTTCGCTTTCAGCGCGGTGAAGTCTTCTTCGGTGATCACCTGCTTATCGAGCAGTTCTTTCCAGCGTTTCAGATCTTTTACGGCCACTTTGTCCGCGTCGGCAAGCGCCGCTTCTTTCAGCGCGTCGAATTCCGATTCGTCGATCACGTCGCCGTCTTCCAGTTCTTTATACGAAGAGAGGGTGGCGTAGATATCTTTCGCTTCTTTCTTCGTCGTATCTTTCTTCGCGAAGCCGAAGAAACTGATACATACGTAGAGGAAATAAATCAGCGACGCCACAAACATGACCGATTGCCCGAGCGGCGCAAGAAGAAATGCCGATTCTTCCGCCTGTAACGCCAGGATAAACGATACCAGCCCGTAAGCGCCCGTCACTCCGCCGAGGGCATAGCCGACGTTTTTCGTGACGTTTTTCTCGGAATTTACAAGGCATACGGCAAACACCGCCGCGATGTTCGGCGTTGCGGAGAGAATCGCGATCAGCGAAGCCGTCGATGCCGACGAAGACGCAGTGCCGCCGTTCGCCGCGCTCAGAGAATCGAGAATCGTGCCTAACACCAGCACGGCGAATCCGATGAACATGATGAGAGAAGAAATTTGTTTTTTCATGGTTTTCCCCTTCCGAACGCCGTTTCCCGATTTCAGCCGTCTGCGGATTGCCGCGATTGTGACGGCTTTGCGATAAAAAGCGCTCGTTTTTTCTTTATTATATCACAAAAGAAGACGTATCGTCAAGAGTTTCGCGAAATATTTCATGAATTTGCAGTCGCGTTTTGATTGCATTTTTTACGGGAAAGTTGTATAATGAAGAAAAACTCGGGAAGACGGGCGGAATCTGCCGCCGGGTGCGTAATTCCGGGGAGTAAAAAAGGAGCGGATCGGAATATTTATGATCGACATCAATCTCATCAGAACGAATCCCGATAAGGTGCGGGAAAATATCCGTAAAAAATTTCAGGATAAAAAACTTCCTCTTGTAGACGAGGTGCTTGCGCTCGATACAAAACGCCGTGCGCTGATCGCGGAAGGAGATTCTCTCCGCGCCGCGCGCAACACGCTTTCCAAACAAGTGGGAATGCTGATGAAAGAGGGCAAAAAGGAAGAGGCGGAAAAGGTGAAAGCGCAGGTTACCGCCGACGCGGCCCGTCTTGCGGAAATCGAAAAAGAAAACGAAGCCGTAGACGCCGATCTGAAAAAAGCGATGATGTCCATTCCCAATATCATCGCCGACGACGTGCCCATCGGGAAAGACGATTCCGAAAACGTTGAACTCAAACGTTTCGGCGAACCCGTTGTGCCTCCTTTTGAAGTGCCGTATCACCTCGATATTCTCGAAAAACTCGACGGGATCGACGTGGATTCCGCCCGCCGCACGTCGGGGCAGGGTTTTTATTATCTCACGGGCGATATCGCCCGTCTTCATTCCGCCGTGCTCACCTATGCCCGCGATTTCATGATCGATAAGGGTTTCACGTACGTGATTCCGCCGTATATGATTCACGGCGATGTGGTTTCGGGCGTGATGAGTTTCGACGAAATGGATAATATGATGTATAAGATCGAAGGGGAAGATCTGTATCTGATCGGCACGTCGGAACACTCCATGATCGGCAGATTCATGGGGCAGATCATCGACGGAAGCAAACTCCCGCTCACCCTCACGAGTTACTCTCCCTGTTTCAGAAAAGAAAAGGGCGCGCACGGTATCGAAGAACGCGGCATTTATCGTATCCACCAGTTTGAAAAACAGGAAATGATCGTTGTATGCCGTCCCGAAGAGAGCGACGCATGGTATGAAAAACTGTGGAATTATACGGTGGAATTGTTCCGTTCGATGGATATTCCCGTCCGCCAACTCGGCTGTTGCTCGGGCGATCTTGCCGATCTGAAATATAAGAGTTGCGACGTAGAGGCGTGGTCGCCCCGTCAGAAGAAATATTTTGAAGTGGGCTCCTGCTCCAATCTCACCGACGCGCAGGCGCGCCGCCTTTCGATCAGATATAAAGATACCGACGGAAAGGTGAAACTCGCGCATACGCTGAATAATACGGTGGTGGCTCCTCCCAGAATGCTTATCGCGTTCGTGGAAAATCATTTGCAGGAAGACGGCAGCGTTACGATTCCCGAAGTTTTACAGCCGTATATGGGCGGCAAAAAGGTAATCACGCCGAAAAATTAAAAAATCACGGGTTTGGCATACGTCGGGCGCATTTTTGCGAAAGTCGCGGAAAAGAACGCTTTCCGGAAAATGCGGTAACGCGCGTTGCCGGATCTATGGAAAAAGCCGCGAGCGTTTTCGCGGCTTTTTGCGTTCGGGCGTCGTGATGATGAAAAAAGAAGAACGTAAAAACGGCTTAAAGGTGAAATCGGTATATGTATTTGTTTTTCGATATAGAGTGCGCCAGCGTGAATAAAACGGTTGCGAAGATCTGCGTTTTCGGGTATTGCCTCGCCGACGAAAATTTCAACGTGATCGAAAAAGAGGATCTCCTCATCAATCCGCACGGCGAATTTCATCTCACCGATCGCAGGGGCGAAAAAGGGTTGGTATTGCCCTATTCGTACGAAACGTTCAAAAAACAGCCCGATTTTCCCGCATACGCCGATAAGATTTATTCATTGCTGCAGGCGAAAGATACGCTCGTCTGCGGGCACGCCACGGGCAACGACGTAAAATATCTCAATCTCGAAACGCACCGCTATTCGTTGCCTTCGTTTTGTTTCGATTTTGCCGATACGCAGTATGTGTATATGTGCCGTAAAGGCGATACGAAGCGGCAGTACAAACTGGAAACGATCGCCTCGGAACTCGGCGTTGAATTTACGCCGCACCGCGCGGTGGACGACGCGTATGCCGCAATGAAAATCGCCGAAGCGATGTGCAGAGCGGAAAATATGAATTTCCGCGATCTGATGAAAAAATATTTCGTCGAGTGCGGGCATATCGAAAATTACGAAATATCTCCCGTCACCTGCCGCCGCGCCAGAAAGGAAAAAGAGGAATCGAAACGCCGCAAAGAACTTCGCGAAAAGGCATTGGCGGATTTTCACCGCTATGCCGACGTTTCCCGTCGCTTCCGCAATAAAAAAGGCGAGTGGAAGAACGTGAAAGTCTGCTTTTCCAGAAAAATAGAAGAATCGGGCGAAACGGCGATCGCGCTGTTGTCTTCTCTTTTCAAAGTGGGGGCGAATTACGCCTATCACGTAGCGGAATGTAATTTGTACGTAAGCGTAAACGGCGAAGAGAGCGGCAGAAAATCAGAGGCGGAAAGCCTCGGAATACGCGTGATGACGATCGACGAATGTCGCGCCGCGCTGAACGCTCTTTTTGAAAAAGAGAACGAAAAAGCGAGCGAAAAAGAAAACGATACCGCGCGCGTATAAAAAACTCGTATAAAAAAACGCGCATGAAAAGGAGAGTATAACCGTGTATCTTCTTCCCGAAAAATTCAGAGAAAGAATGAAAAACCTTCTTCCCGAAAACGAGCGGGAAGATTTTTTCGCGGTATACGAAAAAGAAGGCTTTGAAAAAGGATTGTTGATCAACACCCTGAAAATTACCGCGGAAGAATTTGAAAAAATCACGCCGCTTTTTTTAGACGGCGTCGTAACGTGGGCGAAAAACGCAAGGTTCGTGAAGGACGAAAAGGTCGGCGGAGATCCCTATCATGCGGCGGGGCTGTATTATATGCAGGAGCCGTCCGCTTCGTTCGTTGCGCCGCAGGCGGAAGCGGAAGAGGGGGAACGCGTTCTCGATCTTTGCGCCGCTCCGGGCGGAAAAACAGCCGCGCTTGCCGCAGCGCTGAACGGCAAGGGGATTCTCGTCTGCAACGAACCCGTTTCCTCGCGCGCGCAGATCCTTTTATCCAACGCAGAACGCCTCGGAGTGAAAAACGTCGTGGTGACGAATGCTTATCCCGAAGAACTGAGCGGCGTATTTTCGCAGTATTTCGATAAAATCGTGGTGGACGCGCCGTGTTCGGGGGAGGGTATGTTCCGCAAAAACGCCGAAGAGGCGCGCGCCGAATGGAGCGAAGAAAACGTGGCGGCATGTGCCGAACGGCAACGCCGTATTCTCGGCGAAGCGGCGAAAATTCTTGCCGTCGGCGGCAGAATCGTGTATTCCACGTGCACCTTTTCCGCAGAAGAGGACGAAGAGCAGACGCGGGAATTTCTGAAAAACCATACGGAATTTTCGCTTCTTTCCGAAACGAAATTGTTGCCGCATAAAATTCGCGGAGAGGGGCATTATTGCGCCGTATTTCTGAAAAACGCGGGGGAAAGAAAAGATCTGCGCCCGCAAAAAAGCAATATTTCGCTCGCTTCGCAAAAATTGTTTTTCGATTTTTGCGATAGTACGTTGCAAAAGCAGGCGGCGGAAGATACGAAAAAATCCGTGTTGTACGAAGCGAACGGCACGCTGTATGCCCTGCCTTCCGATTGCTTTGCGTGGAAGGGCGTGAAGATTTTGCGTTGCGGCGTAAAACTCGGCGAAATCATGAAAAACAGATTCGAGCCCGCGCACGCCTTTGCGCTCTCTCTGAAAAAGGGCGAGGCGAAAAACGTGCTCGATCTTCCTTACGGCGATCCGCTTCTTATAAGATATCTGCGCGGCGAAGAAATCCCCGCAGACGTGCGCGGCTGGTGCGTCGTCTGCGTAAACGGCTATCCCGTCGGCTGGGGAAAGGGCAGCGGCAGTACGTTGAAAAATCATTATCCGCGCGGTTTGCGCCTGCACGGCTGATTAACGACTGATCATTGTTCCGCCGCTTTTTCCGTTGTAAAGAAAAGATAAAGAGAAAAAATATCCGGATGGATCGGATAAAAAAATAATAAAGAAACAGTCTCTGCGGGAATTTCGCCGCGGAGGCTGTTTTACGATATCTTTGTGCGAATGATACGAAAAATAAAGGTAAAACGTATTTTAACGCATAGCCGTTCTTTGCGTTTGCATCAAAAAACCGCTTCCCGTAAGTTTTAACGGAAAGCGGTTGATTTAACGATTGCCGGATTATTTCTTCGCGGCGGGTTTCACTGCCTTCATTCTGTTTTTCTTTTTCGCGATACGTTGCACCGCAATGCTTACGATCGCAAGCAGAAGCACAACGGCAAGAATAATGGAACTTGCCAGCAGCCAGCCGTTCACGCCGCTCGTGTCGGTGGTATCGTCGGTGTTGTCGTCGCCCGAATCGTTGCTCGAATCGTCCGCCGCCACGGTCACTTCCGTTTTGGAGTAATCCACGTACGTACGGGAAATATCGCCGTCTTCGTCGAGCAGATACGCCACGCCTTCTTCATAATCGGAAGAAGTGGAATCGTACGAAGTGTAAGAGTTGCCTACGTCGTCAACGTCGATCGTCGAATCGTAGCGGAGAAATTTCGCGGAATCGAGGAAGGAGAACGCATAATATCTCACGTTTTCGCTCGTCTTGAAATCCGTCACGCCCGCTTCGGCCGCTTTCGCTTTCGCATTTCTCACCGATTGTTTCAAATTGCCCTTCCAGGTGTCGGCAGTCAGCGCAGCCATTTCGTTCGCCGCAAACATCACGTAACTTCCCGCTTCGTTCGCGCTCGCTCCGTCTCTCACGCCGCTCCACACTTCGAGGCGGTAGTTCTTCGCTTCGTTGCCCGTGTGGATATAGAACGTAAACGTCTTCCACGCGCCCTGCGTGTCGCCGATGTGCGTTTTTTCCAAAGTCACCGCGCCGTGCGTGTTCAAAGATCTGGGGGTGAGCACGTCCGCTGCCACCAATGTCATCAGATCGGTCACTTCCACGGTGTAATCGGAATAAGCGTAGTATTTTCCGTCTTTGGCATAATACGCGATGCCGTCTACGCCCTGGTTGTTCCATACGGTGGAATCGTAGTTGTAAGAAACGCCGCCGTCTGCCACAATCAGATTGCCGTCGTCGTCCGTTCCGTAGTTGGAAAGGTTGGCGTATACTTTGCCGTTCATCGTAGCGGCGTCGTATTTCGTCCAGGAAGTGTTAGGTACGTATAATCCGCGGTTATCGAGGTAGAACGCCGTATCGGTGGCGGGCTTGAACGTGCTCGAAGTGGGATCTTTCGCGCAGATATTGCCTTTCTTATCATACCAGTAAGATACTTTCGGCGTATTGAACGTGAAAGCGGTCTTCGCGCGCTCGTCGGTATCGATCAGATAAATGCTTGCTTCCGCGCCCGCGCTCACTTTCACTTTCACCGAAACGGTCTTGTAAGAATCCGCCGAAACGGAAACGGAAGATCTGCCGATGAATCCGTAGGATTTTCCTTCTTCTTTGTTGTAAATCATCGCAGGTTCGCTTACGTTCCCGAATAATGCGCCCGCGTCGTCGAATAATCCCGCCAGTCCGCTTTCCGAAGCGTAAGTGGTCTTGTATGCTTCCGCATAATCTTTGTTTACCAGTCCCGCGTATTCGTAGTCGTTGATTTTCGCTTCCGCCGTGCTGTTTTTATCCACCATCGGGCTTCCGCTTTCCACGCCGTAGTAATTTTTAAGATCGGCGAATTTCGTCGTAACGTCCGATCCGAACGCGCGTTCGTCGAACGCACCCGAAGCGGTATCGTCGTCGGAATCGGAAAATTCCTTTTTCGCCGCATACGTTCCCGTGGAATGATATCCGGCTTCTTTATCCGTCAGTACGGTGGAGGAAAATCCGGTGAACGCCGCGTAGCCCGCGCCGTAAGCGGTTTTTTCCGCGTTTTCGTCCGTCGCGCCATACGTAAAAGTCAGCGTATAGTATTTGTCTTCTTCCGTGTCGTTTGTCACCAGTACGGTGCAACGCTGCCAGCCGTAATAGAGGTCGTCTTTGTTCAGAGAATCGTCGCCTGCTTCGTCTACGGTCACTTTCGTTCCCGTCGTGGAATCGATAGAAGAAAGAAGAGTCGTCTTGTCTCCGTCGGCGGTAGCCGTTGCGCTCGCTTTTTCGGTGAGGGCGATCCCCGCGCCGGTGTAACCGCTGCCGATCGAAGAGGTCTTCACCCATACGGTGTAGAGGATTGCGGTGTTCGCGGGAGCGGTGAACGTGTTCGTCGTGGCTTCGTACGCCGTTCCGCTTGCGGAAAGCAGCAGAAGAAGATTATTGTCCGCCGTGGAGGTGAAGGGATAATCTTTGAAATCGTATTTCCAGGTCGTTGCGAAATATTCGTTCGTTTCCGAAGACACGGAAGAGTCCAGCGCGCTCTTTTTGAAAACGCCCGTCTTGTCTTTTGCTGTCAGATCCGCGTCGAATTCGTTGTTTTTCGCTTCGATCGCCTTAATTGAAGAAGCGTTGATTTTCGTGGAAAGAGAAGCGGCTTCGGCAGCATTTTCCGTCGTACTTAAATCGATCGCGTACGCGTATTTGTTCTTGTAGTCCGCGCTCGCGTCAAACTCGAATTTTTCGTCGGTCACCGTTTCCGCGCCCGCCGATAATTCGTCGTATTTCGTATCGTCGATCACGGTGCATTGAATATCGTCGAAGAACGCATAGCCGTCGACGAACTCGAATCTCGAATTGCTGTTGCCCTGTCCGAGGCCGAGTAC
The DNA here is from genome assembly GCA_905203015.1 of uncultured Christensenella sp. GTDB lineage: Bacteria > Bacillota > Clostridia > Christensenellales > Borkfalkiaceae > Scatosoma. The sequence continues at coordinate 56,461 of CAJKUC010000005.1, read as the reverse complement.
GATCGTAAACGTTGTGCTTGCGTATTTGCTTCCTTTAAGGCTGAATTCGTATTTCACCCAGCCGTTGTTCGCGCCCGATTCGTTGATCTTTTCGGTGTTGATGTTTTTCACCTGCACCTGATCTTTCGATTTTCCGCCCACGGTTTGAGAAATGCCGATATATGCGCCGCGGTTGTACGCCGCTTCGATCGCGTCGTTGTCCGCCGTGCCGTAGGTAAGTTTCGCCGTCTTCACCCATACGGAAAAAGTCGCGCTCGTTCCGGCGGGAAGAGTGACGGAAGAGGAGGACGTATATTTTTGCGCCGTGCCGTGCGTGCCCGTGGAATAGGTGTTGTGAATCATCAGCACGCGCTTCTGATTCGCCGCGGCGTCGTCTTCCGCATAGTGCGTTCCGGGATTAACGTCGGCGTCGGGAATATCGTCGAAAGAAATGTTGTAGTGGTCCTTGTAAAATTTAAGGTCGTCCACCTTTTTGTTCTTGTTGTTTTCTTTCCAGCGCTTGATATAGTTCAGCCTGTCGTAGGCGTTCATGCTCTCCCACTGCGCTTCGGCTTCCGCCTCGGTCATGGGGTTGTTCCCGCCCGTTTCGGTAAGATTCTTCCATGCGTCCGCGTCCGTGTCGATCACGCCGCTTGCCGTCTTGCTGGTAAGAGAAGAGGAAAGCGACCAACTCTTCGGGGAGGTGACGATCGGCGTATTATCCTTCTTGGAATCGAATTCAAAATTGCCGTTTTTCACTTTGGAAGAGTCGCTCGAGGAGTCGGAAGAAATTTCCGATTGATCCACGTTCGTCTTGTCCGAGTTTTTCGAGCAGGCGGATAATGCTCCCGCCGAAGCCGAAAGGAAAAACGCGGTCAAAAACAGCGCGAGCAATTTGTTCTTGCGTTTATTCTGTCTCATAGTAGTGCACCTTTGATCCTTGGATTTTCCGCCCGTCGAGGACGCCTGCCCGAAAAACCCGGCGCAGTCGCCGCCCGCTTTTTTGCGGAAAGAAAGCATACCGCCGCATAGTATCGAAGATATGCAATATTATTGTACCATAAAACCCCTTTGCAAGCAAGCGTTTTCCCGCCCTCGCGCGTAAAAAAGGTGATAATTTTCGTAAATTTGCGCAAAATAACGATCGGGATTCTTTCTGTTTCGTTTTCCGCGGCGTTTCCGCACGTAAAAGGAACGGAAAATTCCTTTGAAACGTTCCGCCGGAATAAGGAAACGCACGGCGGCGATCCGCCCGGAAACGGGGCGCGCGAAAAATACACGGGCGAAAAAAACGCACGGAAAAATGCGGAAAAACGGAGGGGGAAAATCGGATGAACAAAACGGGCGGAAAGAAAAACGCGGCGGGAAAAATCTTCTGCGGCGCGGCTACGGGCGCGGCGAACGGCATTTTCGGCGGCGGGGGCGGCATGATCGCCGTACCGCTTTTGCGTTCGCTCGGTCTGAGCGAAAAACGCGCCCATGCCACGGCGATTTCGGTGATTCTGCCCGTGTCGCTCCTGTCTTTTATTCTTTACGCGATCCGCGGCTTTTTCGATTTTAAAATCGCTTTGCCCACCGCGCTCGGCGGTTTTGCGGGCGGCTTTCTCGGCGCGAAACTTCTTTCCGTGCTTCCCGAAAAAATCGTTTTTCTCGTTTTTACGTTGCTGCAACTTTTCGCGGGGTTGTGGCTCGTTTTTTCATGATCCGGAAACGAAGGAAAAACGCAATCGGAAACGCAAAAAACAGCGATGACGTCAACGAACAAAAGGGGAAAAAATAATGAAATTCTATTTGTATCTGCTGCTCGGTTTTTTAGGCGGTATTCCCGCGGGAATGGGTATGGGCGGCGGCACGATCACGATTCCGCTGCTGCTTCTTTTCGGCGGCGTGCCGCAAAAGATCGCGCAGTCGGCGAATCTGTTCGCTTTTCTGCCTGCGGGCGCCTGCGCTCTGAACGTTCACATCAGAAACGGACTGATCGAAAAAAACGCGATCGCGGGAACGGCGATTCCCGCGCTGATCGCGGCGGCGGGGGCCTCTCTTCTTGCTCTCGCTCTGCCTTCGGATTTCTTACGTAAGACCTTTGGTCTTTTTCTTGTTGCGCTCGCGCTGATTTCGTTTTCGGAAAGCAAAAAATAAAAAACGGAGAAATCTTTCGTCGTTTCTTCGTCTTTCCGATCGGAAAAGCGTTTTTTTCGTGACGAAATTGCACAATAAAACCGCCGAAAAAATATCGAAAATAAAAGAAAAAATGCCCACGTCGACAAAATTTTTCCAAAGGGTATAGACAAATTCCGTTTTCTGTGGTAAAATATCTACAAAAATTATCTTGGCGGAATCTTGACGGATTTTGATTTTGCGCGTTTTGCGCTTCATAGGGTATGAAGCCGGAAAAATCACACGAAAAACGCGGCGAAGCACGGGCTTTGCACGAAAGGTAAAAAGGAAGGTAAAAGAAGTAGTGGAAAAAATCGGAATTATCGATCTCGGGTCGAATACGGCTCGTCTTGTGATCGTGGACTTGTTCGCGGAAGGGCATTTCATGGTGACGGATCAACTCAAAGAGAGCGTCCGTCTCGGGCAGGATATGGATAGAGACGGCTTTTTGAAGCCGCAACGCGTGGCGGAAACGATCCGCGCACTGAAAATGTTCAAACGCCTTTGCGACGCGTCGGGCGTCAGCCGTATCATCGCGGTGGCTACGGCGGCGGTGCGCAGAGCGAAAAATCAGCGCTCTTTCCTCGATGAAATTCAGGCTACCTGCGGTATCAAAATCCGCGTTCTTTCGGAAGAGGAAGAGGCGATTTTAGTGTATCGCGGCGTAATCAATACGATGGATATTCCCAAGGGACTGATCCTCGAAATCGGCGGCGGCAGCACAAAAATCATTTACTATAATCGCCGCAACGTCATCGGTTCGGCTTCGCTTCCTTTCGGCGCGGTAACGCTCACCGATCTTTTCGCGGCGGACTGCACGCCGGAAGAAGCGGCGGCGCACACCTGCGAGTTCTTCACGGAACAACTCAAAAAAATCGACTGGCTTTCCGAAGTGGATCCCGAAGTGCAGATGATCGGCGTCGGCGGTTCGTTCAGAAATCTTTTCAAAATCAGCAAACTCGTGAAAAAATATCCGCTCGATACGGTACATAACTACCGTCTGGCAACGGAAGATTTCACGACGATTTACGATAAAATCAAAACGCTCGACGTGGAAAAACGCAAAAAAATCCGCGGACTTTCTCCCTCCCGCGCCGATATTATGCCCGCGGCGATGGCGATCGTTAAATCGTTCGTCGATTACATGGGCGTAAAGGAATTCGTGATCGGCGGTAGCGGGCTTCGCGAGGGAATCATGTTCAATCAGTCCGTACCGATGACGGTGGAAAAGCCCATTTCCGACGTGCTGAATTATTCGCTGGAAACGCTCGTTTTGTATTACGGCTGCGATCCCGCGCACGTAGAGCACGTCGTGCATCTTTCCATTCAACTTTTCAAACAACTCCGCGTGCTTCATAAATTCTCGCGGCAATATCTGAAAGTGCTTAAAATCGCGGCGTTTCTGCACGATTGCGGCTTGCGGATCAGATACTACGGGCATCAGAAACACAGTTGGTATATGATTCTCAATTCGATGATCTGCGGCGCGACGCATCGCGAAATCGTGCTTGCGGCGTTCGTTGCCGGTTGTCACGAAAAAGAAGACGTCAACCTTACGGAATGGCAGAAATATAAAGATCTCGTAACGGAAGAAGATCTCGACGCGGTGAAAAAACTCGGCGTGCTTCTTCGGATCGCGGAAAGTTTCGATCGTTCGCACGCGGGGCTCGTCACGGGCATCACCTGCGACGTGTTGGGCGATTCCGTCATCATGAAAACGGAACTCACGGGCGACGCCGCGCTTGAAATCCGTACGGCGTCTTCCGCTTCGGGCGAATTTAAAAAATTCTTCCGCAAAAATCTCGAAATTCTTTAATCGATAAATCGGAGGAAAGCCGCTTGGCGCAGGCGCGCGGGCGGCTTTTCGCATATCGCGCGAAACAGCGTAAAACGGAGCGGAAGCGTATCTCGAGGAAAAAGCGGCGGAAAAAGGGGTATTTATGAACTGCGGAAATATCGTGCTAGCCAGCGCGTCGCCGAGGCGGAAGGAACTGTTGAAAAAAATCGTTCCGGAATTTGAAATCGACGCGGCAAAAGGCGAAGAAAAAAGCGAAGAAATTCAGCCCGAAAAAACGGCGGAATGTCTTGCGCGGCATAAAGCGGAAGAGGTTGCGGCGAAAAAAGAACACGCGGGTAAAACGGTGATCGGCGCGGATACGATCGTCACGATCGGCGGGAAAATTCTCGGCAAACCCAAAAGCGCGGCGCAGGCGAAAGAAATGCTCCGCATGCTGTCGGGCAGAGAACACGCCGTAATCACGGGCGTGTGCGTTATTTTTCCGGGCGGCGAAAAAATCGTAACGCACGATACCACGAAAGTGCGCTTTCTGCCGTTTACGGAAGAATTTATCGGATCGTACGTCGCGGGCGGGTCTCCGATGGATAAAGCGGGCGCGTACGGCATACAAGACGGCTTGCCCGTCGAAAGAATCGACGGCAGTTTCGATAACGTCGTCGGTCTGCCTACGGAATTGCTCGCGCGTATCCTGTCGCGAAAGGAATAAGAAAGAACAAGGCAACATAAAGGAGAAAAAGCGTATCATGATCAAACTTGCCATAGATTTAGGCTCGTCCGTCACGAAGATTTTCCGCGCGGACGGCGGCAGCGGAATCGTACTTGCCGAGCCTTCCGCCGTAGCGGTAGACGGCTTGACGGGGGAAATCAAAGCGATCGGCAAAGACGCGAAAAAACTCGTTGGCAAAACTACGGAATATACTGAGATCGTATTTCCCGTATACGAAGGCGAAATCAGAAACGGCAGGCTTGCCGCCGAAATGCTCAGAGAGTTTCTGCGCAGAGTCAATCTCGATTCCGCGGCGGCGCTCAGAAAAACGGAAGTCCTTTTTGCTCTTCCCTGCGGCGCAAGCGAAGACATCCGATCCGCTTATACCGCGCTTGCGGAAGAATGTCGCCTGAAAAACGCGTATTACGCGGAAGTTCCTTATCTTTCCGCGCTCGGTTCCGAGGCGGTGCTCTCCGAATCCGATCCCGTTTTCACGATCGATATCGGCGGCGGAATAACGAATATCGCGGTGCTTTCCGCCGAGGGGATCATCGCGGGGCTTTCCATGAATATCGGCGGAAACAATATGGACGCGGATATTGCGGACCGCGTGGAAAAAGTGAAATATCTCCGTATCGGCGCGCTCACCGCGGAAAGGCTGAAAAACGAAATCGGCTCGCTTTCTTCCCAGGCGCGCGGCACAAGCGTGGCGGAGGGAATTTCCGTTACGCAGTATCGCCCTGCGGGCGTTTCCGTGCAGGCGTGCGAAATCGCGGATTGCATTTCCGTGTATTTCGATAAAGCGGTGGAATACGCGTTGTATGTTTTGAAAGGGCTTCCCGCGGAAGTGGCGGCGGCGGTAAATAAAAACGGCGCGTATCTTTCCGGCGGGCTTGCCCGTATATCGTTCGCGGCGGAATATCTTTCCGATAAATTGGGTATGCGCGTGCGTACGTGCCCCGAACCGCAGTATGCCGTAATCACGGGCGCGGGCGCGCTTCTCCGCGACAAAAAACTGTTCAGAACGCTCGCTTTGCCTCTTTCCGAATAAATTCGCGCGGTAAGGTTGCAATCGCACCTTGAATTTCCCGATTTGCCGTAAATTCTGCGCGCGAGGGCGGCCGTATTGACGCCCGAATTTATTGCGGCAAGGGAAACTTGACTTTTTTACGCGAATATGCTATAATAGCGATATAGAAAAACGAAGAGGGGGGAACGTTATGAAGAAAAAACGGTTGTTGTATCTTTTGGGCGCGTTGCTCGGCGCCGTAATGATTCCGTTGTTTTTCGTGAACCTTTTTCACGACGTCGGGGTGTTTCCCGGGGAAAACGGCGAGTTGCAACGTCACGATTATTACTATACGATCATCGATAATTTATCTTCGCTGAATATCGCGCCGCTTGCGTACGTCTCGGTGGCTCTGTGCACCGTTTCTGCGATCCTTTGCATCGCGTCGGTTTTCTGTGAGAACGAAAAACTGCGTAAAACGGCGAAAATTTTCTTTATCGTGTCCGCCTGCGTGTTTTTTGTGCTCTTGCTGTTGGCTTCTACGATACATCGCGGTTATTGATCCTGCGCTTTTATCGGGCGTAGGGGGGGTAGACGGGCGGCATATGTACGTAAGGCTCGCGCGAAAAAGGCAAAAAAGCGGAAACGAAAAATAAAAGGGAAAGAAAAAAATCACGAAAAACGCTCCGGAATCGCCCGGAGCGTTTGATGTTTTATATTCAGTTTTCAGGGAACGTTGCGCTTTCCGCGCGATATTCAATTCGCCTTCCCGTTTTCCTGTCTTTTCATACGTTGCGATCATCGGCCGATCGCCTTTTCATACGGAGCAAATTTAATGAAATTCCCTCGTTAAATGGTACGTCGGAGTATCTCCTTTTCAGAATTTCTTGTAAGCAAAGAGGATTTTTGAATACATTTTCGTTACCTCCTTTCGGCGTTTTCTTATCGCCGCGCTTCCGTAAAAAACGAAGCGCACGCTTTGTGTTTCGCTTTTGTCGTTACTTGAAGATTCTTTCCTCCCGAAGGTATTTTGTTTTCCTCGAAGCCGCCCGACTTTTAATTTATTTCGTTGATCCTGCGGCGGGATAAATTTCAGTTGTGCATCGGTCTCCACCTCACTGCATATTTGAAAAGAGAGAACATTTCTTGTTTGTTTCTTTCTCTTTACGCTTCTATTATACCACGAAAATTTCGTTTGTCAATACTTTTTTCAAAAAAAGTTGCAAGAAAATTTTCGATGGAATTGATTCGTTTTTACGATTATTTTATTGTTGTATGATCGGTATTGTTTTTTGTACCGTCGTTCCCCGCCGATCGTTTTTTTGCCGCCGCGTCGCGCCGTTTATCTCGTCGGCTCGAATTTTGCCTCCGCGGAAAACAGTAATCGTTCCAGCACGCTGTCTTTGTAGGCGGAAAAATAAGCGCTTTCGTATTTATGCAATCGATTTTTCACGTCGAAAATATCGCAGTTCAGCGCCCGGCTTTTTTCAAATACCGAGCGTACGGCTTTCGCGAATTTTTCTCCCGCCGCTTTCAGCACCGCTTCTTTGGTTTTGTCGGGCGCGGCGATTTCCGCTATGGTCTGCGAAGAAGATAAATCCTGTAATCCCGCTTTCACGGTAACGGAAATTTTCAGTCTCGGTACGGCGTAATCGTCCACGGAAAATTTTACGCTCGCCTTACTTTTTTTAATCAGCAACGTGTACGTCACGCCGCCGTGTTCCGCGTCGAACGCGGCAAGCCGCAGGTCGTTTCGTATACATTGAAATGCGAAAGTTTCTTCCGCCGTCAGTTTTCCTTTATAGATGCCGTCGGAAAAAAGGGCGGTGTCCGTAGCGGTAAACGTCTGCTCTGTTCCGCCCGCTTCTCCGCCGGGGTTTCCGCCTTGTCCTTCGTCGCCTTGTTTCTTTCCGCTTCCCGATTGTTCCTTCTGCCCGTCCGCTTGTTCTTTGCCGCCTTTTTCCGTCAGCGGACTTTGGCTTACGATCGGCATATATCCGCAGCCGCAACAGCTGAAATAATGCGTTGCGAAATCCCGCAGATTCGATGCGGCTACAAGCCCCAGTTTCGCGGAGTGTTCGGAAAGGATCTTGCCTATGGCGAGCGAAGAAATCTGTTCCACGGCGGAAGAGCCCGAAAGCAGTTCGCCCGCGCTTCCTTCCGTACAGCACAGATTACAATCGTCGGACATATATTCGTTTCGCAAAAAGAAATCGAGCGACTCGAACGCGTTTTTTTCCGTCGCCGTCTTGCCGAGAATAATCAGATTGCAGAAAACAAGTTTGGGGTACCAGCCCGTTTTTTCGTTGATTTTCTGAATCGCCGCTCCTACGGTGTCGCCGCGCGTTTCCACCTGCACGGCTTCCGCCGAGGCTTTCGGATCGGCGGAAGCGGGGGGCGCGGCGATCTGCGAAGTCACCACAAACGAATCTTCTTCCCGATCGATCCCCACGGCAAGTACGATCGCCGTTTTTTGTATATCCACCAGCCCGAAATCGTTCGAGAAAAATAAAATCGTCAGAAAAATCGCCGCCAGGGCGTATAAAACGGGCACTTTCTTTTTGAATGAGCCCCTTGTGCCTTTGATTCTTCCCGAATCTTCGCGCGGAGTTTCGCGCTTTGCTTTTTTCCCGTTCATTGCGCCTCTGCCTCCGTATTTTTGCCTCGGGCGGTCGCCTGTTGCCCGTTGTTTTCCGCTTCTTTATCCGCTTCCGCCGATTCTTTCCGCTTTTTTCGCTTCTTTCCGTTTCCCGTCGTATTCGGCAGAAACAGAAGACATAGGGGCAGGATCACAGAAAACACGGGAAATACGAAAAACGCTTTCGCCGTGAAAAAAGAATAAAACGCATGATAGAATCTCGCGCAGAAAATCACGAAAAGAGTCATCGCGCCGTTAATGCATATGGAATAAATCGTCCGTTTTTTTCCTTTCGCTCCGAACGCCGAACAGAGGCAGATTACGGAAAGTTGTAACGGCAGCGCGTAGGCGTAGAGCGAAACGATCGTAATCGCATACACCAGCAGCAGATCTACGCGCCCCACCACGTCCAGCGCGGAAAAGTATCGCGCGATTTTGTCGAACGCGTACGTTTCTCTCGGGGCGAGCGCGCCGAATACGCCGTAAAATACGGCGAGAAAGAGCATTACGAATCCGCCGCCGCCCGCATATGCCGCCACGATTTTTTTTCCGTCACCTTTTTCGTAGCGGTAGGCGCACAGCAAAGGCAATATCGCCGCCGCGTCCGAAAAATGCACGAACGAATGGTAAAAGCCCTTGAAATTCGCCTTTGCCGACGTGCCGAATAAAGGGAATAATTCGGTAAAATCGGTTTCTCCCATAGCCATAAAGATCAGACCGAGAAACGAAAAAAGAAAGATCGGCATGCAAAGATCCGCGCTTCTGCCTATCGCTTTTTCGTCTTTTGCGCAGATAAAAGCGGAAAGCAGAAAAAAGGGTAGAAAAGCGGAAACAGAGGGAGCGGTGTCGAAAAACACCGTATCCGCAAAACGTTCCATGTCGAGCAGCGGAAATAGATCGGAGAACACGAAATAAACGGCAAACGCCGCGCAGAGTATTCTGCCGAGCGGTTTTGAAAAGGCAAACAGCCTCGTTAAAATCGGTTCGTCGCTTCTCGCGCAAACGCAAAGCATCGCGATCAGCACGCCCGTCTGTAAAAGATAATGCAAAAACGCGGGGATCAGCAGATCGCCTTTGGAAAAATAAGCGAGGAGAGAGGGTGCTTCCAATAGTTTTGAAACGGGCAGTACAAACAGCAGAAAAAAACATAATTGCCGCCGTACGATCAGCGGCGCGGCATGTTTTCCGCTTTCGCCGATTTTGCCGAACGGCGGAGCCATTGTGGAATCGATTGCGCTCATTGTTTTTCCCTCCCGTCTTTCTTGTCTTTGCCGCTTTCGCATATCGTCTGCGCGTCCGTTTTCACGCCGTCGGAATCGCCCCGTTTCACGCCGCATCCGTCGTCCTGTTCGTCTGCGTTTCCCGAAGAGGATCGCACGGCAAGCCGCCGCTTGTTCTCGCTCTTTAAAAATTCCGGTCTTAAAGAAAGCGAATATGCGTCCGTTTTCAGAATCGAATCTTTCAGATCGTGCCCGATCATCGGCGCGAACGGCGCCAGGGGCGGCGTGCCGAAAGCGTCGGCCGTAATCAGGTAGTATAAAAGAAAAGCGATCAGAAGCACGATCCCGAACGGACCGACGCTTCCCGCCGCAATCAGAAACAACCATCTTAAAACGCTTCCCGTTTCCACGAAATCGGGCACGGTGTACAGGCAGATGCCGGAAAAAGCCACGATAATGATGGCGGGCGTGGATACGAATCCCGCGGAGACCGCCGCGTCTCCCAGCACCAGCGCGCCGACTACGGAAAGCGCAAGCCCCACGTATTTCGGCATACGTATGCTTGCCTCTTTCAAAATTTCCAGCACCAATAATACAAGAAACATTTCCAGCGACGGCGAAAGCGGCAGTCCGCGTATGCTTCCCGCGATCGTCAGCGTTAAATTCAGGGGAATCAACTGAATTTTGAATAATTGCGACGATACGTAAAACGCGGGAAGAAGCAATGCGATCGCCGCGGCGAAGAATCGTAACAGGCGGAAAATCGTTGCGGCGAAAGGCGAAATGAAATAATCTTCTCCGCTCTGAAAATCTTCCGAAAGCGTGTACGGCACGGTCAGCGCAATGGGCGATCCGTCCACCAGAATCCCTATGCGCCCTTCGGCGATTTTGGCGGCAAAAACGTCGGGCTTTTCCGTCGTTCCGCTTTCTTTAAAAAGCGAATATCGCCTCGGCGCCAGAAAGGCGGCGATATACGAAGAATCCGCGATCACATCCGTATCGATTTCGTTCAGCCTCTTTTTCAGCATTCCGAGAACGGAAGGATCGGCGATTTTATCCAGATAGCAAAGCGCGATCGAAGTGTCCGATTGTTTTCCCGTGTGTACGTACTCGAATCGGAGATTCCCCGTTTTCAGCCGCTTGCGCACCAAAGCCATATTAGTCTTGATGTCCTCGATGAATCCTTCGCGCGGCCCTTTTACGGTCACGGAAGTGGGCGGCTCCGCCACGGCTCTCGCGGGCACGAGTTTCGCGCCGATTATAATGCCGTCTTTTACGCCGTCGGCGATGAGCAGCGGATTGCCGTCCAGGATTTCCCGCGCGGCGTCCGCGTAAGTTTCGCACATCTTGATTTCGGGGAAAAGCACCGTTTTTTTCACCGCGTCCGATGTCAGCGCCTTATCTTTCAGAAAAGATAAAGGCCGCGCGGCAAGATCTCCGATCAGTTGCTTGTTCACCATGCCGTCGGCATATATAACGGCGCACGCAACGTCTCCGCCCGATAAAAATTCGTATACGGGAATATCTTCGGAGGGAAGAATTTTCTTCACGTTTCGTATATCCGTTTTCAGATCTCCGATAAATCGATCTGTTTCGTTGATAGAAGTATTCACGTCGGAAGTATGCGAAGATTACGGCGGGTTTATACGTAATCAAGGGCGAAACGGCGCGCTTTTGTCCGGATTCCTGCAAGAAAAAACGCGGAAGATAAAAAGGAAACAAAAAAAGGAGGGGAACGCTTCGCCGGATTGTTTCCGGCGGAAGCGTTCCCCGTCGGCATACGTAAATTCTCAAAACGAATCGCGCGTTCCGCGCCGTACGGGAAAGTCTTTTACGAAAGAAGATCGTTCAAAGCCTTTTCGCTTTTTTTGAATTGAGCCTGTTTCTTTTCCTTCAGTTCGTCGATTTTTTGCCGCGTCTTTTCCAGCAGATCTTCCGCTCTGCGCATAAGAGCGGAACATTTTTTGCTTAAAGCCGCGAAAATCTTTTGCACCATGGAAAAAAACATGGCGAGTACGCCGTAAGACAGATAGTCGAAAAAGTATTTCAGTTTCATGATTCAAGCCTCCTTATCGCCCCGAAACATAATACAAACGTTTTAGCCGTTCTGCGCGCTTTTCCCGGAAAACCCCGCCGAATCTTCCTGCGTTCCGCGCCGCTTTTTTCTACCCGTCGCAGATCGCATTATATCACGTTTTTTCGTATAGTCAAGGGGGATAGTGCCAACTTTTTTTGCATTTTTCACGCTTTTTTCTTATTTCTTTATCGTCCGATGTTTTTTTCGCCCGCTTTTTTCCTCCCGCAAGCGGATTGCACTTGACAAAAGATCGTTTCGTGCGGTATAATAAAACGACGGGAAAGCGGCTTTTTATTGCCGCGCGCCCGAATAAACGGCGCGACGGACGCGCGGAGTGCGAAAGATGATCATACTCGGGATAGATCCGGGGCTTGCCACGATGGGCTTCGGCGTAGTGAAAAAAGACGAACGCGGCGGTTTTTCCGCGCTCGATTACGGAGTAGTCACCACGCCGAAAGAAGAAACTCTGCCCGTGCGCCTTTCCATATTGGAAAGAGGCGTAAACGCCGTGCTCGAAAAATATCGCCCCGACGAAATCGCGTTCGAGGAACTGTTTTTCACGAAGAACATCACGACGGGCATCGCCGTGGCTCAGGCGCGCGGCGTCACGCTTCTCACATGTGTGAAAAAATGCCCCGCGCTTTACGAATATACGCCCATGCAGATCAAACAGGCAGTGACGGGATACGGCAAAGCGGATAAAAAACAGATGCAGGAAGTGGTGGCGGCGCTTTTGCGTTTAAAGAGTATTCCCCGCCCCGACGACGCGGCCGACGCGCTCGCCGTAGCGTTGTGTCACGGCTTCACCAATCGCTTCGGCGAACTTTTTTCCGTCGGAAATTCCACGCGTACGAAAGGCAAAAACACCGTCAGCGGCAGTTATTTCCGCTCGTCTCTGGAAAAACGCGCGGCAGCGGGCGCAAAGAAAACGTCGCCGGAAAATACGTCTTTCGGCGCGAAAATATAAGGCGGAGAACATAAGGCGGAGAACATAAGGAGAAGCAGATGATCGCTTATTTGAAAGGAAGAGTGCTCGATATGGGCAGCGAAACGCTCATTCTCGAAGTGAACGGCGTGGGCTACGAACTGTATTGTTCGGCAAAGGTGTTTTCGCTCGCCCGTATCGGCGGAGAACTGGAAGTGTATACGTCGATGCAGGTGAAAGAAGACGGCATAACGCTGTACGGTTTTGCTTCGCCGAAAGAAAAGGAATTGTTTTTAAAACTCACTTCCGTTTCGGGCGTAGGGCCGAAGAGCGGTATCGCCGTGTTCACCGCGATGAGTGCGGACGAGGCGGCTGCCGCGATTTTAACGGCGGACGTGAAAAAACTGTCCACCGTAAAGGGGCTCGGCAAAAAGACGGCGGAAAAAATCGTTCTGGAACTGCACGGCAAAATTTCCGCCGCGGAAGTGATGTCCGCAAGCGGCGATTTTTCGGCGGAGATTCCCGCGTATGCGGAAGGGGAAAGGCTTTCCGCCGCCGACGAAGACGCCGTGTCCGCGTTGCAGAATCTCGGTTTTACGCGCAGCGAAAGTCTGCATGCCGTAAAACGCGCGAAGGAGAGCGGTGCCGCGGGGTTGGAAGAAATCATACGCCGCGCCCTTCAGGGCTGATCGATTGATCGCTCCGCGTCGCGCCGCGAAAACGGCGCGTTCGTATACAGGCGCATATCCGTATGCGTATACGCGTTCCGCTTTTTGAAAAGGGAAGAGTAAGATAAAAAACGCTGTGAGGCAGAAATGTACGAAGAAGAGGATTTTGACGAAAATTTAATCGTTTCCACCAAGACGGAATACGACGGCGAGGAAAACGTTCTCCGCCCCAAAACGATGGCGGGGTACGTCGGCCAGGAAAAGGTGAAAGAAAATCTCTCCGTGTATATCGCCGCGGCGAAACGGCGGGGAGACGCGCTGGATCACGTGCTGTTATACGGCCCGCCGGGGCTCGGCAAAACGACGCTTGCGCATATCGTCGCCGCCGAAATGGGCGTGGCGATCAAAATGACGAGCGGCCCCGCCATCGAAAGATCGGGCGATCTGGCTGCGATTCTCACCAATCTGAACGAGGGAGACGTTCTCTTTATCGACGAAATTCACAGGCTCAGCCGCAGCGTGGAAGAAACGCTGTATTCCGCCATGGAAGATTTCGCTCTCGATATTATCGTAGGAAAGGGCCCGTCCGCGCGGAATATCCGTTTTCCGTTGAAGAAATTCACGTTGATCGGCGCCACTACGAAAGCGGGCATGCTCGCTTCTCCTCTGCGCGATCGTTTCGGAATCATCAACAGGCTTGAAATGTACACGCCCGAGGAATTGAAAACGATTATCAAAAATTCCGCGAACGCGCTTGAAATTTCCATCGACGAAGAGGCGGCGGACGAGATCGCCCGTCGTTCGCGCGGTACGCCGCGTATCGCGAACAGGCTTTTGAAACGCGTGCGCGATTTCTCCCTTGTGCAGGGGAATTCGTCCGTTACGCTTTCCGATGCGAAATACGCGTTGCAGCGGCTGGAAATCGACGAACTCGGACTGGACGAAACGGACCGCCGTATTCTGCTTGCCCTGATCGATAAATTCGGCGGCGGCCCCGCGGGGCTGGATACGATCGCCGCTACAACGGGCGAAGACGCGGGTACGATCGAAGACGTTTACGAGCCGTACCTTTTGCAACTCGGCTTTATCGCCCGCACGCCGCGCGGCAGAATCTGCCTGAAAGCGGCGTACGAACATCTCGGCAGACGGGCGGAAGAACGCGCGAAAAAACAGATTTCTCTTTTCGACGATTTCGATTCCGGGGAAGAATAAAAAAATCAAAAAATAAGGCGAAAACAAGGCGCAACGATGATGCAGGAAAAAGAAAATTCGCAAAACGCGCAAGGCGCATGCGAAACGGAAAAAACGGTATACAGAAAGAGCGATTTTTATTATGATCTTCCCGAAGATCTGATCGCGCAGACTCCCGCCGAGCCGCGGGATTCTTCCCGACTTTTGGTGTACTCTCTGAAAAACAAAACGATCGAGGACAGAATTTTTCGCGATCTTCCCGAATATCTCCGCCCGGGCGATGTGCTCGTGGTGAACGATACGAAGGTGATTCCCGCGAGAATTTACGCGTCTACGCCGCACGGCGGAAAAGTGGAAGTGCTGCTTTTGAAACGCTACGATACGAAGACGTGGGAAGTGCTGATGCGCCCCGGAAAAAAGGGGAAAATCGGCGTAACGCTCACTGTGTCCGACGAACTTTCGCTTACGGTGAAAGATATTACGGAAACGGGCGAGAGGATCGTGGAATTTTCTTACGACGGCGTGTTCGAGGACGTACTGAGCCGCGTGGGCACGATGCCCCTGCCGCCGTATATTCACGAAAAACTCAAAGATAAAACGCGATATAATACGGTGTACAGTAAGGTGGACGGCTCTGCCGCCGCGCCTACCGCAGGATTGCATTTCACGAAAGAATTGCTGGAAAAGATCCGCGCGATGGGCGTGGAAATCGCCGAAGTGTTGCTGCACGTGGGGCTCGGCACGTTCCGCCCCGTTTCGGAAGACGTGATCACCGATCATAAAATGCATTCCGAATACTACGAAGTGAGCGAATCGGCGGCGGAGATTATCAACCGCGCGAAAAGAGAGGGGCGGCGGGTGATCGCCGTAGGCACCACTTCCGTGCGTACGCTGGAAAGCGTGGCGGACGAACACGGCTTTGTGCATGCGTGCAGCGGCAATACGGAAATTTTCCTTTATCCGCCTTATCGTATGAAATGCGTCGACGGGCTGATCACAAACTTTCATCTTCCCGAAAGCACTCTCATCATGCTCGTCGCTTGCCTCACCGGTCGCGAGGAAATCCTCGGCGTATACAAATATGCCGTGGAAAAGAAGTATCGGTTCTTTTCTTTCGGCGACGCGTGTCTTTTCCTTTGAACGTCGCGCTTCATTGTCGCCTTTGCGTTTTTGTTCGGTCGCGTACGAATCTGTACGCTCCCGTCGCAAAATCCGCAGGCTTCTCGAATCGCTCGTTTACAGAAAAAGCCACTTCGCTTTGAACGAGATATACGTAATGTTGCGCGTCGCGCTTCATTGTCGCCTTTGCGTTTTCGTTCGGTCGCGTATGAAATTGTACGCTTCCGTCGCGCGATTGCGGGCGTGTTAAAATCATTAAAAACCCAACGGAGGGAATTATGCAACCTAAATACAAGAGAATTTTACTCAAACTTTCCGGCGAGGCTCTCGCGGGAGAACAGGGCTTCGGGCTCAATCAGGAAGTGATTGCCCGCGTGGTGGACGAGATCGTGAAAGTGCACGAAATGGGCGTGGAAATCGGGCTTGTGATCGGCGGCGGCAATTTCTGGCGCGGAAGACAGGGCACGAGAATGGAGCGCACCACGGCGGATCAGATGGGCATGCTTTCCACGGTGATGAATTCGCTCGCGATGATGGACGCGATCGAACAGCGCGGAATTCCCGTCCGCGTGCAGACCGCGCTCAATATGGTGTCGATCGCAGAGCCGTTTATTCTCAGGAAGGCGTTGCGCCATTTCGAGCAGGGGCGCATCGTGATTTTCGCCTGCGGTACGGGAAACCCGTATTGTTCCACGGATACGGCGGCGGCGCTTCGCGCGTGCGAGATTTCCGCAGACGTGCTTCTGATGGCGAAGAATGTAGACGGCATTTACGATTCCGATCCCAAGACGAATCCGAACGCGAAAAAATACGATAAACTTACTTATACCGATATCGTGAATCAGGGGCTGAAAGTCATCGATTTCACGGCGGCTACGATGTGCATGGAAAACGGCGTTCCCACGCTGGCTTTCGGGCTGAACGAAGAAGATTCCATTCTTCGCGCCGTATGCGGGGAAAAACTCGGCACGCTGATTTCCGTGGATTGAGCGGAAAGGGCGTAACGATCGGGCAAAACAAGAAAAAAATAATACCGTACAAACGGGAGGTAAACGAAAAATGATCGAAAACGAAAAAGTAGAAGAAATGATGTTGGAACTCGAAGACGCCATAGACAGAGCGGTGACCGCTCTCGAAGAGGAATATTCCGCTATCCGCGCGGGCAGAGCGAATCCCCACGTGCTGGATCGCATCGACGTGGAAGCGTACGGCGGCATGAGCAAACTGATCGAACTGGGCAACGTAAGCGCGCTCGACGCGCGTTGCCTGCAGATCAGCCTTTGGGACAAATCTCTGTTGAAAGCGGTGGAAAAAGCGATTCTGCAATCCAATCTCGGGCTCACCCCCACAAACGACGGCAAGGTGATCCGTATCGTATTCCCCGTCATGACGGAAGAACGCAGAAAGGAACTCGTCAAACAGATCAAGAAAATGGGCGAGGAAACGAAAGTGGAGATCCGCAACGCGAGAAGAAACGCGATGGATACGCTGAAAAAGATGAAGACGGCGAAAGAACTTTCCGAAGACGATCACGCGTCCTGCGAAGCGGACGTGGAAAAGAGCGTTTCCGCCGCGATGACGAAACTCGATGCGATCATCGCCGCGAAAGAAAAAGATCTGATGTCTATCTGACGAAGAAAAGAGCGGTCTATTTTCGGTATGAAGAAGAATAGGATAAATAAAGACGAAACTTCGCGCGGCGCGGAAAACGCCCGCGCAGGTCTTTTGCCGCGGCATATAGGCATTATCATGGACGGCAACGGCAGATGGGCGAAGAAACGCCTTCTGCCGCGTTCCGCGGGGCATCGTTTCGGCATGGATCGCATGATGGGCTTGCTTCGTCACGCGCTCGACGCGGGCGTTTCCTACGTGACTGTGTACGCGTTGTCTACGGAAAATTTCAAGCGGCCGAAAGAGGAACTGGAAGGGCTTTTCAATCTGATCCGCAAATATTTCGTGCCGTGCATGCACGAAATCGCGGAGCGAAAGGCGCGGGTACGCGTGCTGGGCGATTTATCGTTGTTTCCCGCCGACGTGCGCGAACTTCTGATCGAAGCGCAGAAAGAATCCGAAGCGTACGAAGGGCGCGGGGTGAACGTGGCGCTCGGCTACGGTTCGCGCGCGGAGATCGTGCGTGCGGCGAATATCGCGGTGAAAGAGGGCAGAGAACTTACGGAAGAGAGTCTTTCTTCCCTGCTGTATACGGCGGGGCAGCCCGATCCCGATCTGATCATCCGCACGGGAAAAGAACTCCGTCTTTCCAATTTTTTGCTTTGGCAGAGCGCGTACGCGGAATTGTATTTTTCCGAAAAACTCTTCCCCGATTTTTCCGATCGGGATCTGGACGAGGCGCTGAAAGAATACGCGGGGCGTAAACGTCGTTTCGGCAAGACGGACGAGCAAATGGAAAATTCGTCGCCGGAAAAAGAAGAAAAAAACACAAAAGAGAAAGGAGCGGACGAATGAAAATAAGGCTGATTACGGGGGCGAGTTACGTAGCCGTCCTCGCGTTATTTTACGTTTTGAAAATTTTTGTTTCCGATCTTTGCTTCGACGCGGCGATCTGGCTTTTTTCGCTGATCGGCACGTTTGAAATGATACGTGCGTTCGATCACGCCTCGGAATCTTCGGCGGCAAGCGGAGAAAACGCGGCGGAAGGCACGGCGAACGATAACGCGTTTACGAAAGCGCAGAAAATCGGCTTGTTCGTTTTTGCGGCGCTGTGTATTCCCGCATGCGCGCTCGGCGAAGAATTTTTCTCGTTCGGCGCGGAAAGCGCGGGTATCGCGTTTTTCGTGCTCGCCGTCTATTTGCTGTCGCTTCTTGTGATACGGCACGACGAAACGGGCATAGAAAATACGGGCAAGGCGTTTTTCGCGGCGGTGTATCCCACGGTGATTCTCGCGTTGCTTACGCTTGCGAATCATCTGCCCGAAATCGCGGGGCTGGAAGAATACGCATTCAATTCCGATCTGGCGATTCTGTGCATTTTCGTGATCTCGCCTTTCGCCGATTCCATCGCGTACGTTTTCGGCAGATTCTTAAAGAAAAAGTTTCCGAAAAAAATGGCGCCGCACGTCTCCCCGAATAAAACGGTGATCGGCGGCATCGGCGGGCTCGTCGGCGGGCTTACGGGTGCGGCGATTCTGTATTTTTCCTATAACGCCGTGGCTGGCAGTTTCGATAAAATGCAACTGTTTCTGCCCGTCTATCTTCTGATCGGGTTGGTTACCGCCGCCGCTACGGAGTTCGGCGATCTGGTGGAAAGTTGCGTGAAGCGTAAGGCGGGCATCAAGGATATGGGCAAACTTCTGCCCGGGCACGGCGGCATTATGGATCGTATCGACGGCACGTTGTTTGCCGCGATGACGGTGTATCTGGTGTTTGCGTTGTTCGCTCTTATTATGCGCGCCTGAAAAAGAGGGCATGATTTATGTTGAAAATCGCATTGATCGGCGCGACGGGCTCGATCGGGCGGCAGACCCTTGCCGTGATCGACCGTCATCCCGACGAATTCTGCTTATATTCTGCTGTATCCCGTCGCGGCGGCGACGGATTCGTTTCGCTGGCGAAAAAATACCGCCCCCGGTTCTGCGCGCTCGCCGACGGAGAAAGCGGCGAAAAACTGCGCGGCGAAATGCCCGCGGACGTACCTTTTTATTACGGAAAAGAAGAAGCGCTCCGCGCCCTTGACGGTTGCGATATCGCGGTGATCGCGGCAAGCGGGTTTGCGGGGCTCTCTTATTCTCTCGCCGCGGCAAAGCGCGGGCTTCCGATCGCGCTTGCGAATAAAGAGACGCTCGTTTGCGGGGGCGAACTGTTTATGCGTACGGCGAAAGAAAACGCCGTTTCTCTCCGCCCCGTAGACAGTGAACATTCCGCCCTGTGGCAGGCGTTGGGCTTTTCGCTCGATAAACCGTTTAAAAAACTGATTATTACGGCAAGCGGCGGACCGTTTTACGGAAAAAGCCGCGACGAACTGAAAAACGTTACGGCGGCGGACGCGCTGAAACATCCCACCTGGAACATGGGCGCGAAAATCACGATCGACAGCGCCACGCTTTTAAACAAAGGCTTCGAGGTGATCGAAGCGCACCATCTGTACAACGCGCCTTATGAAAAAATTCAGGCGATCGTGCATCCCGAAAGCGTGATTCATTCCATGGCGGAATTAGAGGACGGGGCGGTGATCGCGCAGATGGGCGTGCCGTCGATGGAATTGCCCATCCAACTGGCGCTCACGTATCCGAAGCGGCTTTCCTGTTGCGAGTCGCCCGATTTCGTAAAACTTGCTTCGCTTCGTTTTCTGCCGCTCGAAGAAGAAAAATTCCCCTGTTTTTCGCTTGCGCTCCGGGCGGGAAAGGCGGGGGATAACTACCCCTGCGCGCTGAACGGGGCGGGCGAAATCGCCGTGCATGCGTTTTTGCGGGGAGAGATCGGCTTTCTGCAGATCGCGGATTGCCTTTCGTTCGTTCTCGACCGCACGAAAAAAGAAAGGGCGGATTCGTACGAAGCGCTGTGCGAAACGGACGGCGCGGCGCGCATGGCGGCGAAAGAGTATATTTCGGCTTTGCAAGGCGCATAATTTTGCGGAGGAAACGCGATGTATTCACTTCTGACATTTTCCGATATCATGAAAAACGCAGGCGGCGTGCTGGCGGCGGTTGCCGTGCTTCTCGCCATGGTGACGATTCACGAATTCGGGCACTATCTCGCGGGAAAAATACTCGGCTTTAAAATCAATGAATTTTCCGTGGGGTTCGGGCCTGCGATTTTTAAAAAACGCAGCAAAAAAACGGGCGAACTTTTCGCGCTCCGCGTAGTGCCGCTCGGCGGCTACTGCGCTTTCGACGGCGAGGACGAAGCGGACGAAGAAACGGAAAAATCGCCCGAAGATAAGAAGAACGCGGCGGACGAACCGTTCGCCGAAATGGCGGAAACAGGCGAAAGCGGCGAAAAAGCAGGCTCGTTACGGGCAGAAGAGATCGCGGAAGAGAATCAGGCGCAAAGCGGAAAAGAAAGCGAAAGCGATTACCCCGAGCCGAAAGGCATCCGTTTCAACGATCAGCCGCCCTGGAAGCGCATTATCGTGCTTCTTGCGGGGGCTACGATGAATTATCTTCTGGGGCTTCTTCTGATTTTCGTGATGTTCGTTTCGGTGGGCAGACCGATGTATTCGGTGGTGAAAGAAAAACCCGATAAAAACGAAGAGGCGGCGGCAAACGGCGTACGTTCGTCGCTTTTCCTCGATACCCAAGACGGCGAAGCAGAGGAAAACGGGCTTTGCACGGGAGACGTGATCGTGCGGATCGAAGGAAAGAAGGTGTACCTTATTTCCGATTATCTTTCCGCTCTGAAAGGCAAGAACGCGGGAGATACGGCGAAAATCGAAGTGCTCCGCGAAGAGAACGGAGAGCGGGTAAGCAGAATCGTGGAAGTGACGCTTGCCGTTTCGTCTTCCGAATTCGACGCGCTTACCAAAACGGGATATATGGTGCGCTCGCTCGGCGTTTATGCGTTAGCGCCCGTAACGCAGAGGGAAGGCTTCGGCAGGGCTGCGGGCGATTCGTTCGCGTATTCTTTCAAAGAAGCGGGCATGGTGCTTTCCTCCCTCGGGCAATTGATTACGGGAAAAATTCCTTTAAAGAGCATGGGCGGCCCGATCACCACGATCCGCATAACGTCGCAGCAGGCAACGAGCGGCTGGCTGAGTTTTCTGAATATCGCGTCGTTTATCGGCGTGAATCTCGCCGTGTTCAATCTTCTTCCCATTCCCGCGCTCGACGGCTCGAAAATCGTTTTCTGCATTATCGAGTGGATACGCAAAAAGCCCATCAACCGTAAAGTGGAAGCGATGATTCATTTTATCGGTATTATCGTGTTGTTCGGCTTTGCGATTCTGGTGGATTTTCTGCAATTTCTGTGATTGCGGCTTTTAAAAAACGAAAAACGTTAAAAAAACGCAGGTGTCACGTAAAAATGCTTGACGGCTGCGTTTTTTTTTGGTAGAATATCGTATGCGGAGCAAAACGGAGGGCGGGTTATGGACGTTCGGGCTGAAAAAGAAGGCGAATTTATCGAACTCTTCGATGTTTACGGCGAACTGCTCACGGAAAATCAGAAAGAAGTCTGCAGAAGTTATCTCGAATACGATCTTTCTCTCGGCGAAATCGCCGAAGACAAAGGCGTTTCCCGTCAAAGCGTTTCCGATTGCCTGAAAAAATCCTGCCGCAGGCTGAAAGAATTTGAAGAAATTCTCGGCACGATCGCTTTGAAAAAAGAGATCGCGGAACGAAGCAGAAAGTGCGAAGAAGCGCTTTTCGCGGCGGAAGGAGCGGAAAAAGATCTGGAAAGCCGTTTTTATTCCGCAGAGGGAAACGGAGAAGCGTTTGCAACGCTTCGGGGCGCGCTTGCCGATCTGAAACGGATCACGGCAACGAAAGAAAGTTGATTACAAAGAGCCTTCCGCAAAAACGCAATGCGGCAGGCGGACGGAATATTTTCGCGTAAGAGATTTGTGCGGCGCGTCGGTCGCGGAAACGGCGGCTTTTAAAAAGCGCGGCAAAACATAAGGAGGTTTCGGAAAACATGGCGTTGTTTTCTTCGCTCTCGGAGCGGCTCAATCATATCTTTTCCAAACTCACCAAGCGCGGAAAACTGACGGAACTGGAAATCCGCGGGGCGATGCGCGAAGTGCGCGTGGCGCTTCTGGAAGCGGACGTCAATTTAAAAGTGGCGAAAGAGTTTATCGCGGAGACGAGCGAAAAAGCCGTCGGACAGGAGATTTTGAAATCTCTGAATCCCGCGCAGCAGGTGATCAAGATCGTGAACGACGAACTTGTGGCGCTGATGGGCGGAAAGAACGCGAAACTCGAAGTGGCCCCCAAACCGCCCACGGTGATCATGATGTGCGGGTTGCAGGGCGCAGGCAAAACCACGCTTTGCGGAAAACTTGCTTATCTTCTGAAAAAGCAGGGGAAGAAGCCGCTTCTCGTAGCGGGGGATATTTACCGCCCCGCCGCTATCTCGCAGTTGCAGGTGGTGGGGAAGAAAGTTGGCGCGGAAGTGTTTGAAAAAGGCACGCAGTCGCCCGTGAAAACGGCAAAACAGGCGATAGAATACGCAAGATCGATGGGTTATGATACGGTGATCCTCGATACGGCGGGCAGATTGCAGATCGACGAAACGTTGATGTGCGAACTGGAAAACATCAAGAAAGAAGTGGAAGTGACGGAAACGCTTCTTGTGGTGGATGCGATGACCGGGCAGGAAGCCGTGAACGTGGCGGAAACGTTTAATAACCGCCTCGAAATCACGGGCGTGATTTTAACGAAACTGGACGGCGATACGCGCGGCGGCGCCTGCCTTTCCGTAAAGAAGGTGACGGGCAAGCCGATCAAATTCATCGGCGTGGGCGAAAAACCGGAAGATCTCGAACCGTTCTATCCCGATCGCATGGCTTCGCGTATTCTCGGCATGGGCGACGTTTTGTCGCTGATCGAAAAAGCGCAGCAGGCGATTACGGAAGAAGACGCCAAAAAGATGCAGCAGAAGATGAAAGAGGGCGCGTTCACGCTGAACGATTACCTCGAACAATTCGCTATGATGCAGAAAATGGGCGGCGCGAAATCCATGCTCGGCATGCTTCCCGGCGCTGGAAAACTGAAAGTATCGGAAGAGGACATCGACGAAAAGAAGATGGAACGCACGAAAGCGATCATTCTTTCCATGACTCCCGCCGAACGCGAAAATCCCTCGATCATCGACAGCCGCCGTAAACGGCGCATCGCGTCGGGCAGCGGCACCGACGTTCAGGACGTAAACCGCCTGTTGAAGCAATTCGATCAGACGAAACAGGTGATGAAGCAGTTGAAGGGGAATAAGGGGCGGATGCGCCTTCCCTTTTAAGTAATCCGTACGCGACGGAATAAATGCAATTTGCAAAAAACGCGCCCGAAAAAGCGCGGTTTGAAAATAAAAAATTTTTATATACTTTCGGAGGTATAAAACAATGGTTAAAATGAGACTTGTAAGACTCGGCGATAAGAGAAATCCTATCTACCGTATGGTGGTGGTAGACGCGCGCAAAGCGGCGACGGGCGAATACATCGAATGCGTTGGGCATTATCGTCCTACCGTAGATCCCGTAGAACTGACGATCGACGCGGATAAAGCAAAAGAATGGATCGCGAAAGGCGTTCAGCCCACCGAAACGGTGAAGAATCTGCTTGTGAAAGCAGGCGTGATCGAGAAATCGGAAAAACTCAGCCCCGCCAAGACCAAAGGCAAGAAGTCCAAGAAATAAGGCTGTCGCTTTTTTCCGGACGGAAGCGGTTAAGGAGAAAAAGACATGTTGGAACTGATCAAATATATCGTCGATCAATTCGCCGAAGATAAAGAAAACGTAACGTACGACGTGGCGGAAAAAGACCGCGCGATCGAAGTGACGATTTCGCTTTCTCCTTCGGATATGGGCAAAGTGATCGGCAGACAGGGTAAAATCGCCAAGGCGTTGCGCACGATCGTTCGCGCCGCCACTCCCGCCGATTCCAAACGCTACGTTATCGAGATCCGCGAAAAGGGCGGGAATAACGTGAACGCGGACGACGCGGAATAAAATCCTCTTTTCCGCCGCACAAAACGGCGGGAAAAAGAAGTGGAAGAAGTGAAGGTTTTTCGTCGGAGACGGTGGAAAACCTTTTTCGGCTATGAAAAAGAAGATCGCGGGAAAGCGGCGGCGGATAAAACGCGGCGCACGCGGTGAAGCGCCCCGGCGCAAAAAGGACGGAATGTTATGGACAGATTGGAAATCGGCGAGGTGTTGAAACCGCAGGGAATCCGCGGGGAAGTAAAAATCAGAACGTTTACCGACGAAAACGTACCCGTGCGGGGGTTGAAGCGGCTGTTTATCGGCGGAGAAGAATACAAGGTGCTTTCTTTTCGCGACGGAGAAGCGGGATTTGCCTATCTTGGGCTTCGCGGCGTGCCCGATCGCAATGCCGCGGAACTTCTGCGCGGCAAAAAGATCGAAGCGGATCGCGAGGACGTGCCGCCGCTGGAAGAGGGAACGTATTTTATCGCAGATCTTCTCGGCTGCGAAGTGCATACGGAAGAGGGAGAATTTCTCGGCGTACTTACCGACGTAACGTCGCTTTCTTCGGATATTTACACCGTGAAAAACGGGGAAAAAGAACTGCGCTTTCCCGCCGTGCGCGGCGTGATTAAAAGCGTGGATACGCAGAATAAGAAGATCGTTGCGGACGGAAAGATCTTAGAGGAAATCTGCGTGTAAAAAGCGGGCATACGTAAAAAGAGCGCAAAAAACCGCCCGCCGCGATAAAGCGACGGGCGGAGTGGAGTAAATCGGCTGCGGAGAGAAAGGAATTACTCTTCCGCGCCGGTGTGAGCGGCAGAATCTTCCGTTTCCTTCTCCGAAGAGAATTTCTCCGTTTCGGCAACGAACGCTTTGGACGAGAACAGAATCACGCCCGCCACGATCACGAGAAGAATATCCACGAACACGAAGGAATTATACGCAAGGCTGTATACGAAAGCGTTCTTTGCGCCCGCGTCGATCGCGTATGCGCCGAAAGCGAATACGCCCGAAACCACGTGCGCCACGTAGCGCATCGTGCCCGCGATAAGCGCGCCGAGCGCGAATTTCACCTGCGGCAGAGAGATCTTCGTGTTTTTCAGAATTCCCGCCAGCCCCGCCATTGCGAAGGCGATCGGGTAATCGAGCAGGAACTGCGCGGGGTGAATGATGTAGGGATCCTGCATGGATTGAAGCAATCCGTAAACGAAGCCTACGAACAAGCCTTTTTTGGCGCCGTAGATATACGAAAACAGCATGATCGGAAGCAGGGAAACAAGCGTGACGCTGCCGCCCTGAGGAAGATCCCACAGTTTGATGTAAGAGAGCGCGAACGAAAGGGAAACGCAGATACCCGCGAGGGCGATGCATTTTCCGTCGAACGTGAAATTGCCCTTCTTATCGCAGAGCATCGCGGCAACGATCGCCACGACGATCAGAATCGCGGAAGCCACGTACAGGATCAGTTGATCCACTTTGCCGTACGAACCGTCGGTGCTGTCGTAATAGCCGTCGCCTTTGATATTCTGATTGAAATAGACGATAAAGCAGACGAACGTGGCGATAAGGGCGGCGAAAAGCAAGCCGAACGTAACGTACAACGCGATTTTTCCCGCTTTTTTCGAGGAAAGATTTGAGATGTACGAAACGATGCCGCCGAGCACCGCAATGCCCGCAAGGATCATCGGGGGAATCAGCACAAGCAGCATGGGCTTTTCGCTCATATATTCTTTTTCGCCGATTTTGGCAAAGCCGAGCGCAAGCATCGTTAAAATAACGGTGAGGGCGAACGATACGGCGATTCCCGTAGCCACCTTTAAAAACGAAGCAAAGCGTTCGGGATTCTTCTTTTTCGCGACGATGCCGATCACGATCAGAGCGACGGCGAGGAAGATCGCTGCGAAGAGGAACACTTTTGAAAGCAGCGTGGAAGCGTATTCCGTCCAGAGGTCTTCGTAAAGATAGCCGATACGGTTGCCGTCGGCATCTTTAACCTTCTCGATATACGCGGAGAGCAATGAAGGTAACATAAAAATAAATTCTCCTTTTCCGTCGGATAAATTTTGCAAAAACTGCGACCGTGCGGCATATTGAAAGCGGCATATGAAAAACCGCGCACGCGGGGCGTGAGCGGTTTGAAAACGGTGACAATTCGCAAAACGGGAAACAACGATCCGTTTCACGGCGTTCTTTCGTTCGGGGATTACCCCGTCCGATTCAAATGGTATAATCTCAGCCTTTTACAGCACCCACGACGGATGAAATTGTATTTGCCTGCGATATTCCGCGCGCAAAGTTGTGCGCGTTCCCGCCTGCGGATTCTATTATAGAGCAAGCGCGGGCGTTTGTCAACAAAATAAAAGGCGTTTGCGGAAAAAACGCGAAAAACGGAGAAAGAAGATTTTTTTATTTTAGCGGAAACAATCGGCGGATTTCGGTGGAATTTCAAAAAAGCGCGGCGTTGCGCGTGGAAGAACATATTGCGGAGGAACTATTATGGAAAACAAAAATACGAATGAGACGATGAAAAAAGAAACGGGCGAGACGAAAAAGAAAAGTTGCGATTTTTACGCTTATCTCGATCGGATGAAATTTATCAGGCGTTGGCAACTGATGCGTTGCACGCGCGACGAAAATATCATGGAACATTCGGAGAGCGTGGCTCTTTTCACGCACGCGCTCGCCGCGATCAGAAACAGGGTGTTCGGCGGCAACGTAGACGAGGGCAAAGCCGTTTTATACGCCGTATATCACGAGACGGCGGAAGTGATGACGGGAGACCTTCCTACGCCCGTGAAGTATTATAACAGAGGAATTCACGGGGCGTATAAAGATCTGGAAAAACTCGCCTGTGAGAAAATCGTGGATACGCTTCCCGCAGAAGTGAAAGACGGGATCGCGCCGTACGTGTTTGCGGACGAGGACAGCGAGGAATACAAGATCGTAAAAGCCGCCGACAGGCTTTCCGCTTACGTGAAATGTCTGGAAGAACTGCGCGGCGGAAATTCGGAATTTCTGAAAGCGAAGAGTTCGATAGAAGCGGATCTGCATGCGCGGAATATGCCCGAAGTGGAATATTTCTTTGAAAAATTCGTGCCCGGATTTGAACTGACGTTAGACGAACTGGAATCGCTGTAAAGGGCTGTCCGTTCGGCGAAAAAAAGATAAAAATTCCCCGTTTTCGCGGATTTTCGGCAGTTTTTGCGGCTGATCTTTGAAAATTCACGAGATTTTCAAATTATCGTAAAATAATACACGAAAACGGCGGGTACAATTATTCGGAAAAATGCGGTGGAATACTTGTTTTTTCGATAAAAAATATCGGAAGAACGTTCGGGAGGCCGGATATATGACAAAGAGTTCGATAAAGACATTGATTTGCGGGGTGCTTGCGGCGACGGCGACGTTCGGTTTTTCGGCGTGCAGCCTCGAGCCGGAATCGGCATACGATATTGCCGTGAAATACGGCTATCAGGGCACGGAACAGGAAT
This sequence comes from uncultured Christensenella sp., assembly GCA_905203015.1. GTDB lineage: Bacteria > Bacillota > Clostridia > Christensenellales > Borkfalkiaceae > Scatosoma. The sequence goes on along the minus strand of CAJKUC010000005.1, from coordinate 28,890 downwards.
GGCTGGCGAGCCTGAAAGGTTCCGACGGCAAAGACGCGGAAAACGTGACGATCGACGATATCTACGCTTCCTGGCTGAAAAAGGACGGGAACGCGGGAAAATCTTTCGACGATTTTCTGAAAGAATATCTTTCCGTGGATTACAATGAGAACAACAACACGAAGCAGATCGCTCATAACCTTAATTCCGTCGTTTCGATTTATTGCGGATTTAAAACGACCACGACGTCTTCTGGATGGAAACCGACCACGAGCACGAGTTGGGGGCTTTCCGCCGGCAGCGGCGTGATTTATTCTCTGGATAAAGAAAACGGGAACGCCTACATTATCACGAATTATCACGTAGTATACGAAAGCACCGCCGAAGCGGCGGGTAACGGAAAGGGGATCGTGGGAAACGACAATATTTTCGTGTACCTTTACGGCAGCGTGGGGGCGGATTTCCTTCCTTCGGGCACAAGCGGCTACACCGATACTTCGGGCAAAGCGATCAAAGCCACTTACGTGGGAGGATCGATGGCGTACGATATCGCCGTTTTAAAAGTGGGCGGCGACGATAATCTGAAGAGCAGCGCGGCGGAGGCTGTGACGTTTGCGAAAAACGGCGTAACGGCGGGCGAAAAGGTGTATGCGATCGGCAACGCTTCGGGCGAGGGCATATCCGTTTCGATGGGCGCCGTATCCGTGGAATCGGAATATATCACGATGTATGCCGCCGATAAATCCACGAAAGTAAGTTTTCACGTTTTACGCACCGATTCGGCGATCAACCCCGGAAATTCGGGCGGCGGCTTATTCAACGCGGCGGGCGAACTGGTGGGGATCGTGAACGCGAAATCTTCCGCTTCTTCTTCCGACGAAACCACGATCGAAAACGTAGGCTATGCGTTGCCCGCTTCCGACGTAGGCGCCGTGGCGACGAATATAATCGAGTACGCGAAAGACGGAAAAATCGGCGCCGTGTATAAGCCTTATTTCGGCATGAAGACGCAGGTGTTATCGGCGGAAAGCGTGTGGAACGAAACGGGCGATAAACTGGAAGTGAACGAAACGCTGAAAGTGGCAAGCGTGACGACGACGTCGAACGGCGCGGGGCTTGCGGCGGGAAAACTGGAAACGGGGGATAAAATTCTTGCCGTGCGCGTGATCGGCGCGGACGGAGAAGACAAAATTTCCGTGACGCTCGGCAGACGAGCCGATTTCAATAACGCTTTGTTGTATGCCCGCGCGGGAGACACGATCGAAGTGACGATAAAACGCGGATTGAATAAGCAGACGGTGAAATTCGAGAATCTGCAAAAGAAAGATTTTGTGGAAGCGGATGAGTTTGCCAAAGAGGCGTTGGTACGGCTCGGCTGAAAAAGCGGATCGCGGGTATGCGGCCGGAAAGGGAACAAACCGTTTATAACGACGGGTATGACGAACGAAAAACAAAAGTTTCGTTTTGAAAATAAATAGCAAAAAAGCAAACGCTTCGGGAGAGAACGAAATATTTTCCCGAAGCGTTTTTATGTGTTTTTTCGTTAAAATTCTTCTTTTGCGATGGCGGAAATCCAGCCGTTCAGTTCGCTTTGCGGCGTGCGCATGGCGTTGCCGTCGAAGCGAAGTTAAGTCCTTTTTTAATCGTAACGCCTTTCTCTTCCGCCTTGCAGGAAGCGGCGATGTCTTTGAACGTATGCCCGATCCAGCCACCGTTCGCGGCGAAGGGGAAAATCGTTTTCTGCGAAAAATCATTGCTTTCGAGAAACGTTTTCACGGCAGGGGCGAAGGTGTACCACCAGACGGGCGTGCCGAGCACGATCACGTCGTAATCGGCGTGATTCACGGGCCGCGGCCGGATTTTCGGCTTGAAGCCCTTTTGCACTTCTTCGTTGCCCTGATCCACTACGGCGTCGTAATCGCCCGAATAGGGAACTACGGTTTCGATTTCGGCGATGTCTCCGCCGAGCGCGTCGTGGATTTTTTCCGCGATTTTTTTCGTATTTCCGGAATAAGAATAGTAAACCGTAAGAATTTTTTTCATAACAGGCGCTCCTTATTCGGCGGACTTTTCCGCTTTTTCGTATTCTTCGTCGGATACCGTTTCGCACCGTTAATTAGATTTAAAAACGAAGAAAGAATGCGATTGTTGCGGATCGATGTACTGGAGAATTTTGTAAACGATCAATATCAGATTGTATCCGAAATTAAATCCTACGATCGCCGGGAAAATGTTTTTTAAAAAATTGAAATACAACGAGGTAAAAGAATATTATTTTGAGGAATAAATAATCGGATCATTAAATCGAGACAAATTTAAAGTAAAATAATTCATAGAAATCAATATTTTTTCGGCGGGGGATCGGAAGGAGACGGAAGCGTTTCTTCCATGAATTTCCGGTAGCGGCGGGGCATGAGCCGATCCTGTACGGGCGCGTTCGTACGGGCGCGGATTGCCACCGTGTGAAAATATCCTTTCCACAGCGTTGAGAAAAACTCTTCGTCTTCCGAAAGAGAAACGTCCGCTTTCGCCGCTTCGATTTCCCTTACGGAAGAGCCGTCGTAGCACACCGCGTAGGCGCGGGAAATATCGTGCAGAATAAACGGCGATTGCATTCTTGCGATAAAATGCGGAGCGAGAAGAGGCGCGACGTCGTGATCGGGCGAAAAGGGGGCGTAAAAAACGCCGGAAGCGGTTTCTTTGAAACGCAGAAAGCCTTTGAGGTGTTCCAGTTCTTTTCCGATTTTTCTGCATACGTCGATCGCCGCGGAGACGGCGGGAAGGTACGTTTTATCGCGCGCAGGGGCTCGGAAACGAAAAATTTCTTTCAGGTACAGATAAGCGATCTGCTCTTTTTCGGGCTCGCCGGAAAGAAGGATTTTGCCGATTTCCGCCTTTGCGCGGGGATCGGCTTTTTCCGTTGCCGCAAGCACGCGCCTTGCTTTCCGCTTTTCTTCCTCGCTTTCGCCCGTGCGGTATTCTATTGCGTCGTCGAGCGCGGGCTGAAAACTATCGGCGCGGGAAATCAGGGCGTTTTTATTCCAGCCGTCGAAAGCGGCTGCGTAGAAAAAAGTTTCGCGCTTTTCTTTATTGCGGTTTCCGAAAGCATTATTTTCAAGAAGATAAACTGTGCGCATATATATCGATAGCCTTTTGACGTTTTTTCCGCAACGATCGACGGAATTTTGCCGCCGCAAAAAATCGGTTTCAGATTTCGCCCGTGAGTACGGAACGGCGGATTTCGGGGGTGGAAAGGTTGATTTTTTTCTGTGTTTCGTCTTTGGCAAGATCGTCGCGCCGCCCCGAAAAACGTGAAATGCCCGCAAGGTCGGCGGAAGAATTTGCCGTGTCTCCCGAAAGAGAAAGCCCTGCGGCGGAAAGCGTACTTTTCGGCAACGATCTGATCAGGGAATCATCGGAAAAGAGGGAGAGTTGCTGCGCGCCGTCGGCGGTTTCCGCGGCGGAAAGAAGGGCTTTGATCCGCTCTTCTTTTTCTTCGCCGTAAAATTTTCCGTTGCAGGTGATGAAATGCCTTGCGCGTTTTAAAACGACGCGCATTTTTTTCAGATGTTCGTATCCGAGCGCGGCATGCCGCCGCGCTGCGATGATTTTATTTGCCGAACGCACGCCGATGCCCGGTACGCGGAGAAGCGAAGCGAGATCGGCGCGGTTGATTTCCACGGGAAAGAGATCGAGGTGTTTCACCGCCCAGGCGCATTTCGGATCGTATTCCGCGGGAAGATTTTCATCTTCGTCCGCGATTTCTTCGGGCGAAAATCCGTAATAACGCATCAGCCAGTCCGCCTGATACAGGCGATGTTCCCGCAGAAGTTTTTCGCCGACTTCGGGCAGCAGGGGATCGTTCACCACGGGCAGGTAGGCGGAAAAATAGACGCGTTTCATCGAAAACTTATTATACAGCGCGCGGGAAAGGCGAAGAATTTTTCCGTCTTTTTCGGGCGACGCGCCTACGATCATCTGCGTCGTTTGCCCCGCGGGCAGGTACAGCGGGCGTTTTTTCTCGCGGAAAGGTGCGATCGAGGCGGGCATGGGCGAAAGAAACGAGCCGTTTTCCGATTGTGCGGAAAGCAGGGAAACGGGCGCGACGTCTTCCGCCGCAGACAACGTTTTTTTTAACGCGGAATTTTCAAAGAGGTAGCGCTTCTTTCCTTCAAAGAGTTGCCCCATGGGCGCGAGTAACGATTTTTTCGTTTTTTGCGGCGCGAGTTTTTTCAGGCTTTCCTCGCCCGGAAGTTCGAGATTGTAACTCATTCTGTCGGCAAGGCGCGCGGCGCGATCTACAAGAAGCGGATCGGCGCGGGGGATTCCTTTCAGATGAATATAGCCGTTGAAACGATATTTCGTGCGCAGAAGGTCCGCCGTCTGCACCAGAAGTTCCATTGTGTAATCGGGATTTTTATAGACGGCGGAAGAGAGAAACAGCCCTTCGATATAATTGCGGCGATAGAAATTGATCGTGAAAAGGCAGATTTCCTCGGGCGTAAGAATCGCGCGGGGTACGTCTGCGCTGTGGCGGTTCGGGCAATATTTACAATCGTACACGCAGTCGTTCGTCATCAGAATTTTCAGGAGAGAAAGACATCTTCCGTCGGATGTGAACGAATGGCAGATGCCGCCGAACGCGGCGTTGCCCACGCCGCCGTCGATATTTTTACGGCGGGAGCCCGAAGAAGAACACGATACGTCGTATTTCGCGCCTTCCGTTAATATTTTAAGCCGTTCTTCGTCTAGCATGATGCGCTTTCCTTTTTTTTGTTTTATTTTTCTTATCGTTTCCGATTATGATTATAGCACGGTAAAAATAAAAAGTCAAACATTTGTTCGTATTTTCGCCGCGGAAAATCGTCGGAAAAAAGTGGAAACGACGAAGAGAAAATAGAGGCTGAAATAAAGCAATTTTTCGCGAGCGGGCGGGGAAAACGCGAGCGGGCGGGGAAAACGCGAGCGGGCGGGGAAAACAGATCAAAAAGGCGCGAATCGCGCGGAAAAAGAAGGAACGGCTTTTCGATAAACGCCGCCGTAATACCTCAGGCGGGAAATTTCCGCGCGGAAAAACGCATGAAATTATTGACAACGCGGAAAATGTATGGTATAATAGAAAATGTCATAATAGAATATGACATTTCCGCGACGTTGCCCGAAGTGCGGCGGCGGATAAAGCGAGGAGTGCGTTTTAAGCGCGGAAAGACGGGAATTTAAGGAGAAACATCTGAAATGAGATTATTTGAAGTATCGTCGGATTCCACCTGCGATCTTTATGAAGATTACCGCAAAAAAAGAGACATATGGTTTGCGCCGCTGACGTTTTCTATGGAAAAGAACGGGGAAATTACGGAATATCTCGATAATTTTTCCGAATATTCGCAATATGTGGAATTCTATCAGAAAGTGCGCGATAAATATATGCCGCGTACGGCGATGCTGAATTACGAGGCGCACGTGGCGCATTTTACGGCGATGGCGAAAGCGGGCGTGAAAGACGTGCTGCATTTTTCCATTTCTTCCGGGCTGGCGCGCACCACGTCGGTGGCGAAAGAAGCGGCGGAAGCGGTGAAGAAAGAATATCCCGATTTCAATATGGTGTCGGTGGACCCTCTCGGGGCGACGATTCTGCAGGGCATGCTGGTTTCTTTGGCGTGCGACATGCGCGACGAAGGAAAGACGATGCAGGAAACGTACGAGTATCTGACGGAAGCGAGATACCGCATCCTTTGCACGATCATTCCCACCGATCTTTTCTACCTGCAGCGCGGCGGGCGTGTTTCCGCTACTTCCGCGGTGCTTGGCTCGATGCTGAAAGTGAAGCCGATTTTAACGTTCGATTCCGAAGGAAAACTGAAAACGGTGGATAAAGTGATGGGCATGAAAAAAGCGTATTCTTATACGCTGGAAAAACTTGCCGTCGCTCCGCCCGACGAGAAAAAGAAAATCGTGGTGGTGCACACGGATAACGAAGAAGCCGCGAACGAAATGGCGCGGCGCGTGGAAGAAACCACGGGAATCAAGCCCGAAATCGTGATTATGGGCCCGAGTATCGGCGCGCACGTAGGCCCCGGAGCGGTGGCTTGCGGCTGGCTTTCCGTGAAAAAGAGAGCGGATCTCGGATTATAACGTTTTTGAACATGCGCCCGCAAGGCGCATGTTTGATTTATATACGAAAAAGGAAGGGAAAAATTATGGATTCTTGTGAAAAAGACGGGATAGAAGATCCGATCGGCACGAAATCGGCGAAAAACATCAGAAAGATGTATAAATGTATTCAGATCGTAGGCGTTACGATCGCCGTGATCTGCGTGATCGGCGGAATCGCGTGTATGGCGAACGAAGCGGTGGGCAACGGGTTGATCATGCTGATTGTCGGCGTCCTGGAATGCTATGTGACGTTGTTGTTCGCGGGGGTGCAGTGCAGCCTGTATTACGACGTGAAAGCGATACGTTTAAGCGTGGAACGGCTTGCGGAAGAAAACAAAGAGAAAAACGCGGATTCCGCTTTGAAAAGCGGAGAGAATAAAGCGGCGAATACCGGAAAAGAAGAAAAGGAAGGCTCGCCTGACGGCGCTTCCGTGTGAGTATGAAAGAAAAAGAGCAGACGGAAACGGCGCGAAGCGGCGGGAAAGTGCCCGTGAGAAACGCGGTGAATTACGATAAAAAAATGCGGGAGATTCTCGCTTCGTTCGCAAACGGAGAAAAATCGGGCGTGAGAGTGTTGCTGCACAGTTGTTGCGCGCCCTGTTCTTCGGCTTGCCTCGAAATTCTGAAAGACTACTGCATGCCGACGGTGCTGTATTACAATCCGAATATCGATAACCGCGAGGAATACGAAAAGAGAAAAGCCGAGCAGATCCGCTTTTTAAACGAGACGGGCTGGGCGGATTTCATCGATTGCGATTATAACGAAGAGGCGTTTGAAAAAATCGCCGATGGGAAAGAACAATGCCCCGAGGGCGGCGCGAGATGCTACGAGTGCTATAAATTGCGGCTTTATGCCGCGGCGAAAACGGCGAAAGAGAAAGGCTTCGATTATTTCGCAAGCACTCTGTCCGTCAGTCCGTATAAGAACGCGGCGTGGCTGAACGAGATCGGCTTTGCTGCGGAAAAAGAATACGGGGTGAAATATCTGCCCTCCGATTTCAAAAAACAGGGCGGGTATCTGCGCAGCACGCAACTTTCGGCGGAGTACGGATTATACCGACAGAATTACTGCGGTTGCCGTTTCAGCCGCCGCGCGGCGGAAGAGCGGGAAAAAGAAAAGGGCGGAAATCGGGCGGAATAAAAGGGCGCAGAGCGAAAAAATCTTTTCCGCACCCCCGAAATGACCTTGACTTATCTTTTTAAATATGCTATCATTATGGCAAACGGAAAATAATCGGAGGATAAAAATATGAAACCCATTAAAACTTTGGCAACCAAAAATCTTTGCGAAAGCGCGAAAAACGGCGGCTGCGGCGAATGCCAGACGTCCTGCCAATCCGCTTGTAAAACGAGTTGCGGTATCGCCAATCAGAAATGCGAAAACAAAAATAAGTAAGAAGCAAACGAAGATTGCCGCCGCAGGGCGGCTTTCTTTTTGTGCGCCCGCGACGGCAAACGGCTTGAAAGAGCGTAACGGCGAAAACGGCGCGGAAAAAAGCGGAGAAGAAAATTATGACGCATTGTTTTAAATCGGGCGGACTGAATATCGTATTGGACGTATACTCTGGATCGGTGCATCTTGTGGACGAGCCCACGTACGACATCATCGGCATGTACGAAACCACAGAGAAAGACGAGATAAGAAAACGGATTCTCGAAAAATACGGGAAGACGGGCGAAGCGACGGCGGAGGAGATCGACGCGTGCTTTGCCGCGATAGAGGATCTGAAAGCGGCGGGGAAATTGTTTACGCCCGATACGTATAAGAGCATGGCGGGAACGCTGAAAGAGCAGAGTGCGGGCGTGGTGAAGGCGTTATGCCTGCATATCGCGCATACGTGTAATCTGAATTGTTCGTACTGCTTTGCCAGCCAGGGAAAATACCACGGCGAACGCGCTCTGATGAGTTTTGAAGTTGGAAAACAGGCGCTTGATTTTCTTGTGGCTCATTCGGGAACGCGGCATAATCTGGAAGTGGATTTCTTCGGCGGCGAGCCGCTGATGAATTTCGACGTGGTGAAAAGGCTGGTGGAATACGCGCGGAGCATCGAAAAGGCGGCGCATAAAAATTTCCGCTTCACTTTAACCACGAACGGCATGCTGATCGACGACGACGTGATCGATTTTGCCAACCGCGAAATGAGCAACGTTGTGCTGAGCCTGGACGGAAGAAAGGAAGTACACGACAGATTCCGCAAAGATTATGCGGGCAACGGCAGTTGGGAAAAGATCGTGCCGAAATTTCAGAAACTGGTGAAGGCGCGCGGCGGCAAAAATTACTACATGCGCGGTACGTTCACGCATTACAATCCCGATTTTCTGAAAGACATCGAAGAGATGCTGAATCTCGGCTTCACGGAACTGAGCATGGAGCCCGTGGTGGGGCCTGCGGGCGAGCCGACGACGCTGACGGAAGAAGATCTGCCGATCGTGCTTGCGCAATACGAGGGGCTTGCGGAACTGATGAAGCGGCGCAGAAAAGAGGGCAGGCCGTTTACGTTCTATCATTATATGCTGGATTTGAAAAGCGGTCCATGCATTTATAAGAGGATTTCCGGCTGCGGATCGGGAACGGAATACATGGCGGTTACCCCGTGGGGGGATTTATACCCTTGCCATCAGTTTGTGGGAGAGGAAAAATTCCGCCTGGGAAACGTATGGGACGGCGTGACGAACACGGCGATACAGGACGATTTTTTTGCCTGCAACGTGTATACCCGCCCCGAATGTGCCGATTGCTGGGCAAAACTGTATTGTTCGGGCGGCTGTGCGGCGAACGCGTATCACGCCACGGGCAGCGTGAACGGCGTATACAAATACGGCTGCGAATTATTCAGAAAACGTATGGAATGTGCGATTATGCTGGAAGCCTCGAAACAGGAAGAAGAAAATTAAGAGATCGGCTGAAGAGATCGTCGCCCCTTCGGGCGGCGGTTGACTTTTTAAAGCGTTACGTACGGAGGCTTTTTTGAATTGAGATCTTTTGCGGAGAAAAAACGGATATGAACACTCCCGTATGCGATTTTGTGGAAAATTACATTAAAAAAACTCCTTTGCGGCTGCATATGCCGGGGCACAAGGGGGCTTTTTTCACGGGCGCGGAAGAGCGGGATCTTACCGAGATCGACGGGGCGGACGTATTGTATAAAGCGCGCGGCGTGATCGCCGAAAGCGAAGAAAACGCTTCGCGGCTGTTCGGCAGCGGAAAAACCGTGTATTCCTGCGAGGGTTCGTCGCTGTGTATCCGCGCCATGCTGTATCTCGCCGTGTTGTATGCAAACGAAAAATCGCGGGGTATAAGAGGCGGCGAGGAAAAAGATAACGGGTGCATCGGCGCAAAAACGCCTGACGATGCGGGTGCGGAAAAAGCATACGGCTCGGGAAAAAACGGCGCGGAAAGACCTTTGATTTTCGCCGCGAGGAACGCGCACAGAGTGTTTTTAAGCGCGGCGGCGTTGCTTGATTTCGACGTGACGTGGCTGTACGGCGACGAAGATTTTTGCGATACGGCGGAAGAAACGGAAAAGCGGCAGGCGGCGGAAAAACGCGCGGACGGCGTGATTTCGTGCGGGGTGAGCGCGCGCGGCGTGCGCAAAAAATTGGAAGAGGCTTTCCGCGCGGGCAGACTTCCCGCCGCCGTATACGTCACTTCGCCCGATTACCTCGGGAATATTGCGGATATAAAGGGCATCGCGGCGGTCTGCCGCGAATACGGCGTGCTGTGTCTGACGGATAACGCACACGGGGCGTATCTGAAATTTTGCGAAAAATCTCTGCATCCCATGGATCTGGGGGCGGATATGTGTTGCGATTCGGCGCATAAAACGCTTTCCGTTCTTACGGGCGGGGCGTATCTGCACATTTCAAAAAATGCGCCCGCCGTTCTGAAAGAAACCGCGGAAAGGGCGATGGGGCTGTTTGCTTCCACCAGTCCGTCGTATCTGATTCTGCAATCGCTGGATAAGGCGAACGCCGTGATCGAAGATACGGGGTATCGGCGGGATTTAGCCGTATTTTCAAAAAAAGCGGGCGAATTGAAAAAAACGCTGGAAGCAGCGGGCTACGGAATCGCGGGCGACGAGCCGATGAAAATTACATTACGCACGAAAACATACGGGTATACGGGCGAAGAGGTGAAAGATTATCTCGCGGCGAAAAACATCATATGCGAATTTGCGGACGAAGATTATATCGTGTTTATGTTTACCCCGTTTCTGGAAGAAGACTGTTTCGCGCGCCTTTCGGCGGCGTTGCTTGCGCTTCCCTCGAAGGAAAAAATCCGCAAAGAACCGCCCGTCGTTTTACGGAAAAAAAGCGTGATGTCGGTGCGGCAGGCGGCGTTTTCGCCTTCCGAAGCGTTGCCCGTGAAAGAGTGTCTCGGGCGGGTGCTTGCCGCGGAAAACGTATCTTGTCCGCCCGCCGTGCCCATCGTGGCGTGCGGGGAGGAAATCGACGAAAACGCGCTGGCGCTGTTTGAATATTATAAAGAAGAATATTGCCGCGTGGTGAAATAACGACGCGGCGGCAACGTGAAAAAAAACTCCTTCGTTTCCGATGGCTTCGGGCGCGAAGGAGAAATTTTTTATAGCGGAGTTTTTTGAATTTATGCCTGCAAGGAAAATTTTATCGCGACGGGATTATGATCGGAGTCGGCGAAAGAAAGTTGCACGTTTTCGAGGTATTCGATGGTTACGTTCGCCGAATGAAGGAAGCCGTCTACGATTACGGTGTAATTGCCTTCGCGGTAGGGCACGTCGCAATTACGGCAGGTGGGGCGTTGTTCGCCGCACGTGTAATCGAGCGCGCGGGAAATGCCGTCGGGAAGAAGATCCGCGGGGAAGGGCTGTGCCCAATCGAACGAACCCGCGCCTTCTTCGCCGTTGAGATCCACGGCGGAAGAGCCCGTGAAATCGTGATTGAAATCGCCGCCGGCGAGGCAGTAATTCCCTTTGTCGTATTCCGTTTTCATATCGGAAAAGAGCATGTTCATCTGTGCCGCGCGGATTTCGTCGCTGCCGCCGTATGCGGAAAGATGTACGTTGTACAGCACGAATTCCTTGCCGTTTTCTGCGGGAATACGGCTGACGGAGTAGCACCTGTCAAGATCGAGCAGTTTGCTCAGCGACGAGGAAATCGGAAGAGAACGGCGTACGGCGGAGGAAATCGCCGTTTTTGAAAGAGTGAGTATGCCGCTGTTTGATTTGCCGTGCGGCTCGAAAATAGGGTACATCAGATAAGCCGAGTGATAATTCACGGCGAAAACGCTTTGGAAGGAAGAAAAAACGTCGGCAATCAGCGTGCGTTCGTTCACGTGGTGCGAACGGGTGGAAGAGGTGTCCGTTTCCTGAAACAACGCAAAATCGGGGGAAAGTGAAAGCGCCGTTTCCGCGGCGGAAGTGACGTGAGCGATCACGCTCTCTTTGCTTTCCGCGCGGGATTCTTTGCCGCCGTCCATGAAAAAGGTGAAATCGGGCGTATATGCGCCGAAGCCGATATTGAACGAAACGGCGGTGTACGTCGTGCCGATACGGACGGATTCGGCGATCTCCGCGTTTTCTTCGGCGGCGGGGGAGACTTCGAGTGAAAGAAAATCTTCTATTCTCGAATAAGAGATAAGAACGTACGCCGCGTACGAGCCGACGGCAAGAAGCAGCGCGAGAAAAACGCAGAGCAGAGAGATAAGTATTTTTTTGACGGTTTTGTTCATTATAGAAATTGACCTCGTATGGAAAAAATCGGCGACGCGTTTTATTTTGATTGGTAATGTCTGCTTTTATTTTAGAATAAAACGGCGGAAAAGTCAACGCTATTTCGCGCGTTTTCCCGCAAAGCGGAAAATACGTGCTCCGCGGGCGGGAAACGCCGCGCTAAGGCGAATATGAAAATTGCATGAAACGAAAAAATTTCCGGAAAATTCGCTTGACTTTCCGTAGCGTGCTACATATAATAAATAATATCGCTTTATTAAGGAAAGCGGGCACGCCGTGCAAACGCCTGCGGCGGATAAAGTGCGGCGATCGGGCGGGGCGGAAGGCGCTGCGGCGGACGGGAGGCGAGGATGTAAAAATGAGCGGGAAAGACTGCGAAAAGATGTGCGCGTGCGAAACAAACGCGGGCGTATATTTCAAAAAAATTTCCGAACGGCTGAGAACGATAGCCGACCGGAAAGGAATCAAGCACGACGTGACTTACGCGCAGGGGAAGATTCTGTATTATCTTCATGAAAAAAAAGCAGACGGAGCCACGATGAAAGAAATCGAGACGTATCTCGACGTATCGCATGCCACCGTATCGGGCATTATATCGCGGCTGGCGGAAAAAGGCTACGTCACCTGCGGAAAAAGCACGTCGGACGCGCGGGCGAAAACGGTGCGGCTGACGGAAAAGGAAATGGATTCTTTTTCGGAGATGAAAAAGAGAAAAAGAGATTTGGAAAACATGCTGTTAAACGGTTTTTCAAAAGAGGAAATCGAAATTCTTTTATCTTACCTCGATCGCATTTACGGGAACGTGAAAGCGGCAGAAGAAAAAGAGTGCCGCGCGGATTAAAAAACGAATCGCCGCGGGGCGGAAAACGAAGAGAAAAACACGGCGAAAATTATCATTATAAAATATAAAAAGGAAAGAAAAGTATGGTAAAAACGTTATTGAAGAGCGTGCGGGAATATAAAAAACCCGCGCTGATCACGCCGCTTTTCATGGTGCTGGAAGCGGTGTGCGAATGTATGATTCCGTACATGATGACGAAGATGCTGGCGACGGGCGCGGACGGAAGCGTGCCGATGCGGCAGATTTTAACGTACGGCGGAATCATGCTGGTGCTGGCGGTGCTCTCGCTTACGGGCGGGGTGATGGGCGGAAAATACGCCGCGATCGCCAGTTGCGGGTTCGCGAAAAACCTCAGAAAGGATCTCTTTTATTCCGTACAGGATTTTTCGTTTAAAGACGTGGATAAATTTTCCACTTCTTCGCTGGTAACGAGGCTGACGACGGACGTTTCCAACGTGCAGATGGCGTTTCAGATGTGCTTGAGAATCGTGATCCGCGTGCCGCTGATGTTTATCTTCGCGATTGCGATGGGAATGACGATTTCCGTGAAACTCGCGTTGATTTACGTGGTGATTCTGCCGTTCCTTGCCGCGGCGCTGATTATCGTTATGAAAAAAGCGATGCCGTTGTTCCGCCGTATTTTCAAAAAATACGATGCGCTGAATAATTCCGTGCAGGAAAACGTGGGCGGAATCCGCGTGGTGAAATCGTTTGTACGCGAAGATTACGAGAAAAAGAAATTCGACAAAGCGGCGGGAGAGGTGAGAAACGATTTCACCAAAGCCGAAAAGATCATCGCGCTCAATTCGCCCGTGATGATGCTGGCGATGTATACGGCTTCGCTTCTGATTACGTTTTTCGGCGCGAAAATGGTGATTGAAAACGGCAGCGTTTCGGCAAACGGCGACGTGGTGTACGGCACGTTTACGCCCGCGAATCTTTCCGCGATCATCACGTACGGCGTGCAGATGCTCTCTTCTTTGATGATGGCGGCTATGATCATGGTGATGTTCACGATGTCCATGGAATCGATGAAGCGTATTGCGGAAGTGCTGGAATGCAAATCCGATCTCGTCAGCCCCGAAAACGGACTGAAAGAAGTGAAAGACGGTTCGATCGTCTTCGACAACGTGAATTTCAAATATTCAAAAGACGCGGAAAAATTCGCGCTTTCGGATATAAATCTTACGATCGCTTCGGGTGAGACCGTTGGAATTTTAGGCGGTACGGGTTCGTCGAAAACATCGCTGATTCAATTGATTCCGCGCCTGTACGACGTGACGGAAGGAAGCGTGAAAGTGGGCGGCGCGGACGTGCGGGATTACGACCTCGACGTGCTGAGAAAAGAAGTGTCGATCGTGTTGCAGAAAAACGTGTTGTTTTCGGGTACGATCACAGAAAACCTCCGCTGGGGCAACCCCGACGCCACGGACGAAGAACTGGTGGAAGCGTGCAGGGCGGCGCAGGCGGATGAATTTATTTCCTCGTTCCCCGATAAGTACGACACATATATCGAACAGGGCGGCTCGAACGTTTCGGGCGGGCAGAAGCAGAGGCTTTGCATTGCGCGCGCATTGCTTCGCAAGCCGAAGATTCTGATTCTGGACGATTCCACTTCCGCCGTGGATACGAAAACGGACGCCCTGATCAGAGCGGCGTTTTTAAAGCAGATTCCGGGAACGACGAAGATCATCATCGCGCAGCGCGTGGCATCCGTGGAAAGCGCGGATAAGATTCTTGTGATGGACGGCGGCAGGATCGTTGCCTGCGGCAATCACGAGGAACTGATGAAAACGAGCGAAATTTACCGTGAAGTGTACGAATCGCAGACGCGCGGTAAAGGCGCGGATGCGGAAGAAACGGCAGAAGGAGGGCAGGCGTAATGGCTGGAATGAAAGGCGGCCGCGGGCGCGGCATGGCCGTGCCGAAAAGCGCGATTAAAAAGGGCACGTTTTCGCGGCTCATCAAATACGTTTTCAAATATTACAAATGGCATTTGCTGCTTGTGGCGGTGTGCCTTCTGCTCAGCGCGGGCGGCGGGCTGGTGTCGTCGCTGTTTATGCAGAAAAATATCGACGATATCATGGCTCCCGGTATTCTGAACGGCGGCTATGAAAGCGTGGCGGGAAAATTGCGCACGTTTATCATTATTATGGCCACTTGTTATTTCCTTGCGTTGCTCGCCACGTTCACGTATAATCGCGTGATGGCGGTGGTGACGCAGGGAACGTTGTATCACGTAAGAAAGGATATGTTCGACAAGATGGAATCGCTGCCGATCAAATTCTTCGATACGCACCCTCACGGCGAAATCATGTCCGCTTACACGAACGATACCGACGCGCTCCGTCAACTTGTGGGTCAGAGTATTCCCACCCTGTTATCCAGCGGGCTTACGCTTCTTGTAGCCGTCGCGCTGATGCTGTGGTATTCGGTGATTATGTCGGCGGTGTTCGTCGTATGCTCGCTTTTAATGTTCGTGGTGGTGAAAAAAGTGGGCGGCGCTTCCTCTAAATACATGGTGGCGCAGCAACAATCGCTCGGCAAGGAAGAAGGCTTCGTGGAAGAGATGATGAAAGGGCAGAAAGTGGTGAAAGTGTTCACGCACGAAAAGCAAGCCGAAGCCGATTTCGATAAATACAACGAAAAACTGTTCAACGACGCGAAAAACGCGCACATCTACGGCAACGTGCTCGGCCCGATTCTGGGGAATATCGGAAACTTCACCTACGTGTTCCTGGCGATCTGCGGCGGTTTGCTCTTCGCTTCGGGAATCAAAAACATCGGCTTTTCGTCGTTTAAAACGGGGCTTGTGCCGATTTCTTTCGGCTTTATCATTCCATTCCTCGGCATGGCGCGGCGTTCCACGCAGGCAGTGAACGAAATGTCGCAGCAGGTATCCATGATTGCCATGGGGCTTGCGGGCGCTTCCCGTGTGTTTGCGCTGATGGACGAAGAGCCCGAAAAAGACGAGGGGTACGTTACGCTGGTGAACGCGAAACGCGGCGAAAACGGAGAACTTACGGAGACGACGGAGCGCACCGATTTGTGGGCGTGGAAGCATTTCCATAAGGCGACGGGCGAAGTGACGTATACGGAACTGAAAGGCGACATCGTTCTGGATCACGTGGATTTCGGCTACGTTCCCGAAAAACTGGTGCTTACCGACGTATCGCTGTACGCGCGCCCCGGACAGAAAATCGCGTTTGTAGGTGCGACGGGCGCGGGCAAGACCACGATCACCAATCTGATCAACCGCTTTTACGACATTGCGGACGGAAAAATCCGTTACGACGGAATCAATATCAACAAAATCAGAAAAGACGATCTGCGCCGTTCGCTCGGCATCGTTTTGCAGGACACGAACCTTTTCACGGGCACGGTGATGGACAATATCCGTTACGGCAGACTGGACGCGACGGACGAAGAATGTATCGCGGCGGCACGGCTTGCCAACGCGGACGATTTTATCCGCCGCTTGCCGCAGGGCTACAATACGATGCTTACGGGGAACGGAGCGAATCTTTCGCAGGGGCAGAGGCAGTTGATTTCCATTGCCCGCGCCGCTGTGGCGGATACTCCCGCGATGATTCTCGACGAAGCGACTTCTTCGATCGATACCCGCACGGAAGCGCTTGTTCAGGACGGCATGGATAAACTGATGAAGGGCAGAACGGTGTTCGTCATCGCGCACCGCCTTTCCACCGTGCGCAACGCGGACGCGATCATGGTGCTCGATCACGGGCGCATTATCGAACGCGGCACGCACGAACAACTGATTGCCGCGGGCGGCGTATATTATCAGTTGTATACGGGCGCGTTTGAACTGGAATAAGCATCGGAACAGTCGGAAATTTTATGAACAAGAATCCGCGTTTTCACCCAAAAAAACGAAAATGCGGATTTTTTTGCACGTAAACGCTTGTATGTTTTGTAACCGTTATGATATAATAATTGCGGCGACGAGAGAAAAAATCGCCGCAGAGGAGAAAAAACAGAATGAAGAAATTGGCAAAATTTATATTGGCTGCGATTTTCGGCATGGTTATGTTGTGTTTTGCCGCCTGCGGCGGATATGACGTTACGTTGCCCATAGGCGACGGAAGCAAAGAAAACGACAGCGTGACGGCGGCGTTTAAAATCGACGAAACGCTTACCGACGGATACGAACTGAAAGTGACCTTTACGGCGGAGAGCGAAGCGGATTTATCCCGCGATTTCATTTTCGCGCTTGCTTTTTCCGATCCGCTGGTTTCTTCGCAGTATGAAGAAAACGTATTGTGTTCGGTGAAAGGCAGCGCGCTGGCGGAAGGAGAACAGAAATTCGCCGTGAAATTCGATTCGCTTTCGGATTATTTCGGGGAGACGGGCGAAGCGAAGAAGTTTTATCTTGTGCTGCATGCGGACGGCACGGATCGCAGCGGCAACATAACGGAATGGAACAGCAGTGAGTATTCGTATACGTTCGACGGAAAGAAACTGAAACTGACGAAGTAAAAAAATGAAAGAAAAGTGAAAACGGCGGGAAAATTCGCTTGACAAACTTTTTTTAATGTAGTAGCATAATACACGGCAGAAGGAAAGAACTCTTTAATCGGGTGCAGAGACGCCCGCAAGACGTGAAACCTTTGAAACGGCGGTTGCTCTTTTGCAGCGCGCGGCGTAAAAGCGTATTATTTTAACGCGTCTTGAAAAAAGACGCGTTTTTTTTCTTGCCGTTTTAAAAAGGCGCGAAGCAACGTTAAAAAAATCGCGGCTTTGAATTTCGCGGCGCGGAGGCAGAAAATTCCATGGAAGGAAGGGAAAAAACGGTGATTCTGGACGAATCCGCCACGGCGCGGGCGATTATGCGGATTTCGCACGAGATTGCCGAACGCAATAAAGGAGCGGAAAACGTAGTGCTGATCGGCGTGATCACGCGCGGCGCGCCGCTTGCCCGCATGATCAGGGAAAACATCGAAAAGATCGAAGGGAAAGCCGTGCCTACGGGATATGTGGATATTACGCTGTACCGCGACGATTTATCGGAAATTTCCGATATGCCCACGGTGAAAAAAACGGACGTGCCTTTTTCGGTGCAGGATAAAAACGTGGTGCTTTGCGACGACGTTTTATATACGGGAAGAACGGCGCGGGCGGCGATGGAAGCGGTGCTTTCGCTGGGTAGGCCCGCGAGCATACAACTTGCCGTGCTGGTGGACAGGGGGCACAGGGAACTGCCGATCCGTGCGGACTACGTCGGGAAAAACGTGCCTACTTCGCAGAACGAAGTGATCGCCGTCAGGCTGAAAGAGACGGACGGGGAACAGTGCGTAAAACTGTACGAATACGACTGAAAACGTCGGTTTTGTGATATTTACCAAGGAAATTTTATATAAAGGAGAAAAACTTTATGGAACTCGTTTACAATGTGAAAGACAAACCGCCTTTCGGAAAAACGCTGGTATTCGCGTTGCAGCAACTGCTCGCGATTCTTGCGGCGACGATCGCCGTGCCCGCCGTGGTGGGGAACGGTATGTCGCAATCCGCCGCTCTGTTCGGCGCGGGCGTAGGTACGATCGTGTATCTGCTTTTCACGAAATTCAGAAGCCCTGTGTTCCTCGGCTCGTCGTTTGCGTTCATCGGATCGATGATGGCGGCGTTCGCGGGCGGCGTTTCTATGTCGGTGGGGTATCTCGGACTGATTATCGGCGCAGGCTTTGCGGGGCTTGTATACGTGATCATCGCGCTGGTGGTGAAAAAAGCGGGCGTGAACTGGCTGAACAAACTGATGCCCGCCGTGGTGGTGGGCCCTACCGTGGCTATCATCGGTTTGTCGCTTGCGGGTAACGCGATCGGCGATCTTGCTTCCGGCGGACTGAAAGACGCGTTCGGCGGATCGGTGTGCAATTCTTACGTTGCGCTGATCTGCGGGCTTGTAACCCTCTTCACCGTAATCGCCTGCTCGGTGTACGGCAAGAAGATGCTGAAACTCATTCCGTTCATTATCGGTATTCTTGCGGGCTATGCCGTGGCCGCGATCTTCACGGCGATCGGCTATGCCGCGAATGCGGACGCGCTGAAAGTAATCGATTTCACGAAGTTTAAAAATATGCAGTGGTATCCCGATTTCGCTTTCGTGGAAGCGTTCAAAGGAAACTACAATTACGGCCCCGACGGCTCGTTCGGCACGTATCTGCTTACGATCGCCGTGGCGTATGCGCCCGTTGCGTTCGTGGTGTTTGCGGAACACATTGCCGACCATAAGAATCTTTCTTCGATCATCGGCAGCGATCTTCTGGAAGATCCCGGTCTGCACAGAACGCTTCTCGGCGACGGCGTAGGTTCGATTGCGGGCGCGTTCTTCGGCGGCTGCCCCAACACCACGTACGGTGAATCCGTAGGCTGCGTGGCGATTACGGGGAACGCTTCCGTTGCCACGATTTTCACGACGGCGATCATTGCGATCATCGCTTCGTTCGTGGCTCCGTTCGTCACCTTCCTCGCTACCATTCCTTCCTGCGTGATGGGCGGCGTGTGCATTACGCTGTACGGCTTCATCGCGGTGTCCGGGCTGAAAATGATTCAGCAGGTAGACCTTGGCGACAACCACAACCTTTTCGTTGTGTCCGTTATCCTTATCGCGGGTATCGGCGGCATGACGCTGAACTTCGGTAAAGTGACGATCACGTCGGTGGCGTGCGCGCTGATCCTCGGTATTCTTACCAACGTGCTTTGCTCGATCAAAGGCAAGAAAGAAAACGGCGAGCCTTCCGTAACGGCGGAAGACGCGACGATTGCGGAATCGATGGAAGAAAGCGCGGAAAGCGAAGAAACCAAAGAAATCAACGAATAATCGCATGAATGATTGAAAAAATAAAAATCGTTTAAAAAAACGCGCCCTTCCCGTTTTCGGGAGGGGCGCGTTTTGTCGCGACTGATCTGCGGAGAAAAGGCATAAAAAAATTCCCGCGGAATTTTCTGCGGGAAAAAGGATCTAAATTTATACGGAACGGGAAAAACGTTTACATCACAACAATGTCCTTTTCTTTGAATTGTTCTTTTAAAGAAAGGGGGAAAGAATCGTCGGTGATCAGTACGTTGATATCTTCGGGGCGGGCGAACGTGTAGGGCATGATCTTGCCGATTTTGGAAGAATCGAGCATCATGTACACGAATTTCGCTTTTTTACGCACGAAGCGGAGAAGATCCGCTTCCACCTGCGCTCCGCACGAAAAGCCGTTTTCGGGGGTGAACGCCGAGGCGGAAATGATCGCGAGTTCAAAATTCGTATCCGCGAAATACTGCGCGGCGAGGGGAGAAGCGGTGGAAAGATTATCTTTGATAAGCAGCCCGCCGAGAAGATTTACGGTGACGTTTTTCTTCTGCGCGAGTTCCTGCGCCACGGCGATGCCGTTCGTGAATACATTGCATTTCATATCGGGCAGTTCTTTCGCAAGGTAGAGCGCGGTGGTGCCGCCGTCGATGAAGATGGAAGTGCCTTCGTCCACAAGCATGGCGGCTTTCTGCGCGATTGCAATTTTTTCGTCGGTGTGGAGAGCCGTTTTTTTCACGTACGGTTCGCCCGACGTTTTCTGCACTTCTTTCACGGACATCGCGCCGCCGCGGATACGAATGATTTTTCCTTCTTCTTCCAGTTGGAAAAGATCGCGGCGCAAAGTCATCTGCGATACTTTGGGAAAGTGTTCTTCCAGTTGTTCGAGCGTCATCTTGCCGCGTTTATTGAGTAATTCGGAAAGTTCTTCGATTCGTTCTCTTTTCATATTCTCTTTTCGTCTCCGCTGTTTTTTTCAAATAAAATTTAACATAAAATTCACAAAAATGCAAGCGATTACAGATAGATTTTTTAAAAAAATTATCGAAACTAACAAAAACGGCGAAAAAATCGGCGAAAATCGTTATTGATTTATCCCGCGGCGGCGGTGCGGATCTTCCGCGAAAGGCGGGCGGCGGAGGGAAAGGGCGGAAAACATGCCGAAAACAGGAGAAAACGACAAAAAATATGCCGTACGTTTTCTGCGGCGGCGCGGAAACGGTTGTCATTTTTTTCGGGATATGGTATAATTAATACGTATAGCGATTTTTTGCCCGTTTGCGCGTGCGCGCGAAAGTGCGCGGGAAAAACGAGAAAACACGAAAAAGCGGGCGAAGAAGATTGCGGGCGCAAGGGAGAACGAAGAAAAAAGTATGGAAAAATTTGCTTTTATTTCCGATCTTGACGATTATTTTTGCGAAAAGTACGCAAATTACGACAGAATCTGCGTATTGAAAGGCTATGTGATGCCGAAGATGCAGACGACGGAACGCCGCGCGGACGGCACGGACTATTCGTACACGCTTCCCGCTTCCACGATGCGGCTGGCGGCGCAGGAAAACAAGGCGGATCTGCTTTTGCAACTGAAAGAAAAGATGACGGAATACACTTTTTCCTTTTCGTTCCGTCCGTTGAAATTTTTTGAAAAATTGCGATGTAACCGCTCGAAGTACTCGTTTAAAAAGGTGTTTGCGGCGATTTGCGCGAAATATTCCTTGTCGGCGGAGGACGCGCTGAAAACGTGCGATATTAACGAAAAAACGAGAAAGCGCATTTTGAAAGGAGAATATTATCCCACGAAAAATCTGATTTTTACGCTTGCTCTTACGTGCGGCTTTTCCGAACAGGATACGGACGTTTTAATGCAGACGTGCGGATTTGTTTACGATTACGCCGTGGTGAAAGACGTGGTGGTGTCGTACCTGATCGCAAACAAGGTGCTGAATCCCGCAATGATACAGGCGGCGTTCGACGAATACAAAGTGGACGGTTTGTTTTTCCGCCAAGCGGAATAAATCGGGCGAGGGTGACAAGGCGCGGCGCTTTTCGCGGACGGCGTTGCCGCGCAGGGTTGCGGCGGCGGAAAAGCGGAAAGCGGGCGTGGATAAACGAAAACGACGGGGTTTTGATTCCCGGGGTGGCTGTATTTATGAAAATTTATAATTCTTTAACGCGGCAGAAAGAAGAATTCGTGCCGATGGAAGAGGACAAGGTGAAAATGTACGCGTGCGGCATCACCGTTTCGGGCGAGGCGCACGTGGGGCACGGGTATCAGGCGCTGATTTACGATATTATGCGCAAATATCTCGAAAAGAAAGGCTATAAAGTGACGTATGCGCGCAATTATACCGACGTGGACGATAAAATCATCGCTAAATCCCGCGAAACGGGGATCCCTGCCGACGTATATGCGGAAAATATGATTAAAAACATCGATTCCGTGATGCGGCGTTTCAACGTGGACGATCCCGATCTCTGGCTGAAAGCCACGCAGAATATCGGAAACATCATCGATTTCATACAGGGGTTGATCGATAAAGGTCATGCCTATGCCGCAGGCGACGGAAACGTATATTTCGACGTGGATACCTATCCCGCGTACGGGCATTTATCTGGCAGAAACCTCGAGGACGCGCTGGACGGTGTGCGCGTGGAGAACGACGAGAAGAAAAAGCATGCCTACGATTTCGCGCTGTGGAAAGCGGCGAAAGAGGGGGAAATCTGCTGGGATTCTCCCTGGGGCAAAGGGCGCCCGGGCTGGCACATCGAATGTTCCGCGATGAACCGTGCGGCGTTCGGCGATCAGATCGATCTGCACGGCGGCGGCAGAGATCTTATTTTCCCGCATCACGAAAACGAAATCGCGCAGAGCGAGGCGCTGACGGGAAAACGCTTCGTGAAATACTGGACGCACAACGGGCTGATCAAAGTGAACGGGCAGAAGATGAGCAAATCCTTGGGAAACAGTCTGCTGTTATCCGATCTTCTGGACAAGTATTCGGACGAAGCGATCAAATTCGCGCTGTTACAGACGAACTATCGCGGCGACATCAACATCACCGACGACCTTTTCCCCGAAGCGGAAAAGCATATGCACGATTTTTATCTCACTCTGGCGGAGGCGGAAAAAGCGGCGGCGGAAGGCTTGAAAGCGACGGACGACGATAAAAAATACGCCGAAAAAGCGGATCGGAATTTCGACGCGGCGATGGACGACGATTTCAACACCGCGCTTGCGTTAAGCGATCTGTTCGCGCTGTTCAAAGAGATCCGCGCGGATCTTGCGAAAAAAGACGGCAGGGGAATCGCGCTTGCGGAACAGGTGAAAAAGACGTATTCGCTTCTCGGATTATTCAGAAAATCCCCCGCGGAATATCTTGCGTTTTACGATGAAAAGCATGCGGAGAAAATTCCCGAAGAGATTATCGCCGTGGCGGAAGAGCGGAAGGCGGCGCGCGCGGCTAAGGACTGGAAAAAGAGCGACGAACTGCGCGAAAAACTTGCCGCGCTCGGCTATGCCGTGAAGGATACGAAAGACGGCTACGAACTGAAAAAAGCATAAAAACCGCGTATGCGCCGCCGATAATACGGGCATAATGCCCACGGCGCGTACCGCAAATAAAAAAACGACGGAAAAGAGGTATACCCATGAAAGAATATACGAGCGAAAATTTACGCGATATGTATTTAGGTTTTTTCGAGAAGCGCGGGCACAAAGTGATTCCTTCCGCTTCTCTGATTCCGGAAAACGATCCTACCGTGCTTTTCACGACGGCGGGAATGCACCCCCTCGTGCCCTATCTTCTCGGAGAGAAGCACCCTGCGGGGAAACGCCTGACCGACGTGCAGAAATGCGTGCGTACGGGCGACATCGACGACGTGGGCGACGAACGCCACTGCACGTTTTTCGAGATGCTGGGCAACTGGTCGCTCGGCGATTATTTCAAGAAGGAAATGATTCCCTGGTCGTATGAATTTCTTACGGGAAAAGATTATCTGAATATTCCTTCCGACAAACTTGCCGTCACCGTGTTTGCGGGCGACGAGACGGCGCCGCGCGACGACGAAGCCGCGACGCTGTGGGAAAACGCGGGGATCAAAAAGGAAAACATTTATTTCATGCCGAGAGAAAACAACTGGTGGGGGCCTGCGGGGCTCACCGGGCCTTGCGGTACGGATACGGAAATGTTCGTGATCAGAAAGGCAAAATGCGGGCCGAACTGTAATCCCGATTGTTCCTGCGGGGCGTTCCTCGAAATCTGGAACGACGTATTCATGCGTTTCAACAAAACCGCCGAGGGCACGTTTGAAGAACTGAAACAGAAGAACGTGGATACGGGCATGGGGCTGGAACGCGCGCTGTGCGTGCTCAACGGCAAAACGAGCGTATACGAAACCGACCTCTTCGCCACGGCGATTAAAAAGATCGAAGAACTCACGGGCAAGAAATACGGCGAGGACGAGGAAGTTACCCGCGCGTTCCGCGTGCTTCTCGATCACGTGCGCACCGCTACGTTTATGATCGGCGACGAAAAGGGAATTTCTCCTTCCAACACCGATCAGGGATATATTCTGCGCAGAATCATCCGCCGCGCCGTGCGTTACGGGCGCAAGATCGATCTGCCCGAAGGAGCGCTTGCGAAGATCGCGGCAACGTATGTGGAAAAATACAAGAAGGTGTACCCCGAACTGGAAGCGAACAGCGCGCGGATTACGGAAGAACTGAATACGGAAGAGGCGAAATTCACGAAAACGTTGCAGCAGGGACTGAAAGAATTTGAAAAATGCGTAAACGGAATCGAGCGCAAGAACGCGTTTATGGCGGCGAAAGATCCCGCTTACGTGCCCGAAACGACGATCGGCGGCAAGCAGGCGTTCCACCTGTACGATACCTACGGCTTCCCCGTGGAAATTACGGCGGAAATGGCGAAAGAAAAAGGGCTTACCGTGGACGTTGCCGCATACGAAGAAGCGTTTAAGGAACATCAGGAAAAGAGTAAAGCGGGCAGCGAAGGTAAATTTGCTTGCGGGCTTGCCGATCACAAAGAAGAAACGACGCGTCTGCACACCGCCACGCATCTTCTGCACGCCGCGCTGAAAAAAGTGTTGGGAGAAGACGTGAATCAGAAGGGCTCGAACATTACGGAAGAGCGGCTTCGTTTCGATTTCAATTTCCCCCGCGCGATGACTGCGGAAGAAATCAAGGCGGTGGAAGATCTGGTGAACGAGCAGATCGCGAAGAACATTCCCGTGGAGATGAAAGAAATTTCGCTGGAAGAGGCGAAAACAGCGGGTTTTACGGGGCTTTTTGAAAGCAAGTACGGCGAAGTGGTGAAAACTTATTCGATCGGCGATTTCTCGCGCGAAATCTGCGGCGGTCCGCATGCCGCAACGACGGGCGAACTGGGCAAGTTCAAGATCGTGAAAGAGCAATCGAGCGGCGCGGGAATCCGCCGTATCAAAGCCGTGCTCGTGCACGAATAAATATAACATACTGCCGGTATACGGCGGAAAAAACGGCGTTTTTTGCGAAAACGGCGGCGCGTGTGTATGAATTGTGAACGTTTTTCAAATATTTATAAAAAAGCCGATAAACGCTTGAAAAAATAAACGGCGTGTGTTAAAATGTTAAAAGACGGGGCGGAAAAACGGCGGGAGGCCGCAAAATTGCCGCGGATCGTCGGCGAACGGGGCGCGGATCCCCGATGAAACAAGGAGTGAAAAACCGTTGAATAAGAAAACCAAGACGATAATGTGGATAGTTCTGGGGCTGATGCTCGCGGGAGTGCTGTTCTTTCTCTTCCGCGACGTGGTATCGCCGCGGTATCAGGAAGTATCCGATACGAAGTTTAACGAACTGGTGATGGAATTCGCCCCCGACGAAAGCGGCAAGGCGGAAAAAGAAGGAAAGGTGGAAATTTATGTGAACGGGTATAACGTTCAGGGTAAATTCACTTATTCCGACGGTACGGTGAAATATTATAAATCTACCGGTCAGAGCAAGTATGCGGCGGACAATAAGGATATTCAGGCATGGAGAGGCTTGACTTCCGACGTTTGCGAAGTGTCTTTCGCCGATCCGAATTCGGGCAGTATCTGGTCCGGGCTGGTTACGCTCGGCGGAATCGTGCTTGTTTCCGTGGTATTTTATCTGATTATGCGCAGCGCGGCGGGCGGCGGCAAAGTGATGAACGTCGGCAAGACCAAAGCGCACGTGCAGAACAATATGAAAGTACGCTTTTCCGACGTGGCGGGCGCGGAAGAAGAAAAGGAAGAATTACAGGAAGTGGTGGAATTTCTTAAAACGCCCAAGCGTTTTTCCGATCTTGGCGCGAGAATTCCGCGCGGCGTTCTTCTGGTGGGGCCTCCGGGGACGGGTAAAACGTTGTTTGCGAAAGCCGTGGCGGGGGAAGCGGGCGTACCGTTCTTCTCCGTTTCGGGCTCTGATTTCGTGGAAATGTACGTAGGCGTCGGCGCGGCGCGTGTACGCGATTTATTCGACGTGGCGAAGAAAAATCAGCCGTGCATTATCTTTATCGACGAAATCGACGCCGTGGGCAGACGGCGCGGCGCGGGGCTCGGCGGCGGACACGACGAAAGAGAGCAGACGCTGAATCAGATCCTCGTGCAGATGGACGGCTTTGAGACGAACGAAGGAATTATCGT
Source organism: uncultured Christensenella sp. (assembly GCA_905203015.1). Taxonomy (GTDB): domain Bacteria; phylum Bacillota; class Clostridia; order Christensenellales; family Borkfalkiaceae; genus Scatosoma. Next base: position 2,729 of record CAJKUC010000005.1, on the reverse strand, counting down.
GATGGCGGCAACCAACCGCGCCGATATTCTCGATCCCGCGTTGCTCCGCCCGGGGAGATTCGATCGTCAGATCAACGTAAACCTTCCCGACGTGAAGGGCAGAGAGCAGATTCTGAAAGTGCACGCGCGCAACAAACCTATCGCTCCGGACGTGAATTTCCGTACGGTGGCGCGTATTACGGCGGGATTTTCGGGCGCGGAACTTGCCAATCTTCTGAACGAAGCGGCGATTCTCGCGGCGAGAAAGGGCAAAAAACTGATCGGCAATCTCGAACTTTACGACGGGATCAATAAAGTGCTGATGGGCCCGCAGAAGAAGAGCAGAGTGGTGACGGAATCGGATAAACGCTGCACGGCGTATCACGAATCGGGGCATGCCGTACTTGCCTGCCTCTGCAAGCATTGCGATCCCGTGCACGAAGTGTCGATTATTCCCCGCGGCAAAGCGGCGGGCTATACGATGACTCGTCCCGAAACGGACGACAACGACGTTTCGTACAATAAACTGGTGGATAATATCTGCATGTCGCTCGGCGGGCGCGTGGCGGAAGAACTGGTGATCAAAGACGTAACCACGGGCGCGAGCGCGGATTTACAGCACGTTTCGGATATTGCGCGGCGCATGGTGACGCAGTGGGGGATGAGCGACAAACTCGGGCTTGTGGCATATGATTCGGATCAGCCCGTATTTATGGGCATGGACTACGAATACGGCGGCGGATCGCGCAACGGATATTCGCAGGAGACGGCGGCGGCGATTGACGAAGAAGTACGCAAACTGGTGGGCGAAGCGCATGCGAGAGCCGTGAAACTTCTTACCGAAAACAGATCGATTCTCGATAATATGTCGCGCGTGTTGGTGGAAAAGGAAACGATTTATACGGACGAAGTGGCGATGCTGATGAAAGGAGCGACGTACACCGAAGTGATCGAATTTATGGACGCGCAGGAAGATCGGCATGAAACGGATCCGTTCGAGAGAATGACGAAAGTTTCCCCCGAACATACCGTAGAACAATAAACAATCAAAAAAACGCTTTCGCAAGCCGATTTTTTGCCTGTAAAAGCCGAGCGGAAACACGTTCGGCGCGGGTGGAAACGAGCGCGGAGGCGTTTTTCGTCGGGCTAAGGACAGGCACGGAGGAAGAAGACGGCGATGAAAAAGAAAAAAAACAGACTGACTGCGGACGCGGGTAAGAGCACGGATCTTGCCGCGGCGATCACGAAGATGAAAAATCCTTCTACGTCTGCAATCGAAGAGGCATATCTGCAGAAAAAACTCGTCGATCGCGGATACACGCAGGAAGAAATCGCTTCGGCGACGGGAAAAAGTCGTTCCGCCGTGGCGAATACGCTGAGGCTTTTAACTCTGGAAGGGGAAGTACTGGGGATGATCGAAAGCGGAGAACTTTCGGCGGGGCATGCGCGCGCTCTGGTGAAGGTGCCGAAAGAAAAACAGTATGCGTTTGCCGTGGAGACGGTGAAGAGAGGCTATTCCGTGCGGCAGACGGAACGGGCGGTGAAAGTGTTTCTTACTCCGCCCGAGGTGTTGCTGGCGGAAAAGAACGCCGCTGCAACGGCGAAAAGCGAGGAACTCCGCGCGTTTGTGGAACGTATGCGCGCCGTGTTCAGGCTGAAAGTGTCGCTTGTGGGAAACGGGAAGAAAGGGCGCGTTTCCATCGATTATTTCTCGCCCGAAGATTTATACCGCCTGGAAGAGTGCGTTGAAACGATCGAGAAAAACAATCTTTCGCGAGAATAATTTTTTCGGCGGCGGTACGTTGTTTTTTGCCGCGTGCGTTGTTGCTTATGCGTTTTATTTTCGTATTTGGTTCGCGTATCCGGTTCGCAAGGGGTGATTGCATAAATTGCGAAATACAAAAAGATATGAAAAACGTCGCTCGTTTCTTGAAACGGGCGATTGTTTTTTTGCCGGCGTTGTTTGTGAACGAAAATTTATTTTGATGGAAATTTTGATGGGAAAGATGGGAATTTTGATATTTAGATGCGCGTGTCTGCGGAGGCGCATGGGCGCGCTCACGTGTGCCTGTACGTACGCGCGCGTATGCGTATGGTAATCTTGTGGTTTTTCGGAAGCAGCGGAATCGAGTGACTTCCCTGAACAAAAAAACTGCGCCGCATTTCTGCGACGCGTCGGGGCATTTTTATAGTCAATGTGTTTTTCGCAATGAAAATTTATTTTTTTTCGTGCGGATTTTCCGTTTTTTGTTCTGAACCGTTTACGGCGTTCTGATCGGCGTCTGCCTGATTTTTTTCGGAAGGAGCGAAAAACGAACCTTCCGAATCGTTCTTATGGGAAGAATCCCGGGGTTGGCTTTGTTTGAATAAAAGCATGAGAGAGAAGAAGCAGAATGCTCCCGCGGCGCAGATTGCCGCGTAGCCCCAGCCGAAAATCGTGCCGACGGGAAGGAACGCCGCGATGCATACGGCGGAAACGGCGGTGCAAAGAATACGGAGAGTTTTCATTATAAATATTTCCTTTATTAAAAAGATTTTTAATCGCAATGCAGAAAAATTTTATCATAAAAACGGAAGAAAGTCAATGTTTCCCGTTGAAAAAGGCCCGAAAACGGATAAAAAAGGCGGAAATACATAGAAAAAGGAGCGGAAAACGGCGAAAAAAGAGAAGAAAAAAAGAAAAACGAAAAAAAATAAAAAAATTTTAAAAAAGTGGTAAAAAACAGTTGACAAGGCATATATAGGTGTGG
>CAJKUC010000004.1 GCA_905203015.1 uncultured Christensenella sp. | reverse complement strand
TTATTTTATCATATGCTTTTCACTTTGTCAATATATTTTTTCTATTTTTTTCCACATAAAAAAACGGCGACGCTCCGTATTTCGCCCGCAGCCGAAAAGAACGCGCAAAATATTTACGCAAAAAACAACGGACGGAAAAAACGTTTTTCCCGTCCGCTTTCGTATCTTTTATATCTGCCGTACATTGCGTTTACAGCCGCTTCCGCTGTTTACAGCCCCTGTAAGCCGCCGCGTTTTTTAATGAGTTGCACAAAAATTTTCGCCGTCGTAAGCGCGTCGTCGAACGCGCGATGGTGATTGAAATGAATATTATAATAATCCGCCAGCGTATTCAGTTTGAAATTCGTCACTTCGCCGCGCAGCACTTCCTGCGCGATCGTCATCGTATCGTATAATTTCGCGTCGAAAAAATAACGGTACTGTTCGCCGTAATAGCGGATAAAGCGATAATCGAACTGCACGTTATGCCCCACCAACGCGCAGCCGTCGGTAAATTTATAAAAATCCGCGATCGCTTTTTCTATATCGGGCGCGCCGATAAGATCCTCGTCGTGTATTCCCGTAAGATCAACGATATTCGGCGGCAGTTTTTCGGGGCAGGCTACAAACGTGGAAAATTTTTCCGTCATGTTGCCGTCCACCATTTTCACCGCTCCGATTTCGATGATTTTATCCACCTTTCCCACGGCGGGCTGATTGTTCAGCCCTGTCGTTTCAAGATCGAACACCACAAACGTCTGCTTTTTCAGATCGTCGGGCACGCCCGCGTCTTCAAAGAAGCCGGATTGCGTATAATCTTCAAATTTTTCGGGAAATACGTAGTGATACGCCTTGGGCACTTTTCTGCCCGCAAGCGCCTCGGGCACAAAACCTTCGGGCGGCGCGCCGTAATCGATCTTTTTGATATTGAACGACAAATTGGAATTAAACACCTCGAAATCGCCCACGCAGACGATATTCGTATCGGGCTGTAACGCCGCGATCTTTTCCGCCGTTGCTTTTTTCGGGAAATACGCGCCGCGGATCCGCCCCGTAGGATCGGCGATTTCCACAGAATAAAACGTCCGCCCTTTTTTCGATTCTCTCTGACGAATGGAAACGAGTTTCCCGCAGATTGCCACGCCCTCGCTTTCCGCATTGCAATCCACGATATACGTGGCGTATTTCGGCTGCGGTTCCGCGCCGTCGAGTTTTTCGTAATTTTCGATCGGAAAAATACGTATTTTCGGTGCGTCCGCTTCTTCGATCACTTCTTCTTCCAAAGCCTCCCGCTCTTTTTCCGTCACGCGCACGTCGCCGAAAAACGAGCCGCAGAAGGTGGAACGCAAATGCTTCGCCACTTCGTCGAGTATGTTGTCCGCCGTGAATAACGCCTGTTCGCCCGCCGCAAGCACAAAACGGAAAATCGCGCCGCCTTCCGTTTTTTCCACCTCTATGTAACGCTCTTCCAGAAAGGCGGAAGCGGCGGGGAATCTGCATTTCATAAAACGCATGATTTCCTGCCGCAAAAGCGTTTCGTCGGGCGTTTTTTTCTCGATTTTCACCGCCGCCGAAAAACCTTGTGGCAAAAACGAAGCGGCGATCTGCTCCGCCTGCGGAATCACGTTCTGCGAATACGGCAGATCCGTAACGAGATAAAAACAAACGATTTTTCGTCTGCCGTATATCTCGATATTGCTCACGATCGCGTTTTTCATGCCGTCGATCGCGCGTATTTTATCCAAAAATTCTTCCGTTACGCTCATTTACTCACTCCGTCTTTCCGTCAAGCCACTCTTTCAGGCAGACTAAAAACTCCGTTTCGGCGGCTTCCTTTTTCACCTTTTTATACGCCTCTCCGTTTTTGAAAATCAGGCAATAGCCTTCGCCGCCCGCGATCCCGAAATCCGCGTCACGCGCTTCTCCGGGCCCGTTCACCACGCACCCCATCACCGCCACTTTTCCGCGTTTTTTATACGGCGCAACGAAATTTTTCACCTTTTCCGCAAGAGCCATGCTGTTCCAGGAGCACCGCCCGCACGTGGGGCACGACACCACCTCGATATATTCTTTATCCAGCCCGCAGGCGCGCAGAATCCTCTTTGCGGCATACACTTCTTCCATGGAATCGTCGGTTAAAGAAACGCGGATCGTATCGCCGATTCCTTTCAGCAAAAGCGCGCCGATCCCCACCGCGCTTTTAATCACGCCGTCCGCTTTGCTGCCCGCTTCCGTCACGCCCACGTGCAACGGATAATCGCACAGCGACGGCAAAAGAGAATACGCTTCGTAAGTAAGCGGAACATCGGAAGCCTTCACGGAAATCACGATATCGTGCACGCCGTGTTTTTCAAGCAGCGAAGCGTTGTACAGCGCGCTTTCCGCCAAAGCCTGCGCGCTGCGCCCGTAACGGGCGAGAAACTGCTTTTCTATGCTGCCCGTATTCGCACCCACGCGAACGGGAATATGATGCGCGCGAACGCAGTCCGCAACATACGCGATCTCCTTTTCTCCGCCGATATTCCCGGGATTGATCCGCAATTTATCCGCCCCGTTTTCCACGGCGAGCACGGCGAGTTTCGGCGAAAAATGAATATCCGCCACGATCGGCAGCGATACCCGTTTTTTCAGTTCCGCGATCGCATAAGCGTCCGCTTCGTCCAAAACGGCATAGCGTATAATCTCGCAGCCCGCCGCCGCAAGCCGCTCCGTCTGCGCCGCACAAGTCTCCACGTCGGATGTTCTGCACGTCGTCATCGATTGTATTTTCACGCGTTCGCCGCCGCCGATCGCAACGGAGCCGACCATTACTTTTTTTCTCATGTTAAATGCCTCGTCCGATTGAAAAAACCGCCTTATTTTGCGCTCATCATGCTCTGTAATTCCGCCATAAACGACGAAATATCCTTGAACGAGCGATACACGGAAGCATAGCGTACGTACGCCACTTCGTCCGTTTTTTTCAGGCGTTCCATCACCATTTCGCCGATTTGTTTCGAGGTGATTTCGCTTTCCATGCTGTTATACACCTGTTTGGAAATATCCGCCACGATTTCGTCGATCACCGCCATGGGAACGGGGCGTTTTTCGCAGGATTTGATAATGCCGTTTCTCACCTTTTCCGCATTGAACGCCTGCCGCATGCCGTTATTTTTCACCACCAGCACGGGCGTGACTTCGATCGTTTCGTACGTGGTAAATCTTCTGCCGCAGGAAACGCATTCTCTGCGCCTGCGGATCGTACGCGCGTCGTCCGACGATCTCGAATCCACCACTTTGCTTTCCGTACAGTTGCAATACAAGCATTTCATTTCTTTTTTCTCCTCGCGTCGCGCTCTTCTATTTCCGCTTCGTAGCCGCGCCCTTTCGGCACATAATATACGTGATCTTTAATCGAATCGGGAAGGTACTGCTGCTCTACATACCCGCCGTAACTATGCGGATATTTGTATTTCGCGCTCGCCGCTTTATCCTCTTTGCTGCCATAGGAATTATCTCGGAGATACGCGGGCACGCCCTCGTCGTCGCGCGCGTTTTTCACGTCCTCCCGAGCCGCACCCAGCGCTTCCACCACGGAATTGCTCTTTTCCGCCTCGCATACATATATGATTGCTTCGGAAAGCGGAATCATCGCTTCGGGATAGCCGATTTTTTCAAGCGCGTACATCGCGGCCGTCGTCATCTGCAAGGCTCGCGGATCGGCAAGCCCCACGTCCTCCGCAGAGTGCACAACCAGCCGCCGCGCCACCAGCATGGGATCGCCGCCGCCCTCTATAATACGGTTCGCATAATATAACGCCGCATTCGGATCGCTGCCGCGAAGCGATTTGCAAAACGCCGAAAGATAATCGTAATACTGATCTTCCCCGAACGACAATGCTTTCCGCTGTATGGATTGTTCAGCGTCGGCAAGGCGCACTCTGATCACGCCGTCCGCGTCTTTCGGCGTGGTGGTGACGGCAAGTTCCAGCGCGTTGTACGCCGTTCTGAGGTCTCCCCCCGCAACGCGCGCGATATGACGGATCGCATCCTCGTCCGCCTCCGCATTCATCCTGCCCAATCCTTTCAGCCGGTTTTTCAAAGCCGCTTTCAACGCGTCGGCGATTTCGTCCTCGCTCAGCCTCTTGAACTCGAACACGCGGCAACGCGAAACGATGGCGGGAGTCATCGCCGCATACGGATTTTCCGTAGTAGAGCCGATAAAGATAATCGTGCCTTTTTCTATCGCGGGCAGAAGAGAATCGCTCTGCGTTTTGCTGAAACGATGACATTCGTCCAGCATCAGATAGGTGCGTTTATTATACAGCCGAAGATTGTCCCGCGCGGTGTCCACGGCTTTTTTCACGTCCGCAACGCCCGAATTAACCGCGTTCAGTTTAATGAATTCGCCGTTCGTCGTCATGGCGATAATGTTGGCAAGCGTGGTTTTTCCGCACCCCGGAGGTCCGTAAAAAATACAACTGCCCAGCCGATCGGAAGCGATCGCCCTGCGCAGCAGCGATCCTTCCGCCACAAGGTGCTTCTGCCCGATAAACTCGTTTAAATTGTTTGCTCTCATTCTTTCGGAAAGCGGCTTTGCCGTTTCCTCGAAATTATTGAAATCGAATAAATCCATAACGTTTCACCAATGCTTCTTCCGCTTTTTTGCCGCGCAAATCAACCGTTTTTCGCGGAAGTTCCGTCGCGCTTTTTCTCTTCGTACAACGCAAGCAGAAGATCTTTCGCCTCGTCCGCGACGTAGCCGTCCGCGCTTTTCCCGAATTTCAGAATCGCGCGTACCGCCGAAGACGATACGTGCAATAAATTCTGCGGGCAGGGCACATACATAGCGATAAATTCTCCGCAAAGTTTTTCGCTTACGTAGTAATTCGCGGTTTCGTAATCGAAATCCGTGCCGTTTCTGATGCCGCGCAGATAGCAATCCGCACCGGTTTCTTTCATAAGGTCGGCGGCGGTTTTTTCCGAAGATATAATTTTCACTTCCGCAAAAGGCATGGTCTTTTTTAAAAGTTCCATACGCTCCGCCACGGTGAACAGCGGCTTTTTATCGGGATTTACCAAAATCGCCACGATCACTTCGTCGAATACTTTTTTCGCCCGTTCCACTACGGCTCTGTGCCCCAGCGTAGGCGGATCGAACGTTCCCGCAAACACACATTTTTTCATAATTCTTTTCCCTTGACACCTTCCGATCGCCGTGTCTTTCGCAACGAAGCCCGCTTTGCCGGACACCGCTTCCCGCTTTCGCACATGCAAAAGCGACGCCCGCAAAGCAATCGTCCGCATCGTTTATTTTCCGCACAGCCGCAAAAGCGAAAGGTATGTCTTTCCGTATTTCCGCACGTCGCACACCGTGAAAATTCCAGTTTTTTCCTCGGGAAAGGGAGCGTTGCGCTCGTAAACGATCACGCCGCTATCGGATAACAGCGAACGGCGGGCAATTTCCTCCGTTGCCGAAACGCCGTAATCGAAACGGTAAGGCGGATCGAGAAAAATAATATCGAATTTTCCGCTCAGCCGGGAAAGGCAGGCTAAATAATCCAGCGTATACACGGTGCTGTTCTCTTCCGCGCCGAGTTTTTTTATGTTCGCTTTCAGTACGGCTACGCTGTCTTTCGAGCAATCGTTAAACACCGCCTCTTCCGCTCCCCGCGAAAGACATTCCAGCCCGAGCGCGCCGCTGCCGCAAAACAGATCGAGAACGCGCGCGCCCGCAATTTCCCGCGATAACACGTTGAAAAGCGATTCTTTCACGCGATCCGCCGTCGGGCGGATTTCTTCGCCTTTGAATTCCGCGAGGATTCTGCCTCTGTGTTTTCCGCCGATAATTCTCATACGCAACCTTTCCGCCCGCTTTTATTTCTTTTTGTTCGGCTTCGTACCGGGCAGTCCGCCGTAATTGATTTTTTTCGGTTTTGCCGCCTGCTCCGCAGATTTTCTGTCCGCCAACGCCTGCTTCTTCGCGATACTCGCACGGCGGGAATACGCGCCGATGATATAAAACGCGCCCGAGATCGCTACGGGGATCAGAGCGAACAACGCGGAAAGCGCGTAATGCGACGCTTTCAGATACTGAAACGGAATAATCGCCCAGCCCGCAAGCAGATCGAAAATCAGAAGCAGCACGGTTGCCCCGCGGGAAGTGGTTTCCGCAAGGATCTGCGGCTGATATTTCCCGAAAATCAATCCGCCGATCAAAACGGGCAATGCCGTAAACGCTCCAATAGCAAAGCCTTTCCACGGACGATATTCCTTTTCCGATTTATATCCCGTAATCGTAAGATCGCTGCCGAGTTCCTCCGCAGAACGCCGTTTCATATTGCCCGAAACAAGATGCTCGAAATGCGTGCCGCCGCATCCCCACGCCATAAGAGCGTTATACGCCACGCCGATCAGCCCGCAGATAATCGAAGCGGTGAAAATCGTCGAACGAGAAACGTTGCCGTTATCGTCGGCATGCCGCTGCAAAATCACAAGGAGCAAACCGCTCATCGCCAGATACATGAACGCAGGCACCAGCGAGTGCACGAAGCACTCCCGCACCGTACGCCAGAACACTTTCATTTTTTTCTTAAACCCGGACATTTTTTTCCTCCGTATACCCTTTCGGGCGTTTTTCCTTTGTTTATCGGATATATATTTTTTCGGGACTCAGAACATTTCGGCGCAAGGCTTGTCCCGTCATAGCCCGGCATATATCATGCGCCGCCCGATTTTCATCAGACGGGAGCAGATACGCCGCACGCCGATAACCTGCGCTATACGTAAATTCGTTCCGCGTTTTTTCCTACGGCGCAAAGCACTTCGTACGGGATCGTACCCGCTTCCGCCGCCGTTGCCGCCGCATTCAGCAGCACCGCTTCTCTTTTGCCGCGCACTGCTCCGCCGCTCCTTAGCGTAGCGTCCATACATGGCGCGCCGATATTCACGCCGCCCGCCATGCCGTTTTTTTCTCTTCTGAAAAAACCTCCGCCGTAGCCTGCGCCCGTCACGTGAAATTTTTCGCCGGAAACACCCGCCGTATCGCCGTAGCCGAGCGTTCCGAAACGGTAAACGCCGCTTTTCACCACGCGGGCGTATGCTTTCATCGCAATCTTCACGGGCGAAAAGCCTTTTCCTTCTTTGCCTCTTTTCACTGCAACAAGAGGCAGACATCCGTCGGGCAGATACCCGTATAATCCGAGACCGATCCGCACCGCGTCGAAATAAAAACTTTCGTCGAGGCACGCGCCCGCCGTAGCGGAAAGATGACGGATCAGGCGCGGAAAATATTCTTCCGCTATGGCGCAATGCTCCGTAAAGCGATCGCGCTGCGCGGCGGCATTTTCCCTGTTCGTTATCCCCGCGAGGTGAGAAAAAATCCCCTCCACACGCACGTTCTTCGCGGTTTTAAGTATTTCGCACGTTCTTCTGAACGCGCCGTACGACGAACCGTAACGATTCATGCCCGTATTCGCTTTCAGATGTACGCGCGCCGTTTTATCGGGCGCATATTCCGCCGCACGGGCAGCGGCACAGGCGGAAAAAGCGCCGTCCGCCGTAAGAATACAGCCGCGGGAAACTATTTCGATCGCCTCTTCTTCCGTAGCGGGCGGCGTAAGCACCAGAATATCTTTATCCGTCACGGATAAAAGAGCCACGGCTTCGTCGATATTCGCCACGGCGAACGCGTCCGCCACGCGATCGAGCGCGCAAGCCGTTTCCGCCGCCCCGTGCCCGTATGCGTCGTCTTTCACTACGGCATACAGCAGATTTCTCGTTCGCTCTTTCCAGAAACGAGCGTTTTCTTCGATCGTACGTAAAGAGATTTCCGCCACAACTTTTTGCATCGTTTTATTTTATGCGGCGTTTCTTTGGAATAGTTCTTTCCCTCATTCCGTCGGCTTATTGCCGATACAGAATCCTGTGGCAGTTTTCACATTCGATCACGCCGGACGAATCCAGTTCGCTCATCGCCGCAAGAGGAATTTCCATGCTGCAGCACGAACATCTGCCGTCCGCCGTAAGCGGAAACACAACGGGGAACACCTTTTCTTTCCTCTTCGTAAGGTATTTGTTCATCGCGGCTTCGGGAATACCTTTCGCGATTTCGGCAAGTTCCGCTTCCAGCGCCTTTCTCTCGCCCTCGCGCGCCGCTTTCACCGCCTTGTATTTCTCGTTTGCTTCCGCGTATTTTTTCTGCATGGAAAGCACTTTCTTTTTCAGATCTTTAAATTCTTTGTCCGTTTCCGAAATCTCGTTTGCCGTAGCGGCAAGTTCCGCTTTCGTTTTACGAAGCGTATCCATCTGTTTAAGCGCCGCTTTCTTGTAATACGAAACGTCAGCGCCGCCCTCGATCAGTTCGTCTATTCCCGAAAGATCGGCAAGATCTTTTTCGATCGCTCCGCAACGGCTTTCGATCTCCGCAGCCTTTTCTTTCAGCGTGCGCGCTTTTATTTCCAGCGAATCGAGTTTTTCCGCCGCGTTTTCCAGAAATTTCTTCGCTTTCACGAATTCCTTTCTCTCCTCGCACGACGAAAGTTCCTTCTCCAGAGCGAAAAGTTTCTTGTCCGTTTCCTGATACTGCAATATAGTCGCTAAATTAGACATATGTTTACCTCCCGTCAGAGCAACGTTTCGTCCGCAAAAAATTCGCAGCCGATTTCCGCCGCCCCGGCGATTTTTTGATAAAATCGATAAAATCCGTACGCTTCGGAAGCGTAATGCGTAGGCGCAATCACCGCCATGCCGCGCTCCGTCGCGCTTTTTAATATATGATGTTTGAAATCGGAAGAGACGATCAGATCCGCCCCGTTTTCCGCCGCGAAGCCGATCGCTTCTTCATCCGCCCCCGCGCCGCAGAATGAAGCCGCGCGCCGAACCGCTTTGTTTTCTTTTCCGAAAAGCAACGTATGTTTTGCGGAAAATTCTTCGTCGAACGCCTCTTTCAATTTTCCCGCGCTTGTTTCCGTCACGTCGTACACCCTGCCGTAGCCGCCCTTGCCGCAGGAAAAAGTATACATAATCTTCTCCGCCGCTTTCGCTTTGCGCTCCGTTTCTCCCGCTTCGTCGGCGGTAGCGCCGTGCGCCTTTGCCGCCGCCTTGCGGATTCCTTCCGCCAGCGATTCGTCGATTCCGCCTTCCGCCGCGTCGAGATTAAGATGCATCGAAATCACGGATATCCCCGCCCGTGCCGCGGCAAGCACCGCGCCGCTTAACGGATCGTCCGCACGAATCGAAGAAAGTTTCGCATAAATCGCGGGATGATGCGTTACGATCGCCCCCGCGCCGATTTTTTCGGCATATTCCACGGCGCCGCACGAAAGATCGAGCGAAAACACCGCTTTTTTCACGTCGTTTCCGCGATCCACAAGCAAGCCCGAATTATCGTACGCGCCGTATCGGGAGCAGAATTCTTCGCTGTAACGAATCGGCGCGAAACGCTCCGCCAGTAAAAACAGTTCATTCGATTTCACCGGAAATCACCCCCGTTAAAAATTCGTAACGCGCCGTAAGTTCTTCGCGCGATTTTTCGCTGAGCCCGTTGCCGTTCATGTATTTCCGTACGCGCGCCGCTTTTTCTTTCAGCCTCTTTAAAAAATCTTCGCTTCTGCTTTGAATATTCTCTCTGCCGAACGCGTATTCCGCGCGGGTGTACGTCTGCGACTCTTCGCCTTTTTTTCGTTTTCTTCCCGTAATGCAATCGTAAGGCTTTCCGTCGCATACAAACGTATAATCCCGCTCTAAAAACGCGCCGTTTTCAATCAGATACCTGCGCAGTTTTTCCCCGTCGAGCATCGGCTGAAACACAAAATACGCGGGCAGAAAGCCGTATTTCTCATGAGAGAGGATATCCACGATTTCGCTGCCGCCCATTCCCGCGATCAGCACTTCTTCCGTATCTTTCGGCACGCCGTAAAATCCGTCGCCCAGCACGCCTTCCGCCCTGCCGCCATCCACGTACTCCGCCAGAAGTTTTTTTGCTTTCGCGAGGCTTCCGCGGCTTATGTCGGAAAAATACAGTTTCCCGCACAGTCCGTTTTTCAGCATGTATTCCGACATATACCCGTGATCGCAGCCTACGTCGGCAAACGTCTCCGCTTTGCGCAGATGCGAGCACAATATTTTCATTCTTTGCGTATAAGCCATACTCTTGCCGCCGTTTTCCCGTTCAGTCTTTTGCTTACGACGGGTTGAAATCGCGAAGGCGTTTGCTGCGCGAAGGATGGCGGAGTTTTCTCAGCGCTTTCGCTTCGATCTGACGGATACGTTCACGCGTTACGTTGAATTCCTTGCCCACTTCTTCCAGAGTGCGGGGCCTGCCGTCGTCGATGCCGTAACGCAAACGCAACACCTTTTCTTCGCGCGGCGTAAGCGTATCCAGCACGCGGGCGATCTGTTCTTTCAGCATCGTGGAAGCCACGGAATCGCTTGCCGTAGGCGTTTTGTCGTCCTCGATGAAATCGCCGAGATGACTGTCCTCTTCTTCGCCGATCGGCGTTTCCAGCGAAACGGGATCCTGCGCGATCTTCTGAATCTCGCTCACCCGTTCGATCGATACGCCCATGCGCTCCGCCAGTTCTTCCAGCGTGGGTTCCCGCCCGAGTTCCTGCAACAAAATACGCTGTTCGCGCGTAAGTTTATTGATCGTTTCCACCATGTGCACGGGAATACGGATCGTACGCGCCTGATCCGCGATCGCGCGCGTGATCGATTGCCTGATCCACCACGTGGCGTACGTAGAAAATTTAAAGCCTTTCTGATAATCGAATTTCTCCACCGCTTTCATCAGCCCGAGATTTCCTTCCTGAATCAGATCGAGGAAGAGCATGCCCCTGCCCACGTAACGTTTCGCGATGGAAACCACAAGACGAAGGTTTGCTTCCGAAAGCCGCTTTTTCGCCGCTTCCTGCCCTTCGGACATCTTCTGCGCCAGTTCCAGTTCTTCGTCCGTCGTAAGAAGGGGAACTTGTCCGATGTCTTTCAGATACATCTTGACGGGATCGTCAAGCCCTACGTCGGAAAGCGCCTGCTCGAAAAGTTCTTTATCCCTCTCGCTTTCGTCCACCACCTGTATCGACGCGTCTTTCAGCGATTTGTAAACGTAGTCGAGTTGATCGGGCGTTATATCCACTTTTTCCACGATTTCGCAAAGCGCGGTGGTGGAAATACTGCCCTTCATTTTGTACTCGCCGATGATCGCCCCGACGAGTTCCTGCAATTTCTGCTCGGATACCTGCTCCATTTTTTGCCTCCTGTGAGTGCCTGTTATCCTGCGTAAATACGCTTAAAATTTTTTGCTTCTTCCGGTTGTCTGCGGTTTTCCGCAAAACATATATCGCTACGTCTGCCCTTTCAGCAGCCTTGTCAGCCTGTCGATCTCGCCCGCAATTTCTTTTCGCCTCGCAACGTCTTTCGAGGAAGAAAATTCCGCCGTGAGATCTTTGATTTTCGCCGAAAGGCTTTCCTTTTCCAAGGTATTCACCGAATCGGCGAAAAATCGCTCGGCGATCGGGCCTGAAAGTTTTTCCCCGTAGTTCAGATCGAGAATCGCGTTCAGTTCGGGCGATTCTTCGCGGAAAATATCGAATACGTCGCTCGGGCGGATTTTTTCCCCGCGTTCTTCTTCCGCAAGAATGAAATCCGCGATCACTTTGTGCGCCGCGTTGGAAAACGTCAGCCGTTTCAGATCGAAATCTTTCGCGTAGGGCAACGAAAACAGTTTCGCCGCCAGAATAAAACGTTCCGCGCGCAGATACCGATCCCCCGTTTCTTCCGTTTCCCTGATCGCGGCGTTTTCCACGCTTTTCACCAGTTCCGGAAGATTATTCAGATCGCGTTCCAGCGACTGATACGTGATGCCCGATTTATCCCGCACGTATTTCAGAAGTTCTTCTTTTTCGCTTTCGCTCTCCGCTTCCTGCACCACTTTCAAAGCCTCCGCCACGTACGCGCGTTTTTCGTCGGCATGCGAAAGATCGAATTTCCCTTCCAGCGAGTGCAGTTTGTAATCGATCAGCGGCAACGCCGCGTCGAGGCATTTCCGATACGCCTCCGCCCCTTCTTTCGCCACGTCGTCGGGATCTTTCCCGTCGGGCAGCGGCACGACGCGCACCGTGATGTTTTCGTTTTTCAGAATTTCCAGCCCGCGAAGATCCGCGCTCTGCCCCGCGAAATCCCCGTCGTAACTGATCAGCACTTTATCGCTGTATCGTTTCACCAGCCGCGCCTGCTCTTTCGTAAGCGACGTGCCCATGGAAGCCACCACGTTTTTAAAGCCGGCCTGATAGAGGGAAATGGTGTCCATATATCCCTCCACCATAATCACTTCGCGGATCGGCTCTTCTCTTTTTAATTTTTTCAGCAGATTGATGTTGTAAAGATTTTTCCGCTTATTGAAAACGATCGTTTCGCGCGTGTTTTTATACTTCGCGAAATCCGTCTTTTCCATCACCCTGCCGCCGAACGCCACTACTTCGTCCAGCGAATTGATGATCGGAAAAATAAGCCGCCCCGCAAGGCTGTCGGTCAGTTTGCCGTGCCGATCTTCCGATACAGCGCCGCTTGCCAGAAGATCTTCCCTCTTATACCCCTTGCCCATAAGATACGCAGGCAAAGATCTGTAATCGAGCGACGCGCCCAAGCCGAATTTTTTCGCCACCGACGGCGAAATTTTCCGCCGCTGAATATAATCGAGATGCGCCTGCGCACGTTCGTCGCCGCCGTATAAATTGCTCAGATAAAAACGCGCCGTATCGAGCAGAATTTTCAGAACGGTATCTTTCTGCCGCTTGATTTCCGCCGCCTTTTCCCCGTCGTAATCCGCCGATTCCGGCACTTCCATCTTCGCACGGTTAGCAAGAATCCGCACCGCGCCGATAAAATCGGTGGATTCGATCTGCTGCACGAATTTCACCACGTCGCCGCTCACTCCGCAGCCGAAACAGTGGTAAAAGCCGTCCTCCTGTTTGATCGCGAAAGAAGGCGTTTTTTCATGATGAAACGGACAGCACGCCCAATATTGCCCTCCTTTTCTGGTTAAAGGCACGTACGAGCCGATCACTTCCACTATATCGTTTTTTTCTTTCAGTTCCTGCCAGAATTTCGGATCGAACGCCATCGGCTTTTCCTCCTTTCCCGCTTGCGTGTGCGGCGTTTTCGGGTGTATTTCCCCGATCTTCTTTTTTCGACTATAATTATATACGTAAAAAAGGCGCGAAAATCCTTTTTTTCGCGTAAAATATTTTAAATAAATCGTTTTTTTTGAATCGGGCGACGAAAAGAGACTTCCCCTCGTTCGGGAAGTCTCCGTATTTTCGTAAATTTTCCGTGCCTGATTTTCTTACGGCAGAATCACACCAGTTTGCGGCCCATCAGCACGCCCATCACGGAAGCCATCATCAATCCGCGCGTCCAGCCGCTGGAATCGCCGAGGCAATGCAGCCCGCGGATATTCGTGTTAAGATCGGTATCCATTTTAATGCGGTTGCTGTAAAATTTCAGTTCGGGGGAATAGAGCAACGTTTCCGCAGAAGCGAAGCCGGGAAGCACGTAATCCACCGACTGCATGAAATTGATGATATTGATCATTGTGCGGTAAGGCATGGCGGCGGTGATATCGCCCGCCACGGCGTCTTTCAGCGTAGGGCGCACGTTGGAACGGGAAAGTTCTTTATCCCATGTACGTTTTCCGTCGAGAATATCGCCGAAACGCTGCACGAGGATATGCCCCGCGCCGAGCATATTCGTAAGTTCGCCGATCTTCTGCGCGTAAGCGATCGGCTGATTGAACGGATACGAGAAATTGTGCGAGCACAGAATCGAAACGTTCGTGTTTTCCGTTTTCAGATCTTTATAAGAATGTCCGTTCACGACGGCGAGATTGTTATCGTAGTTTTCCTGCGAAACGAAGCCGCCAGGATTCTGGCAGAATGTACGTACTTTGTTTTTGAAAGGCTTCGGATAGCCGATCAACTTGGATTCGTACAGCACCTTGTTCACTGTTTCCATCACTTCGTTGCGAACTTCCACGCGCACGCCGATATCCACGGTGGAAGGAACGTGTTCCACGCCGTACGTTTCGCAGATTTTTTCCAGCCATTCCGCGCCGCGTCTGCCCGTAGCCACCACCACGTCGTCGGCAAAAATTTCCTGCGAATCCGTGCCGTTCCATTTCGCGATTTCCACGCCCTTGCATACGCCGTCGCCCATGATCAGCGTTTTACATTCATACTCAAACATAATCTCTACGCCGTGTTCGAGAAGGTAGCGCTCGATCGAAAGATAGATCTGCTGCGCTTTTTCCGTTCCCATATGGCGGATCGGGCAATCCACCAGTTTGAGTCCCGCCTGAATCGTACGCTTTCTGATTTCTTTCACTTCTTCGGATACGTTGATTCCTTCAACGTGTTCGTCCGCGCCGAATTCGAGGTAAATTTTATCCGCATAGTTGATCGTTTCCTGCGCCAGTTCTTCGCCGATGAGAAGAGGCAAATCGCCGCCCACTTCGGCGGAAAGCGACAGTTTCCCGTCGGAAAACGCGCCCGCGCCCGAAAAACCCGTGGTGATATGGCAGAACGGCTTGCAGTTCATGCATTTTCCCGTCACGTTTTTGGGGCATCTGCGATTTTCCACCGATTTCCCTTTTTCCACGATAAGTATGCTCTTTTTACTGCCGCGGCGCAACATTTCGAGTGCGGTAAAAATACCCGCAGGCCCCGCGCCGATAATTACTACGTCTTTCTTCATTGTTCCGTTCTGTCTCCTCGTTTTATATTTTTCGCTTTCATAAAACCCGTACTTCCCGCAGGGCGATCCGTTTTTCTCCCGTTTTCTTCGCTTTTCCCGTACGTTTTCCGTCCCGGCAAGGCGCATTGAAAAACGGCGGACAAAAAACAACCCCGCGCAATTCGTAATTATATCACGCTTTGCGGGGATTGTCAAGAATTATTCGCTCGTTATTCTTACACTTCGCGATACTTTCGCATTTTTTCGTTTTTTCTTTCATTTGCTTTCCGTTTCGGCAGCCTTTGCTTCGGAAGGCAGGCACACCGTTTCTTCCGCGGAAGCCTTTTCTTCGGTACGGCATATGCCGCCCGTACGATTTTCCGCCGCTCTCGCCGCCCGTTTTTCGTTGCTTTTATACAGCACTTCCAATTTGTAGGAATTGTAGCGCAGAATAAACAGCGAAGGAAGATTGCACGCCGCGTTGATCAGAGCGACGGGCAAAGCCAGCGAAAAGAACATGGCGCGCGGCACGAAACAAATCACGGTAAAGCCGGCAAGCACGGAAAAGAAATGAATCGCTTCGCCGTAGCAAAGTTCCATGAAATATCGGGAAAGATATTCGTTATCCTTCGGACGGGCGATTTTGTTTTTGGAAAAATCGGTGAATTTTCCCCATTCGGGAATTTTATCTTTCCACTTGCGGATTCCCGCTTTTTCGTAGAAATTCTTTTCTTTTCTGCCCACCGTAAACAGCGCTTTTTTATGATCGAACCATTTCGACGGCAACGCCCTGCGGATAAAAACGGCAAGAAGCGCGTCGAGCACGAAAGCGTAGGTTACGGCGCAAAGCGTGCGGACGACGCTTTCCCACGCCGCCATCTGCAACATTCCCGCAAAACTTTGCGTTAACGCGGCGTTAAGCACGGATAACCCCGCCGCCGCAATTAAAATCACCCACACAAATAACATTGCTCTTTTTCCTCGTTCGTTTTTTTCGGATACTTTCTTTAACCCCGATCTTTTTATAATGCGTCTTTGAAATTTATTTTATGCGTTTTGTTTTATGTTGTGCGCACGCCTGCGTCACACAGCCATTATGCCGTGAATCCGCCCGGAAAAAGCGCCGTCGTTCCCTTCCGTTTCCTCCATTGCGGCGTGAAGCGTTTCCTGCGTTATTTCCGCCTCTGCATCCGTTATTCCGCATTTTTCGGCATGTATTTCCGCCGATTTTTCGCAACGGCTTCCGATAGTCTCTTTCTCTTCTCCCGCGGATTCCGCCGTTTCTTCGGAAAGATACGTAAGCGGTATGCCGTACACTTCTTCGTACTTCACCTTGTATAAAGCGAAAGTATCATCCAGCATTTTCTGTGCCGCGGCTTTTTCGCCCAGAGATTTATCGGGATATACGGGGGGCATTACGTGCACGGTGTAGTGCTGCAACGGATAATTGTTCTCGTCGAGCCGCGTTTCGTCGTCTTTCATCGTGATGAACGCAGGCAACACGGGAACACCCGCACGAGCCGCCATTTTAAACGCGCCGATCTTGAAAGGGCGCGGCTTTCTGTAATTCCACCACATGCCCTGTTCGGGGTAGATCAGAATCGCTTCGCCGCGTTTCAGAAGGGTATCCGTAGCGGAAAAGAAATTCATCATCGTACGGCGATTGGAAGAAAGCGGCAACGTGTTGCAGTTTCTGAAAAGAAAGCCAAACAAGCCGCCGAAGCCCGTGTAATTTCCCTCGCGGATCACTTTATAAAGTCTCCGTTTTTTCAGACTCTTTTCGATGCAGTGATACAATATATAGTTATCGGGAATCCCGAAATGATTGCACGTAATCACCGCGCCCGTTTTTTTGAGAATTTCAAGGTTTTCGCCGCCTTCCATGCCGTCGATCACCACAGAGCCGTTTTTAATCTGCGTATCGAAAAATTTACGCCCCATTTTGTTCGCGATCGCCGTTTTGATTTTGCTTGAAAGTTTCTTTCCGAGGTAATCCACGTCTTCGGGGCGAAGTTCGGGCGCGGGAGGATCGTTTTCAACGTCTTTTTCAAACCACCCCTTGCGTTCGTATTCGTCGATTCTTTCGAGCACTTCCCTGCGTTCTTTGGAAACTATCGATAAATCCATACCTGTACCCCTTCTGTTTTTTATTTTCCGAAGCCGATCGTTATAAGATTATTATGATTTGCAATCGCGCTTCGTTCCTTACGATACCGCCGTGCCCCCGCCGCAAAAAATGCGGCAAGGGCGGCGTTTTTAATGCTATTGTTTTTCTATCGCTTTATCGTCTGCCGTTATTTGTTTTTGACGTATGCGTTGAAATAATTATCTTCCCGCGCGATTTCCTTTTCGCACAGCGCGAGCAAACCCGCCTCGCATTCTTTATCGCGGAGTTTTTCTTCTTCGCTGTAATTTTTCAGCGTTTCCTGCAAAAAATCGTAGAATTCGGTATTCTTTGCGGCCGCCCAGAAATACGGCGAATAGGTGACGGTGGAATAATGCCAGGGTTTCGCGGTGAGATTATAATGAATGATCTTCGGATGTTTCAGTTTCTGCGTAGCTTCACCCACGGGCATGGCGTTCCATTCGTCCGGAAGATACTTTACTCTGCCGCGGCAAAGCACGTTCAGATAATCCTGATCCTGCGCCACAACGAATTTATATTTTTTCAGAAGCCCCGCGAATTTTCCGTAGAAATCTTCGTCGCGGAGGGCTTTCAGATTAAGAACGAGCACGCCCGCATTGAAATATTCGTTCGCATCGATGCCGAGCACCGCTTTCGTGTAATCCTGGAACACGGGCACTGCGCCCACCGCGCCGTCGCGTACCCCCGCCACGTAGTTATCGCCGATTTCGGTATCGTAAAAATCCGCCACGTCGCAACATACGGCAAGATCGCCGTCGAGATAAATCGCCTTATCGTATTCGGGGAACATCACGGCGATGAAGATACGGAAATACGTGGCGCAGGTGTAATAATCGCGAAGATGCAGTTCTTCGGAAAGTACGTTGAGACGATCGGTGACGTCTACGAAATTTATTTTTAAATTTTCGCTTTCAAACACTTTGATTTTATCCGAGCCTTCGTCGCTTACCCCCGCATGCAGCACATACACGCGATATTCGTTTTGGGGAGAAATCCGCTCTTTGATCGATTGCAGCGTCACCGCAAGATAGGGCACGTATTTATCGTCCGCCGCGAAAAAAATCGGGACGATCTTTTTAGGTTGTTTTGCTTTCGTTTCGTTTACTTTCGTGGTTTTGCAAGCCATAGTGTTATTTTTCCTTTTATTTCGTGTTTTTGATTTTTCGGAATCCGCGCCGAGGAACAAGGGGCTTGCCGAGGTTTTTTACAGCGCCTCGCACGGGATGAAGATCTTATAAAAATCTTTGTCTTCCATCGCCCGTTTTATTTTATTGCCGTACGCCGCGCGTCGACTCGCAGCCGCAGGCAAAACGCCCTCCGTCGTTTTCCGATATTATTTTATCGCAAAAGGAAAAAAAAGACAACCTACTCTCGTCTCTTCCCGCTCTACCGCATTTTTTCGCAATTCTACTCACCGTAGAGCGATTTTACCGTACATTTTTTCTTTTTTGTACTAAAAACTCCTTATTTTCAGGCACGCCCGGTAATTTTCACGAAATCGTTTTCCGTCTGTAGTTTTTTCGTAACGTCCCCGCTCGCCGCTCGTTCTCGCAGCGGTTTACCCCTCTCTACTGTCGGTAGAGTGAAAAAACGGCGGCTTTTTGCCGTTTTCCGTTTCACCGCCGCCATACGCTCAGGAAAGCAGAATCGTTACGGGGCCGTCGTTTTCCTGCAGAATTTTCATATCCGCGCCGAAGATCCCCGTAGAAACGGGAACGCCGAGCGAGCGTAACTTTTCTGCGGCGTAATCGTAAATCGGTTTTGCGGTTTCGGGGCGCGCCGCTTCCGTGAAAGACGGTCTGTTCCCGTGCGACGCGTCGCCGTAAAGTGTGAATTGCGAAACGAAAAGCACTTCGCCGCCCACGTCGCCTACGGATAAATTCATCTTCCCGTTTTCGTCCTCGAAAATGCGAAGCGCGGAAATCTTCTTCACTATTTTATCCGCGTCGGCCGGCACGTCGCCGTTTTTCACGCCGAAAAACACAACGAGCCCCCTGCCGATTTTCGAGATGAGTTTTCCTTCCACTTTCAGTTCCGCGTTCAGAACGCGTTGCACCACTGCCCTCATGCTATTCTTCTTTCTCCTTATTTTGTTATAATTTACCCGCAGTTTTTTTACGTTTTTTGCGATTTGCCGATACCGAAGCGATTCGCCGTTTCAGCGATACATGTCCGCAAACAAACGCCGTAGTGCAGACAAAAGCGCACCGCAACGCCGCAGCAACGTCGTATCGGCAATCATTCGGCGACGATACGGCGACGATACGGAGCCAGGCAATCCGTGGGATACACGTAAAGGAACGCCGTTCCGCCGACGATCGGGCGATCCTCTTATACGACAAAACGCAGGAGACGGCATACCGCCGCTCCCGCATCTTTGTTTTCGTTTTCAATCGATAAAATTCCGCCGTCCAATGAAAGAAAAGGAATTAAACGCGGCTCATATATTCGCCGGTACGCGTATCGATACGGATCGTTTCGCCTTCGTTTACGAACATAGGCACCTGAATAATCGCGCCGGTTTCCACTTTCGCGTTCTTCATAACGTTGGTGGCGGTGTTGCCCTTTACGCCCGGTTCCGCTTCGATTACTTTCAGTTCCACGAAATTTTCGGGTTCTACGGAGAAGGCGTTGCCGTAAAGGAATTTCACGGTGACAACGTCGTTTTCTTTGATATATTTCAACGCTTCTTCTACCTGATCGTGCGTAAGCATCGTCTGATTGTATTCATCATCCATGAATACGTAGAATTCGCCGTCGAAATAAGAATACGTCATCTTCTTCGTTTCCACCTGCGCCGTTTCGAGTTTTGCCGTGGGGTTAAACGTTTCGTTGGAAAGCACCTGCCCCGTAACTACATTCTTCAGCGTAGTGCGAACGAACGCCGCGCCTTTGCCCGGCTTAACGTGCTGGAAATCCGTAACGGTGTAAACGCCGCTCTTATATTCAAAAGTAACGCCTTTACGAATGTCGCCTGCCAAAATCTGTGCCATAATATTTTTTCTCCTTATGCCGAAAATTTTTCGTCTTTTCGTTTTTTAATTTTTTCTTGTTTTTATTCTGCCGCCGCCCGTTATAAAACGGTGAGTTGCTTGGAAACTTTCTTCATGAACGACGCGGCCTTTCCGTTTTTCATCGTCACCGTGTCCTCTATGCGTATACCGTACTCGCCCGCCACGTACACGCCAGGCTCGTCCGAGAACACCATGCCGTCGGCAAGCACTTCCTCGCCGCCGCGACGAATCGACGGAAATTCGTGAATTTTCAGGCCGATCCCGTGCCCCAGCGAATGAGTGAAATATTTTCCGTAGCCGTGCGCTTCCAGATAATCTCGCGCGATTTTATCGCCGTCGCCGCCCGTCATGCCCGCTTTCAGTTCGTCCAGCACTTTAAGTTGCGCCGCCAGTACACAGGCATAGGCTTTTTTGAATTCTTCGTGTTTCTTGTCGTCGCCGAAAAGGAACGTGCGCGTCATATCCGAACAATATCCGAAAGATTTGCAGCCGAAATCGATGAGAATTTCATCGCCGAATTTCAGTTTCGTATCGCCCGTTTCATGATGCGGTACGGCAGCCGCCGCGCCGAACGCAACGATCGTATCGAACGACGTGCCGTCCGCGCCGAGCGCGCGCATTTCGTATTCGAGAAGTGCGGCAACTTCGCGTTCCGTCATTCCCTCTTTGATCTGCGGCAAGGTTTTCAAAAGCCCTTCTTCCGCAATATCGCACGCCCCGGCGATCGCCGTCAGTTCGCCTTCCGTTTTCACTTTCGCACATTCTCTGAGCGCACCCGTAGCGTCGGCGAATAACGCGCCGCTTTTTTGAAGATTCAGAAATTCCGCATACGTGATTTCCGAAAAAGGAACGGCTACTTTCGCGTATTTTTTCAGATACTCTTCCGCTCTGTTTTCTTTATTGCTTTCCACCACGTGTACGCCGAGCGGCGTAAGCAGTTTCTCCGCTGCTTCGAGGTAGCGCGCGTCGGTGAAAAGGTACGTGCCGCTTTTATCGGCGAGGGCATAGCCGCCCTCCGTAAGAAATCCCGCCACGTATCTTTTATACGTTTCGTCGGAAACGAACAGCGCATCCGCGCCCGTTTCTTCGAGAACTCTTTTATAGACTTTATTTCCCTGCGGTTCTGTCATTTTTTCAGCCTTTCCCAATATTTTCGCCCTTTTCAACTTATATTTTAGCAAAAATTTTTATATTCGTCAACCGTAAAAACGTATCTTGAAAAAACTCACGGCAAATTATTATAAATTTTTTTCATTTCCGCGGCATCTTCCGCCTGCGTTCCGTCGGATTCGCTCACGATATACGGCGTAAGCCCTCTTTTTTTCAGCGCGGCGGCAAGCGGCGCGAATTCCGGCCCGTACACAGTGTCGGCAAACGTGAGGTGTTTCACTTCGCCCTTTGCCGAATACATGATTTTGGAAAAATGCACGTGAAAATCTTTCATGCGGTCGAAACCGAGCATGCCGATCAGATAATCGAGGCGCGCGGCGTAATCCGCTTCCGTTTTCAAAGAGCCGCCTTCCCGCGCGTTCACATGCCCGAAATCCACGCACGGCGTAAACACTTTATCGATCATGCAAAAATCCGCGATCTCTTCCACCGTACCGATCTGCGCCAGTTTTCCCATCGTTTCGGGACAGAATTTGATATCGGAAAGATCGTTCATATAAATATAATCGCGCAGAATTTTCAGCCGTTCTTTCGTAAGCGCCACCGCTTCACTCCGCTCCGCTTTTCCCTGCGCCGCAGGGTGAAACACCACGCGATGCCCGCCCATCAGCCGCGCCATGCGTGCGCTTTGCAGTACGTATTCGTACGATTTCGCCGCCATCTCGTCGGAAGGATTCGCGAAATTGACGAAATACGGCGCGTGCACGGAAATTTCTATCTCCTCCGCATCGAACGCCTTACGGATAGATTCCGCTTTTTCTTCGGACATGCGCACGCCTCTGCCGAAAGAATATTCAAAGCAATCCAATCCTCTCTCTTTTACGTATTTTGCCGCCTGTTCCGTATGCGTATACCCTTCGTCGTAAAAACTCTGCGAATTGCCGCTCGGGCCGAATTTAATCACCGCTTTGCACTCTCCTTTTATCGTATTCCAATTGACTTTGCAACGCCTTTGCGTCCGCGAATTTTTTTATATCACGCAAAAAACGCACAAATCGGATCGAAAGCGTTTTTCCGTACAAATTCCCCGAATAGCCGAGGAAATACGTTTCCGTCACCACGGTATCGTTGCCGAACGTGGGGCGCGATCCGAAATTCGTGATTCCTTTATATTCCTTTCCGTCGATCGCCGCGCGGGTTTCGTATACGGCGTTTTTCAAACGGAATTTTCCCTGCGGATAAAAAATATTCGCCGTAGGAAAGCCGATTTTCCTGCCGATCCCCCTGTCTTTCACCACAGCGCCGCTTAAAAAGAAGTCGTCGCAAAGCAGTGCGTTCGCCTCTTCCGCTTTGCCTTCGCCAAGCAGCGCTTTGATCTTTTCCGCGCCGATTTTTTCTCCCGTTTTCTCGTCTTTCAGAAGCGGCAGTACGTGCACGGGCACGCCGGTATACCGCCCGAAATCCGCACCGTCCGCCTTTCCGCCCGCGCCGAAGCGGAAATCTTCGCCGCAAAAACAGCATGCGGGCGAAATTTCTTCTTTCACCGCCGCCGCAAACGCCTCGGCGGAAATATTTCTGATGGCGGAAAATTCAAGGGGATACACGAAATCCACGCCGTGGCGGAAAAATATCTCGTCGCGCTCTTTTCCCACATACAAAGGCGCGCCTTTACCCCCCTCGATCGTGATCGCGGCAATCGGCAAACCCGTTTTTTTCGCCGCCGAAAGCAGAGTTTCGTGCCCTTTATGCAAGCCGTCGAAGCCGCCGAGTAACAACGCACAGCCGCGCGATCCGATGTTTTCCGCTTTTTCGTTTACGTGTTTTTCCGTCAGCATAATTTCGTCACCGATACAAACGAGCCGTTTTCCACCGCCGCCACGCCGTAAAATTGCGCGCCGCGATACAGCATATATTCCCCGTCCGCGGCGTTTACTTTCGTTTTTATCCCCGTAAACAGGCGATCGTTTTCCCCCACGACCAAAAGAGGCAGATCCAGCACTCTTTCCGTAGGAATAATATACTCCTCGATATTTTCTTCCGTCAATTCGTCGGGCAAAACGGCGTTTTCGATAGAAAATTTTCCGCTCTTCGTTCTGGTAAGCGCACTCATCAGCGCGTTTGTGCCAAGCGCCGCGCCGAGATCCCGCGCAAGCGAACGAATATACGTACCCGCGCCGCAACGAACGGAAAACCGATAAGAATATTCCTCGTTCCCCTCGCCGAGGAGCGTAAACGAATCGATCGTAACGCGTTTTGCGGGCAACGTGAAATCCACCCCTGCCCGCGCCAGAGCATACCCGCGCCTGCCGTCCACGCTCTTCGCGCTGTATTTCGGCGGCACCTGATCGATCTCCCCGAGAAACGCGGGCAACGCCGCCTCTATCTCCTCTGCCGACGGAATCCGCCCGCCTTTCACGATCTCGCCCGTAGAATCCAGCGTATCCGACGTCTCACCGAAGCGAAACTGCGCCACGTATTCTTTCTTCTTATTCAGAAAATAATTAAACAGCCTGTTCGCATTGCCGATCCCGATCGGCAACACGCCGTTTGCCAGCGGATCGAGCGTGCCGAGATGCCCGCACGGCTGCCCCGTAAGCCTTTTGATTTTGCTCACGTACAGCGCGGAAGATTTTCCCGTCGGCTTATTCAGATTTACAAACCCGAAGGTCTTTACCCGTCTTGTGTAATTCACCGCGTTTTTTCCTCCGCGCCTTTTATTCGCTTCTCTTCCTTGTTTCGATTTTTCTGCGAAATTCCGTTTTCAGCGCAATTCCACGCCCAGTTTGAATTTCAGCGTTCCGAGAATTTTCTTCACGAAATTATCCACCGCTTCGCCCGTAAACGCTTTTTCCGCCGTCGCGTCGGGGGTGAAAGTAAGCGTGAACGCCATACTCTTTTTGCCGGCGGGCACCTGCCCGCCGCGATATACGTCGAAAAGCGCTACGTCGGTGACGTATTTGCAGGAGCGGCGCAATTCCGTTTCGATCTGCGCGCAGGTGATATTCTCGTCGGCGATCAGGGCAAGATCGCGTTTCACGGCGGGGAACGGCGGCAGATTTTTGAAGCGCACGCCCGTATCCGCCGCAGACAACGCTTTTTGCATGTTCAGTTCGCCGAGACACACGCGTTTATCCAGCCCGAGAGCCGAAGCGATCGCGGGATCGAGTTCGCCGATTTCGCCGATCTTTTCTTTCCCGCAATAAATTTCCGCCGAAACGCCGGGATGCAGATACGGCTTATGCGCCCGCTCGTACGTAAAATCGAGATAGAACGCTTTTCCGAGCGCTTCCACGGCTCCTTTCAGATCGAAGAAATCGAGATCGTTGCCCCACACGCACAGCCCCAGCCGTTCTTCTTCGGCAGGCTGCGTTGCAAGCGGTTGTTCGTGCGGAAGATATACGCGGGCATATTCAAATAATCTGCCCGTATCGTTGCCGCGGCGGATATTCCGCACAGCATCGTGCAGCATGGAAGGCGCGAGGAACGTACGCATCACGGATAAATCTTCCACGATCGGATTAAGCACGCGCGCCGCGTTCCGCTCCGCCGCGTCCTCCGGAAGTTTCATCAGATCGAAATCTTTCGGGGAATAGAACGAATAATTATACGCTTCGTAAAATCCCTGTTCGACGAGCACCTGTTTCACGGCGTTTTCGCATTTCTGCATATCGTTCAATCCGCCGCCCGTCACCCGCGCGCATTTCAAAAACGTAGGCGTAAGATGATTATAGCCGTAAGAGCGGATAATCTCTTCCGCAAGATCGGGATAATTTTCCACGTCTTCGCGATACCCGGGGATTTCCACCGTAAGCGTATCGCCCGAAATCTTCGGCGCAAAATGTAATCCCGAAAGGATGCCGAGCACTTCTTTTTCCGGCACTTCGATCCCGAGCAGCGCATTGATCTTTTTCAGGCTCGCCGTTAAAGTCTTTTTGCCCGCGGGCGCGGCGTTGAAGTCGGCGGAAATTTTCGTCACCTTTCCGCAGCCGAATTCTTCGATCAGATGCAACGCGCGGCGCATCGCGAAATCGGTGGTGTAAGAATCCACGCCTTTTTCGTATCTCGCCGAAGAATCGGAATTCTGCCCCAGTTTTCTCGAAGTTTTTCTGATATTGTCTCTTGCGAATTTCGCCGCCTCGAAAAATACGTTCTTCGTGGAAGGTTTAATCTCGCTGTTTAATCCGCCCATGATCCCCGCAAGCGCAACGGGCTTTTTGCCGTCGCAGATCACAAGGTTATCGTGCGTAAGCGTAAATTCCTTTTCGTCCAGCGTCACGATCTTTTCGCCGTCGTTTGCGCGGCGCACGATAATCTTTCTTCCCGCGATCTCGTCCGCGTCGAACGCGTGCATGGGCTGACCGAGTTCCAGAAGCATGAAATTCGTGATATCCACCACGGGCGAAATCGAACGCAACCCGCTTAACGCGAGGCGTTTTCTCACCCATGCGGGCGTCTTTTTCCCGTCCTCTCCGCAAGATACGCCTTCCACGTATCTGCCGATATAACGCGGGCAGAGATCGGGCGCATCCACTTCCACGGAAATCGGCAACGCCTTGCTCCCGCGTTCGGTGAACGAAACGTCGGGCGTTTTCAACGGTTTTTTCGTAATCGCCGCCACTTCCCGCGCGATACCGAATACGCATTGACAATCGGGGCGGTTTGCTGTGATCGAAATATCGAAAATCCAGTCGTCCAGCCCCACCACTTTTTTAATATCTTCCCCGAGCGGCGGATTCCCTTTCAAATCGAGCAACCCGTATACTTCCGCGCCCTCGTAAAAATCGTCGTTAATGCCGAGTTCTTCTCCCGAGCAGAGCATACCGTACGATTCCACGCCGCGCAGTTTTCCTTTCTTGATCTTTTTGATTCCCGAAGGATTCTTTTCCAGCATAGCGGGATTCGTTTCCGCCACGGTGGAATTATCCAGCGCAACGGGCGTCCGCATGCCTTCGTATACGTTGGAAGCCCCCGTAACGATCTGTAAATCTCTGCCGTATTTTTCTCCGCAATCCACCGTGCAGATCTGCATGTGATCGCTGTCCGGATGCGGCGTAAGCGCCTTCACTTCGCCTACCACAACGCGATCGATTTTATCGCCGAGGTAAATTAAATCTTCCACCTCGAAACCGCAGGAAAACAACTTGTCCGCGAGTTCTTTCGCGGGAATATCTATATCCACGTAATCTTTCAGCCAACTGTAAGGTACTTTCATTTTTCCGTTTTCTCCTCTTTTCTTCGCTGCCGTATGCTTCCCGCTTTATTTGGAAAACTGTTCCAGAAGGCGCACGTCGTTTTCAAACAACGCCCTGATGTTGTTCACGCCGTATTTCAACATCGCGATACGCTCGATCCCCATGCCGAACGCAAACCCCGTATACTTGTCGGGATCGACGCCGCAATTTTCCAGCACGTGCCGATTCACCATGCCCGCACCGAGCACTTCGATCCAGCCCGTACCCTTGCACAGCCTGCACCCCTTACCTCCGCATTCCGAACAACTGAGATCCACCTCTACGCTTGGCTCGGTGAACGGGAAATACGACGGACGAAGCCGCACTTTCGTGGCGGAAGTGAACATCTTTTTCGCAAATTCCGAAAGCATGCCCTGTAGATCGCAAAGCGTGATGCCTTCGTCCACCACCAAGCCTTCCATCTGATGAAACATCGGCGAATGAGTGGCGTCGTCGTCCGAACGGAACACGCGCCCCGGCGATAAAATCTTAATCGGCGGTTTTTCTTTTTCCATCACGCGGATCTGCCCCGCGGAAGTCTGCGTGCGGAGAAGCAGATTTTCCGAAAGATAAAAGGTATCCTGCATATCGCGCGCGGGGTGATCTTTGGGCGTATTGAGCGCGGTGAAATTATAATAATCCGTTTCGATTTCCGGCCCTTCAAACACTTTGAACCCCATTCCCGCGAAAATATCGATCAGTTGATTTTTCACCAGCGTGATCGGATGCAACGCCCCCGCTTTGCGCATCTTTCCGGGAAGAGTGATATCCACCTTCTCCGCCTCGTATTTTTTCTGCATCTCCTCTTCTTTCAGCACGGCGGCGCGCTCTTCAAAAATCGTTTCCACGTCCGTTTTGAACTGATTGAGAATCTTCCCGAACGCGGGGCGTTCTTCTTTGGGCAGATCTTTCATCCCGCCCGAAATTCCTTTCAGATCGCTCTGGAAACGCATTTTCAGATCGTACAACGCCCGCACCGCTTTCGTTTCGCCGATCGCCGCAAGCACCTTTTCCCTGAGTTCGTCGATTTCTTTCTGCATATCGTTTTTCTCCTTGCCGTTTTCTCTTTTTTGCCTTTTTTTCCGATATCGGCGTTAGTTTCCGCCGCGCCGCCGGACGAGCGGCTGTTATCGCCCCGCGATCGTTATAAAAAAATCGCCGCCCGATCGGAAAAACAAGCGTATGTTTTCTCACGCTTTGCTTCTCGTTCAGGGCGACGTTTCTCTTTTGCCGCTGTACCACCTGGATTCGCCGTATATTTTTTCGCGTTCCCCTTTATTTCGGAAATCATGAAAATAATAAGGCCTCGTTTTTTCCGTCCGTCTCGTGGACGATCCGTCGCCGCCTACTTTGCCGCCGCCCCTGTCCCGGAAAAACCGTGTTTTGCAAAACGGCAGGGATATGCGTTTTCAGCGCGCCGCTCCGAAGGGAAAAGGATTGTTTTTACGCCGATACCGCCTTTCAGCCACGGGCGATATTCTCTTTGCCTGCGTTTATCGGGGCCTATACGGAACAAACCGATCGAATCCGGTCGCCGATAAAAAACAAACCGCACTTCATCATAGCGTTGTATACAAATATCTTTTTCATCTTCTCCGATCGGCTTTCCGCTCGGAGAAGATACGGATATTATACCCGATTTTTTTCTTTTCGTCAACAAAAACGAACGCCAAATACGAAAATCCGTTTTCGCTTTCGCCGAAGTTTTGCCTTTTCGGCTTATTTCGCGTTGTTTTCTTTCATCAAAGAAACGATCTCGGCGAGAAGTCGGGTATTTTCCGTGGCTTTTCTTTCCGCCTCGTCAGCGGCTTCCGCCGCCGCTTTCGCCGCCTGTTCGTCGGCAAGGCGTTTCTGCTCCGCCGCTTCCGCCAGATCCGCTTCGTAGCGTGCAATCGCTTCTTTTTTCGTCATGCCGCTCTTTTTGTATTCCGCGATCTTTTTCTTTTTGGGAAGATCAAGACCGCCCACCATCTTATCGTGCGCTTCCGCAAATTTATTGATCGTTTTCACGATGCAGAACAGTACGAACGCGATCAGCAGGAAATTGATGATTGCATTGATAAACGCGCCCCAATCGATATAGATCGATTTCGCAAGATCCACGGCGCCGTCCGTTTCCACTCGTTTTAAATAAGTATAGATGCCTTCGAGAGAATTTTCCCCGAGGATCAGCGCAAGCAGCCAATTGATGACCGGCTTTAAAATGTGATCGGAAAGCGCGTTGACAATCCCGGTGAACGCACCGCCTACGATTACGCCGACGGCAAGATCGAGTACGTTGCCGCGCATGATGAATTTTCCGAACTCGTCGAAAAATTTCTTGACACCCTTTTTCCTCTTTTCTTTCGTTGCCTGTTTCATATAGTCTTTCGCTCCGATTTTTACGCCGTCCGCCGCAACGAAAACGACTTCCGCGCTTTTTCCCCGTTATTGTATCACGAATGACAAAAAAAGTACAGCCTTTCGCCGTACTTTTTTCATAAATTTTCGGAAAATCACGCGTTATTTCTCGCTTCCCGCCGCAAAAGACCGCTTTTTCCCCGCGTCTTCAAGGAAGAAAACGTTTCTCACCGCGCGTTCCATTCCCTGCCACAGCACCTCCCGCGTTTCCTTTCGTTCCGCACGGAACAGCGCGCGTGCAAACGCATAAAACAGCAGGCGTTCCGTCTGCGCCATATCGGCTATGCTGTCCTGTTCGTTTAAAGTAATATCCCGTTTCGCGTTTTTCATCGCTGTTGCCTCCGTTTTTTTGTTTCTCCCGTGCCATGCCTGCGGTTTCGCCCCGCTGTTTTTCAGCCCTTGCCGCTCCGAATACGCCCGCAGAATACGCGCGCCGCGCCCGATCCCGAGCCCGAGCCCGTTTCAGGCGTTCTTTTCCTCTTTTTTCGCCAGCGTCAGCAGCGTTTTTTTGCCCTGCGCATGCGCCACGGCAAGGCTTTCCATATCCTGCGCGAGGCGCGGATCGATCAGAAGCCGCGAATATATCTTACTCTTCTTTTCCGCAAGATCTTCCATCTTCGCAAGATAATGCAAAAGCCCCGTTTCGTCTCCCGCGTTTTCCGCATTTCCGCGCATGTTTTCTTCTTTCCGTTCCGCTTCTTTTTTATTCTGTCGGTTTCTGATATCGTTCACCTCGCCGCGCCTCTTTGTTTTATTTTTCTCTTTTAGTTTAGCCCGCTTTACGAAAAAATATCCGCGATTTTTTCATAAAACGTTTCCCGCGCAAAAAAAATGTTGCCGCTTTTTCGGAAAATCTCTTCCCTGAAAAACGGCAACGCTTTGTTTTTTTCATTAACCGAGCCTTATGCCCGCCGCGCATACGTTATTACGATACGTTACGATACGTACGCGCCGCAACAAGATTTATTTCATTTTGGAAAGATCGGTGGCATAGCACCATTTCGCGCCCGTGAATTTTCCGAAAATGTATTTATCCGAAGCGGATTCGCACATGACATACGTTTTTCCGTTCACCAGCACGATCTCTTCGGACATCGGCGCGATCTTTATATCGCGGGTAAGCGAATCGGAATCAAAAGAATACAGAGGCATTTCCACCCCGAACAGCGTAATTTTCTCGTTCGTTTCCGCCCTGGAAAGATCGTATTCGTACAGATGAGAAAACGCCACCGCATACGAAGCGGAAAGCACCGCTTTGCCGTCGCTAAAATAAGCGCCCTGAATCAGATCGGGCATGGAAATCGCTTTCGATGGCGTTTTTTTCAAACCGAACGAAGCGTCTTCGCCGTCCGCAAACGGATAGCACACTGCCATCGCCTGATTGTAATCCCCGCAGGCAGCGGTGCGTTTATGCGATTCGAGCGTGGGATAATTCCCCTCGCGGTAGAATTCGCCCACCACCAGAGCGTCGCCCCACAAACTGACGAACGCCACGCTCATATAATCGTCCTCCGACGAAACGGTAAACGTGCCTTCGCAATCGAGATATGCTTTATCCTCCGCCCGCAACGCCCCGGCATAGGAATACACATACAGGCAATGCTCGCTGCCTCCCGCCACGTAAATGTAATCTCCGTGCACGGTAAGCCCGCCGCAATGCCCTTTATACTCTTCGCCTTTTTCGTCTTTCAGATACAGCGTTTTATACGAACTTTTCTTCGACGTTTCGCTTTCTTTTTTCACCAGGTAAAGGGGCGAAACGCTCTTGTCGTTCATATAGCCCGTCACGAAAAATGTATTTTCGCGTTCGTCGTACGAAATACCCTGCGCGATGAATCCGTCCGCTCTGCCCGGAATCTCGAATGCCTTTTCGCTCGCCTTATAATACGCGGATACGGGGATACGGAAATACCCGATCACGCCGAGAAAGAAGATCAGCACCGCGCCCGCCACGCAACCGAGCGCGATCAGCGCCTTCTGCCACGGCTTTTTCTTCGTCTTTTTCACCGTCTCTTCGCCGTTTGCCGTTTTCGTCTTTTCTTCTGCCATTTCGCACCATTTTTCCATTTTTTTATATCAGAACCGCCGCATTTCAGATTCGTTCTGCATTTTAACGCGCCGCTCCGTTCAGCCGTATTGTAGCACTTTATTATTTTTTCGTCAAGCATGAGCGGCAAAAAAAGCACGCCGCAAAAATTAAAAATTCCGTGAAATTTCATTTCCGTTCCGCGCTTTTGTGTAAGGAAAGTGAAAAAATACGGATTCGCGTAACGAAAGCCCTCGTCCGCGAATCCGCACGCAATCAAACGATACGTATGAAATTGAAATTATCCGCCGCCCCGAAAAGAATACCGATCGCCTTTTTCAGGCAACGTAACCGTCTACGCTGTGCGCCACGTAATTGAGGTGATCCCCCACACGTTCGAGGTTGGCAACGAGATTGATGAACACGGGATTGTTTTCCGCGTTGCATTCGCCGCGCTGCATACGATCGATATGATCGGAAATCAGCGAACGGCGCATGTTATCCACGCGATCTTCCACTTTATCCGAATCGTCGCGAAGATCGTATTCCTTCATCAACACCACGCGTTTCACAAGAGAATACTGTTCCTGCAACAGAGCGTACATTTCCGTAAGTTGCGTACCCACCGCGGGGGAGAAAGTAAGATTTTCGTTCACCGTCTTTTTCGTGTATTTCGTAAGGTTGTCGGCAAGTTCCGAAATTCTCACGATGTCGCCCACGTTATTGTGCATCGCGCTGATTTTCTTTTCGTCGTCGAGCGAAGGCCCCGCCGCCGACACTTTCACCAGATAATCGCTGATCGCTTTGCTTAAATCGGCGATCCGTTCGTTGTTCGCCGCCACTTTTTCCACGGTGGACATATCGCGATGAATAAATCCGTTGAATGCCGTGGCAAGGCTCGCCATCGCCATATCCGCCATGCGGAACGTTTCTTTTTTCAATTGGCTGATCGCCAGCGCGGGAGACGTGAGGAAGCGTTTATCCATATACACGAATTTCATGCCGTCTTCTTCATTTTCTTTTTCCTCTTCCTTCTTGTTTTCGGGCACAATCAGCATTGCCAGTTTCACCAAAAGATCGGTAAACGGCAAAAACAGACAGGTGCACACCACGTTGAAAAAGGTGTGGAACATGGCGATCTGCGTTTCGGGCGAAGAGAACCAACGCTCGAACGTGTTTTGCTGGAACGAGGGAAACGCAAGCAGCACGACCATGAAAATAAACGTGCCGATCACGTTGAATAACAGATGGATCACGCTGGCGCGCCGCGCGTTCACGCTGGTGCCTATGGAAGAGATCAGCGCCGTTACGCAACTGCCGATATTCGAGCCCAGAATCACGAACAGAACGGAATTTCCGCCGTTTCCTACGATCAGCCCCTGCGTAGCCATCGTGATCACGATCGTGGTCACCGCGCTGGAAGATTGCATCAATGCGGTGAACGCAACGCCCACGAACAGCAATAAAAACGGGTTGCTCACTTTCGCAAGCAGATTTTTCAATGCTTCGTGCATCAGTTCGTTTTCCATTGCTTCGCTCATCACGTTCAGCCCCACGAAAACGAGCCCCAGCCCCGCGAGAGCGATTCCCGCCAGCCGCACTTTATCCTTTTTCGAGAACATGTTCATCGCCATGCCCACGAAAACGGGAATCATGAAAAACACGTTGAGTTTAAAAGCCTGCAACGCCACGATCTGCGCCGTGATCGTGGTGCCGATATTCGCGCCCATGATGATCGCCGTCGCCTGTTTCAGCGACATAATCCCCGTGTTCACGAAACCGATCACCATCACGGTGGTGATTGCGGAACTCTGCACCACGGCGGTAGCCGCCGCGCCGAGCCCAACGCCTACGAGTTTTTTATCCGACGTTTTATTGAACAGCCTTTTCAAGCCGTTTCCCGCCAATTTTTCCATATTGTCGGAAAGCAGTTTGAAGCCGAGCAGAAAAACGCCGCAACCCGCCAGAATCTTTATGATCGAATAAACGTATTCCATATTCTTCTTTTTTGTCCCGAAACGAGGGGAATCCCCTCTTCCTAAAGTTAAAAAACGCCTGATTACAGCAACAACAAATATATATAAGCCCCGAACCCGTTTCCGAAGGAATACGAGGAATGTTTTCCCGGTTTTCCGGCGCGGAATTTTCGCCTTATCTTCGTGTTTTCGTCGCTTTTTGCGCCGCGATCGCGATTCCCGCCTTTATAATTATATCACAGCGGCGCAAGCGCAACGGGTAAGAAGCAGAAATTTACAAAATCCTTTTTTATTTTATATTTTTTTCACAGTTTTTGTTATTTTTATTTAAAATTTACCGTGTAAGGTTGAAAAAAGTTAAATTTTCGTTTGCATTTTATCAATTTTTCGTAAAACCGACAAAAATCGGCATGTTTTCCCGCCGACGCGGCAAGCAATTATTTTTGCTTTTTCGTTGCCGGTGCCGTAATTTTCCGCCCGTGATTTTCATATTTTTCCCGATCTTTTCTTTACAATAAAGAAAAAGTGTGCTACAATAAAGAAAAACAACGCAGTACACGGAGAAAATATGTATTACGAAATCGAAAACTCCGCGCTGAAAATCGGCGTGGAAACGGCGGGCGCGCAACTTAAAACGATCAATTCCAAAAAGACGGATACGGAATACCTCTGGCAGGGCGACGAACAATACTGGAAGGGCAGAGCGTACAATCTCTTCCCGATCGTCGGCAGACCTTACGGCGGAAAATACGATTTCCGCGGAAAAACGTACGAAATCCGCCCGCACGGCCTGGCTCGGGACAACGAATTTATTCTGGAAGACCGCACGGCGACGAAACTGATTCTTTCTTTTTCTTACAACAAAGACACATTGAAAGCGTACCCCTGCAAATTCGTTTTCTACGTGATTTACGAAATCAACGGCAGCGTTTTGAACGTTTCCTACCGCGTGAAAAACGTCGATTCTTCTTCGATCGCGTTCTGCCTCGGCGGACATCCCGGCTTTAACGTTCCCTTCCACCCTACGGGGAAATTTGAAGATTATTTCCTCGAATTTCCCGAGAAAACGGCGGTGGAACAATGCCTGCTTGCGCCGTCGAAACTCGTTTCCGGCGAACGCAAGCCCTATCCCGTAACGGCAAACAACCGCATTCCGCTTTCGCATAATATGTTTGACGACGACGCCGTGATTCTGGCGAAAACGTGCCGCGAAGTTTCGTTGAAGCGCAAACGCTCCAAACGCTATATCACGCTTCGTTATCCCGGTTTCCGCTATCTCGGATTATGGCACACGCTGGCAAGCGACGCGCCTTTCATCTGCCTCGAACCGTGGACGTCGCTTCCCGCCACCGACGGCAAGCGTTACGATCTCGAAAAAAAGGAAGACGCGATTCTTCTTCCCGCAGGAGAAACGTACGAAACCGCATGGTCGATCGAATTGCACGAATAACGCGCGTTTCATAGCCTTTCTTTCAACGATTTTAAATTCTGCATACCGTCAACATACAACCGCATATAAAAACAACCGCCCCTTTACCGCGATTTTCACAGAAAATTTCCGATAAAGGAGCGATTTTTTTCCGATCGGGCGCCGCATAAAACAGTGCCTTTTCTTTCACCGTTTCTTGTCTTTCCCAGGCTTATTCCAGCCCGAGTTTTTTCATATACGTTGTCGCTTTTTCCGAACCCTGCGCTTCGCCTTTGAAAGACACCGCTTCAAAATCCGCCGAATTATCGTCGGTATCCGCGACGTTAATCACCGCGCTTGTCGTATTCGCCGCCGCACAGCGGATGATATACACTTCCCCGGCCGCAATCGAACCGGAAAGAGATTTTTCCGCCAAATCCGTACCGTTTTCGGAATAAGAAACGGTATAGCCCGTAAGATCGATTTCGTTTTCGCTTATATTTTTTATCGCGATAAAATTGTGCGAAACCGTTCCGTCGGTATTCCCGCCCGGAGCGTCAATCCCGCTCCCGGGCTTTTCTCCGTTATCGGAAGCGGAACAAGCCGTGGCTGCACTCAGAGAAACGCAAAGCGCCAACGCCATAAAAATTGCCGATAATCTTTTCTTTTTCATGTGAACCCTCATACTAAATATTGTTTAATTTCAGTCGTCTTCCGCCAAACTGCAATATTACGAAACCGACGAAGCATCGTTCCCGATTTCATGATAAAGTATAACATATCCGCCGTTAAAGAATCTTACAGTTAAACGTAATATTACGGTAAATTGATTGTAAAGCGAGCGGGTTTCGTTTTTCCTTCCGGATATGCAAAAAAGGCTTGCGGAAAAAATTTTTTCCGCAAACCTTTTCGTTCTCCGATCGTGTGATTTTAAAAATTCACTTTTACCGTTTTCTTATGAGAACAGCCCGACTTCCGTCGAAACGGTTGCTTTTTATTCTGTTTGTACGCGCGGATTATTTCGCTTCCGAAATTCTGTCGTATACGTCTTTCAGCGCGGCGCCGTCGTAATCTTCGATTCTGCCGCAATCGGCAAGCGAAGCGATCTTCGGATCGATCGGCATTTTCGCAACGGCGGGAATCCCGTATTCCGCAGCGATCGCGTCCGCCTTGCTCTCGCCGAACACCTCGATTTTTTTGCCGCAGTCGGGGCAGGTAATATAACTCATGTTTTCCACCAGCCCGAGCACGGGAATATTCATCATTTCGGCCATTTTCACGGCTTTTTCCACCACCATTTTCACAAGATCCTGCGGCGTAGTCACCACCACCACGCCGGAAATCGGAATGCTCTGAAATACGGTGAGCGGAACGTCACCCGTTCCGGGCGGCATATCGATAAACAGAAGATCCACGTCGCGCCAGATCACGTCCGTCCAAAACTGCTGTACCGTTCCCGCTATCATCATCCCTCGCCAGATCACGGGATCGTTCTCGTTTTCGAGGAGCAGATTCATCGACATCAACTGTATCCCCGAAGGGGTCAGTACGGTGTTCAATCCGTCCTCTTCCGCCGTGGCGCGTTCGTTCACGCCGAACATGCGCGGAATCGACGGCCCCGTGATATCCGCGTCCATAATCCCCACGGACAACCCTTTTTTATGCGCATACGAAGCGAGAAGCGACGTAGTCATCGATTTTCCCACTCCGCCTTTGCCGCTCACCACCGCGATCACTTTTTTAATCGACGATTTTGCGTGCGGCTTCTTCAGAAAACTTTCTTTTTTCTGCTCGTCCGAACAACTCTTCCCGCAGGACGAACAATCGTGCGTACATTCCGCCATGGTTACTCTCCCCGTTTTCCCTTTTTTTCTGCGCAAGCGCGCCTGCCCCGCATATTTCGGAGCATTTTTCTCTTCGGGAAAACTGCCTGTTTATTATACCCTTTTGCTCGTTGTTTGTCAAGGATTCATCGGCGTTAAAAACGTAAAAGCGCGTAAAAACCCCTTAAAAAGGGAAAAAGCGCGTAAAAAAACGGTTGCCTTTTTTTTTAAAGTATGCTATAATGCGGTTAATGCGCGTAGGTGGAGAAGCAGCGGCTCTCTGCACCGGCAATCCGCTATAGCCGGACCGAATGCCTTTCCCGGCAAACGTCATGGAAGGTATGCGCGCCGTAAGGGATGTTGATTTCAAGGTCTTATGCAACGTAAACCCGCGAACCGTGTCAGGTCGGGGACGAAGCAGCACTAAACGGTGCTTTGCGTGTGCCATAAGGTTGCTTTGAAGGAGTCGCCTGCGGCGTTCCCTCTTCGGTGTCGTCTGTCAAAAAAGGATCGCGCAGTTTTTTTGTACTACGGCGCGCGGCGTACCGAAAATACGCCCGCGTTTTTTTATGCTTTTTTATACGTTTTTATGCGTTTTCACGCGTTCCGACGCGTTTTTTTCGCGTTTTCCCCGAGGGCTCTTTTTCAAAGAGTCTTTTCTTCTTTCCCCGTATTGCGCTTTTCAAACGCCTCGCTGTTGAACGCCACGCCCGCCGCAAAACACATCATCAGAACGTACAGCCATAAAAGAAACACGATCACCGTACTGATCGCCCCGTATAATCGGTCCGTCCTCCCGAATTTCAGAAACACGGAAAACCAGACAAGAGCCGCCGCCCACGCCGCCACGGTGAAACACGTTCCCTTCCATATTACGCGGAAATGCGTTTTATAGGGGCATGCGTACGCGTTCAGCATCAGCACGAGAAAAAAAGAAAGAATCAGCAGCCATACGTAATTCAGAACGCGCAGCGCGATCCCGGAAAACACGCGGGAAAACAAAAACGCGCCGCCCGCATACGCCGTAACGATCAACGCGGTTGCCGTCATCACGGAAAGCGAAAACAACAAAGCGGAAATCCGCACTTTCCAGCCGCTTTTTTTCATCGTATATCCGTACAGAATTTCGCCGCCTCGCCGAAGATGATAAAAAAATCC
The DNA here is from genome assembly GCA_905203015.1 of uncultured Christensenella sp. Lineage (GTDB taxonomy): Bacteria > Bacillota > Clostridia > Christensenellales > Borkfalkiaceae > Scatosoma. The sequence continues at coordinate 84,704 of CAJKUC010000004.1, read as the reverse complement.
CGTCGTCGAATACAACGTCGTTCCGATAAGGATCGCGGAAGCGCCCTTGCGCGCCTCTTCCGCCTCCGTGCGTATATACGAAAAAATCTTTTCTACCGATGAAAAAACGGGCATTTCCAGCACTCTTTCGATCGGCAGATTCGCACGCCCAAACAGAATCGTCAGCCATACGGCGAACGGCATGACGGACATCACCAGAAAATATACGAACGTTCCCGCCAGCGTGGAATACCTTTTACGGGCGAGAAAATCATATCTTTCTTTTACGTACAAGGCAAAACGGGCGATCTTTTTCATACCCGCAGTATGTGCCGAAATCGCCCGTTTTTTTCGTATTTTTATTCCGTTTTCGCCCGCCCGTCTTTCGCCCCGCCGCTTCAACGCGGCAAATGGCTTCGACGCAGCATATTCCGTGAAAATCTCCCGTCCTTTCCCGAAGATTTCGCGTTTTTTCTTCGTTACGGCATTTTTTCGCTTTCTGCCGCAACCTTTGCCTCGCCATGCTCCGAATCCCGCAGATATTCGGTTACGGAATGCGCAGCCACGTTTCCCTCGCCCGCCGCTTTGGCATACTGATACGGTCTGCCCGTACAATCGCCCGCCGCGAAAACGCCTTTCAGATTCGTATGCATGCTCCTGTCCGTAATCACGTGCCTGCCGTCCGTTTTCAATCCGCCGCAAACGGCGGAAAGCGGCACGCTGTCTTTCAGAAGAAATATCCCGTCCGCCGTCACCGTACGATTTTTAAACACCGCTCTTTCCGCGCGCAAGCCGCCTTCGATCCTCACCAATCCGTCCGTAAAAATTTCCGTTCCGCTTTTCTTCGGCTGAAACGTGCAATTTTTATACAGCGGCACGAAATAAAACTTCCCCGCGAAATTTTCCAGCATTTCCGCCTCTTTCTCAAATGCGGAAGATCCCGCCGCTGCCACTATGGTTTTGCCTTTATATAAAGCACCGTCGCACGTAGCGCAATAACTCACCCCTCTGCCCAAAAATTCGCTTTCGCCCTCCGCCTGCACGGCGGTTCCAACTCCGCAGGCAAGAATCGCGCTCTTCGCTTCGATCCATTCGTCCCGATCCGTCTGCACGCTTACGAAATTTTTCCCCGCGTATACGCCGACGGCGCGCCCCGCTTTCACCTCTATGCCGTTTTCCCGCAATTGTCGCTTTAAAAGATTACGCAACGCTTCCCCCGAGCCCTCGCAGAACGCGGGATAATTCGTAATTTTTTCCGCTTTTCCTATCTTCATGCTCAGATCGGGGTTTCCGATCAATACAAAAGATACCCCCTGCGCCTTTAACGTCAACGCCGCCGAAATTCCCGCCATGCCGCTTCCTATAATCACGCAATCCGTCATGTTCTTCACTCCTTCTGCCTTTTTCGCTTCACCGTATTTCCCCGTACGACGGCAGGCACCCGTGCGCACGGAATTTCGTAAAAACGGCGCCGCCTGTATCCGCAGACGCCGCCGATTTTTTTTCTTTTCTTCGCCGCTTTGCACGGCACGGTTATCGAGCCCCGGAATACGGAACGCTCGTTTTCTTTCGGGTATTCACCGAAACGCACGTCTTCGGATAGTATCGCCCGATTTACTCCGCTTTATCCGTCCCGACATTTTCGGTCTTTTCGCTCTCCGTTTTCCCGATTTCCGCCTTTTCTCCCGCCGTTTGCTCGTTTTGAGCCTTTACGTTTTTCATCCGTTCGTTTACGGCTTCTCCGCCGTTCGTTTCCGCGGTTTCTCCGCTTTCGGCGGCTTCCCGCGCTTCCGCCTCGCCCACGGCGTCGAGGTAATGCGCCGAATCCCCTCGCGAAGGATCGTCGAACACCCGATCGTACGCCAGGAAATATCTGCGCCCCGTCACCGTGTAGTAGTTTACGTACTGCACGCAGATCAGAAAGAAATACGAAGCGGGAATCGTAAGTAACAGCAGGCTGCCCACGGTGCAGATCGCCCCGCCCACGTTAATGAAGATAATCATATACACGCTCGCCACGTAGGAAGCGAATATACGCTTAAACTGCATGGAATTGATTTTTCCCTTGATCTTCATCGCTTTTCCGATCGTCTCGCCTCCCGTCGTCATCGAAGGAAGCCACAATCCCGTCAGAGTCATTTTGAACGCCTCGGCAAGAACAATAAACGTCACCGTTAAAAACAGAGATAATATCAGGGGCTGGAAAGATAAAAGTTCCAGCAGATAGAAAAAGAGGAAATAGCAAAGCCCGATCATCAGCGCGTTGTATAAAAACATCAGCGGCACGTAAACGATCGAATAACTCCACGCGCGCCCGAAATTCTTCACGAACGAGCCGGTAAAAGGCGTTTCCGAAAACGTGGAAAGCCTGTCGTTCAATACGCTCCCCGCAGTGTAATGGCACAAAGTGTCGGCAATACGTTTCAGAAGATACACCAGCACAACGCCGAGCAACGCCCACACCAGCGACGGAATCCGCTCTTTCAATAAGAGCAGCAACGCTTCCACCGTACCCCCCTCGCCCGTAAACGAAGAGTTGAAATTTTCGAGGTATACGATGTCACCGCCCGCCACGGCTTTGAAAAATTTTTTTAAATCGGCTATGAAATTCAGCCATTCCGTCGATTCCAGAATCGACATCAGTTGCGGCACGATCAACGCCGCGGAAAGCGCGGCGAAAATAATCCCCACCACCAATTTGTACAGGAGCATTTTATAAACGTTCCCGAAATTTTCCATCAATAAACGAATACTGTTGCGAAACCGCATAATCGTTCTCCTCGGTCAAGAAAAATTCAATCTGCCCGTTTTTTCCGAAAAAGCCGATTTTCCGCCGCCCGCGCGCCGCCTTTCGCTTGTTCTTCAAAAACGCCGAAAAGCGCGATACGCTCGCGCTTTAAAATCATTCAATCGGTATAATACGGTTTTAAATCCGCTCTGTCCATCTGCGCGCAATCGAAATACGCCACCTGCATACGCGTCACGAACAATAAAATCAGAAAGGCAAACACAACGGCAGCCAGGATAAATACCGCCGTGTTCGACGGAATCAGTACGCTCGCCACGGAAAGCACAGTTTCCGCAATCACCATACTCAGAAATTGTTCCCAAACGATTTTCCATTTCACGGGCGCCACCAACTGATAGGAATAGCGCAACGCCTCGAACGAACGGAACCCCGTGATCTGCAGGCACGGCAGCCATAAATAGAACACGGAAACCACATACAACAATACGATTTCCGTTCCGAAAAACACGATCGCCGCGGCAACGTACGTCATAAACCGGCTTGAAATATACGTCACGCAGAAAAGCAACGCCGAAACGATCAACGCCCATAATTCGTATAACGCCGTAAATAAAAGAGTAATTCCCAAAGTGGAAAGCAGATTGTCGTTCACTTTGGAAAAAAGTCCGTTCCAGGTCTTTTTTCCGATACGCATGTGCTTTTCCATAAACGCCATCATCATCGCCACGCACACCACGGTGAGCGCCACGCCGAGCCCTTCCGAAAGCACTGCCGTCGGCGAGCGGAAATTAAAGATGGAAACGGCGCGGAATATCTCGGAAAACTTCGCGAGCGGCTCGCCCGAAAAGAAATCTCCCAGAATCCGCCCCACCGTCGCCGAATCGAGCGAATACGCAAGAAAAACGGCGGGAAACAGACCGAATAATATGAGGTATCCGAAGTTGGCGAATACGTATTTCAAAGATTTGCCCGTGTATTTCATAATCTTCTTCCTCGTTATCATTATACTACAAAAACTCCCCCGTGTAAAGTGTTTTTGCCGTTTTTTTCCGCCCTCACGCCTTTTTCCCGCCTTTCGCCACGCAAAAATCACGAATTTGCAAAATAATCGTACACGCCCGCGTAGTATTCTCCCAGATAAACGGGCGCGGTTGTATCCGCTTTGAACGCGTCGAAACGCGCTTTCGCCGTATTGTATTTCGTTTCGTAGTACGTCTTTACGGCGGTCACGCGATCTGTCGGCGCCAGCGAATAATCGGCATATTCCGCCGATGTGCCGCCCGTTTCTTCCGCTCTCGCGGAATACTGCAGATAAAAAAGCAACCCCTCCCGCACGACGCCGATCTTTTCCTCGTATTTCGCGCCGATCTCTTCAACGGCTTTCTCGTACGCCGCCGAACGATAGTTTCCCGCCCGTACGGCGGCGTATTTCAGTTTTCTCTTTTCCTCCGCTTCCTTCGCCTCCAATTCGTCTTTTTTCTGTTGCGCGCTCCTCACCTTGTCTATTTGTTCGGATGTCAGCAGCGAAAATTGCCCGCCCGTCAGCGATATAACGTCGATCGTCATTTTCAGCCTCCTTTTTTTCAGATTTCTCCGCCGAAAGCGGAATATTCCGCTTTCACGCCCGATACGCGCGCCCCGCTTTTAAGATGCAATACAAACGAAAATTTTTCCGCGCTCAGCCTCGGTTGCACGCTTTTTCCCGCCTCGTCCAATTCCATCGTATACACTGCGGAATTGCTGCCGCCCGTCACGGCGAGCCGCACCACGCCTTTGCCGCGGAGCACGATCTTTCTCAACGTTTTCCGCCCCGCCTTCCCGAAATCTTCATTTTCTCTTTCCAGGCGGTATTCTCTGTTTTCGTCCGCGCTGCCGTCAAACACGATCTGTTTTTCTTCCCCGCCGGAAAACACATACGCAAAATCACCGTACGAACAGGCGTTTTCCAAAGAAAGATCGATTTCCGCGGAAGTTCCCGCTTCCGTATCGTAAATTCTTCTCGTCGCGGCGGCTGTTTGTCCCGCTCCGCTTTCCGCAGGAACGATCTCGTACAGAAATTTTCCCGGCACGCCTATGCTGCGGCAACTTTTCGTCGCGGAAAAATCAATCGTCTCGCTTTCCGCCGTAAAATTCGTAAAACGCGCCCCGTCGAAAACATACGCCCCGTCGTCCGCGATAAAGCAGATTTTGTCTCCGCAGCAAACGGGAGAATCCGCTTTTATCTCGCCGCCCGCATAGGGCACTTCTTCCGCCGAAAAATCTCTTGCCGCGCCGCGCGCGTCCAATCGGTACGCTTGCTTTGCGAAAAACGCGTATACGTATTTTCCCAGAGCGCAGATTCCGCGAAGCCCCGAAGATACGGGGAAGGCTATCTTTCCCCCTTCGTCTGCGGAATCGGTAAACGAATCCTTGCTTATCACGCCCGAAAATCGCACCGTCTTGTCGTCGTCGGCAAAAAATATTCTGTCGCAGGCCACGCAGCCGAGATTCTTATAACAATGATTCGCCGTAACGGCAGTCGTTCCGCCCACCGTGTAATACGCCACTTTTCCGCCGAAAAAAATCGCGCTTTCCCGCCCGTCGCGATCAAAATACGGCTGAATTTTCGGCAACGCGGTAAACGTAATCCCCGTCGCCTCCCACGCGCCCGCGTTTTCGTCATACCTGTATAACGCTTTGTCCGTTCCCACGGCAACGGCGTCTTTGTAAATCACGCCGCCCCCGTATTCCGAAGGAGTCGCGATCCTCGCGAAAGTCACGCCGTCCGCAGTCGGAAACGCCCCGATGAATCCGCCGACCTTCGCCGTTTTCAAAGCGAACGCGGGCGAAGCGCCGCCGTTTTTTCCGATCGCGCAATTTTTCCCCGTCACCGTCAGCCTTCCGCTTTTCCGATTCGTCGAAAAACCGTCGAACGCCGCCGTAAACGTCTTTCTGCCGCTTCCGCCGAAATCGTACGTTTCTTCTTTATAGTCTTTTCCCCCGAAAGCAGTGTTTTCAGAAATTCCGCCCATCGTCATTGCCACCTCCGCGCGCGTACTCTTCCTCCCGTCCGCACGCCGTGCACGCGCCGCACCAGCGCAAGCGACGCTTCGTATTGTTTTCTGTAAATCGCGGCTTCTTCAAACAACTGTTTTTCCAGATAATACGCCGCAACGATCCCCATCACAAACACTTTTGCGGGCAAGCCTGTCGCATATTCGCAATCGTCCGTCATCGTTTTGTCCGCAGGCACGTAAGCGTATCCGATCACGGGATTTTTCGTTTCCGTTTTCAGATACCCCGCATACGCGCGGTACGACGTTCTCTCTCCGCTTTCGCTTAAAAGATACGCCGTGCGCAAAAACGGCTTGGATAAAGCCGCATATTCTATTTTTCCGTCCGTCACCGACGTTTTTTCTTCAAATAAAATCGGCATATAATTCACGGCTACGTCCTTTTCCGTCTCGCAGTACAGCCGAAGCAGTTCTTCCGCTTCCGCCTTTCCGCTTTCGTCTCCGTCGTCGCAGTATTTCACCGCGCCCGAAAGATCCAGAGCGGCAGCCGCCGAACGCACTATGTTTTTCACTTTCATTTTCACTTTCCTCCTTCTTTTTTTGTTCTCCGCCATGCGCTTTTTCGCGGATTATTTTTCCTTTTGCCATAGGTAGTCCCCGTTTTTCGCGCAATCTCCGCAACGTCTCTCTCATATCCTTCCCGAGGGGAAAATACGATGTACTTTCCGCGCGCCGCTTTCGCAAGCCCGCCTTTCTTCCGAAAAACGGGCCCGCAAACCGCATGGCGCTTCTTTTTCGCAAAAAGCCGTTCCGCAGTCTTTTTTTCGCGCTTTTTATTGCCTCACGCACCCCGCCGCCGATTTTCCGCTACCGCTTATCAGCCGTTACAGCCGATTGTCGTCGGCGGCGATTCTCCTCTATTCATGCACTTGTTCCGCGCATTTTTCCGCGCTTTACGCCTCGGTGATGCCGTTCAGTACGCCCTGACCGTTCGGACGGGAGCACATCAGTTCCGCATATTTCACGAGAGTCGCCGAATACGCGGGCTTACCGGCGATCTGTTTAAGGATACTGCCGTTTTCGTTTTCAAGCCACTGCCAGTCGCAAAGTTGATGCAGGCAGAAATCGTCCGTGTTCAGAAGGTACATCGTTCCGCCCGGGCAGAATCTGTCCGCCACCACGGGAATCCCGTCAAGAACGATGGCTTTGAATCCGCCTTCCACCGTTCTGATTTCAGGGGTTACCCCTTTGCCCACGAGATAATTGTATACGGCTCTCTTCACGCCGAACGAGCAGACGGCGAAATTCACCTTGCTTCCCGATTTTTCCTCGATCGTATCCACGGCTTTCTGGAATTTGGTAATATCGAACGCGCCCGTCGAAGCCAGAGAATACGGCGTCATCCAGGAATTGTCCGCTCTCGTCACGCCGTAAAGCGTCGCGGAAGAGGAGAACAAAGCGCCGAGCCCCGTCAGTTCTTTGTTGCTCGATCCCTGAATCACGATCATGGCGTTTGCGGGAAGCGCGTCGCTTTCGATCGCCTCTCCCGAAAGCGTGATCTTCTTGTTCGCGCGATCCACTTTCACGATTTCTCTCGCCGTGCAGCCCGCCACGCGCACGCCCGAAGAAGTGCAGAAATCCACCACCATCCCCTCGAGTACGTTGGTCACGTCGTCCAGAGTCACCACGCCCGCGGTTGCGTCCGCTTCGGATACGGAAGCCGTGGCTATTTTACCCGTACCGTCGCCGTAAAGCATGCGCCCGAAATTAAATTCGGAACTCTTGATCAGAGCCTGCATTTCGTCGTTTAAAATATTCACGAACGCCCCTTCGTTCCCCGCCGAAGCGCGGATCGCCTTGTCGGAAATTTCCACCGTGCCGTATAAATTTTTCAGCGTGGATACGAACTGCACGCGATTGTTGCCCCCGGGTACGGGCAGTGCGCCCGCCTCTTCGCCGGCGGATACGCCGCCCGCGATTCCGTAACGCACCAGTTTTCTCACGTCTTTTCCCCATACGTCCGCAGTGGATTTTTTGATCTTCGCGAGCAAAGGATTCACCTTCGTGTTCAGAGCCTCGCTCACCGCGTCGAGATAATAGTTTTTCAAAGCCTCGTTGGCAGAAGTAATCGTCACCATAATATAAATTCTCCTTGTTTTTTAAAGTTTTTAATTTGTCGTCCGGCGGTTTCCCGCCGATTAAAGCCGCGGAACCGTTAATTCCGCTCACGGTTTTCGTTGCGCGTTCTTTCTTAGTCACGCGTTCTTCTGTAAAAAACGTAAAGCCATTCCGCCCGCGTCCTCGATCGTCGAGGCTTTCAGCGGCGGCGCGGCAAGCGTTCCCGTGCCTCCCCGCACAAGCGGCGCGCCGTTCTTTTTCAAAGAAGATAAGTAATCGTCGATGATTTTCAGCCGCACGTTTTCGTTTGCGAAAACGGCTGTTTCCAGTTCCTCTTCCGAAAGAGGATTCTTCGCCGCCGAGGCGATCCCCTCCGATTGTTCCGATTCCTTTTTCTCCTCCCGGCACGCCGTTTTCCGAAAGTCGGCGTTTTCCCCCTTTTCCTTCTCGCCGCCGCTTTTTTCCGCCGCGGCGTCATCGCTTTGCTTTTCGTCTTTTCCGGAAGCGTCTGCGGGTCCTTCGCAATTTTTTTCTCCGAACGATCCGCCCGATTTATTTTCGTCGTTTGCAGGCGATGCGCCCGCCTGCACCGATTCGTTTTCCGCAGAATCGTTCGCGGCTTTTCCGCCGTTTTCGTTTTCCGCGTTTTTCGGCTCCGATCGATCGGATTTTTCCTGCTTCGGATTCTCCGCCAATGCTTCAAGTTCTTTCAGGCGCTGACAGCGACGGGTAAATTCCGCCTGAAGAGCGTTGTACGCCTCCGCGAGGGCGCTTACGTCGCGGAATTTCGGGGGCAAAGCGGATTTTTCCTTTCCTTCTGCGTCTGCGCCGTCCGCAGCCCCTTTCTTTTCCGTAACGTACGCGTTCTCCTCTTTCAAAAACTTGTTGTCCATATTCAGAATTCCTCCTTTATTTTCGCCGCTTTCTTCACGGCTTTTTTCGGGTTTATCCTCCCGATTTTTTTGTTTTCCCGCCCTCTGCCCCTCCGCTTTTCACTTTTCGCGGCATGCTCTTTCTGTTATTTTTTTATTCCGTCCGCACGGCTTTTTCCTTTTCGTTCCGTACGTTTTCCGTGAATTTTTCCGTCTCGTTCGCCCGCGTCGATTCCGCCGCAATTCAGACGGGAGTTTTTTCCGTATCCCGCGCCGCCTTTTTTTCCATATGCTCGCGGATATGCGCGGCAAGCGCTTTTCTCGCGTTCTCGCTCATCGAAGAACGCCCTTCCTGCGAGAAATAAAAACGGCTGTGTTCCGCGATATGTACGTCGTGATCGTCCAGATCGTCCGTTTTCGCCTTTTCCCCCGCGCGTATCTTCAGATTTTCCTCTCTCGCGCAATCGGCATGCAACGCGGAAATATCGCGGCAGTTTTCATAACTTCCCAGTCCGAACGCGTCCAGAATCCGATTCTTGTTCTGCTGCGAAATCTTCCCGTCGTCATCCGTTAAAATTCCCGCGGAAAGCAGACTTAAAATCGTCTCTTTTCTCTCGTTCGCCCCGAGATTTTCTTCCGTTTCAAATACTACGTCGTCGCAGGAAAGTTCCTCCGCGCTGAAATAATACGCCTGCGTTTTTCCGCCTTCGCCCGCCACGCACAGCAGCCGAGCGTTTCCCGCAAATTGCTTGTACAGCCGCACCGTCTGCCGCGCAATCTCTTTCATCGCCGAAAACATGTTTTCTTTCGTCGCCGCCAATCTCGAATCGTCCTGCGAAAGCAAAAGTTGCAATCCCGTCGCGCTCGTCACCCTCGTCGGCGTGGAACTCTGCGATAAGTCGGAAACGCCGCTCACCACGGAAAATTCCTTTTCCAGCCATTCCTCTTCTTCCGCGAAATCGGAAGGCAGATTTCCGAGGTTCAGCATCTCGGGGGCTTTGCTCCCCTGCCTGTAAACAAGAATCTTCCCGGGCGCAAGTCCCTCTTCCGCCAGCGCGTCGGTATCCACCGATCCGTCCTCCACGGCAAGCACCCCCGCCGAAATGCGGTTTAAAAATTCGTGTTTCCTGTTTCTCACCGCATTGTACGCACGCTGTACGGGAATCAGCCTGTCCACCACCGACGTTCCGAAAAATTTCGACGGCTGCTTCATGCAGTCCTGCTTCACGAACGGAAACGTCCTTTCGCCGCGTACGCCGTTTTTATACGGCAGATCCCCTTCGTACAACAGTTTTCCGCCCGCCGCGATCTCCAGCCTCCCGTTCGGAAATTCTTTCGTCGGCAACGTATACCGCTCCAGAAGAATCGTTCTCCCTTCCACGCGCCCGTTGCTTTCCGCAGCGGGAGCCGCAGAAAACGCCGCCGCGCCGCCGCCCGGAAAGTCCACGCCCGAAAATCCGTCTTCCCGCTCCGCCGCCACGCTCACGCCGAACGAAGAAAGCACGTAATCCAACGATACGGCTTGCGCGTGAATCACGCTTCTCGCCGCCGTAAAATCGCAATCCAGCCGATCGGGAAAAATTTCGTACGGCGGCGTTACGCTCACGCTCACCTCCCCTTCGTAAACGGGATTCCCGTTTTCGTCCACGGCTACCTTTCGCCCGGCGTTCTCGTCCCAGCGCACCTTGTAAAATACGCTTCCGCAGATTTCGGACCACAATATGCCGTCCGCCACCGTATCGTTCAGCCCCGTCCTCTCGAATGCGTAAGAAAGAACGCCCGTAGCCAGTTGCGCCGCCCGCATATCCCCGTCCTCATCCGAAAACGGAATCGCTTTCACGGCGGGGCGTGCGTTCACCAGTTTCGCCACTCTCGAATCCACCGTCGGCGCGATGTGATTAAATACGCGATGCGTCTGCCAGAAAAACTGCGTGTCCTCTTCCTCCAACGCCCCCGCAGGAGTCATATCGCAGTATTGATTCCCTTCCACGAACTGTAGATTCAACGTCCACCCGTTTTCCGTCTTTCGCCTCGCTTCGCGCCGCGCCCGAAAATCCGCTTCGATCTCCTCCGCCAGCCGCTTCTTCCGTAATTCCTCTTCCTGCTTTCTGATTTCTTCTTCGCTTAAATTCGCCTGCATACCCCTCTCCTTTTTTTATTTTTTATTCGCTTTGCACACGATCTTTTTCTTCGTCGCGCTTTGCCCCGCCTTGTCGCCGTCCGCCTTTTTGCCGTAGTCCGTCTCGCCCGCGCCGTCGGTTCGCACGTCTCCGTCCTCCTGTCCTCCGTCCTGATTTCCGTTTTTTTCCGTTTTGTCGCCGCCGTCCGTCCTCGCGATCTTTTTTGCCGCCGTACTATGCCTCAGCGCCGTCAGCCTTGCCTCTTTTTTCGCTTCTTTTTCTTCCCGCGCTTTCAACAGGCTCAGCAGTCTTTTTTTCTCCCGTTCCAGTTCCTCGTCCGTCATGCCCGTAACGTCCCCGCCGCCGCGCTTTTCCAATAAAATCTGCACGGCCTTCAAATCGGGCGGAATATCCTTTTTCGTTTTCTTACGCTTCAATAGTTTCAGTTTCCCGTCCACTTCGGCGTATTCCTCCGTCACTTCCGCCACCTGACACCCCAACGCCACTTTTAAAAGCGCGTTTCCTACGGGGCTTGTCTCTCCCGCCTTTCCGTTTTCCGTTTTTTCCCGCACTTTTTCGTTTCCTCCTTTTTTTAATATTTCCGATCCCGTAAAGCGATTTTGCAAAACGATTCCGTAAAAGTTTTTAAACGGAATATCGCCTTTATCCGCATACGCCTCGCCGCCGCCACGCCGAAAGGCAACTCCGCCCGCCGCGCAGATCTCTCGCTCCCGCCGCGCCGTCTCGTTTCGCATATCTCTCACCCTCTCCGCCTTTCGCGCAGCACCTTTCGCCATAGTCTTTCTTTTTCTTTCTGTACATCCGTCTTTTCAGGCGCAGGCGGCAGTTTTTTCGGTCTCGACATCAGATAATAGCGCATTTCGTCCAGCGAGTGATCGTCCTCTTTTTTCGGCACGTCTCCGCCTCCCCAGAAATACTTTTTCAGTTCGCGGATCAGATTCACGCAATTTGAAAAAATATACAGATTCGGCAAACCGTTGTCCCGCCTTAAATAACTTTTCACGCACGCGATTCCCGAAAACAAATCTTTGTTCACGTCGGGGTTCACCAGAATCCCCCGTTCGTAAAAAAGTTCGCACACGCTCTTCACGCCCGATAACGTTCTCTGCTTCGCCGCGCTGTCGATCAGCGCGCATATTCTCCCGCGAAAATCCCGTTTCCAGCCCAGCCTGTCGCATATTTTCGCAATCTCCGCCGCATGGTAATCTATATCTTTTCCCGCCGCGAAATGCTCGTACACAACGTATACGTTATCGTCGTAATCCACGGCATACCAATGCGCCGAAAGCGGATTGTTCAGCCCGGGATCGATCGAGATATTGTCCTGCCACTCTTTCGGCACGGCAAACGGCTCTATCACGTGCACCCGCTCGTCGAATTCGGGATACACAAGTCCCGCGGCGTTTTCCGCAAACTTCCCGTATCGCCTCGATTGCGCCGCCGTATCGTCCATCGTCGCGGCAAGCGCGCTGATTTCGTCTTTTGAAAGATACGGGTTGTCTGCCCATTCCATGAATTCGTACCACACTTCTTTGTCGTCGAATTTGTTCAGATAAATTCTCTCGTACACAAACGTCAGCCCTTTCAGCGGAGTCATCGTGCCGAAAATATCCCCCTTGCGGTCGAAAACGCGCATTCTGCATTCGTCGTAAATGTCCTCGGGCGGTTCTTCGTCAAACCAAACGTAATCGAGCGACGTTCCCTGAAACTTTTCCCTCCCCTGATCGCAACTTTTGAATCCGATCACGGAAATTCCGCCGAATACGTTTTTCACGCGGATAAAATCGATCACGCCGCTTTCCGGCGTATCCTTCCTGCCGCTTTGCATCACCACTTCGTCGATCCAGTCCTTGCGCAGATACGATAAAATCTTCTTCTGCGCCACGTCCCGCTGCACCTGCGTGGAAAGCGACACTACCCACCCGATCGTATCTTTTCTGTTCTTTCTGTACGGATGAATCCCCCTCGCGAAATAAACGCACTCCGCCGCCCCGCATTCCGTCTTTCCCGAACGGTTTCCGCCGAACACCCACCTGTTGCGCTTTTTGCATTTATGAAAAGCGATCTGCTTTAAATGCCGTTTCCGCCCCGTATTGTATTTCGCCAGCCGATCTTCCGCCGCGCGTTTTTTCTGTTCTTCTTCTATCTCCCGTATCTTTTCTACAATATCTCTCATATTCTGCCCCGATTTCCCAAAATCACCGTTTTTCTCTCCTTTATAATAGAGTCGTATGAAAAGAAGAATCGCATCAATTCTTTTCGCGTTTTTGTTTCTGTTTTCTTTTCCCTCGTTGTTTTTTGAAAACGCAATGCGGATAAACGCGGAAGAAACAACGGCTTACGCCTATATACCGGATACGAACGTCGCATTCTATTCCGATGCGGAGGAGGCTTCCCGCCTGCTCCTTTTCTATCTGCCCGAAACCTACTTCGTGCGTATTCTCGGTGAAACCGAGGGTTACTACCGCGTATCTTATCTCGACGATACCGACGGCGCAAAACGCCTTACGGGCTACGTGTCCGCCTCGTCCGTCGTAAAAACGGATTTCACCCCGTCCACGCCCTGGCTGAATAAAAAAATCGAAATCACTTATTACGCCCCCGGTTATTCCGATAAAACGGGCGATATTCTTTCCCGTTACACCGTCACATGCACCTATTACGGCAACTATTCCGAAAACGGAAAAGAGTATTGCTACGTCCTTCGCGGCGACAATTTCGGTTATGTCGATCGCCCCATGGGCTTCACTTACCCCAGGAACCCCGAATACGCCGAACGCACCGCCCCCGCGGAAGATCCCGTTTCGGAAGAGGAAAAGAAAAACGGACTCACTCCCGCGCAGATCGTCTTTCTCGTCCTTTTGTGTCTTTTGATTCCCACGCTTGCCGCCCTGATCCTTCGCTCTCCGAAAAAGCCGTACCCTCCCGACGAAGATTCCATGTCCTGACGGCGGTCCGTCAATCATATTCTCCCGTCAGGCCCGCCTTACATCCGCCTTCGCGAAAATGAAAAGAACGTTTTTCCTCGTCTGTTTCGTTTTCGCGCCCTTCGGGCTTTTTGTATTTTTTACGTTTTGCTTTTCGTCCGTTGCCCGTTCCCGCCCGTTTCCGCGCTCATTTTGCCAGCCGCAAAATCACCTGTTCTTCCCTCGCGCCCTGCGCGCCGCGCCTTCCGGCGGCAAGCGCTTTATCCACGTTCCTGATCAGATCAATGTTCCCGTATTCCCGATAAAAGCAATCCGCCGTCATACCCCTGCTTCTCAGCCCTTCTCCGATCTTCCGCACCAGTCGCTCCTGTCTGCGGTAATAACTGCGCCGGCTACCGCAGATCTTGCGGATTGCTTCGTCGGAAAAATCGGAAAGAAATTTTTTCTTGTTCCCGAAATAGCGCACATACAGCAGAAATCTCTCCGTGTCCGACAACTTGTCCAATATCTCTCCCAGCGTTTTACGCAGTTCTTCCAGTTTTTCTTTCACGCCGATCTGCCCGATCAGATACGTCGCAAGATTCTCGCACGACGTTCTGCTCACATACGACAAACAGGCTTTCCTCTGTATATGTTCGCCCACTTCCCGCGCCGCCGCTCTCAGCGCGGGATACACGTAAAGCGCGGTTTTTATGTACGCGTCCGAATCCTTCGCCCTCACGCCTTTTTTCTCTTCGTTTCCCGTAATTTCGTCTTTCATCGTAATCAACCTCCCGTATTTCCCGTCAATCATTTTTTGTCTCCCGCAGAGCCGCCCGCAAGCGTTCTTCCGATCTGTTTTCCGATTCGCAATTTACGCCCGCTCCGTTGCGCATACCCGCATACGTCCGGATAAAAAACGTCGCTTCGCTTTCTCTTCAAAAATCCGCTTCGCCGCAATTTTTCATTTTCTCTCCCCGTCGCGCCGCTACGTTAAGCGCGCAACATTTCGCCGCACACGCCATTGCTTTGTCTCTTGCACAATTATTATCGCATAAAATTTTAATTTTTGCCCGTTTGCGTGCCATATTTTTTTCAAGATTTACAAACGTATGTTCGTTTTGTTCTATTATACTACTTTAAATATGACAATTCACGTCATATTTTTAAATTTTTTTCGACTTTTTCTCTTTTTTATTTTACAATAATTAAAAATATTTATTGAATTTTTAACGATATCCTGCGATTATTGTAAGATATTCTTTTCCTCTATTCTCACTTGTTTTTCCTTCCGGCGAAGAAAAACAGGGCTTACTCCGCCCGTTGCCGCGCGCACGTTTCCGCCCGAAAAAGCGCAAAAAATCCCTTTACTTTCCAAAGAAAGCAAAGGGAGAAAATCATTGACATTTTTTTCGGGGCGTGATATAATTTTCTTATGATACGAAAGAAGAAAAAACTACAGAAAAAAATCATTTCGTTCGCACTTTCCTGCGGAACGTTTTTTTCCGCGTTTTCCCCTCTGTTCTCCGCTTCGGCGGATGAATTTTCGGCGGCGCAAAACGGCTTTAACGGCGATTTAAAAAACGTTTCCGCCGACGCGGCGCCTTTTGAAGCGGCGCGGGATTCCGCGAACGATTCTCTTTTTCTTCCCTCTTCGTACGAAGAATACCTCCCTCTTTCCGAACCCTCGTCCGTAGCGGTGACGGAAAATTATACGGCGATCGCCGACGGACTGAAAATTTACGTATACGATCGACTTGCGGGAAGTTATTCCTACTACGAACATTCCGAATCTACGGATAAAAAAATCACGCAGGTGCAATTCGATGAAAACGGCACGCTGTATTTCTCCGTACAAAGCATGTACCTTTACACGCTCTCCGTCTCCACGCTCACGGCGTCGAATACGGGCGTAGCGTGCAACGCGTTCGATATTCACGGCGGATCGATCTATTACACCACGATCGCGGGCACCACGGCGAATATTTTTTCGCGCCCGCTCTCCGATCTTTCGGCTTCCCCCGTTTCTCTCGCGTCGAACGTCACGGATAAGCCCGCGCTCGCGCACAACGGAGAAACGCTTTATTATACGAATGCCGGCATCTATTTAAGCCGCGCGGATGATCCGGGGTACACGAAAAAACTTTATTCGTCCGCTTCGTCGTCTCCGTCCGCCGTACAGTCCGTCACGTTCTACGGCGATTATTGCTATTATACGGATACGGCGAAAGATCTGTACGCCTGCCGCTATGCAAGTGCCGACGCTACGTCCGAAAAAATCGCGGAAAACTGTTCTTCCGTTTCGTCTCCTTACAACGGCATGATTTACGTCGTAAGCGGAAAGACCGTAAAACAACTCAATGCGGAAACACGTAATTTCACCTCGTACGAAATTTCTTCGTCCTCCCCTTCCGACGGCAGGCTTTCCTCCGCCGCCGATTGCGTGCTTTCGGGCGATACGCTCGTCGCGCTCGATCCGGGCGAAGAATCGGACGGCGATCCTCGTCTGCACGTTCTTTCCGCCGCAACGGCTGCAGATCGCACGGCGAAAACGTTGCATATCCGAACGAATAACGCGAAATATATCGCCTCCGACGGAAAAACGGCATGTATCGCCACAGGCAACGCCGACGGCACGCTTGCCGTATACGATCTTTCCGCAACGCCCGCCGACGGCTCGAAAATCGCTCCGATCGCCGAATTTTCGGCGAAAAACGGAGAAACGTTCGTCGGCGTTACGTGCGTTTACGGCGCATATTACGCGGCTACGGGCACGTCGTTCTACGCCCTTCTTCCAAACGACGCTTCCGCAGACGAAAATTTTTCCTATCGCTTGAGTTCCCGCGAAACGGGGAAAGTGAATAAAATGATCGCCTCCGATATTTTCGGCACGATCTACGTAGCGCACTCCGATCTTGTATATCCTTACACGGAATCGGAATTTATCGACGAAACCGTGGCAAAAACGCCCGCCGACGCCGTTGCGAAACTCCCTTCGTCTACGGGCGAAAGCACACCGACGAAACTCCTCGTCGATTTCGATCGTAACGTCTATGCCCTGCAAGGCAGTTCGATCGTGAAATGCGAAAGCACGGAACGCGCCGTCAACGGTGCCTCCGCGGCGGTTTCCTATCCTCTCAACGACAGCGAAACCAAAACGTTCGTCTTTTCCCAAACGAGCGAAACGCCCGTACTCTCCGTCGCATTCGGCGCGGAAACGGGCGCGGCGTACGTTCTCTATAACGGAGATTTTATCGCCGTAACGTACGATCTTCCGCTTCCCACGCTCGAGTCGATCGAAGTAAGCGGAACGGATAAAACGCTGTTCGCCGAGGAAAGCGCGGTATTTTCCGTCGTTTCCTGCCCTGCGAAAACGCTTCTGATCCGCTTCGATTCCGCATCGTTGCGCGATGCCGCGTATTTCCCTTACGTCTCTCACGCCCGTACGGAAAAACGTATCTCCGCGCTTGCGCTCGCACAGACGGATCGCTTCATGCTCCTCGCCGTCTACGACGAATCGAAAAACGATTACTACACGGCTCTCGCCGAAAAATCCGTCTGCTCGCAGATTTCCTCCGACGAATATCTGAAAGATCCGCCCGAAGAATTTTTAAACAGCGGAAAAGGCTACGTCACGAACGCCCTGCACCTTTATAAATACCCCTATCTCACCGAACTTTTCACCGTAACCTATCTTCCCCGCAACGCGGAAATCACCGTCTTGAAACGCGTGGAAAAACTGGACTGGCTGTATTATCAGGTGGAATACACCGACGAAACCGGCAAAACGAGCACGGGCTACCTTCCCGCGGCATACGTAACGGATACGAAGGGCAGCACGCCCGTTGCCGATCAGACGACTCTCGGCGGAGAAAACAATAACCGCGATCTTGTCTGGCGGCTCGTCTATATCGTTTTAGGTACGCTCGCCGTATGTATACTCGTGGATTATCTCATCCTGCGCAAATACGATAAAGATTAAAAACAAAACACGTTATAACGGCATAAAACGGCACGCGATTGCTCTCGCCTGCCGTTTTTCTTTATGTTTTATTCCGCTTCCCTTTTACTCCACGGCTTCCGATATTTCTTTCAGCGAATGAAAGATATATTTCGCTCCCGCTTGTTGCGCCGCTTCTTCCCGTTCTTTTTTCCATACGATAATCGCCGAATCCGCCCCCGCCGCATTGGCGCAACGTACGTCCGTCGGCATATCGCCGATATAAACGCAATCTTTCGGCTCGATCCCCGCCCGCGCGGCGTAATAAAGCAACGGCTCCGGATCGGGCTTGTGTTTCTTCGTATCGTCCGCGCACACCTCGTAATCGAATACGCCTTTCAGCAGATCGGAAAAATAAGCGTCGAGTTCCTCCCTCGCTCTCGAAGTCACCAACCCTGTCTTAATTCCGCGCTCTTTCAGTTCGCCGAGCAAATCGTTTACGCCGTCGAAGAAACCGACGTCTGCGGACAACCGTTTGTAATTTTTCTTCCACTCTTCCCAGAATTCGTCAGGCTTATCCACTCCGAACATCCCGAAAATATCCCATCTCGTTTTTCCGAACGAAGCATAAATTTCTTCGTCGCTGCAATATTTGCCGAATTGCCGGAACGTATCCCGCCAGGCAAGAAACAACGAACGATCGGAATCGAGCAACGTGCCGTCCAGATCGAAAACTACATGTTTGTATTTCATATAAAACTTCTCCTTCTTCCGTATTTATCGCTATCCAAGTATAGCGTTCTCAAATAAGATCGAACAACCGATGAACAATACGACAATTCCGATTGTTAGTAATACGGAAAATAAACGACGACCGTCAAGTAAAACATACGATAGGATGAAAATTCCACACCCCCCCTACAAATAATATTCCCACAAGGCATTTCTTCGCATCTACACGCACCCGCATAAAACGCTCGCCGCTTCTACGACACATTCCAACAAGTAAAACACAAAGTTCTTACTGTTTTCTCCGCCTGTCAATTTATTATACGGCTCATGATGTTCGTCCGTCCCCGCGATTGTCCGCACAATGCCAAAGATTCGGCAGGCAGGTGCTTTTTAATTACTTTTCCGTTTCGGCAGATTATTTTTTCGGTTTCGCCGCAAGGGCATAACTTATATCGATCGCCTTGCAGATTTTCTTCAGATCTTCATCATCTTGCGGTAAAACGGAAATCCAATGCTTTTTATTCATATGATACCCGTAAAACACGCTTTTTCCGTCCACATATTTTTCAATATCTTCCGTCGGCACTCTCAGATCCACGATTTCCGCTTTTTCCTCCGAATCCAATCCAAGTTTCCGCCGCGAAACGGTAAGAATCACGCCGTACCACTTCCGGTTGTCTTTTCTTCGCCAGATCGCGTTTTCGGGAAATTTCTTCCATAGATATTCGGGTTCGTCTCCGTAGGTAGCCCGCACATAACCGATCAGATCTTTTACGTAAGAAGTTTTAAACACTTCCCGCCGAAAACATTTTTCGGCAATATCCGTCAATACGTTTTCGTATTCCGCTCGTATTTTCCCCACGAATCCGCCCGCCGCGTCGGGCACGGAAAACAGCGTATAATAGTCCTGCGCTTCGTTGTCGAAAATATCGGCGTCGATCGTTCCGTCGCGGCAAATTTTCACCGTTAAAGTCATATCTTCGCCGCACAAATTTTTCCGATAGAGAAACGCGTCGTTCTCTTCAAAAAATCCGTACGCCGTCAACTTATCGTATTCCGCCGTTCTGTTTTTAAAAATTTTCGCGATAATATCGTCTTTCATCTTGTTCCGAGCCTTGCTTCCGATCAGAGTATAGCATTTTTTCCGTTTCTTGTCAACAATTTCGCCTTTGCCGACCAGACGGCATTTTTTCCCCTCGCGAAATACCGGCGTTTTTCGTAATGTTTTCCCCCTCATGCCTCCTGTTTGCTCTTTTCTTATCGTTTGCTCCTCTTTTTCGCTTTTTCTTTTCCTTCACTTTTTTCCTTTTTCCCGCTCTTCTCCCCCTCTTCCCGTTTTCTTGCTCCCCTCGTTTGTTTTCTTTACCTTCCTTTTTTTCTGCTCATTTTCCCTTTTTTTCCGTTTTCTCCGCTCATCTTTCCTCTACGCCCTTTCGCCCGTTCTTCTTCCCACTCCTTTCGCCCCCAATTTTCTCTGTTCCGTTTTCTCCGCCCATCTCTCCTCTACGCTCTTTCCCTCGTTGTACTCTCTCGCGCCTTTCATCCATTACGCCTCTCGCGGTTTTCGCTTTTTCTTCTTTCAATTTTTCATCGCTTTTCCTGCAAGCCCCGCCCGCTTCGTTCCGCCTCCATACGCTTCATCTCATATTTTCCTTTCCTCATTTTGCCCTTTTATGTTACTCTTATCTTCCTTGTTGCCCCGTATTGATATTTTTTCCGCCAATATTCCTTTACTGTCCCCATATAATAGTGCCCGCCGCGCCGAATTTTGCCCACTTCGGGCAAGCCCTTTCCGCATCATAATCCTTTTCCATGTTATAATACAGTTCTCCGTTATATTCCGAAATTTCCCGATCATCTTTTTCCCGATTTCTTCGCCGCGCGGCTATGGCTCGCTTTTTTATAGAAAAATCCCGGAACACAAGCCGATTTTTGCTCATATCCCGGGATTTGATTCAGATTGTTATCCGAAAACGATTACACCAATTCGATGATCGCCGTTTCCGCACCGTCGCCGCGACGCGCGCCGAGAAGGTAAATTCTCGTGTAACCGCCGCCTTGCTTGGTTTCTTCTTTTCTCGCCGCATATTTCGGCGCGATTTCGTTGAAAAGTTTGTCCATCAACGGGTGGTTGATGTCCGCCGTTCTTTCTTTGAACGCGCTCTTCTTTTCGTTGAAAGCCTTGATCTCCTGAAGATCGTAGGTTTTCGCCATAATCGCGCGGCGAGCCGCCAACTTCTTAGGGCCGTCCTTGATGTTGGTCGCTTTGATTTCTTTGCCGTTTTTGTCCTTTTTCACCACTTCAAACTCTACGTTATCGTCGTAGGTATTCACGGCTTTCGTAATCAATTTTTCTACGTAAGACTGCAACTCTTTCGCTTTCGGCGCAGTGGTTTCGATTTTTCCGTACCAAAGCAGTTGCGACGCCTGATTTCTCAAAAGAGCGTTTCTCTCTTTCGACGTTCTTCCCAATTTGCCGGGCATTTTTTTAATCCTCCTGTTTACTTAATGACAGACCGTAAGATTCCAATTTCGCGATGACTTCGTCGAGCGATTTTCTGCCGAGGTTTCTCACTTTCAGCATATCGTCTTCAGTCTTTTTGGTCAGGTCTTCTACCGTATGAATGTTAGCGCGTTTCAAGCAGTTGTACGAACGCACGGAAAGATCCATGTCTTCGATCACCATTCTCAAAATCTGCTGTTGTTTATCGTCTTCCGTCTTCACAAGGATATCCATTCCCTTGATCGTTTCGCTCAGATTTACGAACAGACCGATATGATCCTGCATAATCTTTGCCGCAAGAGAGATGATTTCCTTGCCCGAAAACGTTCCGTCCGTCCACACTTCCAGCGTCAGTTTGTCATAGTCCACCGCCTGACCTACGCGGGTAGGTTCTACGGTGTAATTCACTTTCTGAACGGGCGTATAAATGGAATCGATCGCGATATAATCGATGACGGGTTGCTTGTTTTCTTTCGCGGGGCGATAGCCTCTGCCTCTGCCCACCGTGATCTCCACGTCGAATTTGCTGCCTTCGTCGATCGTGCAGATATACTGATCTTTATTGATAACTTCCACTTCGGCATCCACATTGAGATCCGCACCCGTCAGAACGGCAGGTCCTTCCTTCGTGATATGGAGCACTTTTTCGTAGTCTTTATCGGTAACTTTCGTTTTCAGCGCAAGAGTTTTCAGATTGAGAATTATCTCGGTGACGTCCTCTTTAATTCCTTTTACGGCGGAGAACTCGTGCTTTACGCTGCCGTCGAGAAATTTGATTCCTTCCACCGCCGCGCCGGGCAATGCGGAGAGAAGAATTCTTCTGAGGCAGTTGCCGATTGTAAGACCGAAACCCTTTTCCAAAGGCTCGCAAACGACTTTCGCATAGAAATCGTCGTTTTCCAGCACTTCGAGTTTAGGCATATCCATTTCGATCATGATATTACCTCCTTAAATTTTAATGATTACTTGGAGTACAACTCGACGATCATGTGTTCTGCGATCTGACTGTCGATATCTTCTCTCGTGGGAAGTGCCAAAACTTTACCTTCGAGTTTTTCGCGATCGAATTCTACCCATTTCGGCATCGTCGCGCCCGATTTGGTTTCTTTCAAAGCGGTGAAATACTTGTTGGAACGTCTGTTCTCTTTCACGGCCACCACGTCGCCCGCCTTCACGATGTAGGAAGGGATCGTCACGGTCTTGCCGTTCACGGAGAAATGCGCGTGATTCACAAGTTGTCTTGCAAGCGTTCTCGAAGGAGCCGCGCCCATTCTGAACACTACGTTATCCAGACGTCTTTCAAGGAGCGAAAGCATGTTTTCGCCCGTAACGCCTTTCATGCGGTCCGCCATTTCATAATATTTTCTGAACTGACCTTCCTGCACGCCGTAAATTCTCTTCGTCTTCTGCTTTTCGCGAAGTTGCAGCCCGTATTCGGAAACTTTCTTTCTGTCTGCGCCGTGCTGACCGGGAGCAACGGGACGTTTATTGAACGGGCACTTGTCCATATAGCATTTATCCCCTTTAAGGAATAATTTCGCGCCCTCTCTTCTGCACAGTTTACATTTTGCTTCTCTATAAGTTGCCATAATCTTCTTCCTGCCTTTACATTAAACTCTACGACGCTTCGGAGGTCTGCATCCGTTGTGAGGGATCGGGGAAACGTCGGAAATGAGCGTCACTTCCAGATCGCAAGCCGCCAACGCGCGGATCGCGGATTCTCTGCCCGCACCGGGACCTTTCACATACACTTCTACGCTGCGAAGTCCGTGTTCTTTCGCCGCTTTCGCCGCAGTTTCCGCCGCCATCTGAGCCGCGAAAGGCGTACCCTTTCTGCTGCCCTTGTAGCCGAGCGAACCCGCGCTGGACCACGAAATCGCGTTTCCGTTCATATCGGTGATCGTAACCAGCGTGTTATTGAAGGTGGATTGAATATGCACCTGTCCTTTGTCTACTTTTTTCAGTTCCTTACGCTTACGAGGAGTTCCAGCCTTTTTAGCGTTCTTCACTTCTGCCATGATCTATTCTCCTCCGTGATTATTTCTTCTTACCCGCGATAGCGCGCGCAGGTCCTTTACGGGTATGCGCGTTTCTCTTCGTGCTCTGTCCGCGAACGGGCAGACCCTTTCTGTGGCGGATACCGCGATAGCAACCGATTTCCATCAGTCGCTTGATGTTCAGGGAAACTTCGCTGCGAAGTTCGCCTTCCACTCTTACGTTGTGATCGATATATTCTCTCAGTTTGGAAACGTCGCTCTCGTCGAGATCTTTCACTCTCTTATCGGGATCGATGCCCGTTTCCGCGAGAATCTTTTTGGAAGTGGCAAGCCCGATCCCGTAAATGTAGGTCAAACCGATTTCCACTCTCTTTTCTCTGGGTAAATCAACACCGGCAATACGTGCCATTTGTCCTGAATCCTCCGTTAAATTTTTTTGGATTTTTTGTATTTTTTTATCGCCAACGGCAAAACCGCTTCGGGCAGTGGAAAATGCCTTCGCTTTCCGCCGTATTATTTTCCTGCTTGTTTTTCTTTGTCCGTTTTTCCCGTCGTTCCGCCGCTTTCCTCAACGTACAACGTTTCAGAAGCCTCCGCTATCGCCCGCATCCTTTGCGCCGGCGGATAAAAAATTTTTTTCGCCGAAGGCTTTTCGCGGCATACTGTACGTATATACGCGCGGATAAACGCGACAAAAACCGAATCTCCTCCCGTTTCGGGCGAAAATTCAGTCTTTTTCAGGGAAATTTTTCCGCTTTCCATAGTGTAAAGCGCAAAATACCCTATTTTTAACCGTACATATAATTATATCACGGAAAATGAAGGTATGTCAAGCGTTTTACCTGCCTTTTTTCGGGTATTATGCGGGAAAAACGAAGATTTTCTTCGTTCTTCCGCACACCGAAAGCGGTTTAGCCCTGTCTTTGTTTGTGGCTCTTGCTCTTGGAGCAGATCACCATAACTCTGCCGTTTCTCTTGATAACTTTGCACTTATCGCACATAGGTTTTACGGAAGGTCTGACTTTCATAGTTTTTTTCTCCTTGTTTATTCTTGAGGCAGCCCTATTCTCCCGGCACACACGGCATTCTGCCGCGCGGGCGGAAACAGGGGCGTTGCGCTTTCGCGCGATTTCTTACGATTTGCTGCGCCAGGTGATTCTTCCCTTGGTCAGATCGTACGGGCTCATTTCCAGTTTCACGGTGTCGCCTTCGATGATACGGATGTAGTTCATGCGAAGTTTTCCCGAAATGTATGCCGTAATGGTGTGACCGTTGGAAAGTTGTACTTTGAACGTTGCGTTGGGCAGTGCTTCCAGCACTTTGCCTTCCGCTTCGATTACGTCGTCTTTAGACACGAAAATTTCCTCCGATTGAAATTACACTTAATTCGTCTTGTTTGTTTTGTATCGCTCGCGAAAGAGGCTTTAAAGAGTGAGGATTTCCACGCCGTCCTCGCGGATTACCACTTCGTTTTCGTAGTGCGCCGCGGGAGACGAATCCACCGTCACCGCGCCCCAGTCGTCGTCGAGCATTCTTACGTGATAACTTTTCAGCGATATCATCGGCTCGATACAAAGCACTGTTCCCGCTTTCAGGCGCGGCCCCGTGCCGAGTCTGCCGTAATTCGGAACGGCGGGATCTTCGTGCATTTCCCTGCCGATGCCGTGCCCGGTATACGCGCGTATCACGCCGTAGCCGAACGATTCCGCATATTTCTGCACGCGATAACCGATATCGTAAAGAGGCGTTCCCGCACGAAGATTTTCGATTCCCTTAAAGAAACATTCTTCCGTACGTTTAACGAGCAGGCGTTTTTCTTCGGAAACGTCTCCGATCATAAACGTTCTCGCCGCGTCGCCGTGAAATCCGTTTTTATATGCGCACAGATCCACCGTCACGATGTCGCCGTCTTTCAAAATCGTCTTGTCGTCGGGAATCCCGTGCACCACCACTTCGTTGATAGAAACGCAAGCCGACGCGGGGAATCCGCCGTAGCCGAGGCAGGAGGGATACGCGCCCGCCGCACGGATATACCGTTCAACGAGTTCGTCCACTTCTTTGGTAGACATTCCCGCTTTGATCCTGTCGCCGACGAACGCGAGCGTGTCGCGCACAATCTTCGCAGGCTCTCTCATCAGATCGATTTCCGCTTCGCTTTTTTGTATAATCATCTGTATTTTTCCAAAACGTTCGCGATTTGCTCAAACAGCACTTCGGGCGGTTCGTCCGTCCCCGTGAAGTTTAAAATCAAACCCTTTTGGGTGTAATAATCGATGAGCGGCGCGGTCTGCGATTCATATACGTCGAGGCGCTTCTGTACCGTTTCGGGGTTGTCGTCGGCGCGCTGATACAGTTCGCCGTCGCAACGCGAGCAGGTCGTTTTGCCGTTCAACGTGGAAACGTGAAAACTTTCGCCGCAGTTTCTGCATACTCTTCTGCCGCAGAGGCGAGCCATCAACAATGCGAAATCGATATTGATGTTCACAACGGCGTCGATATGCGTGAATTTTTCAAGCGCTTCCGCCTGATTCACCGTACGGGGAAATCCGTCGAGAAGGTAGCCGTTTTGGCAATCTTCTTCCTGCAATCTGTTTTCCACGATCTTGCAGGTGACGTCGTCGGGAACCAACTGCCCTTTATCGATATACGATTTGGCAAGCAAACCGATTTCCGTCTGATTTTTGATATTCGCACGGAAAATATCTCCCGTGGAAATGTGCGGCATGCCGAAGCGGTCGGAAATACGCGTTGCCTGCGTACCCTTTCCCGCGCCCGGTGCGCCGAGTAATATAATATTCATCCGTTCGCCTCCGTCTTTTTCCGTTTCTTCTCTCCGTCGTTTTTCCGAAAAAGCGGCGGAGAGCATGAATAATGAAATCTTACTTCAAAAATCCTTTGTAATTCTTCATCATCATTTGCGCCTGCAATTGTTTTTCAAATTCCATGGCAACGGAAACGACGATCAGAATACCCGTGGTGGAGAACACGTTGACAAGCGTGCCCGTAGGATCTGCCCACGCGAAAGCAAGGGCGGGAATAAACGCCACGAGCGAAAGATAAATCGCCCCGAACAAAGTGATGCGGTTAGAGATCTTTTTCAGATAATTTTCCGTGGCCTTTCCGGGACGAATTCCCTGAATGAAGCCGCCGTTCTGCTGAATACTCTTGGATACGTCTTCGGGATTGAACTGCATCTGCGCATAGAAGAACGAGAACGCAAAGATCAGAAGGCAAAGCACGAACGAATACAAAATTCTGCCGCCCGCGATCGTAGACGAACCCGTCATCCATTTCGTCCACCACTTATAGAATCCGCCGTTCGGCCAGAACAAACCGGAAATCATCTGAGGGAAGGAAAGAATGGAGAACGCGAAGATCAGAGGCATAACGCCGCTGCCCGAAATACGGATGGGAATGACGGACGACTGACCGCCGTACATCTTTCTTCCCTTGATCTGCTTCGCATACTGCACGGGAACTTTTCTTTCCGAAAGATCCACGTACACAACGGCAAAGAATACCACCGCGCACACGATCACGAATGCCACCAACTGCCAGATAGCGTCGGAGTCGTTCGGAATATCCGCGATTTTAGCGATGATCGCCTGCCCCGCCGTAGCAAGAATACCCACGAAGATGATCATGGATTGACCGTTGCCCACGCCGTAATCGGTGATACGTTCGCCCAGCCACATCACGAGGAACGCGCCCGCCGTATACACAACGGTCATGAAGAATCCCGCGAGGAACATGCTGTCGAAGAACAGATGTTTTTCGATCGCGCCCGATTCGTTCGCGAAATTCACGATAATACCGATCGATTGAATCACCGCAAGCAGAATCGTGCAATATCTTGTGTACTGCGCAATCTTTTTCTGCCCTTCTTCGCCCTGTTTGGAAAGGCGTTCGAGCGCGGGAATCCCCACGCACAGAAGTTGCATGATAATGGAAGCGTTAATGTAAGGCCCGATACCTAAAGCAAAGAACGTACCGTTGGCAAGCGATCCGCCCGTGATGCTGTTCATCAGAGTCAGGAAATCGTTTCCCTTGATATTTTCCGAAAACACGGTGCTGTCCAGCCCGGGAATCGGAATATAGCAACCGATACGGAATATCAGAAGAAGCAAAAGCATCTTCCATACTTTCGCCCTGATATCCTTGACCTTAAACGCGTTGATTAGTGTTTGTAACATTTTTCTCTCCGATTTAAGTTTTGCGCTTTCGCGAAATCCGGGCGGAATTGCTCCGCCTTTCTTTTTGAAAACGCGTTTGCGACGATTGACTTTCTGCCGCGAAAAATCCGTCGGAAAATTTTATGCGATCCGTTTGCGAAAAGGAATTTTACTTATCCGCGTTTTGTAAACGCTCCGATGAAAAATCCGCTCCGCATGCCGTCCGCTTTTTTCTGTTCCGGATTCTTTCTACGCGGAAAAACGCGCCGCCGTCGCAGAGGAAAAATAAACGCAGGTGCGGAAAACCGCTTTTTCAGGCGATCTTCCGCGTCCCGTCATTACTTTTACAGGGTTTCCGCAGTGCCTTTCGCCGCTTCGATCGCCGCTTTCGCGCTTTCGGAAAACTTCGCCGCTTTTACGGTGAGAGCCGTCTTGAGTTCGCCGTTGCCGAGAACTTTCAAGCCGCAGTTGTTCTTCACCTCTTTCGCGAGACCGTTTTCCATCACGAAGCCGTAATCCACCACCGTTCCTTCGGGAAGATCCGCAAGAGCGGAAAGGTTGACGATAACGTACTGTTTGCCCGCGTGATTGAAGCCTCTCTTGGGTACGCGTCTTGCGATAGGCATCTGACCGCCTTCAAACCCGGGACGAACGCCGCCGCCGGAACGCGCCCACTGACCTTTATGTCCTTTACCCGACGTTTTGCCGAGCCCGGAACCGATACCGCGGCCGAGTCGCTTCGCCGCTTTCGTTGCTCCCTGCGCGGGAGAAAGAGTATCTATTCTCATTGTAAACTCCTTAGATATTTTCTACTTTCACGAGGTGGCGAACTTTCTTGATCATTCCCTGAACGGAAGGAGAATCTTCCAATTCTTTGCTGGAACGGATCTTGTTAAGCCCCAACGCGCGCACGGTTTCCTTTACGGAAACGACTTCGCCGATCGTGCTCTTTTCAAGCGTTACTTTGATTTTAGCCATTGTTTCGCCCTCCTCAGCACATAATCTCTTCCACGGTCTTTCCGCGAAGAGCCGCTACCTGCTCGGCAGTCTTCAGGCCCGCAAGGCCCGCAATCGTCGCTTTAACGCAGTTGCCGGGGTTTTGCGTGCCGTGGGATTTCGTTCTGATGTTCTTGATCCCCACTGCTTCCATCACCGCACGAACGGGGCCGCCGGCGATAACGCCGGTACCTTCGGAAGCGGGCATCATAAGCACCGCGCCTCTACCGAACTTACCGATGATCTGGTGAGGAATGGTATTTTCCACAACGGGAACGGCGATCATGTTCTTCTTCGCGCGAAGCGTCGCTTTGTCGATAGCCTCGGGAACTTCTTTAGCCTTTCCCGTGCCTACGCCGACTTTGCCTTTGCCGTCGCCAACGATAACGAGTGCCGCGAAACGAGCGTTCTTGCCGCCCTTAACCGTCTTGGAAACGCGGTTGATTTCGATGAGTTTCTTGATCAGCCCGTCGTCCTCAGCCTGACGTCTTTGAGGTCTTCTGTTTTCTCTTTTTTCGTCTGCCATAATCTTCTCTCCTGTCAGAATTTAAGTCCGGCTTCTCTCGCGCCGTCGGCAAGTGCTTTCACACGTCCCGTGTAAAGGTAACCGCCTCTGTCGAAAACCACCGTCTCTACGCCTTTGGCAAGAGCGCGCTCCGCCAAAACTTTTCCTACGACTTTCGCCGCGTCCGATTTGGTGAGACCTTCGATCTGCGCCTTCACGTCTTTATCCATCGTGGAAGCGGCGGCAAGCGTTACGCCGCCCTTCTCGTTTCCGGCTCTGTCGTCGATCACTTGCGCGTAGATGTGATTCAGACTTCTGTATACGTTGAGACGGGGAGCGGCAGCCGTTCCGACCACCGTCTTTCTCACTCTCGCGTGACGTCTCTGTCTGACTGTATTTTTATCAATTTTGGAAATCATAACTCAACGCTCCTTATTTCTTAGCCTTACCGGAGGTCTTGCCTTCCTTATGCTCTACGTACTCGCCCTTGTAACGAATACCGTAGCCGTGGTAAGGTTCCGGCTCTCTCACCGCTCTGATGTTTGCAGCCGTCTGCCCGACAAGTTCTTTGCTGATGCCGGAGACAACCACGTCCGTCAGAGTGGGACACTCGAATTTGATGCCCTCGGGCGCGATAAATTCTACGGGGTGCGAAAAACCTACGTTCAGAACGAGTTTGTTTCCCTGCACCTGCGCTTTCCAACCGACGCCTTTGATTTCCAACGCCTTGGAAAATCCGTCGTGAACGCCTTTCACCATTCCGGCAAGCAGGGCTCTGTAAAGCCCGTGTTTCGCGTTCGTTTCCGCCGTATCGTCCAAAGCCTTCAGCACAACGTGACCGTTTTCCGTCGTCACGTCGATATTTCCGGCGATTTCGCGGGAAAGAGTGCCTTTCGCGCCCTTCACCGTCACTACGCCGTTCTTGAATTCCACCGTTACGCCATCAGGGATAGCAATGGGCATTTTACCGATTCTCGACATACCTCTTGCCCTCCTTTACCAGACGTAGCAAAGAACTTCGCCGCCGACGTTGAGTTCTTTTGCCTTCTTGCCCGTCATGATGCCTTTGTTCGTCGTTACGATAACCGTACCGATACCGTTGAGCACTTTGGGCATAGTTTCCACTCCGGTATAAGTACGAAGCCCGGGACGGGACACTCTTTCGATACCGGAAATAACCGACTTTTTGTCGCTGTATTTCAGCGTGATCGCGATTTTGCCGTTATAGCCGTCTTCCACGAGTTTCACGTCTTTCACGTAGCCCTCGTCGAGAAGAATATCGGCGATCGCCTTTTTCATCACGGAAGAAGGAACTTCCACCGTTTCTTTTCTGGCGATGATCGCGTTTCTGATTCTCGTAAGCATATCTGCGATAGGATCTGTCATATTCGTTTCCTCCGTTTTACCAACTCGACTTCTTAACGCCGGGGATTTCTCCCTTATACGCCAGATTTCTGAAACAGATACGGCATACGCCATACTTTCTCAAAACCGCGTGAGGTCTTCCGCAGATCGTGCAACGCGTGTACGCTCTGGTGGAATACTTGGGCGTTTTCTGTTGTTTGTTTATCATTGACTTCTTTGCCATTTTCTTCTCTCCTTACTTCTTGAACGGCATACCGAGCGCACGCAGCAACTCTCTTGCCTCTTCATCCGTATTCGCGGTGGTAACGATCGCAACGTCCATGCCTCTGATCTTTTCCACCTGATCGTAAGTGATTTCGGGGAAGATAAGTTGTTCTTTAAGGCCTACGGAATAGTTTCCGCGTCCGTCGAACGCCTTATCCGATACCCCGCGGAAGTCTCTCAAACGGGGAAGCGCGATAGATACGAATTTATCGTAGAAATCATACATTCTGTCGCCGCGAAGGGTAACTTTGATACCGATGTTCTGCCCTTCTCTCACCTTGAAGTTGGCGACGGATTTCTTCGCTTTCGTTAAAATGGGTTTCTGACCGGAGATGAGTTTGATTTCGTTCTCCGTCACCTGAATGGATTTCGCGTTATCTTTGATGTCGCCGAGACCCGTGTTGATCACGATCTTCACAAGACGCGGGCATTGCATAACGGTGGTGTATCCGAATTTCTTCATAAGGAAAGGAACGACTTCTTTCTCGTACTTTTCCTTCACTCTGTTTTTATATACTTTCTCTGCCATTTTGCTCTACCTCGTTACTCGTTTGCGGACGGGGTTTCCGTCTTGGTCTCTTCGGCTTTCGCTGCGCGTTTTCTCGTTCTCTTCTTGGGAGCCTCGCTTTCCGCCGCAGCCGTCGCTTTCGACTTCTTCACGAACGCCTTATCGAGCGTTGCGCCGCATTTGCACACGCGCACTTTCTTTCCGTCTACGATCGCGTGCTTCACTTTCGTGGCTTTGCCGCAAGTGGGGCACACCACCATCACGTTCGACGCGTCTACGGGGCCGGGTACTTCCACGATCTTGCTCGTTTCGTTCGCTTTTCTCGCCTTTTCGTGCTTTTTCTGAATGCGCACGCCTTCTACCGTGACCGTATTGGCTTTGGGGGAGGTGGCAAGGACTTTTCCCTGTTTGCCTTTATCTTTACCGGCAATAACAAGTACGTTATCGTTTAATTTTACGTTCATTGTTTCGTCCTCCTGACCTTTACAGCACTTCGGGAGCAAGAGAGATGATCTTCATGTAATCTTTATCTCTCAACTCTCTCGCGATCGGCCCGAAGATACGGGTTCCTTTCGGCTGTTTCTGTTTATCGATAATGACGGCTGCGTTTTCGTCGAATCTGACGTACGTTCCGTCTGCTCTTCTGATACCGCTGGTAGTTCTGACGATGACCGCGTTTACAACGTCGCCTTTCGATACCGCGCCGCCCGGCGTAGCCGTTTTAACGGACGCGACGATCACGTCGCCGATGTTGCCGGTCTTACGGAAAGAACCACCCATAACTCTTATACACATCAACTCTTTCGCACCGGAATTATCCGCTACTTTCAGTCTCGTTTGGGGTTGAATCATAATTCTTTCTCCTTACTCGTTACTTCGCTTTCTCGACGATCTCGGCAACGCGCCAATTCTTGTCTTTGCTAAGTTTTCTCGTCTCGACGATTCTCACCGTATCGCCTACGCCGCAAGCGTTTTCTTCATCGTGCGCTTTCAGGCGTTTCGACGTGACGATCGTCTTTTTGTACAGAGGGTGTTTGCTCTTGTCGGTGATTTCCACGACGACGGTTTTATCCATCTTATCGGATACGACCAGACCGACTCTCTCTTTTCTTAAATTTCTTTCCATTTTTCTGCCCTCCGCCTTACGCTTTCAATTCTCTCGCACGGATCTCGGTGTTCACGCGTGCGATGTCTCTTTTGCAGGTTCTGATAGAAACGGGATTTTCCAACTGTCCCGAAGCAAGACGGAAACGAAGGTTGAAAAGTTCGCCTTTCAGTTCAGCCAACTTCGCCGTCAGTTCGGCGTTCGTCATCTCTTTTACTTCTTTCGCTTTCATTATTCTTCACCGCCTTCTGCCGCTTCCGTAGCGACTTCTTTTTTCACAAACTTGCATTTTACGGGAAGTTTGTTGCCGGCAAGACGCATTGCTTCTTTCGCGTCCGCTTCCGTTACGCCCGCCATTTCAAACATCACTCTGCCGGGCTTCACTACGGCAACCCAGTATTCTACGTTACCTTTACCGGAACCCATACGTGCTTCCGCAGGGTGCTTCGTGATGGGCTTATGAGGGAAGATATCGATCCACACTTTACCGCCGCGCTTGATGAATCTCGTCATGGCGATACGGGCGGCTTCGATCTGGTTGGATTTGATCCATCCGCATTCTTCCGCCACAAGGCCGTATTCGCCGTACGCGATTACGTTGCCCTTGTGCGCCGCTCCTCTCATTTTTCCTTTATGCTGTTTTCTTCTCTTTACTCTCTTAGGAATTAACATTACTGAACTCCTCCTTCCGCAACAGCGGGATTCTTCGCGGTTTTCAGCACTTCGCCTTTGTAGATCCAGCATTTAACGCCGATCATGCCGAACGTGGTGTGCGCTTCCGCAAATCCGTAATCGATGTCCGCACGAAGAGTCTGCAAAGGAATCGATCCTTCGTGATACTGCTCTCTGCGCGCGATTTCCGCGCCGTCGAGACGGCCGCCGCACATCATCTTGATTCCCTTGGCGCCCGCTCTCATCGATCTGCCGATCGCCTGCTTCATGCAACGACGGAACGACATACGTTTTTCGAGTTGCGCCGCAACGCTTTCCGCTACGAGTTGCGCGTCTACGTCGGGTTTCTTCACTTCCGTGATGTTTACGCTTACCGCCTTGCCCTTCGTGATCTTCGCAAGATCTTTCTTGATCGTTTCCACTTCCGCGCCCGCTTTACCGATGATAACGCCGGGACGAGCCGTGAATACGGTGACGATGATACGCGTAGCCGCTCTTTCGATCGTGATCTTGCTGATCGCCGCCGCATAATACTTCTTTTTAAGGAAGGTGCGGATTTCGTTGTCTTCCTTCAAAAATTTGGAGAATTCCTTTTTGTCCGCGTACCATTGAGTGTTCCAACCGTTGATAACGCCTACTCTCAAACCGCGAGGATTAATTTTCTGTCCCATTATAATTCTCCTTCCAATTTTTTGACGTCCAAAATAACCGTAATGTGGCTCGTTCTCTTGAGGATAGCGTGTCCTCTGCCTTTGGAAACGGGCTGCATTCTCTTCAGAGAGGTCGCGCCGTCGGCGAAACATTCCGCCACGTACAGATCTCCTCTGTCCATACCGAGGTTATGCTCGGCGTTCGCCCCTGCGGACACAAGCACCTTCTTCACCGCAAGCGCGCTGCCGTTGGTGATGTGTTCGAGAATGGCTTTTGCTTCTTTGTAATCTTTCCCGCGAATCAGAGCGAGAACGGTTCTCACTTTATACGGGGATACTCTGACGTATTTCGCTACGGCGAAAGGACGTTTTTCCTTGTTTTCAGCCGCTCTTTGCGCCTTTTTCTTCATATTCGTTGCCATTTTTCTCTCTTCTCCTTATTTAGAAGGCGTGGACGTTTTAGCCGCGTGCCCGTGGAAAGTTCTGGTGGGCGCAAACTCGCCGAGTTTGCAACCGATCATATCTTCGGTGATATATACGGGAACGTGCTTACGTCCGTCGTACACCGCGATCGTGTGACCGACCATATCGGGGAAGATCGTGGACGCTCTGGACCAGGTTTTAACGACCTTTTTCTCGTTCGCTTCGTTCATCGCCTGAATACGGCTCAAAAGTTTCGCTTCGACATAAGGTCCTTTCTTTATGCTTCTTGACATATTCTTCTCTCCTCCGATTAGTTAATTCTCTTGAGAATGAACTTGTTCGTTGCATTCTTCTTCTTTCTCGTCTTGTAGCCGAGAGCCGGTTTACCCCAAGGCGTCATAGGACCTGCATGACCGACGGGCGCTTTGCCTTCGCCGCCGCCGTGAGGGTGATCCACAGGGTTCATAACCGCACCGCGGACTTCCGGACGCTGACCGAGATATCTCGCCTTACCCGCTTTACCGAGGGATACGATTTCGTGCTCTACGTTACCTACCTGACCGATCGTCGCGCGGCATTTCAAAGAAACGTATCTCATTTCGCCGCTGGGCAGACGAAGCGTTGCGTATTTGCCTTCGGTAGCCACGATCTGCGCCGCGAGCCCCGCGCTTCTTGCGATCTGTCCGCCTTTTCCGGGCGTAAATTCCACGTTGTGCACCATCGTACCTACGGGAATGTTTTCAAGAGGCAACGCGTTGCCCACTTTGATATCCGCTTTCGCGCCGCTCATCACCTTGTCGCCCACGTTCAATCCGAGGGGAGCGAGGATATAAGACTTCACGCCGTCCGCATATACGATCAACGCGATGTTTGCGCTTCTGTTCGGATCGTACTGAATGCTCTTTACGGTGGCGGGCACGTCGTCTTTCAGACGTTTGAAATCGATGATACGATATTTCGTACGGTTGCCGCCGCCGATGTGTCTGCAGGTGATTTTACCCTGATTGTTTCTGCCGCCCGAATGACGTTGATCGTGCATCAAGGATTTTTCGGGTTTACCGCCCGTAACGTCCTCTCTTTTCAGCACCGTGATGAAACGGCGGGACGGGGTGGTGGGTTTATAAGTTTTGATAGCCATTGTTTTCTTCCTCCACGATTACGCCAAAGAATTGAAGAATTCGATAGGCTTGCTGTCCTCTTTCAAGGTGACGATCGCTTTTTTACGATCGGGCGTATAGCCTTCGTTTCTGCCCATTCTCTTCAACTTGCCTTTGCAATTCAGCGTGTTGACTTCGGCAACCTTAACGCCGAACAATTTTTCCACGGCGTTTCTGATTTCGATCTTGTTGGCGGATTTCTTCACGATGAACGTGTATTTTTTATCCGCGATTCCGTCGTAACCCTTTTCGGTGAGGACGGGTTTTAAAATGATGTCTTCGGCAAACATTACGCGTACACCTCCTGGAATTTCTCAACCGCCGCTTTCGTCATAACGACTTTCGCGTTGGCCACCACGTCGTACGTATTGAGAAGATCGACAGCCATCGTGGAAACGCGGGGAAGGTTCGCCGCCGCGCGCACTACCATCGCGTCGCTTTCGCTCATTACGATCAACGCGCTCTTGTCAAGGTTCATCGCCTTTCTGAACGCCGCCATCTCTTTCGTTTTGCCTTCCGCTTTGATCTCGTCTACGATGAGAAGTTCACCGTCGGCAAGTTTCTTGGAAACCGCAGAGAGAAGCGCGCCCGTTTTCGCTTTCGCGTTCATCTTCTTGGAGAAATCGCGGGACTTGGGAGCGAACACTACGCCGCCTTTGATCCACTGGGGAGCGCGGATAGATCCCTGACGGGCACGACCCGTGCCTTTCTGTCTCCAGGGCTTCACGCCGCCGCCTCTCACTTCGCTTCTCGTAAGAGTGGATTTCGTACCCTGTCTTTCGTTAGCAAGACGGGTGACAACCGCCTGATGAATAAGGCTTTCGTTATAATCGACGCCGAAAACGTTATCGTTCAATTCCATTTCGCCGACGACCGCGCCTTTCATATTATATACTTTAATTCCGGTCATTGTCTTTTCTCCTTATTTGCCCTTCACGCTGCTGCCGACGGTGACAATGCTGCCCTTCGCGCCGGGAATCGCGCCTTTGATGAGAAGAACGTTTCTTTCGAGATCGACTTTCACCACTTCGAGGTTCTGAATCGTTACGTTTTCCACACCGTACTGACCGGCGAGGTGTTTCAATTTGAACACTCTTGAAGGCGAAGAGTTCGCGCTCATAGAACCAGGTTCTCTGTGTACGGGGCCGACGCCGTGCGTCTCTTTCAAACGTTGCTGATTCCATCTCTTGATAACGCCCGTGTAGCCGTGACCTTTCGTTACGCCGGAAACGTCTACCTTATCGCCCGCCGCGAACACATCCGCTTTGATTTCGTCGCCTACGTTGTAGGTTTCCGCGCCGTCGATTCTGATTTCCTTAAGCACCTTGCAGGGTTTGACGTTCGCTTTCTTGAACTGCCCGAGTTCGGGTTTCGTCAAGGCTTTCTCGCTGGTTTCGATGAAACCGAGTTTCAAAGCGGCATAGCCGTCGTGTTCCGTCGTCTTCACTTGTACGACGGGGCAGGGGCCTGCTTCCACTACCGTTACGGGAATCATTTTCCCGTCTTGCGCAAACAGTCGGGTCATGCCGACTTTGCGTCCGATGATTGCTTTATTCATTGATAAAGTTCACTCCTTTTAAAATATTTCTCAATACCTTTATTCAAAGTATTTTTTTGCGTTGTTTGTATCTTTTTCCCTTTTCGCCGATCAAAGTTTGATCTTGATGTCGACGCCTGCGGGAAGGTGAATCGTATCGAGAAGTTTCGCGTTCGGAGAATAAATGTCGATGATTCTCTTGTACGTTCTCATCTCGAATTGTTCGCGGGAATCTTTGTATTTGTGCGGCGAACGAAGGATCGTTACGATTTCTCTTTCCGTGGGAAGAGGAATAGGACCGGAGATCTTCGCCCCGCTCTTTTTCATCGTTTCCACGATGCGCATCGCCGCTTCGTCCACGAGTTCGTGATCGTAAGCCGCCAACTTGATTCTGATTTTCTGCACTGCCATTTCTGACTCCTTTTTTCTCTTACAGAGAAGATTCGTATTACTGTGTCAACACGTCCGTGTGTATCGAGGTTTATTGCAAAATAAAAAACACTCTTTTACCAGCCGAGCGTTTTTCACGCAAAGCCCCGGTCAGTCGCAGAGGTCGATGCCTCCACATTGTCGACGGAAATTATCTGCCGAAGTGGCTTTTTCTTCGGATTTGCAGTAACTTCCCGCGTCAGCCCAATACACCGCATATTTACGCAGCCTATTTATCTTACCAAAAAGGCAAGGGGTTGTCAAGCGTTTGAACGAAGTTTTTTTTAATTTTTCGATTTTTTTTCGTTTTTTCGTATTTTTTGCGGTATTTCTTCCGTTTCCGGCTGTTTTTTCTCGCCTTTTAACGTTCTTCCCCTCTTCTTTCACAGTGTTTTATATCCTCGTTTCTGAAAAAATATACGTACTTTCCCGAAAATATCGGCATACTTTGTTTTCCTTTCCGCCATATCCGCTTACGGCGGGATATCACGGCAACATGCGATAATAAACATACGATAAATAATACAATATATACGCACATATATGCGTCCGCGCGCGTACACGCGCGAAAAAAATGCTCCGCCCAAGCCCTGTTTTTCGTCCGCCGTGCGTTTCGCCCGCCGTTTCGGCGAAAAAAAACAATAAACTTCTTAAAAACGATTGAATATTCGCGGCGAATCCGTTATAATAGAAACAGGAGGAAAAATTATGAAGAAAAAAATTACCATCGTTTCCCTTTCGTTTATCGGCGCGGCGATTTTATGGTTTATCTGCCTGATCGCTTCACAGTTATTTTTCGACGGCAACGTTTTCGATAAAGGCATTTCCGCTTTTATCTGGAGATTTCTGATCATTCTGCTGATCGTCGGCTTTTCGGGAATCCTGCTCCTTACGTCCGTATCGATTTACGAGGACAATAAAACGCTTGCGTACGTTTCGGGCGCAATGATTCTGCTCACCGCACTGTTTGCCCTCTTGTTTTTCATTATCGGAAAATACGAAAAAGGTTTCTTATCCTATTGCACGCTCGATCTTGTGATCGTATCGCTTCTGGTAAATCAGATCACGGATATGCAGTACCGTGCGAAAAAATCGCTTTCCGCCCTGAAAATCGCGGCGGGCGTAATGGGCGGCGCGATCGCGCTGATTCTGCTGCTTTCCGTACATTCCCTCGCGGGCGCGTTATGGAGCAGCACGGCGTTCGTGTTTTTCTTCGTAGTGTTGTGCCTTGCGTTTATCGGCTTGAAAATCGCCGTAGGCGCAATCGCAAAATCATCGAACGGAAAAGCAAAGAAAGATCCCGCCGACACGATTTCCCTCCCCGACGCGGAAGCGACGGAAAACAAAACGGCAGAAACCGTAACGATTTCCCGCGCGGAATACGAGGAACTTCTGCGTATCAAAGACGCATACGAACGCATGAATAAATAAACGATTTTTTGCGCTTTATAAAAAAATCGCCTCCCTGCGAAACTTCGCAAGGAGGTATTTTTTGTATTATGCGCGCAACGCGACAATGCATTGCGCCGTTTATACGCTTTTTACCGCTTACATTAAGGAACGATACAACGCCTTGATATCTTCCAGCGTAGGATCCTTCGGGTTGCCGGGACGGCACGCGTCGTCCATAGCGGACTGTGCGAGGAAATCCACGTCTTTATCCTTCACGATCTGTTTGAGATCCTGAGGGATACCCACGTCTTTGGAAAGTTGACGAACGGCGTCGACGGCGGCTTTACGGTATTCCGCCTGAGTCATGTTTTCGGTGCCCTTTACGCCCATCGCCTTAGCGATTTCGCGATATTTTTCACCCGTCGCGTCCGCGTTGTATTCCATAACGGTGGGCAGCAGAATCGCGTTCGCCACGCCGTGAGGAGTATCATACACCGCACCCAGCGCGTGCGCCATCGAGTGAACGATGCCGAGCCCTACGTTCGAGAAGCCCATGCCCGCCACATACTGACCGAGCGCCATATCCTCTCTGCCTTTCTTGGTGTTCGCTACGGCATCGCGGAGCGAGCGGGAAATAATTTCGATCGCTTTCAGATGGAACATATCCGTCATTTCCCATGCGCCCTTGGTGATATAGCCTTCGATCGCATGCGTCAGAGCGTCCATACCGGTGGCAGCCGTAAGCCCTTTGGGCATAGAAGCCATCATTTCGGGATCCACCACAGCCACTACGGGAATATCGTGCACGTCTACACACACGAATTTACGCTTCTTTTCCACGTCGGTGATTACGTAGTTGATGGTAACTTCCGCAGCCGTGCCTGCCGTCGTGGGAACGGCGATCGTGGGAACGGCGGGTTTCTTGGTGGGCGCAACGCCTTCCAGAGAACGCACGTCGGCGAATTCGGGGTTGTTGATGATAATGCCGATCGCTTTCGCGGTGTCCATCGACGAGCCGCCGCCGATCGCGATGATGCAATCCGCCTTGCTCTTCTTATACGCCGCCACGCCCGTCTGAACGTTTTCGATCGTGGGGTTGGGTTTGATATTGGAATACAGTTCGTAAGCGATTCCCGCCTTTTCGAGAACGTCCGTCACCTTTTTCGTTACGCCGAATTTCACAAGATCGGGGTCGGAGCACACAAACGCTTTTTTCAAGCCTCTGCGTTCGATTTCCCCGGGGATCTCCGCGATGCAACCCGCGCCGTGATAACTCGTTTCATTGAGTACGATTCTTGCCATTTTCTTTTTCTCCTTTCATAGTATTTTTTATTTCGCCGCCATCGCCGCGTTCTTTCTTTTCCGCGGCTTTTCTGCGGTTATTTTTGATTTTTGTTCCCGACCGATTGTATTTCCGGTCCGCGATCGCTTGCCGCCCTTAATCGAGCACGCCTTCGAGCGGGGTGAGATGCCAGAGCGAAGCAAGCCCTTTCAGCACTTCGTCCGGGATTTCGTTCACCACGTGCCCGAGCGTAAGCATATAAATCTGCGCCGTTTTTTCCACGGTCTCGATAAGCCCGAACGCTTCGTCCATCGTCTTGCCCGTGCCGTAAATGCCGTGATTCGTCCACACCACAAGGCGGAATTTCTTCATTTTTTCAGCCGTCGCTTCGCCGATTTCGTTCGTGCCGCACACCATGCAGGGAAGCACGCCCACGCCGTCGGGGAACACCACGATCGCTTCGGTATTCGATTTCCACAGCCGTTTCGTGAAATCTTTTTCGTCGAGCGGGCACACCGCGTTCATCGCTATCGTGTACGTGGGATGCGTATGCATCACGATACGGTGATCGGGATCGATCGCAAGGCGGGAAATGTGGCTCATCATATGCGCGGGAAATTCGGAAGTGAACTTGCCGCCGTCTTTATAGCCCCAGAGCAGTTCCGCCGTAGTGCCGTCTTTGCCGATACGCACCACGCCGAGGTTCGTTTCCGGATCGAATTCCACGTTCTTGAAATACTTGCCCGTACCCGTAACGATAAAGATTTTGCCGATCAGCGCCGTAGCGTCGAATCCCGTGGGAATCGTGCGGATCACGTGATTCAGATCAAGATATTCGCCCACTTCTTTTTCGTCGAGAAGATACGAGATGTTCCCCCCGTTTCTTTCGTCCCAGCCGAGGCGATACATGTTTGCCGTGGTCTTGCTCATTTCGCGCACGAAAGGCGCTTCGAGAATATTTTTCATATGTTTTCGTTCTCCTTTTTTATATATACCGTTTTTTTCGGTTTTAAGCGGATTTCGCCGCTTTTTCACTGTTTTTTCCGAAAATCTTTACGCAGCGTTTCAAGCCGTCCCGTTTATTATTACGTCTTTATTACGTCACACTTCATTTACGTCGAACGAACGCGCGATGATTTCACGCGCCGAGGCTACGTCTTTGATTTCCTTTCTTCCGATCGCCTGCATGATCAGATTGCCGATCGCCGTGCCCTCGGTGGGGCCCGTAACGACGCGCTTGCCCGTGCTTGTCTTGGTAAGTTCGTTCAGAAGCGCGTTCTTGCTGCCGCCGCCGATGATATTCAGCGTATCGAACGTTTCTCCCGTCAGTTTTTCCAGACCTTTCAGCGAAGCGGCGTAACTTTGCGCAAGCGAATTGAAAACGCAATACGCCATGCCGCCCACGGAAAGCGTTCTGCCTACGGAAGAAGTCACCGCGTCGATCATGCTTTCAGGCGCGAGGAATTTTTCGTCGTTCACGCTGATCAGTTCGTCGGTGCGGTTCAGCCGCGCCAGCGAAGCGAGCGTTGCGAAATCGTACTTATCGTCCAGTTCGTGGCGGATCTGCTGAATGATCCACAGACCCATGATGTTCTGTTGCAGGCGGAATTGCCCGTTTACGCTGCCCTCGTTGGAATAATTCATTTCAAGCGCGAGCGGGGATACGTTCGCTCCGTTTCTCTCCACGCCGAGGATCGACCACGTGCCGCTGGAAATGTACGGCGTCTGCCCTTTCAGCGGCGCGGCGAGCACCGCGCTTGCCGTATCGTGCGTGGCGGGCAGAATCACCTGCGCCTTATAACCCACGATTTTTTCCACTTCGTCCGTAAATTCCCCTACGTACGATCCGGGCTGCGTAAGCGGCAGGAACAGCGATTTTTTATAGCCGAGTTTCTCTAAAATTTCCTCGTCGTATTCGTGCGTTACGGTGTTTACCATCGCGCTCGTCGTCGCCATCGTGTATTCCTGCTTTTTCACGCCCGTAAGGCGATAATGGAAATAATCGGGCAGATTGAGATACGTTTCCGCCTTTTCCGCCTTGCCCGTGCGCACGTCGTCGTACAGTTGGTACACCGTATTGTACTGCGCGAACTGAATCCCCGTTTTCTGATAAAGAGCGGCGAACGGCAAACGTTTGTGCACGGAAGGAATCGTATTTTTCGTACGCCCGTCGCGATAACAATACGCGTCGCCGATGATCTTGTCGTCGCCGTCGAGCAGCACGTAATCCACGCCCCACGTATCGATCCCCACGCTTGCGGGAATTTTGCCGATTTCTTTCGCTTTTTTCAGGCCGTTCAGAATTTCGGAATACAGCCTGTCTATATCCCACGTAAGCCGCTTCGAGCCCGTCGCTCCGAGCGCGCCCGCCGTTCCCGCCTTTTCCACGGGTCCGTTCTGAAAACGATAGATTTCCTCCGTCTTCAATACGCCGTCTTCCAATCTGCCCAGAATATGCCGCCCGGACGAAGCCCCTATATCGATCGCCAGATAATACGTTTGCACCCGAATTTTCTCCTTTTCGCCACAGCGGATTTCTCTTTCCTCCGCCGTTTCTTTTTTCGCCTGTATTATATCATATCGCCGGAATTTTGTCTATACCCCGCGCAGATATGATCGAAAGTTTGACAAACGCGCAAAAATATGCTATAATTCAATCATAAACGCGCATATACGCGCAAAAAATAAACAATCTCCGGTTTTACAACGGGCAAAAACGGAAAAGGCAACGAAAAACATGCTTGTGAACGAACGACAAAACGCGATTATCGAATACCTCCGCGAAAACAACGCCGCCACGGTGAAACAACTCTCCTCTCTTTTCTACGTAAGCGAAGCAACGATGCGGCGGGATCTTGCCGAAATGCAGCGGCTCGGGCTGATCGACCGAAGCCACGGCGGCGCGACGCTGCCCGAGGGCGCGGGCGAAATTTCCATGTTCGTACGCGTGGAAAAAAATGCGAAAGAAAAGGAAAAAGCCGCCGTAAACGCGCTGAACGTTCTTCCGCCCTTTCTCGCCGCGTTTATCGACAGTTCGTCCACCGCCCTTTCTCTTGCTCGGCGGATGGATTTCAAGGGAAAAACCGTGGTGACGCACAGCCTGCAGACCGCCACGGCGATTTCCAAACAAAAAGGCGCGGAAGTAATCCTCCTCGGCGGAAATCTGCTGT
Organism: uncultured Christensenella sp.; assembly: GCA_905203015.1. Lineage (GTDB taxonomy): Bacteria > Bacillota > Clostridia > Christensenellales > Borkfalkiaceae > Scatosoma. Next base: position 42,147 of record CAJKUC010000004.1, on the reverse strand, counting down.
ATAACATGACGTCGGTTTCGGGGAGTTGGACGATCGCGCAGATCCGCGAATTTTCTTTCGATCTTTCCATCACGTCGTGCGCGGCGATTTCCGCCGACGGCACTTACGAGCGTTCGATGGAACAGCGGGATATAAAACGTGCCGCGTTTTCAAGAAGCAGAACGAACATTCTCGTGGCGGACGGCACGAAATTCATGTGTTCCGCCCCCTTCCGCACGGCGGCTTTATCCGTATTCGATAAAATCGTGCTCGATTGTCCGCCGCCCGAAAACTTCGCGGAAAAATCTGCGGAAGAAAGCGAAATTTCCGAAAATAAAAAATCGGAGAACGCCCCCGCAACGCGTTTTTATTTCAGCTGATTTGATTTTCTCCGGATTTCGCTGTTCGCTAATAAAAAATATCGGCTGCCGATTTTCGCGGAAGCCGATTTTTTATATCTCTGTGTTTTTATCTTATGCTTATATCGCGCGGAAGCCGTCGGAAAGAAGATAAGAAACGCGGCGGAAAATCATGCCTGTTTTCTCTCTTCGCTTTGGCCGAACAGATCGGAATCGAAAAATTCGTCCAGCGTGATGCCGAATCCGTCGCAGATCATTTTCAACGTGACGATCCCCGGATTTCTGCTCTTTCCGTACAGAATGTTCTTGATCGTGGAAGGCGCGACGGAAGAAGCCATCGCCAATTTATAAATTGCCATGTTCTTCTCTTCGCAAAGTTCAAAAATCCGCAGTTTTACGGCGGTGTACGTATCCATTTTCCGTTGTTCCTCCCATGTTCCCGCCGCGCAAGCCGCGCGCGGGCATTCTTCTTCTCTTTCCGTCTGTATGCCGGAAATCTTCCGCTTTTCCGAAAAATTATTCCGCTTTATACACGATCTTGCCGTCGCGGATCGTATACAGCACTTCGTAATTTTTTCCGAGTACGGCGAAATCGGCGCGTTTGCCTGTGGCAATGCTGCCCGTCTCTCCGTCGATTTTCAGCGTACGCGCGGGGTTGATCGTGCAATAATCCACCGCCTGCGTAAGCGGAACACCCACTTTTTCCACCATGTTTTTCACGGCTACGTTCATTTTCAGAACGCTTCCCGCCAGCGTGCCGTCCTGTAAGCGCGCTTCGCCGTTTTTCACGATAACGGTCTGCCCGCCCAGTTCGCTTATGCCGTCGGCAAGCCCTTTGGCGCGCATGGCGTCGGTGATCAGGGCAAGTTTATCCGCCTTCTTGTTCTTCACGAGCAATTGCATCGCGGGTACGGAGACGTGAATCGTATCGCTGATCAGTTCGCAGTATAAGTCGTCGAAAAGCAACGCGCTGCCCACCACGCCGATTTCGCGATGATGCAGAGGGCTCTGCGCGTTGTACGTGTGCGTGATATTCGTCGCGCCCGCGTCCATCGCCTGCAACACTTCCGTGCATTTCGCGCCCGTATGCCCGATCGACACCACCACGCCTTTTTCTTTCAGATGACGGATAAAACCGATCGCGCCGTCCACTTCGGGCGCAAGCGTGATGATCTTAATGCAGTTCCCGCTCGCTTCGTTGTACTCGTCGAAAACTTCCGCGTTCGGCGCGGCAACGTATTCGAGGGGCTGCGCGCCTTTATGCGCCGCGGCGATAAACGGACCTTCGAGATGAATTCCCGCGATACGCGCGCCCTTTTCGCTGCCCGTTTCACGATATTCTTTCACCGCGCGCATCGCTTTTAAAATGTTCTCTTTGCTCTGCGTCATCGTGGTGGCGAGGAAGGTGGTTGTGCCCTCTTTCGCCACGGTTTCGGCGATGATCGATAAATCTTTCGTCGTGCCGTCCATCGCGTCGCTGCCGCCGGCGCCGTGAATATGTTCGTCGATAAATCCGGGCAATACCACCGCGCCCTCGGGCAGAGAAATTTCTTCCGCGCCCTTCATGCAGCCGCCGATTTTTTCGATCTTTTCGTCGAAATAAACGCTGCTTTTTACGATACCTTTTCCTTCCACATATACGGAAACGTTTTTAAACGCCTTCATTTTTCGTATCTCCCCGCCCTTTCCGGGCTTTTTATATCAGAGAAGTTCCGCCGCCGCTTCGTCGCACACAAGCGTGCAATCGGGGTGCAACTGCAATACGCTGGCGGGCAGGTTTTCCGTCACTTCGCCTTTCACCAGCCCGTACACCGCTTTCGCTTTGTTTGCGCCGTTTGCCAGAATCAGAATCTTTTTCGCGTTCATAATGTTTTTCAAGCCCATCGTAAACGCCTGACGGGGCACTTCGTCGATGTTCTTGAAAAGACGCGAATTATCTTTGATCGTGCTTTCCGTAAGATCGACGATATGCGTCACCGAGCCGAACGGCGTGCCCGGTTCGTTGAATGCGATGTGCCCGTTCGAGCCGATCCCCAGCACCTGTATATCCTGCTGCATGGTTCCGAGCAGTTTGTTGTATCTGTCGCATTCCGCCGCGCGATCCGCCGCCTTGCCGTTTTCGATGTTGGTGTTTTTCAGATCGATGTCGATATGATCGAAGAGATTATCGCGCATGAAATATACGTAACTCTGATCGCTGGAATAATCGAGCCCCGCATATTCGTCGAGGTTCACGGTGTGTACCTTTTTATAACTCGTTCCATTTTCGTTGTGATCGGCGATCATTCTTTTATACAGCCCGATCGGAGTGGAACCCGTAGCCAGCCCCAGTACGGCGTCGGGTTTGTTTTTCACCACTTCCGCCATGATTTCAAACGCTTTATCGGACATCTCTTCGTAATTTTTCGTGATAATTACTTTCATTGTATATTCTCCTTTTTTCTTTTTTCGCGATTTATAATTTTGCGATATTACGCAAGCAAAATCAAAGATCGGGATAGAGCGACGCCGCCGCGATGCTCTGCCCCACCCTGCGATTCTTTTCGTCGGGAAGAGAAACGTCTAAGGAAGCAAATTCGGGATATTCCGCCGCAAGCACTTTTTTGCAGGTATCCAGCACGATATTGCCGCCCTTGCCGCCCATCACTCTGCCGAGAAGAAGTATATGCTTCATCTCGTAGAATTTCGCGTAGAAAGGAATCGTATAGGCAAGATAAATGCCTATATCTTCATAGATTCTGCGGGCAAGCGGATCGTCTTTTTCCATCATCGCCTGCACGATCTTCAATTTCTGCGCGGGGGTAAGCCCTTCCTCGAATTTATATCCGCCCGCTTCGGCAAGTTTGATTACGGCGTCCTGCGAAAAATATTTGCAGCCCACGCCGAAATCGCCGCTCCATTCGTCCTGCATCGCGCCTTCGTTGAAATCCACGGGCACGAAAGCCAGTTCCGAAAGCCAGCCGTTGATTCCGCCGTCTTTATTGATATAGCCCACCGCTTCGCTCGTGCCCATGGCGATCCCCAGCACTTCGTTGTCGTTCAGATCGATCGCCCCCGCCAGCGCGGTGACGTCGCCGTCGTTCGCCACTTCGATGGGTACGTTTCCCATCTCTTTCGCCACGTTTATGTACATGTTCTTCACGTAATCGCCGTACTTCTTCTTATCCACTTTGATGAACAACGAAGCCACCATGATCTTGTTATCCACATAAACACCCGCGGAAGAAACGCCGATCGAATCCACGCGCGGCATTTTGGAAGCCGCCGTTTTCATCGCCGTTAAAATTTCGTTATAATGATAGTGCGGATCTTCCGTCACTTTCGGATTCCACACCACTTCTTCGGAATACACCACGTTTCCGTCGATCACCGCGCTCACTTTGCGATCGCTGCCGCCCGCGTCGAAACCGATACGGCAACCTTTCAGATATCCGCCCACTTTCACGGAAGCGTTCTTCTGCGCGGGAACGTCTTTTTCTTCGAGGTACGTCACCTCGAACGGGCGTTCGTAAACGCCGCTCATGAAATCTTCGTCGAACGCGCGCGCGCCGTCTTTCGTATACGCGTTTTTCAGCGCTTCGTAAATTTTGCGGCTGCCCGCAACGCCGATTTTATAGCCGCCTACCACCCAGAGAATGGTTTTCGCAAGCCGATCCGCCATGCGGATATTCAGCGCGTCGTTTACGCCGTCGGCAAACGCTTCGTACGAATATACGTAATTGTAGCCGCCGTTTCTTTCCACGACGATCGTCACTTTCTGCGATTTGCCGCTTTTTTTCACGGCGGCGTCGAAATCTTCGATCGCCTTGATCATAGGATAAAAATTCTTATCGAGTACGGGTGTGATCATATTTTTCTCTCCTCTTTCGTGCGGTCGTTCCGAAATTTTACGGCGGACCGTCCCCACCTTTTTTCCATGATAATATTATACTATGATCAAAGCGCGATTGCAATAAAAAATCTTTCCCGTTTTTTACATAATATTTCACAAAACAGCCCTGCGAAATATTTTACATCGCAGAAAAAACGTGCTATAATAAACGCGACGAAAGAAAAAACGGCAGGTGCCGTCTTCGGCTTTCATCCGACGAAAAACGAAGGATCGTCCGCGATACACGGGTGGCGACGAACGAAAAAAAATCTGCGGAATCCGTCCGCCTCCGCAACGAATATCGCGGAAAAATAAGGGAAAAAGAGAAAACGAGAGGAACACCATGGAAAAGAAAAAAGCGGCGACGCGTTTTTATATGCGGAAAATCGATAATCTTTTAAACGTGCAGAAAATCGTGACGATCCACTATCAGGAACTGGAAAAGAACTATGCGGCAAAAGAAGAAAAGCACGATTTCTGGGAAATGATCTATGCGGATAAAGGCAATACGTACGTGGTGACTGACGGCGTTTTTCACCTTCTGAAACAGGGCGAAACGTATTTTATTCCGCCGAACCTGCCCCACTACGTGGCGTGCCTCGAAAACGAACCGAATATCTTCATCATCTCATTTTCCTGCCGATCGGAAAGCATACGCTTTTTTGCGGACCGCACCGTAGCCGTACCCGCGAATTTATCCTATCTCCTCGAAAACGTGCTTGCCGAAGCGCGCGAAACGTTCGTACTGCCCGATTTCGATCCGGCGCTGAAAAAACTGGAACTGAGAGAAAAGCCGAATATCGGCGGCGAACAGGTGATTAAAAATTCGCTGGAACTTCTGATGATCTACCTTTTGCGGCACGGAGAAAATCAAGCCTCGCCGCAGGAATTTTTCGTATCGAAAATCGCCTCTTCCTCCGCCTTGCAGGATGAAATCGTGCGCTATCTTTCGGCGCATCTGTACGGCGCGTTTTCCCTCGACGAATTATGCGACGAAATTCATTACGGCAAAACGCATCTTTGCACGTTTTTTAAAAAACAGACGGGAAAAACCATCTATCAGACCTATCTGAAACTGAAAACGGACGAAGCGAAACGCCTGATCAGAAAAAAAATCTCGTTCAGCGAGATTGCGGAACGGCTGGGTTTTGATTCTCTGTCGCATTTCAATTACGTATTCAAACATTACGCAGGCATGACGCCGGGAGAATACAAAAAAAGCATCCGCCGCCCCGATCTGCCCGCAAAATAAATTTAATTTCTTAAAAAACTCATATTTTAATGAAACCTGCTTTATACACAAAAGGAGTACCCATATGACGGAAAGCGAAAAAATGCTTGCGGGCAAAATCTACGATCCTTTCGCCGACAACGATTTTGAAGAACTCGGCAAATAAGCGGACTTTCTGGCACATAAAAAAATAAACTCCGATGTAACGAAAAACGAGGGCTTTTTTAACGAACTATCTTTCCCCTTTACAGATGAAAACAGAGACGAAGAAATCGTTGAATTACTGGAACAGATACTCGAAAAATTGTCTTCACTTGAAATATTATCTTCGATTGACGAAAATCTGTCTTCAATCAGCATCGATACATCGAGTATTGATACTAATACGAAATATATTTTAGAAAACACTTACGACATCGAATCAAACACAAGAAACTTGTAAAATATTGGAAAATAACATAAAATAACGTTTCTTATAGCCCTGTCATACCCTCATATAGCCTTAAAAGGAGATCCGCTCAGATGTCTTTACAAACATATCAGAAAAATATTTACGATTATATTGTTTCATGTTACAAAAAATATTTCCCCCAAAAAGGAAAAATCGACGGGTTCTACTGCGATAGTATGTTTGAGGCAACTTATACATTTAATCTCGCTGTTGCAGGTATCGCAGAAAAAAATTCCCGATTCAAATCTATATTTTGATGAAACTTTTTGAGCGCGGAACGGATCTTGCCGGAAAACCTTTGTATTCGATAGTGGCAAAAATGGGATTCCGCGTCCCCTATAAAAAGGAATGTTGGACAGGATCGCAAACCACTTTGCTTTTTGATATAAAACCCGATCCGATATATGACGGATTTCTCAATTTCTCGTATCACGGTTGCTGCGGCAATAGAGCAGACAGCGACGGCGATATCCGGTTAGGACCTAATATCGGCGAGACAGTAGAACAGTTTTGTGCAGACGTTGAGTGCAATCTTAACGGATCATATCAAATTCACATACGAGAATATAACGGCTATCGTTTTTAATAAAAATCCTATACGAAAAGCGGCACGCGGGAAGATCCCCGCGCGCCGCTTTTTTCATATTCTTTTATACGACTTTATATACCGTCGGCATCATTTCGCCGCATGCCGCACTTTCCGCAGCCCCGCGAGCGAATTCTTCCGCCGGTATCTCGGAATTGCCGTTCTTTCTCGGCGTAGACGATACGATAAACACTTTTTTATTCATATTTCGTTTCTCCTTATCCGCTTTTTTCCGCAAAAATTACAGACTCGCCTTTAAAATCGCGCGGATTTCTTTTTTATCCAGCACTTTATAGCCGCCCTGCATGATCAGCGTGCTTTCCGTGATTCCGTCAAGCATGTCTTCCGTAACGCCGAGATCGGCGAGATTCATCACCAGCCCGATTTTCTTCATCCACGCTTCCATTCTGCAAAGCCCTTCTTCCGCAGTCTCTTTTTCCGTTTTGCCGTTTTTATCCACGCCCCATACGTTTGCGGCATAGCGGGCGAATTTTGCAAGCCCGTACGGCAGAATATAGCGATAATAGGGCAAGGATACGGCGGCAAGAGTCATGCCGTGCGTGGCGTTCGTATGCGCGCCCACGGCCTGCCCCAGCATATGCACTTCCCAGTCCGTGGCTTTTCCCTGCGCCACAAACGTGTTCAACGCCCACGTAGCCGTCCACATGATATTGCTGCGCGCCTCGTAATCCAGCGGATTTTCCACGGCGATATCCGCGCTGTGAATCAAGGACCGAAGCAACCCTTCCATCACGTAATCGCTCGTGTTGTCGTCGGTTCCCGAAAAATATTGTTCGAGGATATGCGACATAATATCGTAAATTCCCGAAATCATCTGATATTTCGGCAACGTGTAGGTGAATTCGGGATTCAGCACGGAAAATTTCGGAAATACGTTTTCCTTGAAAACATGCCCGATTTTCAGTTTTTGCGCGTGATTCGTGATCACCGATCCGCCGTTCATTTCGCTGCCCGTACCCACCATCGTAAGCACGCAGCCTACGGGCAGCACCGCACAATCGGGCTCTTCAAAACGCAGATAATACTTATCCCATGGATCTTCTTTGCAATTCACGGAAACGGATACCGCCTTCGCGTAATCGCAAACGGAACCACCGCCCACGGCAAGGATAAAATCGGCCTTTCCCTCTCTTGCGCGGGAAATCCCTTCGTATAATTTTTCGGTGGTGGGGTTAGGCATCACTCCGCCGTCTTCGATGATCGTCTTTCCGTTCTTTTTCAGTATTTCCACGATTTTATCGTAAATGCCGTTTCTCTTGATCGAACCGCCGCCATAGGCAAGCAATACGTTCTTCCCGTATTTCGGCAATTCTTCGTTCAATCCGTCAAGCGCGTTTTTTCCGAAATATAATTTCGTGGGATTGCAATAAGTGAAATTTCCTAACATGATTTTTTCTCCTTTTCCCTGTTTTATTTTTTCCCGCGGTATTTTATCGTTCCGTCTTATCGCTCTTTTTATCGCCGTTCTTATCTCCCGTAGCGATCCGCCGGATCTTTCCGCCGCAGGCAAAATTCCGCCGTTTTCGGCGTTCCGTTTAAAGCATAACACTTAAAGTTAAGTTTAAGTCAAGCGTTTGAACGAAAAAAAAGAAAAATTTTTTAAATTTTTATCGATTTTTATCGGGAGGACAATTTTCGGAAATCCCGACGGAACAAAAACAAACCGCCTGAAAACAAACGAATTAAAAATGGAAGAACGAAAAAAACGAGCGACCGCGTTTTTCACGCAATGCCGCCCGTCTTACCCGGGATATGTATTGCAACGCCCGTTTTTTTCGCACGTCTGCGAAGCCCGGCGCGGAATCCGATCCATGCCCTTACCTCTCCGCGCCGATAACGCCGTAGGTTCCGCGTTTTAATTCTCCGTTCCGCCGCTTTGTTCCTTGTTCGCTTCGGTATAATCTTTGTCCTGTCTGAAGGTCTCTTTGTCCGTTTCGGTATGCCCCTCGTCGGCATCCGTTTTGCTTTTCTCACCCGCTTTGTCTGCTTCCGCCTGTTTTTCCGTTTTCTTTTCTTTCTTCACATAAAAGAGCGATTTCAAAGGTGTGAAATACATCAGAAGCGGCGCCGCCACCACGCCGAAATCCGCCTGCAAAATCTCGAAAGGCAGTTTCAGAAGAGAAGCCTCCCAGGTTTTCGCGCCGTACACGTACACTCTGCCCAGCGTGTAGCCCGTCACCATGATCACCGCACCCGTAAGCAACGCGAGAATCACCCTCCAAAAGGGCGGCACGTTCTTATTTTTAAGCCCGTCCTTTCCCTCGCCGTTATCGGAAAATTTTCTCATTCCGCCCGCAATCAGAGAAATCGCAATCGCCTGCAATCCGTGCGCGGCAAGCGAAACGAACATCGGCGCAGGATAAAAGAAGAAATCGCCGAGAAACGCGCCTATGCCCCCCACGATAAACGCCGAAAAAGGATCGAACGCCAGCGCGGCGAAACAGATCACCGTGTCGTTCAGATACAGATGCCCGCCGGGAACGGGGATCGAAAACGAGGAAAGCACCACCGTCAACGCCGTAAGCACCGCTATGTAACATATTTTCTTTGCCGAAACCATCTCTTGCCGTCTCCTTTTTTGCCGCCGTTTTTCACAGTCGGCTTTTTCGTTTTGCCTTTTTCCGTATTCCTGCCGTTATCGACAGATCTTCCGAAAAACAAGCCTCTTGCAAAACAATCATCCCGAAAAACAAGCCGACGTTCCGTCATTCCGCTTGACATTCGGATAATATCATTATATACTTTATTTGATATTATTAAAATATCCAGTTTTTATTTATTTTATAATACCAGTTTTAAGCACCCCCACGCCGCCGATATGCCGTTACGGCGTAACCGCTGCCGGAAGAGACATAACGCGCGGCACAAAAAAACAGCCCATGAAAAAATACGACGTCTTATACGAAAAAATCAAACGCGAAATCGTGACGGGAGCCCTGCCCTACGGCGGGAAACTGCCCTCAAAACGCACCCTTGCGGAAGAAAACGGCGTATCCGTCGTTACGGCGGAAACCGCGCTCGATATTCTCCGCAGCGAAGGGTATATCGATTCCAGAGAACGTAGCGGCTGTTTCGTCGCCTATGCGGGATCGGGAATTTTCGACGCCGTTACGCGCGCCGTCTCCCCTTCCGCCCCTACGGGCTCTTCCGCGCCGCTCCGGCTCCATGCGGAGGATTTCGCGAACTCCGCCGACACTCGAGAAAACGCCGCTTTTACGGAAACGTCGGCGGATTTTCCCTTTCCGTTTTCTTCCTACGCGAAAGCGGCGCGGGCGGTGCTTGCCGATTACGGCGATACGCTTCTGCAAAAACCGCCGCGCGGCGGCTCCGACGAACTGAAACGCGCTTTGAAAAATTATCTTTCGCGCAGCCGCGGCATGGAAATTTGCGAATCGCAGATTGTTTTCGGCGCGGGCGCGGAATATTTATACGGAATCATCACGGAACTTCTCGGCGGAGATAAAATCTACGGCATAGAATCTCCGTCGTACGGACAAATCGAAAAAACGTACGCGGCGAAAGGCGTGCCGCTCCGCCTGCTGCCGCTCGGAAACGACGGCATATCTTCAAAAGCGCTGAACGCAACGGACGCGAACGTGCTGCACGTAACGCCTTATCGCAGTTTTCCCACCCTCGCCACGGCAGGCGCAACGAAAAAAGCCGAATATCTGCGGCACGCGCAAAAAACGGATGGATATATCGTGGAAGACGATTACCGTTCGGAATTTTCGTTAGTCGTAAAGCCCACAGAAACGCTTTTCGGCGCAGACAAAGAAGGCAGGGTGCTGTATCTGAACACTTTCTCGAAAACCCTTTCACCCGCGCTCAGAATCGCCTATATGCTGCTTCCGCCGCGCCTTGCCGAAGAATACGAACAGCGGCTCGGGTTCTATTCCTGCCCCGTGCCGCTGTTCGAGCAATACGTTCTCGCGCGCCTTTTAAACGACGGCTCGTTCGAGCGGCACATCAATAAAGTGCGCCGCCTGCTCCGCCGTTCTTAGCCTCTCTGTCCGTCGCCGCCTTGTGCATTGTCGGCTTTTCCGCTTTTCCCGTTTTCTTCGTTTTTCACGCTTTTTTTGTCGTTTTTCCCGTCGGCGGAATTGCCGCGGTTTTTCGTGCGCGCGGCTTCCCGGCATTTTCTCGTCTCTTCTATTCTGTAATCGCGCACTTCTTTTTCCGTCACCGCAAGATTGTGCCGTTCTTCGTCGGTAAGCGCGCGAAGCGGTATGTAATAATCTTTCGCCTTATCCGTTCTGAGCGAAGCGATATTGCCCTTTATATCGATTAACGATACTTTGCCGTACTCTTCATACCATACGCCGTTTTTCGTTGCGGAAAGAATATAATTCCATTCTTCTTCGCCGTCCTTTTTCTCGAAGAAAAAATGCATTTTCCCTTTGAACCCGCGATTGAATCCTTTGAAAATCCCTACGAACGGCGACGCGATAATAAGCGCGATTCCTCCCACCATCACCGCAATGCCGAACGCTCTTTCAACGGGCGTGATTACGCGGTAAAACGATAAGGTAGACGTATAAAACCCCGCCGCCGTCACCAATAAACCGATAAAAAACGTCCAGAAGAACGAGGAGACTTTCTGTTTAAGCGCATCTTTTACTTTGCCTTTATATCTGCCGTCGAATTCGATTGAAAATTTCATAAATTTCCCTTTTTCCGTTCCGTGCATTTTCTTTTACTGATCCGTATTTTCATTATAATTTTATCGGATAATTATCGGAAATTCGTTGATATCGCCGGGTTGTACCGTTTTCAACGATTTTATAAACGCCGAAAAATTCATAGCCGCTATTTGTTTTTACAAACGTAATACGATTAGCATTATTTGATTTACCGAGATTATCATCAACTACTTCGATAATAGTATCGCCGTTATTTTGAATAAGATTGACAACGTGATAATTATCGACTACCGAATCAAGCCTTTGCCTTTGTACATTACTTTGAACGTTATAATTCTTTTATATCATTTAAAGTGCATTTCTCTCCTATATTAAATAACTGTTATATATAAAAATACCCTTCTTGAATTCCATAAATCAGATGTAGAATCAGCGTAAACACGATAATAATATTCTCCGCGTTCACAAATAAATTTAGGGTCTTCTTCATAATACATTTGTCCAATTTTTCCATAATCCGCATGAAACACGTTTGCCCCGCTGGTATTCGGCTCAAACCATTCATTACTCCAACGCGGATGATCAGGAAGATTCCACGAATCAATCCAAAATCTCATCTCTTCTCCGGTGTATTCAAATTCGTATTTCAATTCGTCCACGTCCGGAGTAAAAATCCATGTAGAGCCTTCGCTATTTCTTATTTTGATGCTTACGTCGTATTTTTTTTCTTTATCGCCACACCCGACAAGACTGAAACACATACAAAACATAAGAATTAGGCTTCCTACTAAACTACAAATTCGTCTGATTGTCTTTCTCATAAATTCTCCCGTTCGGATACAGTAAAAAAACCCGAAACTCGCTTCACATCAAAAGTTCGTTTCGGGTCTTCGTCTGGTGGAGATAACGAGAGTCGAACTCGTGACCTCCTCGTTGCGAACGAGGCGCTCTACCAACTGAGCCATATCCCCAAGTGCTCAATCATTATACCTTTTCTTTTATCGTTTGTCAATCGTTTTTTATCGCTCTTTTCAAGAATTTTTTCTATTTTCATCCTTTTTTTCCCGATTCTCTTCCGCGCTTCTCTTTTTCGGCTTTTTCCCCGCCGTTTCCGATAAATTTTGTGAATTGCGCAAAAAAATAAAGCGTATTTAAAATTACGCTTTACTTTTCACTTTCATCAGACGCACGATACTTGCGCGTTCGTTTTCGTCCAGTTTGTCTTTGATATACTTGATCGTTTCGTTGAGTTGCGGAATCATCACGTATTCGAGGGCGTTCACGCGCCGTTTGTTGCGCTCTATTTCGTCCGCCAGCATACGCACCGTCTTTTCCGTTTCCGCCAGGCGGATCATTTTAGGCAGCAACCTGTACGCCGCGCGCACCGCCTCGTCCGCCTCTCCCGTGATTTCGGAAAAGGCATACGGCACGCCCGCGCCTTCTTCGTTCTGCCCTACGGCAACCGTCGCTTTCGGCACGTCCACGCCCATAATGCTCTCCGTAGAGCAATCCACCTGCACTGCCACGGCAGGCATAGAAAACGCCGTTTCCGCCACATACGACGGCGTTAAAGAACGCGCCAGAGAAAACCGTTTCAACGTTGCGGCGATCTCTTCTTCCACTTCTTCCCTCAGACGTTTGTTCTCGCGGATAATTTCCGAAAAACGACGGATCATTTCATCCGACTTGTCTTTCAGCAGTTTATGCCCGCGCACCGCCGTAGAAAGCCGTGCTTTCAGTTTTTTCAACTCCATTCTCGTGGGGTTTACGTTCAGCCTTGCCATTTTTATCGCACCTTTTCCAAGCGGATTCCCTCATCCGACGGATTCCGCCGCACAACGGCTTCCGATCGGCGGCTCAGTTTGCCGCCGCTTCGTCCGTTTCTTTTTTCAGATACTTTTCGATATATTCTTCGCGGATACGCTTCAATTCGCCTACGGGCAGAATTTTCAGAAGTTCCCAGCCGATATCCAACGTTTCCTCGATGCTCCTCGCCGTGGTGAAGCCTTGCGACACGTAGCGTTTCTCAAATTCTTCCGCGAATTTCGCATACAACTTATCCGTATCGGAAAGTGCCGCTTCGCCGAGGATCGCGGAAAGTTCCTTACATTCTTTGCCCCGCGCGTACGCCGCAAAAAGTTGGTTCATCGTGTCCGCGTGATCTTCCCGCGTTTTCCCCTTGCCGATCCCTTTATCCTTCAATCTCGAAAGAGAAGGCAGAACGTCGATCGGCGGCGTGATTCCCTTTTTGTATAATTCGCGCGAAAGGATAATCTGCCCCTCCGTGATATAGCCCGTAAGATCGGGAATCGGGTGCGTTTTATCGTCTTCAGGCATCGTAAGAATGGGAATCTGCGTGATCGATCCTACCTTGCCTCTGATCCGCCCCGCGCGTTCGTATAACGAAGCGAGATCGGTGTAGAGATACCCGGGATAGCCGCGCCGCCCGGGCACTTCGCGGCGCGCGGCGGATACTTCGCGCAACGCTTCCGCGTAATTCGTGATGTCCGTCATAATCACAAGCACGTGCATACCGCACTCGAATGCGAGATATTCCGCACAGGTGAGCGCCATACGCGGCGTAGCGATACGTTCCACGGCGGGATCGTTCGCAAGGTTCGTGAACAGCACCGTTCTTTCGATCGCGCCCGTGCGCTTGAAATCGTCCACGAAATATTGCGCTTCTTCAAAAGTGATGCCGATCGCGGCGAACACCACGGCGAAATTTCCGCCGTTTTTCACCTTCGCCTGACGCGCTATCTGCGCGGCAAGTTCCGCATGCGGCAAGCCGCTCATGGAAAATACGGGCAATTTCTGTCCGCGTACAAGCGTATTGAGTCCGTCGATCGCGGATATGCCCGTTTCGATGAATTCGTTCGGATAATCGCGCGCGGCGGGATTGATCGGCTCGCCGTTGATATCCATCCATTTATCGGGAATCACGCTTTCGCCGCCGTCGCGGGGATTGCCCATGCCGTCGAACACGCGCCCGAGCATATCGCGGGAAACGGCAAGCCTTTGCGCATGCCCCAGAAAGCGCGCTTTCGCGCCGGAAATCTGCAAGCCCTGCGAATTCTCGAAAAGTTGCACAACGGCTTTATCGCCCGATACTTCCAGCACTTTTCCCAACCGCGTTTCGCCGTCCGTATTCACGATCTCCACAAGTTCGTTGTACGTCACTCCCGCAACGCCGTCCACCACCATCAGCGGCCCCACCACTTCGCGGATCGTTTTGTATTCTTTAAACATCTTCTTTCTCTCCCTCGCAAAGCGCCTTTATTTCTTTCAGCATTTCGGAATAAATTTCGTCGATCTTATCAACGTTATCCTCGGGGATATATTTTGCTCTGCCGATCTTATCCTTGAACGGCGCGGATAAAATATCGTTCAGATCCACGTAGTTATCCACCGCTTCGCTGCCCGCCGCGCGGAAACCGCAGATCAGACGGAGCATGGAAAGTTGCTTTTTCAAAGACGTGTAGGTATCCACTTCGTGGAACGCGTTCTGGTGCAGGAAATCTTCGCGGATCATCTTCGCCGTTTCCATCGTCAGGCGGTCTTTTGCGGACAACGCGTCTACGCCCACGAGGCGGACGATTTCGTCGAGAGCGGCTTCTTCCTGCAATACCTTCATCACTTCCGCACGATAGCGGAAAAATTCTTTTCCTACGTTTTCGTCGTACCAGTCCTTCATTTTATCCGCATACAGCGAATAACTGATCAGCCAATCGATCGCGGGGAAATGCCGCTTGTACGCCAGGGAAGCGGAAAGCCCCCAAAACACTTTCACGATACGAAGCGTTGCCTGCGCTACGGGTTCGCTTAAATCGCCGCCGGGAGGCGACACCGCGCCGATCGCCGTCACCGAGCCGAGTTTTTTCTCTTTGCCGAGAATCCGCACGATCCCCGCGCGTTCGTAAAATTCCGCAAGACGGCTGGCAAGATATGCGGGATACCCTTCGTCGCCGGGCATTTCTTCAAGCCGTCCGCTCATTTCGCGCAACGCCTCCGCCCAACGCGACGTAGAGTCCGCCATGATGGCTACGTTGTAGCCCATATCGCGGAAATATTCGGCGATCGTGATGCCCGTGTAAATCGAGGCTTCGCGCGCCGCCACGGGCATATCGGAAGTGTTCGCGATCAGCACCGTTCGCTTCATCAGCGGTTCGCCCGTCTTCGGATCTTTCAGTTCGGGAAATTCGTTCAGAACGTCCGTCATTTCGTTGCCGCGTTCGCCGCAGCCCACGTATACGATAATGTCCGCGTCCGCCCACTTCGCAAGTTGGTGCTGCACAACGGTTTTGCCGCTGCCGAAAGGCCCGGGAACGGCGGCAACGCCGCCGCGGGCGATCGGGAACAACGTATCGATTACGCGTTGCCCCGTCACCATCGGACGATCGGGATTGAGTTTTTCAAGATACGGTCTGCCCTTTCTCACGGGCCATTTCTGAAGCATGCACAAGGGCTTCGCGCCGTTTTCCGTCTCCACCACGGCTACGGTTTCTTCGATCGTGAAATCTCCCGCCGTTACGGAAGAAATACGGCCTTTCACGCCCTTCGGCACAAGAATTTTATGCGAAACGATCTCTGTTTCCTGCACGCTGCCGATCACGTCGCCTTCGCCCACTTCGTCACCGACGGAAACGCACGGAACGAACGTCCACTTCTTTTCGCGACTCAGTTTATTCACCGATACCCCGCGCGAAATACGATCGCCGTATTTGAAATAAAGCGCGGTGAGCGGGCGCTGAATCCCGTCGAAAATGCCCGTGATCAGCCCGGGGCCGAGTTCCGCGGAAAGCGGCTCGCCCGTGGAATACACGTTTTCTCCCACTCCGAGCCCCGCCGTTTCTTCGTACACCTGTATGGAGGCTTTGTCTCCGCGCAATTCGATGATTTCGCCGATCAGCCCTTTTTCGGATACGCGTACCACGTCGTACAATTTCGCGTCCGCCATGTTTTCCGCCACGATTAAAGGTCCCGATACCTTGATTGTCTTACCAACCGTTGCCATAAAATCTCTCTCCGTATTTTTCCGCCCGCTTCTTCCGCCGTTTTTTTACCGCAATCGGCGGGCGCGATTTTGCATTGTTTTCCGCTTATAAGGCTTATAAGATATTCACGCCCAGCGCGCGCTCCGTCGCCTCTTTCAGCATTTCCGCGCCGTAGCCCGTAGAGCCGTTCTTCGACGGCACGGATAAAATCACGGGATAAGGCGCTTCGTCGAATCTCTTCAAAAAGTCCGCCAGCGGCCGCGCGAATTCTTCCGTAAGAAAGATGATCTTATAATCTTTCGCTATTCTGCGGATCACTTCCCGCGCCTTTTTCTCGTCCTGCGCGGGGAACGCGTCCACGCCCGCCGCTTTGAACACCGTTATGCTGTCGCCGTCGCCGACGATTGCCGTTTTTCCGAGCATTTTCGTCCTCTCCCGATATTATTCATCCGCTTTCTCCCGCCGCCCGTACGTTTTTTGCCCCGTTTTCCGCCGATTCGGAAAGCGCGTACGGACAAAACCGTCACACGCCGCGGAAGCGTTTTTTGATTTCGCTTTCTTTCATTCCCGCGTTCAGGCATACCAACGCGACGCGCACGTTGAAACATTCCGTTCTTCTCCGCAATACGTAATAGATGAACGGCTTCGTTCCCGCCAGTTCGTATTTCCGCTTTGCGAAATAGTCGATTTCCGCTTCCGCCGCCGCTTTTTCCGCAGCCGCAACGCCGCCCGACTCTTTGCATGCGGCATACGTTTTCCATAAATCGTGCGCCCCCGCCTTTTCCGCCGCGGCGCGCGCCTTTTCTTCGTCTTCTATAAAACAGAACGCGAACGAATCGGCTTTTACGTTGCCGCCCGCAAGAAACGCTTCTTTCGCCGCAGCAAGATCCTTCGAGCGAAGCGCGATCACAAGATTCGTGCGATCCGCTTTCGCCGCGAGAATTTTTTTCAGCGCGCTCTCGCCTTTGCACGATTCGGAAAGATGCGCGTATAACGCCTTTTCAAACGCTTCGCCAACTTTCGCGCCCTTTCCTTCCGTGCCGTTTTCGCAGATGGTTTCCGCTTCTTTCAGGGCTTTTTGCAAATAATCGGGCAACGCGGAAAAATCTTCTTTCGCGAAACATTCCGCGATCGCGCCCGTTTTCAATGTTCCTTCTTCCGCCAGCATCGGCGCAACGTCCGCGCCTAAAACGTGCGCTTTGAAATATGCCTTAACGTTGTGCGTATCGAGCGGCGCAAGAAAATATTCCCGTTCCGCTTCGCCCGCCGCATACTCGCGTACAAACGCGTTGATCGAGGCTTCTTCCGCCCTGATCAGTTCTTCCGCGCCTTTCTCTTCCGCCGCGTCGCCGCCGAAACCGTTTTCTTTCAGCGTACGCAAAGCCGTCGCCGCGTCCGATTCGCACAGACGGAGCAACTTCTCTCCGAGAAAATATTTTTCTTTTGCGGCGATCACGCCGTTTACGTACGTCCTCGAAATCACCTGTTTCACCTCTGCCTTTTCGCGGCGCTTCGTCCGCTTCTCCGCCGCTTCCGATTATGCCGCAGTCAGCCGTATAACGCCCCGCGGCAACACAACGCTCCGTCTGCCGCGAAAGCCTTTTTCCGCAGCCCCGATATCAGCCGTTGCCGAACAGCGCGTTTACGATTTCCGCCTGCCGTTCCTCGAAATCCGCCTTTAAAAGCGCGTCGAACGTAAGATCTTTATCCGCCGTTTTTCCTACGAGATACAAGCCGCCGTCCACGTGTACACCCTGCGCCTTTTCCGCCTTTAAAACGGAAAGTTTTTTATTCAAAAACACGGGCAGCAAAGCCACCTGATCCACGTATCCGAAATCGTCTGCGAAAACAACGGAATCGCCCTCTTCGGCATACGACGATAAAAGCCTGCCGAAAAGTTTCAGCGTATCCTCTTCGCTAAGATTGCGAAGGCGTTTTTTCGCTTCCGCATACACGCTTTCCGCCGCTTTTTTTCTCGCCGCAAGGCGGATTTTTTTCACGTCGAGCCGCGCCGCCGCCGCATAATGTTCGGCGATCGCCTGCACGCGGCGTTCCACGTCTTCTTCCGTCTCGCGACGGTGCTTTTCCGCCTCCCGATTCGCCTCGTTTACGATATCGTCCGCCTTTTTTCTGCCTGCGGCAAGAATATTTTCCGCTTCGGCATGCCCGTCCGAACGTATCTTTTCCACGATACTTTCCACACTCATATTCTGCACCTTTCCGTGTTCCGCCGTCAAACGGCGGCGATTCAGGCGATTACAGGCACAATCGCGCCCGTCGCGATCGTGATTCCGCCCACCAGCATGATGGAAATGATCAGCCCGAGAATCGCATAGAATTCGATCATACCAGGATAAACGATGAGTTTACCGGAAAGAGATTCCTGTTTGCCCACCGCATAAATACAGTTCGCCGCGCATTTACCCTGCATGAAGCCGGATACAAGGCCGGAAACCGCCATCGGCATCACCGCCGCAAACACCGCCCAGCCGGAAGCCGTATCCATACCCGCCGTAAGTTTCGCCGAAGCGATCAGCCCGATAATGAATCCGTAAATCCCCTGCGTGGCGGGCAACAGCACAAGCACCATCACCTTACCGAATTTCTTCGGTTCTTCGCCGAGGACGCCCGCAGCCGCCGTACCCGTCTTGTACAAACCGATACAAGAGCCAATACCGCAGAATAAAACGCAGATGGCAATGCCGAACAACGCTATCATGTAACCCATAAAAAAATCCTCCGATTTCAACAATTTCTTTATTTTTCGCCCGGAGCGATTCCGCTCCGATCGTTTTTCCGAATTTTATCCGGGCACGGATTTTATCCGATCCCGTATTTTCTACCTTCGTTTCAGGCAACCGCCGCGGCTTTTTCCGCAACCGTCGCCGGCAGAAGGTACACGTATTTCTGCGTACTGCCGAGCGGCGTAAACAATTCGCCTTCGCCCTCGAAGAAACGCCCGAAGAACTCCACATACTGAAGCCGTGCATCGTGAATATACGCGCCGAGAAGGCTCATCGCCAGATTGAATATATGCCCCGCAATCATCAGCAGTACGCCCAGCACCGCCACGATCGCGTTTCCGCCCGTAATAAAGCCCATCGCATACGACGAAACGATATTCGCGATCACCGCGCCCGAAAGAAGCAAGCCGTAAAGCCGCGCGTAACTTAAAATATCCGAAGCGTAATTGATAACGCCGTACGCCGCGCCGAAGCCCTTCGTCAGTTTTCCGAAAAATTTCTCTTTTCGGCCCGCCGTAAGCATGGCGACAAGAAGCGATACGCCCGCCGTGATTCCGCCGATCTTCCGCAAAGCGGGAAGATTGCTTTCTTCGATAAATCCTATGATCGCAAGGCACACGCCTACGGAGAAGATCGCCCACACGACGCCGTCGAAGATTCCTCCCCATACGTCGCCGCGCCGCCAGCACTGCACCGCCCAGCAGATATACCCTACGAAAATCTGCGCCACGCCGATTTCCATACTGATCACCAATACGCTCGGCACGTTCACGCCCGCAAGCGACCACATATCCGATTGCATATCTGGCATCACCGTAAACGGCAGCACCTGCAGCCCGAGCAGGGAATTGAATAGTACGCCCCAGATCACGGCGAATACGCCGCCGAAAGCGAACACGGCGGAAAGGCGTTTCATGCCGCTTTCCCGCGCGCGGTTCTTATACCATAAAAGTCCGCCGCCGATCATCATGGCAAGCCCGTAGCCCATATCGCCGATAATGAACCCCATAAACAACGCGTAGAAAAAGCCCATCACGGTGTTCGGATCGAATTCGCGGCTGTTGGGCACGGAATACATATTCGTGATATCCTCGAAATTACGTACGATCTTATCGTTTTTCAAAAGCGTGGGAGGGTTGTCCTCTTCCGTCGGCTCGGAAAAATCGTAATAGCACGCGCCCGTCGTTTCTTCCAGCGCGGCGCGCACCGTTTCCGTCATCTCTTCGGGCACGTACGCTTCCAGAAGGAAGGTACGCTCCGTCACGCGCATATCGTCGGAAGCGTTTTCCTTTTCTATCTCGTAAGCAAGATAATCGGAATAGGTTTTCAGAAAAGGAATTTCTTTCGCAAGGGCATAAAATTCTTCCGCGTTCTTTTTCAGCGCCTTTTCCGTTTCTTCCTTTTTTTGTATCGTGCGTTCGTAAAGCAATTTTCCCGTTTCCGCGTCTTCCGTTTTCTGCGCAGCATACGGGCAATACGAGAAAGAAGCGGAAGAAAGAATCGCTTCCGCCTTTTCTTTTTCGCTCTTCAAATACGCCACGGCATACACGGCGAAATTTTCCGTGCCGCCGAGTTTTTCAAAGGCAAAATATTCGTTTTCTTCGTTCCCCATAGTCGCGAGAAAATCTTCTTCTTTCGCGGCGGGAATCGCGCCGAGCGATATTTCCGCTTTTTTCGTTCCTTTGAATTTTGCGAAAGGCACGTTTAAAAACGCGTATATCCCCGCGATTTTTTCCTCTCTTTCCGCCGCGGCGTATTCCGCTTTGAGCGCGGCTTTTTCCGCCGTTAAGCGCCCGTTTTCGCGAAGGATCGAATCCGCTTTTTCCCCGCAATCTTTCATCGCCATAAAGCGGGAATAAGAAACGTCGAATCCGTCTTTGAGAAGATTTGTTTTCAGCGAATGATCGCGCTGATAATCCTCCGCTTCTTTTGTAAGCGACGAAAGCGCGCTCTCCACGTCGGATGCACGGCTTAAAAGCGCGGCGTCATCTTTAGCGGGAATCGTTGTGTTTTCCGCTTCTTCGTGCAACGTGATTTCCGCCGCGCGCGTTTTTTGCAGGGCGTCGAGAATCGCGTCTTTATCATAACGCATCGCCGCGAGATTGAGTTTTCGCATCTTTGCGATCACGATTCCGCTTCCTCCCCGTCGATAATACGTTTCACGATTCCGCTGACGGGCACGTCGGCGTTTTTCACAGCCCCCGCCGCTTCGCTTTCCGCTTCCGCCCGCGCTTTTTTGATTTCGTCGGCATACAATTTTTCACTCTTCGCCGTAGCCAGACGAATCTGCGTTTCGGCGTATGCTTTGCAAACGCCCGCGCCGGCTTCGCGCGTCGTTTTCGCCTTTTCTTCCGCCTGCGCCGTAAGAGTTTCCGCCTGCTTCGCCGCTTCTTCTTTTTCAAGAGCGACTTCTCTTTCCGCATTCGTGATCGCTTCGATCAATTCCGTTTTCATACGCCGCATACCTCTTTTCGCTTTTTTCTTCCGCCCCGCACCCGCCTTTCGGGCACGCCACAGAAGAGTATATCACAATTTCCTTTTTCCGTAAAATATCATTTTTCTTTCCGTCCTATATCAATCGGATATAAATCGGAATTTTTCCGCCACTCCGCTTTCCGCTTTCGCCCGCGCTTTCAGACAATGGTATCATACGTTCGGCTTTTAATTAACCGTCTAATAAATTATAACCCAAAAATAGTCTTTTGTCAACAGGTTGGTGCCAACTTTTTTTTGTGAAATTCGGGCGAAATTTCATCAGAGCAAATGGCGGAAAGGCAGAATGACGAATCGCAGAACGCCGTAAACGATCCTCTTGAAAAAAGGAGTGTTTCGCCCCTCGTATTTTTCGCCGTACGCCGCCGCCGTTTTCCCCGATTCGTTTAAAGAAAACGTCACGCCGCGCTCTTCGTAGCGTGTGATTTCCGCGCGCAACGCCGCGTTCAACTGCGGGCAATCGATCAGAAGCGCCGTTTCCGTATTGAGATACGCGCTGCGCATATCGAGATTGAACGAACCGATAAAGCAAAGGTTTTCCCCCGCCAGCGCCGTTTTCACGTGCGACGATTTCTCCCCGTTGATTTCCGTAACGCTCGCGCCCGTCTGCAGAATTTTCCGCTTTTCGTTCAGATAATCCGCACAGCCCCACGGATTCGCGCCGCTCGATACGGAATTTGTGACGATCCGCAGCGCGCCGCCCGAAGACGCGATCGAAGCGAGATCTTCGTACATCGCGTTATCCATAATGGCGTAAGGCGTCTGAATCACCGCGTCGCGCCCTTTCAGCGCGGAAGCGATCGTCTTCCATAAAACGGGGGCTTTCGGCGCGGCATGCACGTCGCCGTGCAGAAGTTTCACGCCGCGCGCCGGCAACGTTTCGCTTTCGCGATCGATCGGCGAGGAAATTTCGGGATATTTTTCTTTCAGCGCGGCGTAACGCGCCGCCATCTCCCTTTCCGCACGTTCCTTTTTCTTCGCCGCGATCTTTCCCGAAAACGCCCTGTTTTGCGGAAATTCCCACACGGCGTTAAAATACGCTTTCACGTCGTTCACCGAAGCCGTTTCACCCTCTTCGTACCGCACGGAGGAAAGCACCAGCACGTCGCGATCGATATTCTGCTTTTTCGCGTAATCACCGAGAAACAGATCCCCCACGTTTCTGCCGCCGAGAAGATAAGCGGAATCGTCGCAGGTGAGATATTTATCGTGCAGGCGGAAATTCGTCCTCCAAAAACCGAAAAAGCCCACGGGGTTGTACGCTTTCGCCTCGGCGTTTTCGTGCGCCGCAAGCGCTTTGAACGCGGCGACGTTTTTCAGTTTTCCCTCATTGAAACCGTCTACTATAATCTTTACGTTCACGCCGCGTTCCGCCGCCGCGAACAAAGCGCAGATCACGTCGTTGCCGCTCTCGTCGTCATAAAAGGAATACGCGGAAAGCCGTATCTCGCTCTGCGCGCTTTCGATCAGCCGCAAACGATACAAAAGCGCGCTCTGATTATCGTCGATACAGGCAATCCGCTCGCCGTTCGACGCGCCCGCTTCCGCAGCGTTTCCGCCCGCTTCCGCGCTTTTTCGCACCAACGGCGGAACGTAGCCCGAAAGAAAAATATAAAAGGCGAGAAAACAAAGCACGCCCGCTGCGATTTTTTTATATAATTTTTTCCGTTTCTCTTTTTCCATGATCCCGATCCGTCTTCCGCACGCGTTTCCCGTGCGTTTCTTACATTATTCCGCCGCTTATTTCTCCGTCCTGCCCTCGTTTTCGCCGCGCGATTTTCCACGCTTTGTCTTTCTTTTCACAGGCAAGCCGAAGCGGGCGGCAACGGCAAACGCCGATCGGGCGTGCCTCTGCTTTTATAGTGTATCACACCGCGACAATTTTTGCAAGCGAAAGATGCGCCCGCGTTTTTCCCCGACGAAAAACGGAAGGAAGCGATTTTTTGAAATCGCTTCCTTCCGTTTCCTTTGTTTTTGCCCGTTCCGTTTTATCCCACAGACGGCGTAACGAATTCGTCATCGAAAGATCCGATCGTTTTATCGGACTTTCCGCTTCGCGGAGAATCGTAGCCGACCGAGCCGAAGCAACCGCAAAACAACGCGCACGAAGCCGCGATACAGATAAGCAATGTCGCCAACAACATTTTTTTGAAAAATCCTTTTTTCATTTGCCGCAGATCATTCCGAATTTTATCGGATTTCTTCTCCTGTAAAATATGAATTTCCGATCCGTTTTCCGCCGCGCTTTTTGCGACGGAATATCCGCCCGAAGAATTTCGCACATTTTACCATTTTCTTCGAGAATAGTCAAACGCCCGATCGGCAATTATTAAAATTTTCATTCAGATTTCATATAGCAGTCGTGCCGTTTTACAAACAACAAAACAAAAAGAAACCCGTCGGAAAGCGCAAAAAAACGTTTATCCGACGGGAATTTATGCCGCAAAAAAGCGGCTTCCGTTCGTTTTTTCAGAATTTTTCTTCGGTGAAAAGATGAAAGAAATACGAACAATCGTCCAACCAGCGCGACAGACGGCGAAGCGGCGCATATTCGCTGTTTATTTCGTAAGCGCCCGTGCTCGCTCCGTGATCGCATTCGGGATACACGTGAAGTTCGTAAGGAATTTTACGTTTGGCAAGTTCCAGCGCGTACAACAGCGTGTTTTCCGAAGGCACGCAGGAATCCGCTGCCGTCGTCCACAAAAAAGAAGGCGGCGTATTTTCCGTTACGGCACGATTCAGATCGAGTTTTTTCATCACCTCTTCGCGCGCTTCGGGCGTATAATCGCAAAGCAGATTATCGTACGAAAACACGTGCCCCGCTTTTGAGGAAATCACGGGATAGCAAAGCCCCGTAGCAGCAAGAGAGCAATCGAGTTTTTTCCCCGTGACGCTTTCGATATTCTGCCATTCCGTGGCAAGATCTCCTACGAGATGTCCGCCTGCGGAAAAGCCCACGGCGAACACTTCTTTCGCGTTCACGTGCATTTCGTCCGCGTGTTTCTTCACGTAATCCACCGCGGCGGCAAGTTCGGTGAGTTGTTCGGGATACGAAATTTCGTCCCCCGAAACGAGATATTCGAGAATAAAAGCCTGAAATCCGCGCGCGAGAAACGCCTGCGCGATCGGTTCGCCTTCGCGCTTGCTTACGAAACTGTATCCGCCGCCCGGCACCACTACCACCGCGGGGCGTTTCCATTTTTCGGTGAGATCCGCCGCGTCGTGCGGAGAATCGGACAAAATCGCCGTCAGTTTTCCGCCTTCCGTGCCGTAAAATTCTTTAAGATCGATGCTGAAAGTTTTCATATGTATATATCTCCTTGTTCCGTCGGTATTTATTTTCATTGACGAAAAAAAGCCTTATAAAGTACGCGGATCGCCCGTTCGAGGTCTTTTTCGCGCGTTCCGACCAGAACGCCCGCTTCCGCACGGGTTTCGTCGAAAAACAGCACGTCGATACGCGCTTTCGCAAGCGACGCGAAAATTTTTTCGACGATACGGGAATTTCCCCGTACCCCGTCGCCCACGATCGCGACCGTTGCCGCACCGCGAAAGCGCGCCGTTCCCGTGATTCCTTTCACGCCGCACGCGGGCGAATTTGCGGAAATAACCGTTCCCTTCGCTTCGGGACAAAAAGTGTTTTTAATAACTACGGGAATATTTGCCTTGCGGAGCGGAAACACGGCGTCGCCGTGCAGTACGCCGGCCCCGAACAAAGAAAGCGTTCGCATTTCCGCATAAGAAAGGCGAGCGATCTTTTTCGGAAAAGGAACGATCTGCGGATCGCACGCATAGCAACCGCTTACGTCCGTCCAGTTTTCGTACAGCGCGGCGCGTACCGCCGAGGCGATCGCCGCACCCGTGATGTCGCCGCCGCCGCGAGGAAACGTTCTCACTTTTCCATCGGCGTTTTTGCCGTAAAAACCCGGGATCACCGCACGCATTTCGCCTTTCAGCCTGCTGCGGGCGATTTCGTACGTTCGATCGTCGATCGCGCCGCCGTCCGTAAACAGAATCAGTTCTTCCGCATCGATAAACGCGCAGCCGAGAAATTCCGCCAGAATTTTTCCCGTAAGGTACTCTCCGCGGGAAGCCGCAAAATCTTCGTCCTTTTCTTCATACACGCGCCGCCCGATCGCGTTCAGTTCCGCAAGAATTTCCACCGGAAACGAAGAATACAGAAAAAGCGCGGCGACGATTGCGCGAAAGCGCGCAAAAATAACGGAAAATACCTTTTCAAACTCTGCCCGTCCGTTCTCTTTCGCCGCTTTTACGGCGGCATAAAAAAGATCGGTGACTTTCGTATCGCCCGCAAAACGCTTTCCCGGCGCGGACACCACGATAAAGCGCCGCGACTCGTCCGCTTCCGCGATCGACTTCACACGTTTTATCGCGTCGGCATCCGCCACCGACGTACCGCCGAATTTACAAACGATCGTCTCCATTTTCCTCTTTTCCTCGCCTTTTACGGGCGGCATGCAAAAATACGGAATGCCGCCCGCAACTTTATTATACGTGCGAAGCGGCGTTTTATGTTCTGCGTGCGAAAAAGAGAAAGTGAACAGCCCGTTTTTCACATAATATTCAGCATCATCACGGCAAAAAGCGCAAGCACGAGGCAAACGGCTTTCAGCCACAGGCGTTCCACAAACAGACTTTTCAGAAATTTACCGAATTTCATTTCGTGATCCCCCTTGTTTTTTTATCGGCAAGAGGAAGTTCCTGCCAGTAGTAATCCCGCAACGCGGAAAGCAGCATATCGTAATCGGCATAGCGCTGCACGTTTCCCTGACGGATAATCGAAATGATCCCCGTTTCTTCGGAAACCACCAGCGACACCACGTTCGCCACCTCCGTGATCCCGATCCCCGCGCGATGACGCGTGCCGAAATCTTTGGGATAATTCGTTTTCTGCGTAAGCGGCAGAAAGCACCCCGCCGCCTGTATCTTATGCCCTTTTAAAATCATCGCGCCGTCGTGCAGCGGGGCTTTGGGAAAGAACACTCCTTCGATGAGTTGGGTGGAAATATCCGCGTCCATACGCACGCCGCTTTGCAGCACCTGTTTCGGAAGATTACCTTTCGAGAGAATAATCAGTGCGCCCACGTTGTTTTTGGACATATTCTGCAAAGCGCGGATAATATCGCCGATACAGCGTTCCGCCGAATCGGTGCCAGCCACGGAATCTTTCATGGAAACAATCTCGCCGAGTTTTTCCTTATCGATATGCGAATCCCACAGGCTCTTTTTGATTTCCACGTTAAACATGATCAGCATGAACGCCGAAAGAATCAGCAGAAAATACAGATAGAACGTTGTGCCGAGGAAATCCACGCAATAGCACAGCGCGCCCACGCCTACGATCAGTATCCAGTATGCGATCATCAGCCTTGTGGCGTCGTTCTCTTTCAGCGTTTTCGATACGTACGCCATAAGCAGGAACAGCAACAGAATTTCCGCAACGTATACGCCGCGGAAGCCCGTAAAAAAGCCGCCCGCTTTTTCCAGCCAGACCGAAAAACCCGTCTTTTCGGCCAACAACAATGCCGTCATATTCCAAATCCTCCGATTTCCGATTTATCTTTCTCGTTTGTGCGTTTCTTATCTTCTTATATTTTCATACGTTCTTCGCGTTTTTCCGTCAGACGTTTTCCCCGCAGGAAAGCAATAATTTAGCCTTCGCTTCTTTGAACGCCGCCTGCGGCGTGAGCATGCCGCATTTGATTTTTCCGAGCGCGGAATACAGGTATTCGTAGGAAGAAAACACTTTTTCCCTGCCCATTTCGCTTGCCTGCCGCCTCGTTTTTTTCACCGCGTATTCGTTCATGCCGAGCGCGACGGCGATTTCCTTTTCCGATCCCGTCGCGCGCGACGTTTCGTACAGATTGCGGAAATAGGAATTAAGCGAAGAGAGAAGCGACGTTTCGTCGAATCCTTTCGTGAAGAGTTCGGCGGCGATCCGCTCGAATTTTTCCGCGTTCCTCGCCGCAAGCGCGTTGGAAAGTTCGTAAATTTTATACTGCGAATCGGGATAGACGATCTCGTCTACGATCGCGTCGGAAAGCGCGGCGTTGCCCGTCGCTTCGCAATACGCGATGAGTTTTTCCGTCTCTTTCGCGATACGGGACATATCGTATATACAATATTCCGCAAGCCTGCCGCATGTTGCCCCGTCGGAAGCGACGCCCGCGCGTTTCAGCGTGATATAAATCCACTTTACAATCGTCTGTTCGTCGCTTTTCGCGCAATCCACCACGGTGATTCCTTTTTTTGAAGAAAGGCGCGCCGCGCCCGCTTTCGTTTTCGCCGAATTGAAAATCGCCACGATCACGGCGGGCGAAGGGTTTTCCGCGATCGGCTTTAAATACGCTTCGTAATCTTTTTCGGAAGGATACCATTCGGAAATTTTCACGAAACGTTTTTCGCTTAAAAAAGGATAGGAGGCGCATGCCGCCGTAAACGCGCTTTTGTCGTTTTTCAAAGCCGCGCCGTCGAACGCGGAATAATCCAGCGATTTATCCGATACGAACCGCTTTAAAAGCAGGGCTGCGCCGCCGTCGCGGAAGTACGTTTCCTCGCCCTCGAAAAGATAGACGGGCTGCGCGCCGTTTTCGTCGGTGAATTTTTTGAAATCGACGTATTTCACTGCTCGTCCCCTCCTATGCGTTACATTATAGCATACTTTTTTGAAAAACGCAAGAATCCCCCGCAAAAAACGCCGCGTAAAAACAGAAAAATTTTTGCGTTTTCTCTTTATAACGCTCTTTTGGGTTCTGCGGCAATACGTCCGCGCCGCCGTTTTACGGCGTTTATAAAGCAAACGACAATACGAAAGCGAGCGCGCAACAGGATACGAGCGCGATACGCACGGGCGGTTTCAGCCGGATTTTATCGCCTGAAAGAAAAAGCGCCGCATAATAAGCGAAAATCGCAATCGGCGTAAAACGCAGCGCGACGGCGGAAGAAGAGAAATCGAACGCATAGAAAAACGTGGTGAGAAGAGAGATCAGCACCGAGGGAACGTACAGAATGATTTTTGCGAGCGGCGCAACGATACAGGCAAGAAACGCCAACGCGAGAAAGACGGCGAAGCATGCCGAAACAAGAGGAACGACGAGTACGTTCAATAGAAGCGCCGCGCCGGACGCGTACGAAAAACACACGGATAAGATCGGGAAAGTGAAAAGTGTGGCGGAAAGCGTTACACAGAAAAACGCAACGCACTTTTTCAGAAAATTTTTCGCGGGGCTTTCCGTTTTTATCGCGGTTATCGTTTTCATGCCGTCTGCCGTGTCCGCGTTGTTTTCCGTTTTTGCCTCGCTTTCCGTCGGTATCTTTTCCGCCACCGCGTTGCCGCTTTCACTTGCTTTCTTTTCGCGGAAAAACACGGCGTTCATGCAACGTTCGAGCGGCGGCGCGAGGAAGAAAATGCCGGCCACCGCCGAAAAAGAGAGCAGAAAGCCCGCGTCGAACACGGAAATCGGAGAAAGGACAAGCACGACGATCGCCGCCTTGCCGAGACTGTCCGTGCCGTCGCGCTTGAAGCCGAGAAGCGTATCCGCATAAAACACGAGACACATCACCGCGGCGCGGATCACGCTTGCCGAATAGCCGCACACTCCGCCGTAGAAAACAAGAAGCGCGGCAACGACGAGCCATCTTACAAAAGGCGGAACGAAAGAAAATTTCTTAGTTTTGAAAAGAGCCGCCAGAAAGGCGAACAACGCGCCGATATGCAAGCCCGAAACGGCAAAAATATGCGCTATGCCGCCGTAACGGATATTTTCGAGCAACTCCTCGTTCATTTCCGACGTTTCGCCCGTCAACAGCGCGTAACTCACCGCCGCCGCGTCTTCGTTCATCGAGGAAAACAACGTCGTTTTCAATTTTGCTCGGATCTTTTCAAACGCGTTCGCATCGCTTCCCGCAAAGCGCAGATTTCTGCATTTTTCCGCCTCGTAACGAATGTCTTCGCGCCAATAATACGCGCGGTTTGCGATCGAGCCGTCGTCTTTCGTTTCGAGCCACGACGTGTTCGTGGAAATCTGCGCGCCGAATCCGATCAGATCGCCCTCTTTCAGCCGATCCGCGATTTCCGAAAACGACGAATCGTAATTCGTATACACGAACATTACCAGTTTTCCGCTCGCACTCTTCCCGTCGAACGAAAGATCGTCGAATACGAAAAAAGTGCCGACCGAATAATCGCGGCGTTCTGCGATCTTTGCGAAAACTTCTTTTTCTCCAGAATAAAATTCGCTGCGGTAATTTTTGCGGTATACGAGAAATTCGCCCGCGCCGAGCGAGAAAAACAGTAACAGGGCGATCAGCCGCGCGGGAACGAATTTTCCGTTTTTCGGCGAAAGAAAAACGCACGTTGCCACAAGTGCCGTAAAGCCGATGATCACGGCAATCATCGACGGAACGCGGCGATACGTGACGGAAAAAGCGAATAAAATTCCCGCGACAAGCGCAAGCGCGCACGACAAAGCGGGGCGGTAATTCACTATCCGCCCCTTTGCGCTTTTTGCCGCGTATGTTTTCCCCTTCGTTCCGCCGTTCATTTTTGCCTTCGTTACGCAATCTTTCGTTACAGAATATTTTTAAAGACGTTTCCGTTTGTTTTCCGGCTTACTTTTTTTCTTTTCCGCTTTGCCCGTCTTCTTCCGAGGCGATTTCTTCCGCCGTGTGCGCGGGAACGAATTTTTCGTAACCGCCGCTGCCGTAGCGCACGCAACGCGACACGCGGGAAAGCGTAGCCGAAGAAATATTCGTGGCGGAGATCACTTCCGTATACGTTTTGCCTTCTTTCAGAAGTTGCGCCGCTTTCGCGCGTTGCGCCATCTGCTCCACTTCCGTATAAGTGCACAGATCTTCGAGCAGCGCTTTCACGTCCTCTTCGTTTTTACAGGCGAGCAGCGTACGAAAAAGAACTTTCGTCATTTTTTCTTCCTGCTTTTCGTCTTTCAGCATACTTTAGCCTCCGTGTCCTCTTCGTTTTCTTTTTTGTTATACCACACGCAAACGTCAGCCGAGCGTACGCGGCGGCGTATTTTGCTTCGCGTTTGCGTTATTGCTTTTTCGCGTTTGCGTTATTGCTTTTTCGCGTTTGCGTTATTTCGTTTTTCCGCCTTCCACGAACGCGCGGAAAATTTCGCTCTTCGGATTTGCGAAAGCCTCGGCCGCGCTTCCGCTTTCTTCCACCCGTCCTTCGTGCAGAAACAGCACGTCGTCCGCCACGCTCTTTGCAAATTCCATTTCGTGCGTAACCACGATCATCGTGCGTCCCTCGGCTTTGAGTTCGTTTATCAGCGACGAAATTTCGCCCGTAAGGCGCGGATCGAGCGCGGAAGTCGGTTCGTCGAAACATAAAATTTTCGGCTGTAACGCCAGCGCGCGGGCGATTGCCACGCGCTGCTGCTGCCCGCCCGAAAGTTCGCAGGGATATGCGTTGAATTTTTCGGAAAGCCCCACCTTTTCAAGCAGTTTTTTCGCTGCCCCCGCGTTTTTCGCCTTGATTTCCTTCTTGCGTTTTCTGCGTTCCGAAAAAGGCATTTTCATTGCTTTCAGGCGTTTGATTTCGTACAGATCGGCGGCGAGAGAAACGTTTCGCAGCGCCGTATATTGCGGAAACAACTGAAAATTCTGAAACACCAGCGTGAAATCGAGTTCATCGGAATCTGTTTTTTCTTCCGTTTTTTCGCATGTTTTTTCGTTCGCCGTTTCGTCCGTTTCCGCGCCTATACCCGCTTCGTTTTTCTTATCTTCCCCGTTTTTTTCGCCCGTGCCCGCGGGAAATATTTTTTCGCCGCAGATAAAAACGCTGCCGCCGTCTGCCGTTTCAAGGGCGTTGAGGCATCTTAAAAGCGTTGTTTTTCCGTTCCCGGACGAGCCGACGACGGCAAGCACTTTTCCTTTTTCAAGAGAAAACGAAACGCCTTTGAGCACTTCCGTACCGTCGAAAGTTTTTCTTAAATCGCGCACTTCGAGATAAGCCATGTTACACCGCCCTATACGTTATAATACGAAAGTTTCTTTTCGATATAGCCGAAGAGCAACGTAAGCGCACCTACGGCGACGAGATAAAACGCTCCCGTGTAAAACAACGGCCAGATCAACGCTTTGCTGGCGAACCTATCCGCCACTTTTATGATTTCCACTACGCCGATCACCCGTGCCAGCGCGGTATCTTTTACCAATGTGATCACCTCATTGCTCATCGGAGCGAGAATATTCTTAATCACCTGCGCAAAGATTACCTTACGAAAAATTTCGCCCTTCGTCATACCGAGCACTTTACCCGCTTCGTACTGCCCTTTCGGCACGCTTTGTATTCCTCCGCGGTAAATTTCCGAAAAATAGCAAGCGTAATTAATAGAAAACGCAATCAATGTGGCGATAAACGCGCCGCCGAACTCAATCCCGTAACTGAAATACAGACTATTATCGAGTTTTCCCCAAAAATTCGCTCCAGAAGCGGAAAAATAGCGGGGCAAATAGTAAATGATAAACAATTGAAGCATCAACGGTACGCCGCGAATTATCCACACAAAAGTTTTGGAAACGCATCTGAGGGGCTTGATTCTGCTCATAGAACAAAAGCAGATCGCAAGCCCCAAAGGTATCGCTATTAAAAGCGTGAGTATAAAGAGCAGCCCCGTCACGGCAAAGCCTTTTAAAAGGCTTTGCGTAACTTGCAGAAACGACATATTATCTTATTTCCTTATTTTTATTTTTCGTGAAATTATTTCGTGAGCAGCAACGAATTTTCCAGGCCGTATTTTTCGGCAAGCGTTTCGGCAAATCCTTCTTCCGCGAGTTTTTTAAAGGTATCGTTCACTTTTGCGGTGAATTCGCTCCCTTTTTTAAAGCCTACGGCATATTCTTCCTTTTCGATTTGAATTCCCTCGTTAATTTCGATATTCGTGTAATCGCCTTTTCCAGCCAGTTTCCGCGCAAGAAGCACGTCGACGATCGCGTACTGCGCCGTGCCCGTATTCACCGCTTTAATCGCTTCCATTTGCGAAGCAACGTCCTTTTTGTTGATGTTTACGCCCTCGATTCCGCTCACGTACGATTCGCCCGCAGACCCCGCTTCGTACGCCACCGACATTCCGTTAAACTGCGACGCATCGGTCAGTTCCGCTTCGTTCGCACCGCGTACCACGCATTGCGCGTTTTGCATATACGGCACCGAAAAATCGATTTTTTCGCTTCTTTGCGAACCGTCATCGTCCGCGCAGTTCCAGGTAAAACCGTTCCAAATACAATCGATCGTGCCGCCGTCAAGTTCCATATATTTATTGCTCCACTCGATTTCTTTAAAACGCACGGTGTAACCGAGCCGAGCGAACGTTTCTTTTGCCAACTCGGTATCGAACCCCGTCAGATTACCGCTTTCGTCCTTGTAATTCATCGGTTCGTAATCGGTGTAGCCCACCACAATCACGTTTTCCGTTTTCTCGTCTTTACAAGCCGTTCCCGCAACACCGAATGCAAATACGCTTGCCGCCGCCAGTATTCCCGCCGTGATTTTCGCTATTTTTTTCATCTTCTTATCTCTCCTTTTCTTTCGTTCTTCTCTTACGAAAAAACGTTTTTTCTTTTTTCCGATTTATCGCACGTTCCAAGTCTGCGCTTCATTTCTTTATCGCTTTAATTCGATAAAGCGATTATGGAAGTATTATAGCATGACGCTTCAGTAAAGTAAAGCGTTTTTAAGGCAAAAAGTGTAAAAAATCAAAAAAATTTTTTAAGAGCGTTTACGATCTGCGAAAAGACCGCACGTCCGAAAGATGTACACGGCGTTGAAACGGCAAAGACTTAAAAAAATCGTCTCCGACGTAAATTCGTCGGAGACGGCCGTTTACGGCTTTTTACCTTTATTTCAGCAGATTTTTCAAACGCGTGCAAACAACGGAAGTAAGATAGGAAGCAAGCGCGATCTTTAAAAGATCGGGAACGATAAACGGCACGACGCAGGCGGAAAGGGCGTAAGCCACCGTTTTTTCCGTGCCTCTGAACGCGTTGAGCCCGATGAACCATGCCGTGCCGAACGCATAGCACACCACCGTACCGACAAACGAAGCGATACATGTAACGATAAAAATATGCAACTGTTCGCGGCTTTTTCTTTCCTTTTCCCGCTTTTCGTCCGCTTCCGTCTCTTCCCCCGCAAGCGGCTGTTCTTTTTCCGCCGCATGCAGATCGGAAAATTTGGAGATCGCAGCGATCACCGCCGCCATCGGAAGAAAGCCGACGAGGAATCCGCCCGTAGGGGAAAACAGATTCGCCGTAGAGCCGAAATTACTGAACACGGGCACCCCCACAAGTCCCAAAAACAGATACGCCGCAAGCACGAACACGCCGTCCCAGCGGAGAATCGCCGCCGCAAGCATGACGGCTAAAGTCTGCAAAGTGATGGGCACTCCGCCGGGAAGCGGGATACTGATCTGTGCGCAAGCCGCCGTGAGCGCGGTGAACAAAGCGATTCTTGCGATACGCTTCGCGCCGGATTTCGTAGATTGTTTCTTCTGCATTTTTAGCACCGCCTTTTTTCTTTCGTTTGTTTATTTAAAGCCTTTTTTATCCGTCGTTTCCGCATTTCCGCCGCTTGTCGCTTTTTAAAATGCGACGCATGCGGAACAAACGGAATTTTACAGATATTTTTTCAGATCGTCGGCGCGATCCACACGTTCCCACGGGAAGCCGTTTCTGCCGAAATGCCCGTAAGCCGCCGTAGCCGAATAAACGGGCGCGCGCAAGCCGAGCGTTTTGATGATCGCATACGGGCGGAAATCGAATTCTTTCGCGAGAATTTTCGCCAGTTCGTCGTCGGCGATTTTTCCCGTGCCGAAAGTATCCACAAACACGGAAA
The DNA here is from genome assembly GCA_905203015.1 of uncultured Christensenella sp. Classification (GTDB taxonomy): domain Bacteria; phylum Bacillota; class Clostridia; order Christensenellales; family Borkfalkiaceae; genus Scatosoma. Next base: position 7,901 of record CAJKUC010000004.1, on the reverse strand, counting down.
CGGGATTCGCCACGCCGATCGCGTAAGCCACCTGTATTTCCATTTTATCCGCAAGCCCCGCCGCGACGGCGTTTTTCGCTACATAACGGCAGAAATACGTTGCGCTGCGATCCACTTTCGTGGGATCTTTTCCCGAAAACGAGCCGCCGCCGTGCGCGCACATGCCGCCGTAGGTATCCACGATGATTTTTCTGCCGGTCAGCCCCGAATCGCCCTCGGGCCCGCCGATCTCGAATCTGCCCGTAGGATTGATAAAAAATTTCGTATTTTCGTCGATATACGCCGAAACGATTTCGTCTACGACGTACTTTTTCAGATCTTTGCGAAGCGTTTCCTGAGACACGCTTTCGTCGTGCTGCGCGGAAACCACCACGGCGTCTACGCGCTTTGCTTCGTTGCCGTCGTATTCCACGGTGACCTGCGTTTTTCCGTCGGGGCGGAGATAGGAAAGCGTGCCGTTCTTTCTCACCTCGGCAAGGCGCATGGCGAGTTTGTGCGCCAGCATTACGGGAAGAGGCATAAGTTCTTCCGTTTCTCGGCAGGCATAGCCGAACATCATGCCCTGATCCCCCGCGCCGAGCGTTGCCGCCTCGTCTTTTTCTTCGCCCGATTTCTTTTCCGCAGAGGCGTTTACGCCCATCGCGATGTCGGCGGATTGTTCGTGTACGGACACCGTGATTTTACAGGTATCGTAAGAAAACGATCCGAAATCGTAGCCGATTCTCTTAATAATTTCCCGCGCGCAAGCCGCATAATCCACTTTCGCGCTTGTGGTGACTTCGCCCATGATCAAAAGCCCGTCGTACGCCGCGCAACATTCGATCGCCGCGCGCGCCTCGGGATCCTGCTTTAAAATCGCGTCGAGTATGCCGTCCGCGATCTGATCGCACACCTTATCGGGATGCCCTTCCGTTACGCTTTCGCTGGTAAAAAACTTTTTCATGTAAAAAATCCTCTTTTTAACATAGTTGATCTCTTGCGGCATTAAAAAAACGCCGTTTCCGACGTTCTTCCTCGTCCGCAAGGACTTACATTATACTACGACGAAAGAAAAAAGTCAATTAAAAGCGTGCGCATATCCGCATACTCGCAAACGTTTTTTTTGCGGATTTATGCGCTTTTTCCCGTGCCCCGCCGCCGTTTTTCGTTGCCTTTTTCACGCCGTTTTGCTATAATGATGCATATGGACAACGAAAAAGACAATTTCCGCGAAGAGAGTGCGGAAACACATTGCCTGCTCTGCCCCGTGAAATGCGGCGCAAACAGGAGCATACGCGCGGGATATTGCGGCGTTCGTGGCATGAATATCGCGAAATATTATCTTCACCCTTACGAAGAGCCGTGTATTTCGTTTGCAAAGGGCAGCGGCACGATTTTCTTCACGGGCTGCAATCTGAAATGCGTTTTCTGCCAGAATTACGAAGTGTCGCGGGCGGAACGCGGCATGCCGATCACGCCCGAGCGGCTTGCGGATATTTTCAGAGAACTGGAAGACGCGGGCGCGGACAACGTTTCGCTCGTTACCCCTTCGCACCTGATCGGGGATATCGAAAAGGCGTTTAAAATTTATCGGCCGAAAATTCCCGTAGTGTATAATTCGGGCGGATACGACGATACGGAAAGCCTGAAACGGATCGACGATTACATCGATATTTATCTGCCCGATTTAAAATACGTCTCCCCCTTTTTATCGGAAAGATACACGGGCAGAGCGGATTATTTTTCCGTCGCATCGAAAGCGATAAAATTCATGGCGCGCAAACCGTTGCTTTTCGACGAACCCGCCGAAGAGAAAAAAGGGGATAAACCGCGCGGAAAAATGCTTTCCGGGCTGATCGTGAGGCATCTTGTGATGCCGCTCGGCGTAAACGATTCCTTTGCCGCAATAAAATGGTTTAAAGAAGAACTGCCTCCTTCGGCGTATCTTTCCCTGATGAGCCAGTATACGCCGTTCGGAAAGATCGAAAAGTATCCCGAACTTTCCCGCCCCGTTACGGCGCGGGAATACGACGCCGTGGTGAACGAAGCGTTCGCGCTCGGCATCGAAAACCTGTTTATTCAGAAACGCTCTTCTTCGGGCGAAAAATATATTCCCTCCTGGGACTACTGATTCCCCTTCGGAAATGCCGGATTTTCTCACGTACGCACCCGCTTTTCCCCTCGCAGTGGTAAAGGCGAAAAAGCGCATAGTGAAATCACGTCGCGTTTTAAAACAGCGCGGCGCGCAAAAGCGCGAGTTTCCGCGTAAGCGCGGCTGCCGTTTTCGGATCGGATACCGCGATCAGCCTTTCGATTTTTCTGATTTTGTTCAATTTCTTTTCCACGTTCATCTTTCCCGCTATTTTGCGTAAAAGCGGCGCGGATTATTCCGTTTTCCCCCCGCTTTGCCGCAAAAGGCGGCAATTCTGCGAAAAAAACAACGATTTTTTATCTGTACGGTGTAAATTATGCTGATAACCTCTGAAAATCTGAATTTCGGATATGCGGGCGAACCGCTGCTTGAAAACCTTACCTTTTCCTTAAACGAAAACGATCGCGTGGGGGTAGTGGGCGGAAACGGCGAAGGTAAAACCACTCTGATCCGCCTGATTTTAGGCGAATTAACGCCCGACGGCGGCGTACTTTTCAAAAAAAACGGACTGAAAATCGGATATCTGCCGCAAAACGGCGGCTATGATTCGGAAGCGACGGCATACGAGGAAATGCGCGGCGTGTTCGGCGAGGACATACGCCTTTTAAGCGCCCTGCGGGAAATTGAAGAGGCGATTGCCGCCTGCACTTCGCACGATCGTACGTTCAACGAACTTTCCGCGAAATACGAATCTTTGAACAAACGGATCGCCGCGCGGGACAGTTATAACTACGAAGTACGGCTGAAAACCGTACTGAACGGCATGGGTTTTGCCGATCGGTACGAACAGAAAATATCCACGATGTCCGGCGGGGAAAAAACGCGGCTGAAACTTTGCAGACTGCTGCTGGAATCCCCCGAACTGCTGATTCTGGACGAGCCGACCAACCATCTCGATCTGAAAACCACGTTCTTTCTGGAAGATTATCTTTCTTCGTACAAAGGCGCGATTTTCACCGTATCGCACGATCGCTTCTTCCTCGATAAAACGGTGCGGACGATATACGAAATCGAGAACAGGCAGTTATCCGTATTCAGGGGCAACTACACCGCGTATAAAAAACTGAAAGCGGAAAAGACGGCGCGGGCGGAAAAGGAATACGAAAAATATCTGGAAGAGACGAAAAAATTACAGGATTACATCGATCGGAACCGCGTGCGCGCCACCACGGCGAAATCGGCGCAGAGCCGTATCAAAAAACTGGAAGGCATGGAAACCGTGGAAAAGCCGTTGCTGCCCCCCGCTCCGCCGCGTTTTTCTTTCACCTACGACGTGCCGCCGTACGAAAACGTACTGGAATTCGACGATTTCACGTTGCAGGCGGGAGAAAAGGTGCTGTTGCAAAACGCCTCTCTTTCGCTTCGGCGCGGGGAAAAATGCGCGCTTATGGGCGAAAACGGAACGGGAAAATCCACGCTGGTAAAAGAGATCGTGCGAGGCAAAAATCGGGCGATCCGCCTCGGCAGATTCGTGAAAATCGGCTACTACGATCAGGAAAACGCCGAACTGAACGGCAACGAAACGGTGATCGGCGAACTTTGGGGCAGGCGAGTGCTTTCCGATCAGACTTCCGTGCGAAAAGATCTTGCGCAGGCGGGGCTTTCGGAAGAAGACGTATACAAAAACGTATCGGAACTTTCCGGCGGAGAGCGGGCGAAACTCGCCCTTGCCGTACTGGAAAACGAGCACGGGAACTTTCTGATTCTGGACGAGCCGACCAACCACCTCGACCTGCCCGCGAGAGAATCGCTGGAACGCGCTTTACAGAAATTCGACGGCACTATTTTAATCGTATCGCACGATCGCTATTTCATCGAAGCCGTTGCGGGAGAGATCGCAGAAATCGAAAATCAGAGCCTTACTCTGTACAAAGGCGGATACGAAGCCTATCTCGCCGCCAAAAGAGACGCGGCTCTGGAAGCAAACAAAGCGAAAGAAGAGGCGGAAAAAGCCGCCTATCTTGCCGACCGGGAACGCAAAAAACGCAATTCTCATCAATCGAAAGAAGAACGGGCGGCAGAGGCGCAACGCAGGCAGAAAATTGCCGAAACGGAAAAGCGCATCACCGCGCTGGAAGAAGAAGAAAGCGTGCTTACCGAAGAAATTTCCACGCCCGAAATCGCGCAGAATTACGAAGAATTACAAAAGCGCTGCGTGCGGCTGGAAAAAATTCACGCCGAACTGAACGACGCATACGCGGAATACGAAAAACTTATCTGAAAAAGATTTTTCCTTTTATCTTTTTTTGTGTACATACTTTTTTAACTTTATCTATGAGATCTGAACTTTATCTGCGGGCGGAGAAATTCCGTCCGTTTTTTTATTTTCGTTTTTATCCCCCCGCCTTTCGCGTTTTCTGTTATTCCCGCCCCTGCCCGTGCCGTTTCGTTTATACCGCACACGTAATAAAGGAATTGTTGATACGGGGTATCGGCGCGGAATCCGACAAAACTTTCCTTTTTTCGCCGCAATACGATAAAATATCCGAAAAGAAAATATGTATAATAAATTCACACGCGGAAACGCGTGAACACTTTATTGCGGCGTTCGTCGCGGGAGGAGACAAAAACATGGCGAGGAAAATCGTGATAACAAGCGGAAAAGGCGGCGTGGGAAAAACCGCTTTATCCTGTCTTCTCGCGGCGAGGCTCGCCGTTCGCGGAGAACGGACGATCGTATGCGACGCCGATTTTTCTCTTTGCAACGCCCATTTGTTTTCGGGGCTTTCCGATCTGATCGTTTACGACGCGATCGACGCGATCGAGGGCAGATGCCGCGCGAAACAGGCACTTGTGCAGCACCCGCTCTATCCGAATTTCTATCTGCTGCCCGCCGTACGTTCCGCACCCGAGCGCTACATATCCCCGCAATCGCTGAAAGCGGTGCTCGATTCACTGTCCCCCACGTTCGACTACATACTGATCGATTGCCCCTCGGGCGCGGACGAAGGATTTCACCGCGCGGTGGCTTGTGCCGACGAAGCGATTTTAATCGCCACGCCCGATCTGATGTGTCTTACCGACGGAGACAAGATCGCGGGATTATTGAAAAGTTACGCGCTGAAAGACGTAAAACTGATTGTGAACAGAGTGCGCGGTGATCTGCTGTTACAGGAAAAATCGCTTTCGCCGTGGGAAATATCGAAGTTATTGAAACTGCCGCTTCTGGGGATCGTACCAGAAAACGATCGGGTGGTGAAAAGCGGACTGAAAGATCCGCTTTGCTGTATTGCCCCGATTTGCGATACGTTACGCGGAAAAAAAGCGAAATATTACGACGTTACCGCCCCGTTCAAAGGCGTTTTCGGCGGATTAAAAAAACGCCTGCGCGGAAATCTTTAACGCAAGCACATATCGATCTTGCGCTCCGCCTTTCGTCGCCGTTTTACGCCGCGATCTTACGCTTTTTTTTCGCAGAGGAGAAAACCATATGAAAAAATACATACTGACGGAAAATTTCGAGCAGGCAAACAGAATTATCGAAAGCGATAAAGCCGTACTTTCGGACGGCTGCAAAAGCCTGATTCTTCAGGACTTCGCAAATACGTTTTCACGCTATTTCGAGTTGAGCGAGCCGCCCCGGATGCGGCTCGAGCCCTCCGAAAAAGGATACGTCGTAACCGTAACGTTTTCCGCCGATCTCATCAAAAAATTTAACGTGTTGAAATAAATTTTAGCAAAACGACCGAAAAATACACGTAACGAATTATCGTTACGCCGTCATAAAAAAGTATTACACCGATCGTTTTCTGCCGTTTTTCCGAACACGAAACCATATTTCTTTCAACGCTGTAAAATCCCCCGAAAATCGGGAACGACTCCCCGTTTTTGCGATTTTAACCCGCCGAAACAAAAAAAATCATACGATTTACGGGGCAATAAACGATTTTTCGTACAAAAAGCGTTCTCTCCCCGCTCGCTCTCCGCGTCGATTTTTTATCCGTTTTTTCATCCGTCGCCGCTTTGCATAAATTCCTTGACTTTCCGACTTTTTTCCTGTATAATTAGAGAGGTTTTATATCGCGTTTACAGTTTACGGCAAGAATTTCCCGCGGTATGCCCGTCACTGCGGCATACCTTACAACCATAACGGCGATACGAAACCGGCGACGACTATCTTCGGGAGGAATTATTATGAACAACGCAAAATTCGTTATCGTGACGGACTCTACGGGCGAAATGCCCCTTGAATATTATAAAGAGCACGGCGTGGAAAGAGTGTGCCTCGGCTTTGTGATGGATAACGTGAATTACGAGGGCGAAGACGGCTTGCCGATCGATCACGAAGAATTTTACAAAAAACTTGCCGACGGCGGCAAACCCACCACCTATCAGGTGACTGCCGAACAGGCAAAAGCACACCTTGAAAAATATGCGAAAGCGGGAAAGGACATCCTTGTCAGCGCGTTTTCTTCGGGGTTGTCCGGTACATACGGCAGTTTTTGCGTAGCGGCGAAAGAACTGACGGAAGCCTACCCCGAAAGAAAAATCATGGTGATCGATTCGCTCTGCGCCTCGCTCGGGCACGGCTTGTTCTTACACTATCTTGTGGAAAAAGCGGAATCGGGCGCGACGATAGAAGAAACGTACGAATACGGCATGAACCTCAGATTACATATCTGCCATTGTTTCACCGTAAACGATCTTTTTCAATTGAAACGCGGCGGCAGGATTTCCTCCACCGTAGCGGTGATCGGATCGATTCTGAATATCAAGCCCGTGATGCGCGTTGATGACGAAGGGCACCTCGTACCCGTGGGGCGCGGCGTTATGGGCAGAAAGAAATCGATCCACGCCATTTTCAACAATATGACGGAACAGCAGGATTTACGGGAAGGCGACCCTATATATATCGTTCAGGCCGTGTGCCGCGATGACGCGGAATATCTGAAAAAAATGGCGGAAGATAAATTCCCCGGGCATGAAGTGATGATCGGCGAACTTTCCCCCGTGATCGGCTCTCATTCGGGAATCGGCACTCTTGCGATTTTCTTCCGCGGAAAGGCGAGATAAAAAAGATTTCTTCTGTTAAAAACAGGAGCGGAGAGGGCGAAAAAGTGTTTTCCCCTCTCCCGATTTTTTATTATTGCGATTTGCCCTTCGCTTTTGCTTGATTTTTTTTCGGATCGATGCTATAATTAAACCGATAATAAGATTTTCGACGTGAGATTGTCGCATGGGTTCGACTGCAGATTCGGTTGAACGGTTCGGCTGAATAGTTCGGTGCACGGGCTTGCCCTACAGGCGATTTTTTAAATTTTTTGCGGAATCCGGAGGCTGAAATTTTTATCGATTATCTGAAAATTCATATCTGGAAGGTTGGCAGAATCCGGTTTATTGCACTCGACTTGAAATCGAACGATGCTGAAAAGTATCCGGGGGTTCAAATCCCTCACCTTCCGCCAATCAAAACCTAAATCGAATACGAGAGTGTTTGGTTTAGGTTTTATTTTTTTAATAAAAAACGGCTAATGCGTATATGCAATAGCCGTAAATTTCAGAGATAAGGAGGTGACCCACGGTGCCACTTGGGAGCCAACTTATTTATGCTTGATAACTCCGTAAGAAATTATCATAAGAACCTTAAATAAGGCTTTCATAAATATCACCTCCTTGACGCGCCAATGCTAATAAGCACCTTAACGCTTTGGCAAAATTATTATACAGATTTTTATTGAAAAAGTCAAGTTGCAGACGGCTTTATGCCGCGAAAGGCTCTTGACGTGAGAAAGGAGTGTGTCAGGCTATCTTGCCAAAGGCAAACGAAAAG
>CAJKUC010000003.1 GCA_905203015.1 uncultured Christensenella sp. | reverse complement strand
TGGGGCCTGTCACGCCTTGAATTCCTTGTGCGCCCTGTTCGCCCGTCGGTCCGGTTGCACCCGTAGCGCCCGTTGCTCCTGTCGGTCCCGTAGCGCCCGTGGGGCCTGTCACGCCTTGAATTCCTTGTGCGCCCTGTTCGCCCGTCGGTCCGGTAGGTCCCGTTGCACCCGTTGCCCCCGTCGGTCCCGCAGCGCCCGTGGGGCCTGTCACGCCTTGAATTCCTTGTGCGCCCTGCGCCCCGGTCGGTCCGGTAGGTCCCGTTACGCCCGTCGGTCCGATTGCACCCTGAACGCCTTGCGGACCTTGGATGCCTTGCAATCCCTGCAGGCCCTGAACGCCTTGCGGACCTGTCGGACCTGTCGGACCGGTGGGGCCCGTCGGGCCTGTCGGCCCTGTTATGCCGCCCGTGCTTCCCGTAGGAACGTATCTGATTATGGTGCGGATATCGCCCTGATTACAGCAGCAGCCGCATCTTTGATTAGATCTTTCGCACATTATTTTTCAGCCTCCTGTGGTTAAAGAGCGTGCTTAAAACACGCTTCGTTTCTACTATATCATATTATGAAAATGCACGGGAGGGTGCAGGATATGCCGAAATTAACTCTTTGCATGATCGTAAAAAACGAAGAAGACGTACTGGCGCGGTGCCTCGGAAGCGTCACGGGAAAAAATCCGCAGCCCGATCACGCGGGTGACGCTCCGAAAACACGAACAGAGCGATCCGCCTGCCCGATCGACGAAATCGTCGTAGCGGATACGGGTTCGACGGACGGCACAAAAAAGATCGCCGCTTCGTTCGGCGCAAAAATCTACGATTTCGCCTGGAACGACGATTTTTCCGCCGCGCGGAATTTCTCTTTTTCCAAAGCGACGGGCGATTATATTTTATGGCTCGACGCCGACGATTACATCGGCGAAACCGACCGTCTCAGGCTTCACGAATTAAAAAACACGCTGCAAAAAAACGACGCCGCGGGCGCGTTCTGTCGCTATGAAATCGGTTCGGCGGAAAAAGCCGATATTTCGTTTTATCGCATGCGCGTCGTGAAAAACGATGGCAATGCCGTATGGAGCGGGCGGGTACACGAATGTCTGCCGCATTTTTCTTCCGCAATCACCCACGAATTCACCGTCCGCCATCTCGGTAGTAAAAAAGCACGCGGCACGCGCAATCTCGATATCTATCGGAAACAGATTCTTGCGGGCGAGGCGATGTCGCCGCGCGATTTATTCTATTACGGCAGAGAACTTTTCTATCACGGCTTTTTTACGGAATCCGTTGCCGTCGAAGAGCGATTTTTACGCGAAAAAGACGGATGGTATGTCAATAAAATCGAAGCGTGTAAAATCATAGCACAATGCAGACTGCGCACGGGCGACGCCGAAGGCGCGAAAAACGCCCTGTTTTCTTCTTTTTTATACGGTGCGCCTCGTGCGGGCTGCCTGTGCCTTCTGGGGCAAATCTATAAAGACGAAAAAGATTTCTCTTCCGCGTATTTCTGGTATACCTCGGCAAAAAACGCAGTCGATCACACGCGGGAAGGCGATTTTGAAAATCCCGCGGATCGCACCTCTACCCCGTCGATCGAAGCGGTTTATTGCGCCTATGCCATGGGAAATCACGCGCTTGCGTACGAACTGCAAAAAGAATGCGAGAGGCTTTTCCTCTCGCACCCTTCCGTGATTCATAACCGCACGTTTTTTCAGACGCATCCCGTTTCTTAAAGAAAACAAAGCGCGTTCAATTTATTGCTCTGCCGTCATTTAACGTTTACCGCTCGTCGGCTGTAAAAACGTCTTATCCGCGCTTCGTATACATGCCCGCCTGAAATTCGTAAAATCAGAGCCGATCCTGCGTATATACGTTTTTTTCTTCGGGGCGATTCAGATAATAAAGATATTTCAATCCGTTCAGCGTAAGCAGTTTGTCCACCACGTCGATACAGGAAATTTCTTTGGAGATGATTTCCGCGAACCCGCCTGCGGCGATCGTCTTCACATCCTGTCTGCCGAGTTCTTTCTTGATTCTCGCCACGATGTAATCCACCAGCCCCGCAAAGCCGAACACAATCCCTGCCTGCATGTTCGTCACGGTGTTTTTCGCAATCACGCTTTTCGGCGCTTCGATTTCCACGCGCGGCAATTTCGCCGTCCCGTTCACGAGAGAATCCAGCGACCCTTTGATTCCCGGCGCGATCACGCCGCCGATAAATTCGTTTTTTTCGCTGATGATGTTAAACGTGGTAGCCGTGCCGAAATCCACCACGATCATCGGCTTGTTTTCGCCGTATTTCACAAGAGCGGAAACGCAGTTCACGATTCTGTCCGCGCCCACTTCCCGCGCGTCGTCGCAACGGATATTCAGCCCCGATTTCAGCCCCGGGCCGATCCGAAGCGGCTTGAAAGAAAGATACAGATCGCACATACGATCGATCGTATAATCGAGCGACGGCACCACCGACGACATAATGCCCCCCGAGATCTCGTCGCGCCTGATATGCATCGTTTTCAGCATATTCACGAGTTGCGAACCGTATTCGTCGGAAGTTTTTTTCAGATCGGTGGCTACGCGGAACGAAATTTTCAGTTCGTCGCCGTCGAAAATAGCGTACTTTACGTTGGTGTTGCCTATATCGATACAAATAATCATTCTTTATTTTTCCTGTATATTCTCTTCGGCGTGATCTTCGGCATTTTTCTCCGACTTACCGCCGTCGTTTTTCTTGTTGACGTGCGTAACGTTACGGATGATCTGCACGAAAACGGGCACAAGAATCACCGCGCAAACAAATTCCGAAATAAAATTCACGCCGATAATCGTTTGCCATACGGTATCGAAAAACGCGCCGCCCGCAGAAAAAATCTGCATTGCCCCCAGCACGAGAACGGTGTGTAAAATTACGGTAAGCCCCGCGGAAACGCCGCACACGATTTTATCTTTCGCGCCCGCATTTCCCGTTTTGAACGCGAGGGAAAGCCCCCGATAAATCAGATACCCGAAAACGCCCGCCAGCGCGCGCGGCAAAACGGAAATCAACGGATTATAAAACACCGTGTATCCGACGATAAACGAAAGCAAAAACGAACACAGGCCGAATATCGTGCCGCCGATAAACGAATTTTTAAAATTTCCGTACATCGATAACGCGATAAACAGCGGTATCGAAAAAAATGCGGGAGACGGTTTTATCAAGTAAATAAAAACAAACGTCTCTAAAGTGAGCACCACAAACATCAGTGCCGTCATCACGCCGATAAACGCTATAGTATGCGCCGTATCTCTTTTCATAATATATATACCTCCGGTCGGGTTCCGCCCTGACGTCGGATACCCGCTTTTGATAATGTTGTATACAGACGTTTTTTAAACGCCGCCCGTTTTAAAATTCGATTTCCAGCCCGTCGTAACCGACGATAAAGCCGTACTTTTCCGCTTCCGCGCAAAGATCCGTATGTATCGGCATACCGTTATGCGAAAAATGCGTTACGACGAATTTCGTCTTTTCGCCCGCCAGCCCCTCTTTGATCAGCCTTTCTTTCATGGCGGCGTCGCTGATCAGATTCATATGCCCGTGCACCCAGGGCGTTTTAATCAGCGCGCCCGTACAATCGAGCGATACGAAATCGAATCGGCCGAGGCGTTTCATCCCTTCGATCACCTCGTCGGAAAACACGCCCGTATCGTGTGCGTAAAGCATACGCTTGCCGCTTTTATCTTCTATCGCGTAAATCACGGGAGACGTATTCGGCCCGTGATCGGCGGCAAGCACCAGCACTTTATAATCGCCAATATTCAGAAGATCTCCGGGCGCAACAAGCGTAGCCGTCGCCCTGCCTTTCACGGCGTTTTCGCCCGTGAACAACTCGTTCATGACGTCGTACGCCGATTTTCCCGCATAAAAAGCCACGGGCGAAACGTCGTGCGTATAGCCGGGATGCACCAGCATTTCGAGATCCGCGGGATAAAAATGATCGGAATGACTGTGCGTAATCAGACAATATCCGATTTTCGCCCAATCGAAAAGATATTTCTGATAATGCGCCACGGTATCGGGATTGAATTCGATCAGCAGATCGTCGTTCACCAGAGCCTGCGAACGGGTACGCAGATCTTTGCCGCCGTTCTTCCGCGCTTTCAGGCACGTTTCGCAATTACAGAAAAGAGCGGGAACGCCCTCGTATGCCGCCGTGCCGAAATATCTGATTTTCATAAAGATTCCTCCCGTAAATCCGCACGCCGTCCGCGCGGATTCACATCGGTATTATACCTTGTTTCGCCCGATAAAGCAAGCGTTTGAAAGACGAATTTTTTTGAGGAGAAGAAAAAAGCGGAACTTTTTTCTGTCCGCCGTAAGTATAATGTATTAGAAAGATAAAGCCGCAGGCATTCGGAATGAACGTACATAACTCCTGCGGCATAAGCACAGGAGGTATATTTTTATGAATTGCTGCACTCAGGGCAACAACGCCACGCTCTGGATTCTTATCGCCCTTTTCGTACTCGGCTCGAAGGACGGCTTCTTCGACGGCGGATCGTTATGCGGATGCACTCTTCCCGTCATCGCCGCTTTGCTCTATTGCCTGTATAAAAACGGCACGCTTTCCGCATGGCTCACGCCGAAAAACAACTGCTGCTGCAACGATTGATTTTCTCTCGTAAAAGGCAGAACGCACGGCGCGCCTATCGCGTCCGGCTGAAAAAAACGGTCGGGGAACAAATCTTCCCCGGCCCGATTTTTCGTTCGCCGCTCATTCGTTTTTCTTTCGCCCTTTATGCGCGCTTTCCCGCTTATTTTCTGCCGCTTATTCTTTTCCGCCCGCGCTCTTTTCTTCCGCCTTTTTCAGAAAATAATCCTGCAACGCGATCAGTGTTTTTGAATCGTTGAATTCTCCCGCGAAGAGCATCTGTTTCGCCCGTTTTTCTTCGATCCATTCCACCGACAGAAATTCGCCGTCGTCAAGCCGTTGTATTCCCGCTTTTCCGTCCGTCGCGCGATATACGTATATTTTTTCGTTCGTGTATCCGGGCGAGGGATACACCGTGGCGATTTTCTCGAAGTCCGTCGAGGTCACGCCCGTTTCCTCTTCCAGTTCGCGTTTTGCGGCAAACAGCGGATCTTCGCCCTCTTCCAACTTTCCCGCGGGAATTTCCAGAACGCTCTCGCCGTAAGCGTATCGATATTGCCTTACAAACGCGATTTTTCCGCCTTGCACGCAAAGCACCGCCGCGCCGCCGTGATGTTCCACGATCTCGCGCTTACATGCCCTGCCGTCGGGCAAAGCGGCGTCGTCGCAACGCACGTTCAGTATCTTCCCGCGATACACGTAATTTTTCTTCACCGTCTTTTCCGTAAAATCCATATTTATTTCTCCCGCAGCGTTTTTTCACCTTTCTTTCGCGCCGTTAGTCGTTATATTTCCGTCCGTTTTTTTCCCGCCGTCTTTTTGCGGGATTTTTTTTCTCTCTGCTTTCAATTATACGACGATCAAAACGTTTTGTAAAGTTTTTCTGCGGCAGGATTCTCTTTTTATTTTGCCGACGGAACGAAAAATAAACGTATTCCGACATTTTTCCGGTAATCGATGCCCGCACCGGCATAAAGCCGTACGAAGCCGTATCCTCGGCAATCCGCAAAGCGGTATACGCGTGCCGACGAAATAAAAAAATAAACAGTTTTTTACCTGTCATATTATCGTTATAGCACAAAAACGCCGTACGAAAAAAAATTTTTTTAAAAATGTCTTGATTTTGCACGTGAAATTATGTATAATAGAGTCAATAAAAATATCGGAGGATTCTGATTATTATGAAATCTATGAAAATTTCTCTCGAAATGGCGCAAAAAGTGAAAGAATTCGTTGCTTTAACGCAGGATTGCCCTTACGAAGTCCTTTTGAAGAGCGGAAAATACGTGGTTGACGCGAAATCCATTCTCGGCATCTTCTCGCTCGATCTTTCCCAGCCCCTCACCGTGGAAGTATATTCCGACGATTGCGACGATTTCCTTAAAAAGTTGCAGGTTTTCGCCGCGTAACTTTTCCGCTTCCCGCGCGCACGCACCGACGTTATCATGCGGGCGTACGCCTCGGAAAATCATGCGATAAGCCGCCTTGTGCCCCGTACGAAACGGTCGGGGCGGTTTTATCTTTACAAAAAAATTCGTACGAAGGAGTTTCACCGCCATGCAGATTCAGGGCGAAACGTCGGTAAATAAACTTATCCTGCTTTTCGTCTTCGATAAGATGGAAAGCGCGCTTTCCGAACGCACGATCGTCGAAATGTGCACGACGGGCAACGGCTGGCTCAATTATATGGACTGCATGGAACTTTTGCCGAAACTCCTCGACGACGGTTTTATCTGCCGCACTTCTTCCGACGAAGAGCCGCTCTATTCGATTACGGCGGACGGCAGAGAAAGCCTGAATAATTTTTATATCAACATACCGAAAAGCATACGCGAAGAAATTTCCGCGTTCGTGAAAAAGAACAGCGGAAAACTGCGCAACCGTCAGGAATGCAAAGCGGACTATTATCTGAACAAAGACGGCACTTACACCGTGTTTTTAAAGATTATGGCGCCCGTTCAGCCCATGCTGGAACTGAAATTCGTCGTTCCCGATAAAAAAACGGCGCAGAATATCTACAAAAGTTGGGAATTGAAGGCATCGGAACTCTATTCCGCTATCTACGATACGCTCGTGGACTGACCGGGCTTTTTATTTTGCTTTTCTCCCCCGCCGTCTCGACGCCGCATTTGATCGCGGCTTCTGCTTGTGCGGCATATCCGATTTGAAAAATAACGCTGATTCATACAGATCCCGCTTTGCGGCGATTTAAAAAGAGGTAAAAAAATGTTTACATATTCTACGAAAGGAACTTGTTCCCGTCAGATTTTATTCGACGTAACCGAGGACAACAAACTGCATAACGTACGTTTCATCGGCGGTTGCGGCGGCAATCTGCAGGGAATCGCGCGCCTTGTGGAAGGCAAAGATATCGACGAAGTGGAAACCTTGCTTGCGGGGATTCGTTGCCGAAACAACACTTCCTGCCCCGATCAACTCTCCAAAGCCATCGAAGAATACAAAAATTCAAAAGCGAAGCCAGTCGAAGCAAATTAATTTTTTCGCTTTCATGTTTTCCTCGCCGACGATCGCGCCGAAACGGCAAACGATCGCCGATATTTATTGCGTATTTTTTCCCGTCGCGTTTTTCCGCTTCGGGAATTTTTGTTTGAAATTCTGCCGTGCCTTCGCTTTACGTCGCCGTAAATGCGTCAAAAACGACGGAATACGCCTCCCCGATGATTTTATCAAGCCGCGCATTCTTCGCAGGATTCGCTTAATTTTACGCGTTTTAAACGCATTTAAAACGGGAATACTGAACGTATGGTTATTTTCTACGTTTTACTTTGCGCGTACATTGCGGCAATCAATTTTTACGCGTTTCTGCTCATTAAAAATCTGAAAGACGAAACGGACGGCACCGACGATTACAAAAAATCGGACGGCAGACTTTTTTTAACGGGGCTGCTCGGCGGAGCGATCACGTTGTATGTATGCATGTTTATTTTCAGGTATCGGCAGAAAAGCCTGTTTCTGATGATTCTGATGCCCATGCTCGGCGTACTGAACGTATATCTCGCCATACTTGCCTTCCGCTCGGGCTTCTCTTTTTTCATCGTCTCGAAATAAACGTTCCCGGGTGCCGTTTTTCGTCGTTTTTTCATCGCGCTTTCGCTCGCGTCAAGCGCGTCGAGCGGTATGAACCGCGTTTTTTTCTTCCGCACATGAGCAATTCCCCTTTTCACGAAAAAAATTTTGGAAATTTTTCAAAAAACGGCAAAAAAACGTTGACAATCGATTGCGAAAGTGTTATTATATACAAGCGCGTTGATGCGATAGAGTAAGGAAATGCGGGTGTAGTTCAATGGTAGAATTCCAGCCTTCCAAGCTGGCCGCGTGGGTCCGATTCCCATCACCCGCTCCATTGTTTTTAATGTCGCTGTGTGCGGCAGGCAAGACGAGCGTCCGATATGCGCCTGTAGCTCAGTTGGATAGAGCAACGGCCTTCTAAGCCGTGTGTCAGGGGTTCGAATCTCTTCAGGCGCACCAAATAAACGGCGGGTGTAGCTCAGTTGGTTAGAGCGCCAGATTGTGGCCCTGGAGGTCGTGAGTTCGATTCTCGTCGCCCGCCCCATTTATTTTTTGGGGTGTCGCCAAGTGGTTAAGGCACCGGATTTTGATTCCGGCATTCGTAAGTTCAAATCTTGCCACCCCAGCCAAAAAAACAATGCACCGCCGATCGCATTTTTCCTATCGCTTTACGTAAAGGAAAATTCGCGAAACGCGTACAACATGGCCCATTAGCTCAGTTGGCAGAGCACCTGATTTTTAATCAGGGTGTCCCGAGTTCGAGCCTCGGATGGACCACCAGCACCTTTAGCTCAGTTGGTAGAGCAACTGACTCTTAATCAGTGGGTCCCCGGTTCAAATCCGTGAAGGTGCACCAAGAAAAACAGAGAAAAACATTGGTTTTTCCCTGTTTTTTGTTTTTTTTAACTTAAAATGCCGAACGCTGCCTGCGCCCGGCATTTTTTTGAAATTCTATTCTTCCCGTATCGCCTCCCATTTCAACGTCGGTTTTCCGTCCCCGTTAAATTTCCATATCGCCGTATCATATTCCAACGCATTAAAAACGCCGTCCGTGTAATCGTTCACCTTGCTCAAATTCTGATTATACGTTCCCGTTGCAAAATTATCGTCATTATTTACGCATTTGAATAACGATGTACTTCCCGTATTTCCGACGATACCGCCCGCAATACCTCCCGCATACTCCTTGCTTTCAATGTCGGCAAGATTATAACAATTAAGTATTGTGCCGCGACCCTCAGCAAAAATCCGCGGCGATGTGAATCGCCGCGGATCAAGTTTTTATTCGTGCCTTATTCGTATTTCTGCGTTTTTCTCTGTTTGCGTTTGCGCCGCCGAAACGGTATTACGCCCGCCGCAAAAATCGCTTCATATCCTTCAAAACCGCTTAAACCAATGCCGTTTACACAATAACTTAATTGAAACGCTCCTTTGCCGCATAAGACGTATGCAGCAATTCGTGCGCTTTATGCGAATTCGGCTCTTCCAGATAATCTTCATACAACGAAACGATCTGAGGATTCTGATGCGAGAAGCGATACGGACGGCTCTCGTCTTCGCGATACAGCGCCGCCGCGCGTTTTTCTTTATACGTATCCAGAATATTCAGATCCTCTTTCGGCAGGAAGCAGGGGCGAACGTACGGCTGACCGCCGCCCGCAATGCACCCTCCGGGGCAACCCATAATCTCGATAAACTGATATTCGCTCTTTCCTTCTCTGATCTGATCGAGCAGAATTTTCGCATTCTTCATGCCACTCGCCACGGCGATTTTCACTTTTGCGCCGTTCAGGGTATATTCCGCCTCGCGCACGCCCTCAAAACCGCGCACTTCTTTCAGTTCCGCTTTTTCGGGTTCTTTTCCCGTCACCTTATAAATCGCCGTACGCAATGCGGCTTCCATCACGCCGCCCGTTACGCCGAAAATAACGCCCGCACCCGTATAATCGCCCACGATATCGTTATTGAATTTTTCGTCGGGCAATTTATCGAAACGAATTCCCGAACGCTTGATCAGTTTCGCCAGTTCTCTCGTCGTCAGCACGGCGTCTACGTCCTTTATGCCGTCTTTCTGCAACTGCGGGCGATCCTTTTCGTATTTTTTCGCCGTACAGGGCATAATCGAAACGACGTACATATCGCGGGGATCGATTCCGTTTTTCTCGCAATAATAACTCTTTAAAATCGCGCCGAACATCTCGTGCGGCGATTTGCAGGAAGAAAGGTGCGGCAATAAATCTCCGTAATAATATTCGCAATAATTCACCCACCCGGGAGAGCAGGAAGTGATCATCGGCAACGTTCCGCCGTTTTTCATACGATTCAGAAGTTCCGTCGCTTCTTCCATAATCGTAAGGTCGGCGGCAAAGTTCGTATCGAACACCTTTTTAAAGCCGAGGCGGCGCAACGCAGCCACCATTTTTCCCGTCACAAGCGATCCCACGGGCATATCGAATTCCTCGCCGAGTGCGGCGCGTACGGCGGGAGCCGTCTGCACCACCACGTATTTTCCCGCTTTCATCGCTTCGTCCACTTTTTCGATTTCGGAAACTTCCATCAACGCGCCCGTCGGGCAAACGCTGACGCACTGCCCGCATAAAATACAGGGCGAATTTGCGAACGATCTGTTTTCCGCAGGCGCGACGATCGTTTTGAATCCGCGCTTTTCAAAGCCGAGCACGGAAAGCCCGTGCGCGTTTTTACAACGGGCGATGCATCTTCCGCAAAGCACGCATTTCGACGTATCCCGCTTGATCGCGGGAGTGAGATTGTCCACCGTCGTTTCCGTCTTCGCGCCGCAATACGCGTTATCTCTCGCGCCCGTCAGTTGCGCCACGTGCAATAGTTCGCATTTTCCGTTCTTGTCACATTCCTGGCAATCCCTGTTGTGATTGGAAAGCAGCAGTTCCACCGACGTTCTGCGCGCTTCCACCGCCTTGGGCGAAGAGATCGTGATTTCCATGCCGTCCGCCACGGGGTACACGCAGGAAGCCACAAGCCCCCTCGCGCCCGTCGCTTCCACGAGGCATACGCGGCACGAACCCTGAGAACATTCGCCGTGATTGAACGTGCAAAGAGAAGGAATTTCATATCCGCAGACGCGGGCGGCTTCCAGTATCGTAAGCCCTTCTTCCACCTGATAGGGTACGCCCTCTATCTTAATATTGATTTTAGCCATTTTCTTATTTCCTCCCCTTATTTCTTCTCGATCGCTTTAAACTTACACGACGCTATGCACATGCCGCACTTGATGCATTTTTCCTGATCCAGCGTGCGGGCGGGCAATTTCTTGCCGGGAGCGACGTAATCCGTCTTGGTGATCGCGCCGACGGGGCACTGTCTTTCGCAAAGACCGCAACCGAAGCATTTATCTTTGATCACTTCGTACTTCATGAGATGTTTGCACACGTGCGCGGGGCATTTTTTCTCCACGATATGCGCCACGTATTCGTCGCGGAAGCGGGAGAGCGTGGAGAGCACGGGGTTGGGTGCCGTCTGCCCCAGCCCGCAGAGAGAGTTGCTCTTCACGTTGTGCGCAAGATCTTCCAGCGCGTCGAGATCCTCCATCGTCGCTTTGCCGTCGGTAATTTTCGTAAGCAGTTCCAGCATACGCTTCGTTCCGATACGGCAGGGCGTGCATTTTCCGCAAGATTCGTCGCAGATGAATTCCATATAGAATTTCGCCACGTCCACCATACAGTTGTCTTCGTCCATCACGATTGCGCCGCCGGAGCCCATCATCGAGCCTTTCGCGATCAGATTATCGTAATCGATCGACGCGTCGAGATCCGCTTCCGTGAGGCAGCCGCCCGAAGGGCCGCCCGTCTGAATCGCTTTGAATTTTTTTCCGCCGGGAATCCCGCCTCCGATATCGTATATCAGTTCCCGTAAAGTCGTGCCCATGGGCACTTCCACAAGCCCCACGTTATTGATCTTGCCGCCGAGCGCGAATACTTTCGTGCCCTTCGATCTTTCCGTGCCGTAAGAAGCGAATTTTTCCGCGCCCTCGCGCAGAATATACGGCACGCAGGCAAGCGTTTCCACGTTGTTGATAATGGAAGGCTTCTGCCAGAGCCCTTTCACCGCAGGGAACGGAGGGCGGGGGCGAGGCATGCCGCGCTGCCCTTCGATCGAATTGAGAAGCGCCGTTTCTTCGCCGCAAACGAACGCGCCCGCGCCGAGGCGGATATGCACCATGAACGAGAAATCCGTGCCGAGAATATTGTCGCCGATCAACCCCGCTTCTTCCGCTTCTTTAATCGCGATTTTTAGGCGGTTTACGGCAATCGGGTATTCCGCACGAACGTAGAAATAGCCGTTCTGCGCGCCGATTGCATAGCCCGCGATCATCATGCCTTCGATTACGGCAAGAGGATTCCCTTCGAGAATGGATCTATCCATAAACGCGCCGGGATCGCCCTCGTCGCCGTTGCACACAACGTATTTTTCGCCTTCGGGCTGATTATAGGCAAACTGCCACTTTCTTCCCGTGGGGAAACCGCCGCCGCCGCGCCCGCGAAGCCCCGAAGCAAGAACTTCGTTGATCACGTCCTGGCGGGACATCTTCAACGCACGGGCAAGCCCTTTGAACGCGCCTGCGCCGATGGCTTCTTTGAAATTTTCGGGATCGATGCTGCCGCAGCCGTGCAATGCGACGCGCACCTGCTTTTTATAGAAATTGATTTCGTCCTGTTTGGAAACTTTTTCTTTTGTCGCGGGATCGACATACAGCAGCCGCTCCACGATTTCGCCGCCCATAAGATCGCTTTCCACGATCTCGGTAACGTCGTCGAGTTTCACCATGCGATAAAGCGTATCTTCGGGATAAATTTTCACGAAAGGTCCCTGCGAACAGAAACCGAAGCAGCCCACCTGATTAACGGTGATCCGCTCTTCCAGCCCTCTTTCTCTGATCTGTTTTTCAAATTCTTCCTTGATCTCGTGCGAATGGGAAGAAAGGCAGCCCGTACCGCCGCACAGCACAACGTGGCGTTTGCCGTCCGCCCCCGTAAACTTGGAATCGAGGCATGCGGAACAAGCGTCGGAAGTCTTTTTCAATTCTTCAAAATTCTTAATCATATATTCGCCTCCGCATTTCTGTATTCTTCGATCACCGCAGGCACGGAATTCACCGACATTTTTGGATACACTTTGCCGTTGATTGAAACGGCGGGCGCAATACCGCACGCACCGATACAACGAAGCGCGTCCAGCGTAAACAAACCGTCCTTTGTGGTTTCGCCGGGCTTTATCCCGAGAATTTCCGAAAATTTATCGATCACCTGTTGCGCGCCTTTCACGTAACACGCCGTGCCGAGGCAGCAGCCGATCACATATTTTCCCTTCGGATTGAGCGAGAAGAACGAATAAAAAGTCACCACGCCGTAAATTTCGGCAACGGATATTCCCGTCCGCTCGGAAACAAGTTCCTGCACTTCGAGAGGTATGTACCCGTATTCTTTCTGAACGTCGCTTAAAATCATCATCAGGGGCGTTCTTTCGTCGGCGTATCTGTCGCAGATCGCGTTGATCTTTTTAACAGCCGCTTCGCTTAAATGAGCCATTATATAGCCCTCCTTCCAAGTATAAAAAATTTATTTATCAAAGCGCGGTGATTTTCCCCCGCACGATCATAACGTCGTCCGTTTCCGCCCGCAGGCAAAACGCATTTTCAAAGTGCTTTTATCTTCGATAAACCTACTTTGATTGTATGTAATTATATATATTTTTATATATGCATATATATATTTGCATATACTATAATTATACATAAATTCGCGTACACTGTCAATAGAAAAAAACAAAAAAAATCGGGAAAATTCTGTTTTTTTCCGTCTTTTTTCCGCCCGCTCCGTTTTTACTTTTTCAATGCAGCGAAAAACGTTCCGGATACGAAAATCCATATCGTATTGTATGTCGCCGCAACGCCTGTTTTGCCGATTTTCGCCGTTATTTTTTCATACGAAATCTTTTTTGTTTCCGTTCGCGTTTTCTTTGCTTTTTCTGCGATCGATCCGGTCCGTACACCATGCCCGATCCGCAAAAAAACGTAAAAATTACAGAAAAATTCCGTATATTTCGCGCCGCCCTTTTTCACGGGCAAATTTCGCAAGCAAACACGGCGCGGACGAATATCGCAAAAGAATAAATCCGCCGCACCGCTTTTAATACGGCGCCGACGGATTTTTGACGATATCAGTCAATATTCTCCGATAAAGCCGCTGTTTGCAAAGAATCATATCTCCGAAGCACAGTACGGAAACATCAACGGGAAAATTTCAAACTAAGCAAAAACTCTTATATAACAGAGAAATCCCCGACGGCATCGTCGGGGATTCTTGTTTTTATATTACAATAAAAACGATTAAGGAGGAGTATGATGAAAACAATTGTAGTCCTGATTATTCGGCTTTATTTTCGTCGTCGGAAGATTCTTCTTTCTTTTCTTCTTCCGCTTTCATCGCTTCTTCCGCAGCCGCTTTCTGCGCAGCCGCTTCCGTGCGTTTTGCCATCTTCTTGTCCTTTCTCATCTGCGCCTTCATTTCTTTCGTCACGATACGCGCGCTGTCGATCTGGGCACGCATTTCCTGCGGCGTAGGAGGAACGAACGCCGAGCCTTCCGCGTTTTCGGAAATAACTTCATAGCCTTCGTCTCTTTCAAGAATCGTTGCTTCGGTGTAGCCGTCGAAGAGGTGAATGTGGTGCGCGTCGAACGCGAGGTCGATGATGTCTTTCAGCGAAATCACCGCACGGGAAGAGATCTTCGCGATCATCTGCGTGGTATTATCGATAACGGAACTTTCTTTCGATTCGTGATCGAGTTCGCAATAGATCTGCGTTTCCGCGCCGAGTTTTTCGATAACTTCGATACGCGCTTTCACAACGGTATCGGGAGACGTAGCGATAAACGCCTGATCCTGATGAATATCTTCGGGACGTACGCCGAGCGTGATTTCTTTATCCGTATCGAGGTATTCGTCGATGTTCTTGATACGCGCCACTACGCTGCCGGGAAGAAGGATCTTGTTGTTTCCTACGAAACTTACATACACTTTACGCGCCTTTCCCGTGCCTTCGGAAACGAGTTTCGCGCCTTTGAAGAAGTTCATCTGAGGCGTTCCGATGAAGCCCGCAACGAAGAGGTTGATGGGATAATCGTACAGATTCTGAGGGGTATCCACCTGCTGCATAAAGCCGTCTTTCATAACGACGATACGCGTACCCATCGTCATAGCCTCGATCTGATCGTGGGTAACGTAGATGAACGTGGTGGCAAGACGAGCGTGCAGTTTGGAAATTTCCGTTCTCATGGAAGCACGGAGTTTCGCGTCGAGGTTCGACAAAGGTTCGTCGAGAAGGAACACTTTGGGTTCGCGGACGATCGTACGACCGAGCGCAACACGCTGACGCTGACCGCCGGAAAGAGCCTTGGGCTTACGGGAAAGATAATCGGTGATACCCAGAATTTCCGCCGCCGCTTTCACTTTCTGATCGATGATTTCCTTCGGCACTTTTCTCAGTTTAAGGCCGAACGCCATGTTGTCGTACACGGACATATGAGGATAAAGCGCATAGTTCTGGAAAACCATGGCGATGTCTCTGTCCTTGGGAACGACGTCGTTCACAAGTTTTCCGTCGATATACAGTTCGCCGGAAGAGATTTCTTCAAGCCCCGCAATCATACGGAGCGTCGTGGATTTACCGCAGCCGGAAGGGCCTACGAGAACGATGAATTCCTTATCCCTGATATCCAGGCAGAAATTGAAAACGGCCTGCACACCGGAAGGATAAACTTTGTTGATACCTTTTAAAAGAAGACCTGACATCGAATTTTCCTCCGAAAATTATTTCTTGGATTTTATACTATTATTTTACCACCTTTCCTTAAAAAACACAATAGAAAAAAACTACAAATTTCCCTTTTCTGATTATACACTTTGCACAAGATTAGCCTTTTTCGCGAAAAAAACGGCATAATGCCATGCCGCTTTTGCTTCTTCTCTCCGCTGTTTTCCGTTATTTTTCGCTTTGTTGTCGCCGCGATCCTTCTCCTTTTTCGCTTTCCTGTTTTACCACCGTCACTTTGCACGAAAACGTATATTCTTTCGTCTGTGCGCTCACAAACGTTTCCCCGCAGGCAATCGCCACGATTTTTCCGCCTTCCGCGCTTGCGATCCGCGGATCCTGCACCCGCCATTTCACGGGCGTGATTTTTCCGTCGGCGGGCGTTTTAATCAACGTAAGAATATATTCTTCCCCCTCGCATAGCGTTATTTCGTCGCGGGAGAGGCGGAAATACATCGAATTCTGCGTTTC
The DNA here is from genome assembly GCA_905203015.1 of uncultured Christensenella sp. Classification (GTDB taxonomy): domain Bacteria; phylum Bacillota; class Clostridia; order Christensenellales; family Borkfalkiaceae; genus Scatosoma. The sequence continues at coordinate 109,404 of CAJKUC010000003.1, read as the reverse complement.
CTCTTCCACGCGCGCGCACGAACAGAATACGGGTAGAACAAAAAGGAACAACAGCAAAGCGAAACGAATAAAACGCAGGTTCCCGTTTTTCGCCGCGCTTTTAGCGGCGTTTTTTTCTTCGCGCGCTTTTCGTATTTCCGCCATGTCTTCCTCCTCTTATACGTATTCCCTGCATTTTCCGATAGCGGCGCGCCCGCAGAAACAGCGCGCTTTTCCGCCGCTTTAAGGCAATAACGCACGCATCGCGCGCAGGCAAACTCTTTAATTCTTTTTACTCTTCGATCGGAAAATCAATGCCATGATAAACGAGAAGATCACCGCCGCCGAGATTCCCGCCGCCGCAGCCGAAAGCGCGCCGGTAAACGCGCCGAAAAGCCCTCTTTCCGCCCCCTTCATCGCGCCGTTCGCAAGAAGATAGCCGAATCCGCAGATCGGCACGGTAGCCCCCGCGCCCGCGAAATCCACCAGATACTGATATAATCCCAGCCCTTGCAGCACCACGCCCGCCAGCATAAAATACACGAGAATTTTTCCAGACGTCCAGTCCGTGAAATTCACGATAATCTGCGCGATCGCGCAGATCGCGCCGCCCACCGCAAACGCTTTTAAAAAAGCGTATAAAATTTGCAGATATTCTTCATACATATCCCCACCCTCACCACTTCGGTTTCCGAAAACCGATTTTTCTAAAAATAACGCCCGCCGCTCCGCCCGTCGTTCACCGGGCTTTATCCCGCACGCCGCACTTTCCGATCTCGTTTCCGTTTCTTCCGTTTTTTATATTTCCCGCGCTTACGTTTTTCCTGCGCCCGCGCACGACTTTTATAAGAGTTCCAGACCGACGGCATGGCAGATACACGGAATACTTTCCCCCTGCCCGCTCGAAACGGTGGAAAGGAGAGCGCCCGTGGCTGCAAAAAGAATTTTTGAAATTTCCCTTTTTCTCATCTTATCGAAAAGATACGAATTAAGCACCGTCGCGCTGCACCCCGCGCCGCTTCCGCCCTGAAATTCGTCCTCAATCACTTTATACACGATCTCCCCGCAATCCACGTGATTTTCGTGAATATCCACGCCCTTTTCCCACATCAGGTCTTTTAAAATTCTGCTGCCGAGCGCGCCGAGATCTCCCGTCACCACAAGATCGTAATACGACGGATTCCGCCCCGTATCGTAAAAATGCGCCAGAAGCGTATCGCATGCCGCAGGCGCCATCGCCGCGCCCATATTGTTTACGTCGGAAATGCCGAAATCCGCCACTTTCCCCACCGTGGCGGAAGTAACCGCAATGCGCGGCTCTCCGCCCCTTACGCCCGTTTTTCCGGAAAGACGATCGGCGTATTTTTCGCTGCATAAAAGCGTTGCGCCCGCCCCCGTCACCGTCCATTGCGATTGCGGAGGTCTTGTCGTGCCAAGTTCCAAAGGATAGCGGTATTGTCTTTCAGCCGAAGAAAAATGGCTGCCCGTAGCCGCAATCGCCGTATCGCAATGCCCCGCGTCGATCATCGTCGCCGCAAGGCACAGGCTTTCCGCCATCGTGGAACACGCCCCGTAAACGCCGAAAAACGGCACGGGCAGATCCCGCGCCGTAAACGAAGCGGAAATAATCTGATTGAGCAGATCGCCCGAAACGAAAAGATCGAGGTCTTCTTCACGGACGCTCCCGTTTTTCAACGCCTTTTCCACGGCGTAGCGCAGCATTTTACATTCCGCTTTTTCGTACGTGCTTTCGCCGAACATGTCGTCGTCCAGCGCAAGATCCACGTATTTCCCAACGATTCCCGCGCACTCTTTCGGCCCCGCCACGCTCGCGCTCGCCAGAACGCGCGGCGTATGCGGAAAATATATCGTCTGCGATTTTTGTTTATTCACTTTCTCTCCCCTGTTCCAAACTCTTCGCTTTTCGCCGCCGCACGCGTTTTTTCCGTACGCCGTTTACAATAAAAGATAAATCAGCCCCACCGCCGTGCCCGCCAGCACGCCGAAAACGATAATCGGCCCCGCCACGATAAACATTTTCGCCGCCGTGCCGTAAATCCAGCCTTCCGTTTTGAATTCGATCGCGGGGGAACATACGCTGTTTGCAAAACCCGTAATCGGCACGATCGATCCCGCGCCCGCGTTCCGCCCGATCCGATCGTATACGCCCAGCCCCGTTAAAAGCGTGCCGAGAAAAATAAGCAATACGCTTACGCTTCCCGCCAGTTCGTCACCCGAAAGAGAAAACAGAATTTCAAGCATAAAGCGAAAAAACTGCCCGATACAGCAGATAAACCCGCCCACCAGAAACGCCCGCAGACAGTTTCTGAAATGATCGGTCTTCGGCGCGAACGAATTGACGTACGCAACGTAATTTTTATTGTAGTTTTCTCTGTTTTTTCCCGTCACTTTTTCTCCCTGTTTCACGGCGAAGCACACTTTCTCACGGCAACCGACGCTTTATTTTCGTATCTCGCCCTTTATTCCCGGGAAAGCGTTTTCCCGATCGTCCGGCAAACGCACGCCGCTTACGATTCTTCTTTTTTCCTTTTTTTCCATATCCGTAATTTGCGCCCGCAACGCACTTTTTATGCGCCTTTTCCGCCGTTTTTGCTTTTTCTGCGTTCCGATCCTTTTCCTCGCGATCCTGCCGCTTCTTTTCCCGATCGCTCCCCGCCGCCTTCCCGAATCCGGAAAACGCTTGACAACGGCGCACGTTTTTTATATACTGTGTATATAATATCGCATAAGAAAAAAGCAGAAGAAAAAAAATTTTTCGCCCCGTAAACCTTTGCGGGAATAAAAACGAACCTCGAAAAAAGGAGCAAAAAAACATGAGCGGCAGATACACCTACAAAACGAACAAAGGCGCGGCATTGCTTTTCAATATCGTTTTTCTCGTGCTTTGTATCGCTTCCGTGGCGGCGTACTTCATGTTTCCCTTATGGAAAGCAGAAGTATCTTACGAAATGACGGCGGAGCAGATCAAAGAAATCCTTGCGGAAAGCGACGAAGTATCCGAAGAAATCGCCGACGAACTGGCGGGAAAAACGCTCACCGTAACGCTCGGGCTCACTTTACAAACCTCGTCTTTCGTTTCCTCCTATTCGCAATCGGGGAAAGAAATCATCGACGAACTGATCGACGACAACGTGGATTCCCTGGTGGAAAATCTTTCCGCGTTTGTGGAAGAAATGATGCCCGTCGCCGTAAAAGCCGCGGCGAAAAAAGAAGCCCGCGACGCTTTGAAAGAAGCGACGGGCTCCGACGAATTCAAAGATCCCGAAAACGTAGATACTCAACTGGATAAAGTGGTGGACGCGCTTACCGAAGAAAACGCCACGGTGACAAGTGTCACCGACGCGGCGATGGAAGCGATAGAAAACATCTACGTTACGGAATCGGGCGGATTGCCCATGACGGAAGCGCAAAAAGCGCAGTGCCGCGAAAACTTACAGAATTCGCTGAAACAGATGGCGGACGAAGACGGGAACATCAGCATGAGCGATCTCACCGCAAAAATCATCCTGCAGGCGCTGAATTCCGTCACGAAAAAAACGCCCGACGATCAGCCCTTGCCCGATACCGACGGCAACACGCAGAATCGCGGCGGCGTAAAAATATTTCCCGTATCGGTATTCGCAAACGCGGAAACAAGCGGCGAAGAATCGACAGACGGCGAAGAATCGGGAAGCAAAGATACTTCCGGCGGCGGAGCGTCGATCGACAAGGAAGAACTGAAAGAGAGCCTGAAAGCGCAGATCGGCGACGTATTCGACGAATCGGCGATGAACGTTGTGGCGATTATCATGAAAGTCGTCGGCGGCGTGCTGATTTTCACGTTTTTCACCTGGGCGTGGGTGACGTTTAAAATTCTCCTCAGACTCACTTCCGAAAATCCCACGGTAAAATTATGGTTACCGATCTGGCTCGGCTGGCTTCCCTGCCTGATTTTGTATATCGCCCCGAAACTTGCCATGCTCGCGCTGAATAAATCGGCGGACGCAACGCTTGCGGGATTAACGATTTCCGCGGCTTCCTGCTCGGTGGTATCCCTGATCGCCGCGATCGCCATGATCGTGCTTTCCTTCCCCTATCACGCCCTGAAAAAACGCGTGCGCGACGAAGACTGAAACATAAATCGGCAGATAAAAAACGTTCCGTATCTTTTCACGATACGGAACGTTTTTTGTATTCGTAAATATGATTTCCGGCGGCGTTTTCTCCGCTGTCGTATAATTCTTATGCGTATTTCCGCCTTTTCGTTTTGCCTCGTCCTGCGCCGTCAGGCGTAAAATTCGCTCTTTGTATCGCGGGAAAACAGCCGTTCCAGAAGGCGGAGGGCTTTTTCCCTGCCCGTTTCGTTTTCGCTCTTTTCATAGCAGATTTCGTACACCACGTTCGTAATCGGCAGATCCACGCCGTATTTTTCGCCGAGTTTTTTCAGCGCTCCCGCCGTGGGCACGCCCTCGGCGAGTTTCTCGAAGATGCGCCCCGAAACGATCGATTCACCGTACGCGCGGTTGTGCGAATAAGGCGAAAACAACGTGGCTTCGTAATCGCCGAGATGCGCGAGCCCGTATGCGGAAAGTTCGTTCCCGCCCATGGCTTTGATCAACCGCGCCACTTCTCTTGCGCCGCGCGCCATCAACGCGCCTTTCAGCGCGGCATAGCCGCAGCCGTCGAGCATACCCGCCACGATTCCCATCACGTTTTTCGCCGCCGCGCCCACTTCCGTACCGATAATATCTTCGCCGAGATAAAATCTGATCAGCGACGAGCCGAATTCTTCGCAAAGCCGTTTTTTCAGCGTATCCGAATACGAATCGATCACCATGCAGTTGGGGATCCCCTGCGTAAACGCCTGAATATGCCCGGGTCCCACCCATACGGCGATATTTTCCTTTTTCACGCCCGTTTCGATCAGCACTTCCGAAAGCCTGCACCCCGTAGCCACTTCGATCCCCTTCATGCAGAGCACGAACGTTCTTTCCAGACCTCCGAGGTCCTCGATTTTCTGCATAAACCCGCGCACCGCCTGCGAGGGAATGGAAATAATCGATGTATCGGCAAAATCAAGAGCCTCTTTCAGATCGCACGTAAGCGTAATCCGCTTATCGAGGCTGACGTATTCGTTTTTTCCCGTCTCTTTCAGCACCTCGTACGCCTCGCCGCCCTCCGGTCCCCACAGGCACACTTCATGCCCGTGCGTTGCCAGATACCAGCCTATAAAAGATCCCCATCGTCCGCATCCGAGTACGGATATTTTCATTGTTTTCTCCTTTTCGCGGCTTCCCGCCGCATGCATTGTTTTCTGTGTTATTGCGGCGCCTTTCCGCTTGTTCCGCTCGGCGATCGCATTTTTTCAGATCGTGTTTCTTTCCACGAACGCGCGGGAAAGCGTAACGTCGTCGGTAAATTCGATTTCCGATCCCACGGGAATCCCGTGCGCAAGCCTCGTCACCTTCACGCCGAGCGGATTGATCAGCCGCGCGAGGTACATCGCCGTAGCGTCGCCCGATACGTCGGGGTTCGTGGCGATAATCACTTCTTTCACGTTTCCTTCGCCGATTCTCGCCAGCAGTTCGCGGATACGTATATCGTTCGGCCCCACGCCCTCCATCGGATCGATCACGCCGTGAAGCACGTGATACACGCCTTTGAATTCGTGCAGTTTTTCGATCGCCGAAACGTCGCGCGGATCTTTCACCACGCAGATCTGCGACGGATCGCGGCGTTTGCAGATTTCGCATACGTCGTCTTCCGTGAAATTACCGCAGATTTTACAATAGCGCACTTTCTTTTTCACGTTGAGAATGGCTTCCGCGAAAGCGCGCGCTTCCGTTTCCGTCATATCCACCACTTTATAGGCATACCGTTGCGCCGTTTTTTTTCCCACGCCCGGCAAGCGGGAAAATTCGTTGATCAACCTGCCGATCGGCTCGATAAAAACGTCCATTAAAGCATGCCCCCGAGTCCGCCCATATTGCCGTATTTGCCCATTTTTTCCTCGTACACTTTATCGGCTTTGGAATATCCGTCGTTGATCGCCGCCATAATCAGATCTTCCAGCATTTCCACGTCGGTGGGATCCACCACGCTTTCGTCCAGTTCGATGCCGTTGATGATCTTTTTGGCGTTCATATACACCACCACCGCTTCGCCCGCGCTCGTGCCTACGATTTCCCAATCGTTCAGCATTTCCGCCGTCTTTTGCATCTCTTCCTGCATCTTCTGCGCCTGCCGCATTAAATTCTGCATGTTTCCGCCGCCGAATCCTGCCATTTTTTCATACCTCTCTTCGTATTTTTTCGTTTATCTATGCTTTTTCTTCTATTTTCACATCGGAAAATTTTTCTTTGATTTCGTCGATCGCACGCTTCGTATCGTCTTTCGCCTTTCCTTTCAGCCGCAGATCGAAATCGGTAATGCCGATTTTCGCCAGAGCGTTCTGCACCACGGGGTAATTCGTCTCGCGTTTCAACGTGTTCAGAAGAGTTTCTTTCGTTGTATACAAAACGAACGTTCCGTTCTCGAATTCGCTTTCCATATCCATGCAGATCGTGAAAAGCACGCCGTTGCCCACGGCGCGGAGCGAACGCAGAAACTTTCCGAACGTCACTTTCGCGTTGCCCGTAAGGCTCGGATCGTTCGGCGCGGACGCGCTCTGTTTTACGGGCTTTTCCGCCGTTTCGCCGAACGGAGAAAACGCCCCCGCCGATGTTTGCGCCGCATTGCTTTTCGCTTCGTTTTTCCTTTCCTCGCGGATATAATCGGAATCGAAATATACGTTTCCGCCCGTTTCGTTCTCGTCGGGCGGAATCTCCTCTTCGTATCCCGAGGCGCTTCCCGCCTTTACGGCAGACTTCGCAGAAGCAGACGTCGGAGCACACAGGGGGGCGGAAGATACGGGCGCGCTTTTTTTGCTTCCCGCCGCGATAGTTCCGGCAGCCCGATCGGTGAAATCCCCCGCGTTTTTATCCTGCGAAGCGGCTGCGGAAACGGGCACGGAAGCCCCGGCGGAATTTCCGCGCGCCGCCGCCCCGTCTTTCAACGCCTTTTCCAGCGCTTCTATCCGTGCGATCAAAGCGGAAATATCTTCGTCTTCGCGCACCATAGAGGCTTTCAATACGGCGGTTTCCAACGTGATCTTCGGCGTAGTGGTGTATCGGCAATCGCTTTCCGCCGCGGCAAAAATTTCCAGAGCGCGCACCAACGCGCGATCGTCCGCGATCTTCGCCGCCTTTTTTAAAAGCGCGTACCGATCTTCGGGCAGAAGCAGAATCTTTTCCCCGTGCGCGCACGATTTCGCCACCGCGCAGCCGTTGAAAAACTGCAATATATCCTTGATTAAAAGCGCCACGCTCTTTCCTTCCGCCAGCACGCTTTCCACGCTCTCGATCGCTTTTCCGCTTTCTCCGCGAAGAATCGCCGAGCAAAGATCCGCCGTTACGGTGAAATCCGCGTTGCCGAGCACCGCCGTCACGTCGGCATAGGTAAGTTTTCCTTCGGAATACGAAACGCACGGATCGGCGAGCGAGAGCATATCGCGCATGCTTCCCGCACCTGCCCGCGCCAGCGCGGCGACGGCTTCTTCTTCGTATTCTTTCCCCACCGATTTCAGCACGTATTTCAGCCGTTCTTCCAGATCTTTTTGCGGGATCAGTTTGAAATCGAAACGCATGCAACGGGAAAGAATGGTGGCGGGAATTTTCTGCGCTTCCGTCGTAGCGAGAATAAACACGGCGTGAGCGGGCGGCTCTTCCAGCGTTTTCAAAAGCGCATTGAACGCCCCTGCAGAAAGCATATGCACTTCGTCTACGATGTACACTTTGTATTTCCCCGCGACGGGCGGATACTGCACCTTTTCGCGCAGATCGCGCATTTCGTCCACGCCGTTGTTGGATGCCGCGTCGATTTCCGTAATATCCAGATTTCCCTTTTCCGCGAGGGCTTTGCACGTGGGACATTTGCCGCACGCCGAACCGTTCACGGGCGATTCGCAGTTGATCGCCGAAGCGAAAATTTTCGCGATACTCGTTTTGCCCGTGCCGCGCGGGCCGCAAAACAAATACGCGTGCCCGATTTTACCCGTTTCGATCTGGTGCTTTAAAATGGTGACGATATGTTCCTGCCGCACCACGTCGTCCAACGTTTTCGGACGAAACGTTCTGTATAACGCCTGATACGCCATGTGTTTCCTTTGCCTCCCGTATTTTTTCTTCCGTTCTTTCTCTCTTTCGGCTTTCCGCGCGCGTTTTTGCCGCGCCGCCGCGCTTTCCTCGTAATCCGCGCAATGTTCTGCTGCGTTTTTTTCTTCGCGATTATTTCTTCCGCGCCTTTTCCGCCGCTTCCTCTTTAAACGATCCCGTCAGTTTTTTCTTGCTTCGTTGCAGGGCGTTGTCTACGCTTTTCGGCGTTTTTCCCGTCGCCTCGCAGATTTCCGACACGGAAAATCCGTCTACATACATCGTCGTCACTCGGTATTCCAGGTCCGAAAGCACACCCGTCATCTTTCCGATAAATTCGCGGTTGTTTTCTACGCGTATCATACGATCCAGTGGATCGTCCTCAAAGATAACGCCCTCTGCGGCGAATAACGGCACCGACGAATTGAGCGGCGAATTTCTTTTTTTCGCCGACGAACGTACGGCGTCTAAAATCCGGTGCGTTACGCAGACGTAAGCAAAATTTTTAAACGAACCGTTCTTTTCCTTTTTAAAATCGCGGATCGCACCGTACAGCCCGATCATGCCTTCCTGAATCAGATCTTCCGTTTCCCCGCCCTGCAAAAAATACTGCCGCGCGGCGGCGCGCACCAGCCCCGCATACCTGCGAAGCAATTCTTCTTCCGCCGTTTTATCGCCTTTCTGCGCCGCTTTTGCAAGCGAATCGTCTTCTCTCGTTTCTTCCGCCATACCCGTTCCGCCGTTTTATTCCGATCGTCGTTCCCGTCCGTTCCGCCCGTCGTTCGTTTTTTCGTTCCGGAAACGTTTTTTTTGCGTTTTTTCCGAACGTTTTCAACGCGGGTTATTTTCTCCCGCCGATTCTGAAAAAGCCTTTATCTCCTCTGACGAAGCACTTCGTACGCGGCGATGCCGAGCGCGACGGAAGCGTTCAGCGAATTGACGTTGCCTTTCAGCGGCAACGATACGATTTTATCGCAAAGCGAGCGCGTGATCTTTCTTACGCCGCAATCTTCGCCGCCGATCACGAGGGCTACATTGCCCGTGAAATCCTGCGAATAAATATCCTCTTCCCCCGCTTCCAGCGCATACAGCCAGTATCCGGTCTTCTTCAACGCGTCGATCGCCACGCGAAGATTGGATACGCGCGCCACTTTCACGTGCTCCGCCGCGCCCGCGGAAATACGGATCACGCTTTCGTTCACGGGCGCGCAGCCCGCCTTCGTGATCACCACGCCGTCGGCGCCCGCACACTCCGCCACACGCAGAATACTGCCGAGGTTGTGCACGTCCTCCACGCCGTCGCAAAGAATAACGAAGCCGCCTTTTTCGTCGCGTTTTTCCGCGATGATTTCGTCGATATCGAAATATTCGTAATCGGTGGTGAGCGCGATCACGCCCTGATGCCTGCCCGTTTCGCTCTCTTTATCCAGCACGGATTTATCCACGTACTGCACGCGTATGCCGCGATTGCGCGCCTCAGCGAAAATTACGGAAAGAGATCCTTTTCCGCCTTTTTCCATCAGAATTTTATCGATATTTTTTCCCGCGCCGATCAATTCGAGCACGGCGTTTCTTCCTTCTGTTTTCACGGCTTAAACTCCTTTCTTTCCACGCGCCCGTCTTGTACGGAAACGTCGATTTTTTCCAAAATTTCTCTCACCCGCGCGTGATTTTCCGTGAGATACAAATACCCGATCACCGCTTCGATCCCCGTAGAACGATTGTATTCGGCAACTGACGCGCTTTTCGCCTTCGTACCCTTTTTCGCGTTTCTCGCCCTGCGGAAAATATCCGCTTCTTCTTCCGTGAACGAATCCCGCACCTTTTCGATCAGCGCGTTCTGCCCTTTCGCGGATACCGCCGCACCTGCCGCGCGCTGATATACGCCGGGAGATTCGTTCGCTTCTTTCACGAGTTTTTCCCGTACGTACAGTGAATACACCGCGTCGCCGACGAACGCCAGCGCCACGGGATGAATTTTCAACGCTTCTTCTTTCTGCATGTTCTTTCCCGATAAACATCTATGATATACGAAGTATATTTTAGCATATTTCGCGAGGAAAAACAAGCGTTTGCGGCACGCGCGGAAAAAAAATCGCCGCGCCTTGCAACGGCGCGACGGTCTGTTTGTTTTTTTTACGCCGAAACCTCATCAAAATACGCGATCACGCCCGAAACGATCGCCTGCGCTATTTCGCTCTGAAAGGAATCGGTAAGCAACAACGCTTCGTCTTTCGCGTTCGATAAAAAACCGCATTCCACCAACGCGGAAGGATATTCCGAACAGGAAAGCATAAAGAAATCACCCGACGCTTTCACGCGTTTTTTCACGCCTTTCCCGCCATATAAAGCGTTCAGCGAACGCTGAATATCTTCCGCCAGCATTTCGCCGCGTTCGTTGCCTTTGTAATAAAAAGCCTGCCCGCCGCGTGAAAACGACGACGGATAATAATTCTGATGAATCGAAATCACGGCGGCGGGGCGGGCTTCTTCTATAATTTCCTTCCTTTTTTGCATATCCCGCTTTTTAAAGCCTTTCGTCGCCGCGCCGTACAGCCCTTCTTCCGTCTTTCTCGTCATCACGATTTCAAATCCCGCGTCGCGGAATTTTTCCGCCGTAAGATAGGCGATCGCAAGATTCAGATCGCTCTCTTTCACGCCCGAAGTCTTTCCCGTCACGCCGCCGTCGATTCCGCCGTGCCCCGCGTCGATCACGATTTTCATCGTTTTTTCTTCCGCCGCCGATACGGGCGCGCTTAAAGAAGAAACACAAAGATAAAACGCCGCCGTTTCCAGCGCCGCAAGCGCAAAACAGAATACGATATTGAAAATTTTATTTCTTTTTTCCGCGTTTCCCGCCGTTCCGTCATTTTTCATCTCTCGTTATGTATATGTTTTTTGCGGCGAAAAAAGCACTTTTCCCCTCTTTTCGCCGCAAACGTTTCCGCTATGTCGTTTTTTCTCCGATCTCTTTTCCCGTCAACGGGCGGTTCACGGTGATCGTTTTTTCCCCGCCCTCCGGTTGTCTTTCTCCGCCGTATTCCGCCGCGTTCGTGTTAATTTTGTCGCCCGCTTTTTCGTCAACGCCAAACTGCGCCGCTTCGCGCTTTTCTTCTCTTCTTTCCGTTTTCGCCGTTTCCGTTTTTTCTGCTTCTGCAAAATAGCCTTTTTCGCTATATACGCCGTCTTGCCCTGCGCCCGCAGCCGCAGCGGGCGTAAACGCCGCTCTTTCCGCCTGTACGGAAGCGGAAGAAAAAAACGACGATTCCGCAACGGGCACGGCGAACGAACAATTTTCCGCCTCGTTTAAAAGTTCGGCGCGTATCTTTTCCGCGCCGATAACGCCGATACTCTCCGCGCCCGCCGCGATCAACGCCTTGAAATCCGCCGTGTTTTCCACGCCCGTCACTTCCAGCATGCAGGCGTCTTTCAGCAACGCGCGCAGCCCCAAAACGCTTTGCGAAAAGGGAACGGAGATATATTTCCCGCCGCAATCCGACGTAAGATCCGCGATCTTTTTCCACACCGCCGTATCGCACGTTTTAGAAAAATCTTCGGGCAAAGCCACGATGACGGGGCGTTTTTTCGCCGCGCGCCGCACCTTTTTTATGTCTTTTTTCACTTCCCCCCATTTCCCCGTTTTCACCGCCGCAGGCGAAAGAATCAGCGTGATCCGCCCCGCGCCGCTTAAAACCGCCTGCTTCGTTTCGTACTTCTTCACTTTCGCCGTCGTCTCGCCGTTTCCGCCCACCACGCAGTCCGTTACCGCGCCGCTGCCCGAAAGTGCGCCTCTCATGAACGCCGCCTTGTTCGGCGGCACGCGCACCGCCGAGCATTGCACTAATTTCGCTTCTTCCGCGCATTTTTTAAGTGCGGCGGGCGAAAGATCGGGCAGGGGCGAAATCACCGTTTTTTTCAGAGCCGCCAGCACTTCTTCCACCCTCTTCTGCCGTTTGAAAGCGCAATATTCCTCGGCCTCCGCAGGCGATAAAACGATCGAATTGCCCGCTTCCGCGCCGCGCGGAATATACCCCGAGCCCCCGCGTGAAACATATCCCGCCTTTGTTCCGTGTGCGTACCCATTTCTTTCCGCCGCATTTTTTCCCGCAGGCGCGCCCGCTTTTGCGACATATCCGTTTCCGAAGAAAAATTGATTATCCATAGGCATAATTTCCTTTCGGAAAGGATTATGCGGCAAAAAATTCCCGGTTATTCCTTTTTTCGCCAAATCGTGATATAAAAAACGCGGTATGATAGAAGCATGAAAAACCGTTTTTTTTCGCTTCTGATCTCATCGCTTGCCGCAGGATTCTGGGCGGTGGCGGCGTTGTTTTTTCTTTCGTTTCTTCTCATTCATCTCTTCCGCTGGGCAATCGGATACTGTCTGCAAAAAAAATCGGCTCTCCGCGCGGATCACGCCGCGGAAAAGCCGCAAAAACCGACGGAAAAACGAGAAAAGCCGCCCGAAAAACCGCCCGAAAAAATTTATTATATCGTAGAACGCAAGAAAAAACGCGAATCGTCGAAATATTCCGAGCCGAAAGAATTCCGTTTCAAATAATTTCAGATAACTCTAACGGCTTTAAAACGCTTCCGCTTTTCTTTCGATCACCCGTTCTCCGGGCATTTCCCACCCGTTCAGTCCTCGTATTTTTCCAGATTCGCCCCGTCGCTCCACAACCGTTCGAGGTGATAAAACAGCCGCGTTTCGTCGCTCATGATGTGCACGATCACGTCTCCGTAATCGATCACGGACCATCTGCCGTCGCGCATGCCCTCTTCTCTTACGGGAGCGATCGAAAAATCTTTTTCCATCTTCTCTTCCACGTATTCGCCCATCGCTTTGATCTGCGTAGACGAGGTGCCGCTTGCGATCACGAAATAATCGCACACGGAAGATTTATCGCGCACGTAAATCGTGGCGATGTCTTTCGCCTTCTTTGCGGATAACGCCGCGCATATCGCAAGAGCAAGTTCTTTACTGCTTTTTTCGTTCGTCATAATCTTTTTTCTCCTTTCGTTTTTTTCGCCCTTTTAAAGGCTTTCTTCTTCGGCGATCTTTTTCCCGAAATATTTGTATGCTTCGCTCGTAAGCGGATAAATCGCGCCGCCTTTCGCTTCCAGAAAATATAACGTTTCGCGCAGCGCTTCGTACATGGTGAAATCCAGCCCGCCTTTTTCGGCATAGTACAACGCGCGTAAATTTTCCGCCCCCTCGTATTCCCTCTTGTCCTCCACCATGTCGGCAAGAAAAATCAATTGTTCCAGAAGGCTCATATCCGCCCTGCCGCTCGTATGATAACGCACCGCGTTCAAAATTTCCTTATCGTGCACGCCGAACGAATTTTCCGCCACGTAAGCCCCCGTGAATTGATGCAAAACGGGCAGAGGCACGGGCAACGGCACACCCTCGGGGAAGGAAAAGCCTTGCAATAGCGGAGAACTTTCCGTAAGATTCTTCGCGCAATCGTGAAACAGAGCCGCCGTCACGGCTTTTTTTTCGTCGATTCCCAAAGAAAGCGCCTTTCTCGCCGCCGCGATCCCCACGCGTAGGGAATGTTCCCGCCGTTCGCTTTTTTCGTTGGCAAGCGCGGCATGCGCGTTCTCGATCTCGTATAATTTTCTTTCGGCGATATATCGCGCCACGGCTTCGCCGCAAAGCGAGGAAACGTCGTCCCCCGCCGCCGCCCGCACGCGCGCCTCCGTGGAAGAAATCGCCTGCGCGGAATAATCGATCACGGCGAATTTTTTGCCGAAACGCGCATAAAAATCATCCTGCTCCTTCTGTATCCAGAGCGCGTTTTTTTCCGCCCTGTCGCATACGGCAAGCGTCGCGATTTTCAGAATCTCTTCGGGTTCTTTCCACGTGGGAAAATCCCGAAGCATATCCGTGCCCACGAGGAAATAAATCTCGTCCTCCGGGTATTCTTCTTTGAAATGACGGCACGTAAGATAAGAATAACTCACCCCCGCGCGCCTGATTTCGTAATCGCTGACGATCGCTTTCTTCACGGGCGCGAACGCCTTTTCAAGCATGGCGATTCTGTCTTTATCGTCCGTTAAAACGCGCCCTCTTTTATGCGGCGGCACGTATGCGGGCAGAATAAACACCCGATCGAGCCCCAGCGAGCCGATCGCCGCTTCCGCAAGGCTTACGTGTTCTTTGTGTACGGGATCGAACGATCCCCCGAATATGCCCGTTTTCATCCGCCGTTTTTCCTTCTTTCTCCGTTTGCCCGTATTTTTCCGCAGGTATTTTTTCGGATTTCCCGCACGGCTCGCGCCCGCGCAGGGCTTTTCCTATCCTCTGTGCCGCTTTTCACGTCTCTGTGCCGTTATTATACAGCATTTTTGTAATTTTTTCAAGTTTATAAGCGGCGTTTTCGGGCAAAAATTTAATTATGAAACCTTATATGAAAAAATCTGCCGCGCTTTCGCATATATTTTTCGCCTTTTGCTTCTGCTTTCTGCTTTTCGCCTGTTTTTTCCGTTATCTGCGGCTGAATCTCGCGCTTACGCTTCTCTTCGCTTTCGCCCTTGCGTTTCTTGCCGCCGCGCTCCTTGCCGCCGTCCTCGGAAGAAAACGCGAAAAATTTCTGTTTTCCGCTCGTGCCGAACGCGAAAAACAGTCCCTCGCGCTCTATTTATCTCTCTCTTCCTCAAAAACCGCCGTCGCTCTGCTCTCCTCCGCCTTTCCCGAACTGCTTTCGCCGTCTAAAGAGAAATTACGGCAGATCGGCGAAAATCTCTTCGTTTTATCGGAGAAATCGCTTCCCGGCGCCGCAAAAGAGAACGAACGTACGGATCATACGGGAAAAACGGCGTTTTTTTCGTTTTCTTCCGAGCCGCTTTCCGTACCCGCCGCCGAAACGGCGCTGCGAACATTAAAAAACGTTTTTTCCGAAAACGACGAACAAGAAGCGAGAGCCGTTTTCTTCTGCGTTTCCGTAAAAGACGAAGCAGCCGCTCTTTTCCGCAGATTCCGCGTGCAATGCATAACGCTCGACGAGATTTTTGAAAAGACGAAAACAGCAGATCTTCTGCCCGCGGAAATTGCGGATCTTTCCGCCGTAAGCAAAAAGAAAAAATTACTTTCGGAAAAAATCACGAAAAAAACGTCGAAAAGCCTGCTCGTCTCCTCGGCGATTCTGCTGTTCACGTCTTTATTCTCGCCTTTTCCTTATTACTATCGCGCGATCGGGCTGCTTCTTCTCGCCCTGTCGCTTGCCGTGCGCCTGCTTGCCGTACGGCCGTTGCGCGCGTCGCAGGATACGGGCGGCGCGGATAACAAAAAAACGTCAGAGCGATAAAAACGCCGCGCCGATTTTTTCTGCCTCCGCAGAAGCGGTGAGGGAATATTCCCCCGTTTCTTTCACGGCGATTTCCGCGGCTTTCCCCGCGAGATACGCGCCCGCGCAGGCGGCTTCAAACACGCCCGCGCCAGAAGCGGCGATCGAAGCGATCAGCCCCGAAAGCACGTCGCCGCTGCCGCCCTTCGCCATTCCCGAATTTCCCGTGGCGTTTAAAAACGTATTTTTGCCGTCCGTAATCACGCTTTTATTTCCCGCCGCGCCTTTCAGAAGCACCGTAACGCCGTTTTCCGCGGCGTATTTTTCCGCGATTTCTTCGCCGTTTTTTCGTATTTCTTCCACGCCGAACCCCGTCAGCCGAGCGAATTCGGCGGGATGCGGCGTAATCGCCGCCGCGCACGATTTAATCCGTAAAACGTCCGCCGCCCCGCCCGCAGAATATCGGCGTGCGAGCGCATTCAGCCCGTCTGCATCCAGAATAAGTTTCCCCGTATAGCGGGAAAGCAAAAACGAAACGATTTTCGCCGTTTCCGCCGTGTTTTCCATGCCCATGCCTGCGGCAAGCGAATCGTACCCGAGAATATTTTTCAGCAGTTTTTCCGAAAACTTCCATCGTTTTCCTCGGGAAAGCGGCAACAATAACGCTTCGGGTATTTTTCCGATCAAAGGAAAAATCAATTTTTCGGGCACGCCCGCCGCAACGTATCCCGCGCCGCCGCGCAACGCGCCCGAGAGAGCAAGCACCGCCGCGCCCGAATATCTCGCGCTGCCGGCAAGAATCGCCGTCTTTCCGTAATCGCCTTTGTTTGAATCGGAAAAACGCGGCGGCAACATTTCTTTCACCCTCTCGCCCGTCAATATTTCCGCCATCGTTTCCGCTCCTTTTATCTTCTTTTTTCACTGCCGGAACGCCGACAGTTCCTTTCGCCGAACGCAGACGGGCTTTTTCGCCCGCCGCCCATCTCGCCGCCGGAAGCGCGTTTTTTGCAGTTTTTTCTGAATTTTTAAAGGCTCAGCCTGATCACTTCCGCTGCGGAATACGTCTTTTCCTCTCCGCCTGCCAGCACGCGTAAACGCCCCGTTTCGTCCACGCCCAGAATCCGCGCGAGAAAGCGCCCGCTCTCCGTCACGACGGATACGTTTTCGCCGATAAATCCAAGCCGCTTTTCATATTCCCCGAAAACCTCGCTTTTACTTTCGTCGCATAAGGAAAAGTTCAGATTTTCAATCAGCCTTTCCCGCCATTTTTTCACGCTCTGCTTCTTTCCCGTTTCGCGCAGAACGCTGGTGGCTATATCGTCGAGTTCGTCGGGCAGAACGTTATCCACGTTGATACCGATCCCGCTGAGCGAACAAAGCACGTTCTCCCCCGAAAACGTATTTTCCGTGAGAATCCCGCAGATCTTTTTTCCGCCGACGAATACGTCGTTCGGCCATTTGATTTTCGGCTGCAAGCCGCCCGATTCCAGCGTTTTACACACCGCCGCGCACGTGCCCGCCATAATCAGGAACGCGTCTTTCGCGGGCAGATTTTCGTAAAATCTCAGAACGGAAAGATATACGCCCCCCTTTTCGGATGAAAACGATCTTCCTTTCGTTCCCTTGCCGCCGCTCTGCCGATCCGCCGTTATAATCACGTCTTCCCCGTACGGCTTCATCTTTTCCGCATATTCCTGCGTGGAAGAAATACAGCCGTACTTTTTCACCTTGATTTTTTTTGCCTGATTTTTCGTTTCTTTCATGCCGCCTTTTTATTCTTCCTTTTTTCCTTCCTTTTTTCGGCCACAAAATCGTGTCCGCAAAATCGTGCCGGCCAAATCGTGTCCGCGAAATCGCCCGTGCCGCACGGAATCAGTATTCGTCGTACCCGCCCCGATATTGCGCCACGATCTCTTTGATCGTTTCCCCGTCGAATCCGCGCGAAGCAAGCCGCCTGTACAGCGCCGCCAACGCCGCTTTATGCGCCTCGGGATCGCTCTCTTTCGTCGCTTTTCCCCGCATGAATTTTTCCGCGATCGCCTGCGCCGCGCCGTATTCGTCCGCCGTTTCTTCTCCGCTTTCCCGTTCCTCTTCTATCTCGGAAAACGCCGCGGCGATCTCTTCTTCCGAAATGCCTTTGCCCCGCAATTCGTATTCTATCAGCCTTCGCCCCTTCTTTTTCATCGCGGAGAGCGCGTATGTTTTCGCGTAGGCTTTATCGTCGATAAATCCGTAGGAACGCATTTTACCGATCACATAATCTTCCACGCCCGAAAGGTATCCCTTTTTCCGCAAAAAAGAGCGCACGTCCTTTTCCGTTTTCGAGCACGCGGAAATATGCGTGAGCGCCTTATCCAGCGCCACGTTTTTCTCGCTTTCGCTCTGAATCTCGTCCAGCCGCTTTTCGTCCGCAATCATGCCCGCTTTCAAGCGATATTTCATCGCGGTTTCCAAAGTCAGCCCGCAATAAAATCTGCCGTCGAGATATACGTTGCAACGCGTTTTGTCTTTCACCTGCGGCGTAATCGCCGTAATCTCGCTCATCCGCGCATTTCTCCTTTTGCCGTTCCGGTCTTTTCCCGCTTCCGCTTTTTTCATCGCGTACGCCGTACGCTCCGACGAAACGCCGATCGCGGAAAAATTTTTTTCACTGCCCGATTTTTCCTCTTTTCTTATGCTATTATACATCGTTTCGTGCCGAAAGTCAACAGAAGAAATAAAGATTCTTCCGTCTTCCACAGATCTCCGTTTTTTGTGCGCCGCAAAAGCCGCGGAAATTTTTTCGTATTTTCGTATTTTTCGCGCGCGTTTCCGTTTATTTCGGTTTACTTTTTCAGAAGAAAATGGTACAATACTTTTCGGAACAGGACGAGGGCTTTTTCTTACACTTCATTAACAACGCCCGTCTCTTTTCCCGCATGCCGCAGATTTATCCGTTCAAAAAAATACGGAAATCAAACTACGGCGGCACGGCGCCTGCGCGTGATAAGGAGCGCGATCATTATGCAAAATCAAACGAACGAAAACAAACCGCAAGACGTATACGTCCTCGATTTCGACGGACTGAAAGCCGAACTGCCGATTCTTCCGCTGCCGAGCGGCGTGAAAATCTGCTTTTTCAATCTTCACGGCAACGTGCTTCTCACGGAAAAATGCGCCGCGCTTCTTACGGAAAAAATCGGCGACTGCGAAGTGCTGATCACGGCGGAATCGAAGGGGCTGCAACTCACCCACTGCGTGGCGCGGAATATGGGCATGCCCTATTATGCCGTTGCCAGAAAGAGCAAAAAATTATACATGCAGGACGGCATCGACGTTCCCATCGCTTCTTCGATCACTACGGGCAAAGAACAGCGCCTGTATCTTTCCCGCCACGACGTAAATCTGATCAAAGGCAAAAAAGTGTGCATCGTCGACGACGTAGTATCGACGGGCGCGTCGCTCGCTGGGCTGGAAGCGCTTGTGGAAAAAGCGGGCGGAATCGTCTACAAAAAAGCGTTCGTTCTCGCGGAAGGCGAAGCGGCAAACAGAAAAGACGTGATCTACCTCGATAAAATCCCCGTAATTACCGACTGACAAAAAATTCACACTTTTCTTTTCGGAGGCATATCCTGTATGAAAGACGGCATCGTTTTGATTTTGCTTGCCGACGGCTTTGAAGAAACGGAAGCCGTCGTTCCCGCCGACATCCTTCGCCGCGCGGGCAAAAAAGTAATCACCGCGGGAATAAGCGGAAAAATCGTGACGGGCGCGCACGGAATCCCCGTGATCGCCGATTGCGCGTGGGAAGAAATCAAAAACGAAAAAATCGATTGTCTGATTCTTCCGGGCGGCATGCCGGGCACGAAAAATCTCGATCTTTCCCCCGTCACGAACGAGGCGATCGCCTCCACGCTGAAAAACGACGGCCGTCTTGCGGCGATCTGCGCCGCGCCGTCCGTCTACGGCAAGCGCAATCTTCTTTCCGGCAAGAAAGCCACATGCTATCCCTCGTTCGAGCGTTTCTTAATCGGCGCCGGATACATGAACGCGCCCGTCGTCACCGACGGCAACGTCACCACTTCGCAAGGCCCCGGCACCGCTTTCGATTTCGCGTTCGCCCTCGCCGCCCTTCTCGTTTCCCCCGAAGCGGCGGAAAAAGTAAAAAGCGATATGCTTGCAGACCGCAACAGATAAAAACGCGACAGGCAATAACAAACAGCAAAAAATAAATTCAGACGGAGCGTGAACAGATTATGTCCGAAATCACGAAAAGAGCCCTTGAAAACGCCCTGAAAACTCTGCTTTTGAAAAAGCCGCTGAATAAGATCACCATCAGCGACGTAACGGAAGAATGCGGCGTAAACCGCATGACGTTCTATTATCATTTCAAAGATATCTACGATCTTGTGGAATGGTGCTGCCTCGAAGACGCCGGCAAAGCCTTGCAGGACAAAAAGACCTACGACACGTGGGAGCAAGGTCTCACGCAGATTTTTTACGCGGTGAAAGAAAACAAGCCCTTCATCATGAACGTATACCGTTGCGTCAGCCGCGAACAGGTGGAAGCCTATCTGAGTCCCCTCGTGGATAAACTTCTGATGGGCGTGATCGAAGAACAATCCGCAGGCATGACGGTGCGGAAAGAAGATAAAGATTTCATAGCGAAAATTTATTCCTATATCTTCGTGGGGCTGATGCTGGAATGGATCGCCGCCGATATGCAGGGCAAGCCCGAAGAAATCGTGGATAAACTCGCCACCGTAATAAGAGGCGACGTAGGCGCGGCGCTGGAAAGGCTGCGCACGGACAGAAATTAAAATCAGCCGCCTCCGCCCGCCGACATATTCCGCCGTAACGTTTTTCCGCGTTGCGGCAATTTTTTTATCTTTTTTTTAATCACGTTTAATCACGCGGCGTTTTTTTATCAAAATGCGCGAAACGATAAAATTTTATGCAATGTTTCTCCCGCGATAAAATCTTTATCACGGGAATTTTTTTGTCTATTTTAATTCCGGAAAAGAAGTGTTATAATAAGATTGTAAAAAATAAATGAACGACGGGCAAAGAAAAAAACGCCCGTCACGGAGGTAAAAATTATGTATTATTCCGCAGGCACTTACGAATCTTTCGCGCATCCCGAAAAACCCGAAGGCGTAGATAAAAAATCCGCCTATATCATCGGCACGGGTCTTGCAGGTCTTTCGGCGGCGTTCTATCTCGTCCGCGACGGACAGATGAAAGGCGAGCACATTCACCTGCTCGAAAAACTCGATCTCGCGGGCGGCAGTTGCGACGGCAGAAAGGATATCACCAAGGGCTTCTACATGCGCGGCGGCAGAGAAATGGACAACCACTTCGAGGTGATGTGGGATATGTTCCGCGACGTTCCGTCAATCGAAAATCCCGAAGTTTCCGTTCTCGACGAATACTATTGGCTGAACAAGCACGATCCGAATTATTCCCTCTGCCGCGCCACGGTGAATCGCGGCGAAGACGCGCACACGGATAAAAAATTCAATCTCGATAAAAAATCCGCGATTGCCCTTTCCAAACTTTTCATGACGCCCGAAAAAGACCTTGAAGGCAAGAAGATTTCCGACGTATTGCCCGAAAGTTTCTGGTCTACGAATTTCTGGCTGTACTGGCAGACGATGTTCGCATTCCAACGCTGGTCCAGCGCGCTGGAAATGAAGCGGTATCTTTGCAGATACGTGCACCACATCGACGGCTTGCCCGATTTTTCCGCCCTTCGTTTCACGAAATACAATCAGTATGAAAGCATGATTCTGCCGCTTACGAAATATCTCGAATCGCACGGCGTGAAAATCGAATACGGCGTAGACGTGAAAAACGTTGTGATCGAAGAAGAAAACGGCAAAAAGATCGCGAAACAGATCGTGTACGTGAAAGACGAAACGGTGGAAACGATCGACCTGATCGAAGACGACCTCGTATTCATCACGAACGGCTGCTGCACCGACACTTCCTGCTACGGCGATCAGACGCACGCGCCCGATATTTCCAACGTGAAAAACGGCGCAGGCGAATCGTGGGATCTCTGGAAGAACATCGCGAAACAGGCAAAACACGGCGAATACGGCAACCCCGACGCATTCTGCAGCGATTTTGAAGCCACCAACTGGATGAGCGCCACGGTAGCCACCTCGAACGAAGAAGTGATCCGCCATATCATGGCGATCTGTAAGAGAGATCCCCGCGCGGGCAAAGTGACGACGGGCGGTATCGTCACCGTGAAAGACAGCACAGACAACTGGTATCTTTCCTGGACGATCAATCGTCAGCCGCAATTCAAAGCGCAGGATAAAAACACCGTTCTCGTATGGGTGTACGCTCTGAACACGAATAAAGAAGGCAACTACGTAAAGAAGGCGATGAGAGACTGCACGGGCGAGGAAGTCTGCCGCGAATGGCTGTACCATATCGGCGTTCCCGAAAACGAAATCGACGATCTCGCGAAAAACGCCTGCAACACCACCACCTGCTTCATGCCCTATATCAACGCGTTCTTCCAGCCCAGAAAGAACGAAGATCGTCCGCTCGTCGTACCCGAAGGCGCAGTCAATTTCGCCTTTCTCGGTCAGTTCGCCGAAACCCCGCGCGATACGATTTTCACCACGGAATACTCCATCCGTACGGGTATGGAAGCGGTGTACACGCTGCTGAACGTAGACCGCGGCGTGCCCGAAGTGTGGGGCAGCAAATACGACGTGCGCGAACTTTTAAGAGCCTGCTATTACGCGCTCGATAAACACCCGATCACCGACGTAAAACTTTCCTTCGCCGAAAAGGAAGCGTTGAAAATCGTGCTGAAAAAGGTGAAAGGCACCGACATCGAATTGCTTCTGAAAGAAAGCGGACTGATTCAATAATTACGTTTTCTTAAAAAACAAAAGCGGGAATATCCGGAAACAAACCGTCGGGTTTCTTAAAATCGCAATCGGGCTGCGGGAACAATTCCCCGCAGCCCGATTTATCGTTTCATTTTATATTGCGGCGATTACGCCGCTCCGCCTTTCTTTTTCGTTATTCGTCCGCCAGAACTTTTTCGCGGCGACTTTTCATAATTCCCGCTTTTTCCTTATTCTTTCGCCCAGCCGAGGCAACGGCGCACGGCGTCGCGCCATTTATCCAGCCTTTTTTCGCGTTCTTCCCTGTTCATCGAAGGCACATATTTTTTATCCGCCTGCCACAATTTTTTCAGTTCCTTTTTATCTTTCCATACGCCCGAGCCCAGCCCCGCGAGAAACGCCGCGCCGAGCGCCGTGGTTTCCCGAATCACCGGCCGCACCACCTTTTTATCCGCAATATCCGCCTGAAACTGCATCAGAAATTCGTCGCGCGAAGCCCCGCCGTCCGTTTTCAGCGTTTTCAGCGTAATTCCCGTATCCCGCTCCATGGCAAAGATGAGTTCCGCCGACTGAAACGCGATGGATTCCTGCGCCGCGCGGATAATATGTTCTCTGCGCGTGCCTCTCGTGATTCCCACAAGAATACCGCGCGCATACATATCCCAATAGGGCGCGCCGATCCCCGTAAACGCGGGAACGAGATACACGCCGCCCGTATCGGGCACTTTTCCCGCATAATATTCCGCGTCTTTGCTCTCCGCAAAAAAACGCATTTCGTCGCGCAGCCACTGAATCACCGCCCCGCCGATAAATACGCTGCCTTCCAGCGCATATTGCGCTTCTTCCCCGCGTAACGTCGCCGCCACAGTGGTAAGCAAGCCGTTTTCGCTCTTCGCTGGCACGTTTCCCGTATTCATCAGAAGAAAGCACCCTGTTCCGTACGTATTTTTCGCCTCTCCCGCCGAAAAACAGCATTGCCCGAATAAAGCCGCCTGCTGATCGCCCGCCACGCCCAAAATGGGAATTTCCCTTCCGCCGACGGGCGCGAAGCCGAAATTATCGCCCGAACAGAGCACCTGCGGCAGCATTTCTTCGGGAATATTAAAAAGATCGAGAAGATCTTTATCCCACTGCATGGTGCGGATATTGAAAAGCATCGTCCGCGCGGCGTTCGTCCGATCGGTGGCGTGCACTTTTCCGTCCGTCAGTTTCCACACAAGATACGAATCCACCGTACCAAACAGCAATTCGCCTTTTTTCGCCCGCACCCGTTGCGGATCTGCTTTATCCAGAATCCATTCGATTTTCGACGCGGAAAAATACGCGTCGGGAATCAGCCCCGTTTTTTCGCGTATGCTTTCCCCCGCGCCCGATTTTACGATCTCTTCGATCCGCTCCGCCGTGCGCCTGCATTGCCATACGATGGCGTTATACACGGGCTTACCCGTCGCCTTTTCCCACACGATCGTGGTTTCGCGCTGATTCGTGATGCCGATCGAAGCGATGTCCTCCACGGAAATCCCGCTTTTCGCGATCGCCTCCATCATTATTCCGTATTGGCTGGACCATATATCCATCGGATCGTGCTCCACCCAGCCCTCTCTCGGGTAGATCTGCGGAAATTCTCTGTTTAAAATACACACGATTTTTCCGTCTTCGCCAACGATCGCCGCACGCGACGACGTTGTTCCCTGATCCAACGCAAGTACGTATTTCATTTTTTGTTTCAGCCCCCGCTTTCGTTGCCCGCGCCCCGTTTTTTCACGGCGCAACGGCTTGTTTTTAGTTTATTTCGATTTATTTATATTTTCGGAACGATCCGTTTATACGCGGCGTATTCTTCGTTAATGCGCCGCCCGTATGCCCGTCTATACCCGTCGCGGCGCCGAAAAAACGAAAATCGCCGTCGTGCTCAAAAAAACACGCCGCAAAGCCGCATATGTAAAGCCCCGCATATACGCGGCGTAAAAATAAAAAACGGCAAAATCCCCTATCGGGTTACGTAAAAAACGTATGCGATCCCCCGCACGTGCGTTTCGGCTCATTTGTCGTATAACGGTGGTATCGGCTGAAATCACGCATTTTTTCGCGAAAAAAGACGAATTTTCTCCTTTCGACATATCCCCGCCGCCGCATATGCGAAAAAACGACGGATTTCTCCGTTTTTCCCCTTCCGCTTTTTCCCATATGCCCGTTCGGTCACGTGAAATCAAGCGCGAAAAAATCGGCGGGATCCGCCGAATCGATCGGTGCCCGCCGAAATGCCACGTTACGCCTCGCACGGCTTTCCGATCAATCCGCACGCGCTTAAAAATCTGCCGAACGCGGCTTTTCCTTTTTCGTCGCGCTTGAATACGGCGGTATTATCCAGAATATTTTCGCATACGTTTTCCACGTACGTCGTCACAAGTCTCTCCGCTTCTTCCTCCGAATTTTTCGTGCCGTATTTTTCCGTAAGAATACGAATCATTCCGGCATGAATCTTCATATCTTCGCCGATTTCCGTATTTTCGCCCGTCAGGAATTTCCGCACTTCTTTCAATTGCCTGTGCAATCTTCCGGGCAGAATAAATCTTCCCATCGCCTCGATCAGCCCGATCGATTCGCTTTTGATATTGTGATATTCCTTATGCGCGTGAAAAATCCCGTCGGGATGCGTTTCGTCGCAGCGATTGTTGCGCAACAGCAGATACACCTGATACCCGTTTTCCGTCTTTCTCGCAATCGGCGAAAGCGTGTTGTGCGGCGCGTCCGTCTTTGCGATGATGCCCACGCTCTCGTCGGAATAATCCAGCCACGTATTCAGAATCCCCGCCGCCGTGTCGCACAAGGCGTTTTTATCCGCGCCTTCCAGCAGAATCACGCTGTTGTACCAATCGGGCAGATATACGCTTACGCCGTTTTCCGTTTTGCATATTTCTTCGCCCTTATCGCATAAGAACATCGGGAACACGTGCTTTCCGCCCTGAAAATGTTCGTGCGCGAGAATACTTCCTCCCACAATGGGCAAAGGGGCGTTCGATCCGATGCAGTAATCGGGCGCATAATCCACGAAATCCAGCAGTTTTCTCGTCGTTTTTTCCGTCAAAGCCATAGGCGTGTGCTTGCGGTTGATCGCGATTCCGTGCTGATAGAAATACGCATACGGCGAAAACTGCCAGAACCAATCCTCTCCCGCAAGACGAAGGGGAATCACGCGCATATTGCGCCGCGTGCGCCCCTGCCCCACGTAGCCCACGTTTTCCTTGCACAGCATGCATTTCGGGTATCCCGCGGAAACGTTTCTCAGTTTCGCCGTCAGTTTGTTGTTCTTTTCCGGTTTGCTTAAATTGATCGTGATCTCGATGGGAATCCGCGTTGTCATCGTCTGCCAGTATTCGTTTTTCGCGATGGCGGAAGCCTTCACGTAATCGTTTTTCACGCCCAGATCGTAGAGCATATCGAACGCCGCGGCGGGCGATTTTTCATGCAGTTCGTTGAATTTTTCCACAACGGCGGAAGGCCGCGGCGAAAGCATATCCAGAACGTCGGAAGTGAAAAACTCTTCTTCGCCCTCTTCGATCAGCCCGTTATTCAGGGCATACTCTTTCACTTCGGCAAGCAATTCGTCGGGCGAAGCCATCTCCGCGATTTTCTTTTTGTTCACCCAGCACGGCTTGATTTCGTTCAGCGCAAACTTCGTCATCAGAAGATTCGTCGCATATTCCTCGTCCGCCTTCGGCAAACCGAGATGAATTTTCGCATATTCGATAAGATCGCTGATCACCTGATTGATCATATAATTTTTCCTCCCGCGCGAAAATGCCTTACAGTTTCGATACGGTGACGCCGTCTTCGATCGACGTTTCGTAGAACGAAGCGCGATAGCCGATCGCGTCGAAATACGCTCTGTCCACACGGCGGATGAATCCTTCCACCGCCGATTTTTTCACGATGGAAATCGTGCAGCCGCCGAATCCCGCGCCGATCATACGAGAACCGAGGCAACCCGCCTCTTTTCTCGCCAGCGAAGAAAGCATATCCAGTTCCTTTCCCGTCACCTCGTAAAGATCGCGAAGGGAATAATGGCTTTCGTTCAGAAGTCTGCCCAGTTCCGCAAGGTCTCCGCGTTTCAGCGCCGCCACCGCTTCCGTCACGCGCGCGCACTCCGTCACAACGTGTTCCGCGCGTTTTTCCACCACGCCCGAAAGCAGATATTTCACTTCGTTGAATTCCTCCACGGAAAGTTCGGCAAGGGCTTTGATCGGCTTCACTTCCTGAATCTTTTTCAACGCCACTTCCACTTCGTGGCGGCGCACGTTATACTTGCTCTCCACCAGATTGTGCGGCTTGTTGCAGTTCGCCACCACGATGCAGTAATCGCCCAGTTTCAAAGGCACGTATTCGTAGGCAAGCGTAGAGCAATCGAGCAGAATCGCATGATCCTTTTTTCCCATGGCGGAGGCGAACTGATCCATAATTCCGCAGTTCACGCCCGCATACTTGTTTTCCGCACGTTGCGAAATCAGCGCGAGTTGCACTTTATCGTAAGGCACACCAGCGTATTCCGAAAGCGCCACGGCCGTGGATACTTCGATCGCCGCCGAAGAAGAAAGCCCGCTGCCGAAAGGAACGGTGCAATCGTATAAAAGATCGCAACCCGTAAGCGGCGTGCCGCTCTCCTGCAGGTAATACGCCACACCCGCCTGATAGTTGCCCCATTTCAAAGACTTGTATTCGCCGATTTTATCGATTTCCAGTTCCACCACCGTCTGCAGATCGGAAGCCGCCACGCGGATCACGTTTTCGCCGTTTTTGCGCCCGTAAACGTTGCAACGGAGATTCAACGCCGCAGGAAACACCTTGCCCCCGCAATAATCCACGTGCTCGCCGATCACGTTAATCCGCCCCGCCGCAGTGAATAAATCTTCTGCGGAATGATGAAATAACTTTTCATACAGTTCCTGCGCTTCTTTTCGTTCCATTTTTACCTTTTGCCTCCCCGATACAGAGAATTTTTCACATAAATCCGATGCTTTCTACCGAAATTACGATAATAATTATCAAACTTATGTATCAATTATATCATATTCAAAAACAAAAGTCAATAATATACCCGCCGTTTTCTTCCGTTTTCCCCGCCCGATTAAAAAAAAATAACGCCGACTTTCCGCTTCGGGAAGCCCGCGTTCGTTCTTTTCCGCCGAATCCGTGACGTATCGGCGCGGCGATCCGCGTCCGTCCGCCTGTTTTTATTTTTATTTTGCGCTTTGCATTTCTTTGTATTTTTTCCGCCCGTTACGGCCCGCGTTTTGCGGCAGATCGTGTTTTTCGCCGAACGCTGTCACAAAATTTTCCCTTGCGCCCTTGTTCTGCGACTTAAAAGCGCACGGTTCCGTGCCAAAAACGGTTTATGCCGCTTTATCTTTCTTTTTTCGTTTCGTCCGGTTCTTTTTCGCCGATATATACGAACCGCGGCGTTTCAACGCCGTCTTTTACCACGGTTTCGCTCCACATTTCCGCAGGGCGCACCCATATCCGCCCCTCGCCGTACAACGCTTTATACACCACCATATCGCGCAGCGTTTCGGAATCGCGCGCCACGCACAGCACTTCGTATTCGTTCCCTTTGAAATGGCGGTATTTTCCTTTTTTAATCGGGTTTACCGCGCCGCTACCCTCGTCGTTTTCGTTCTTTCCGCCTTGCGGTTCACTCTTTCCGTGCTTGTTTTCTTCGCCGTTCACGCCTGTTTTTCTCCGTCTCCGACGCCGTTTTCCGCTTCTTCTTTTGCGGCGATTTCCGCAGCCTTTTCCTTTTTCTTCGAGATCTTTTTATAAAAATACGAACAGACGATGCCGATCACCAGCAGCGCGCCGAAAATAATTCCCGAAACAAGGTAGTTTTCCTGCATCAGTTCGTGCCCGCTCCAGGTGGAAGCCAGCACCGACGGAATCCGCGATAACAATATCACGAGAATGGAAGAAACCGAGCCGTCGTCCGCAAGCGCGGCAACCCACGTGAAAATATCTTTCGGCGTTCCCGGAAGAAAATTCATCAGAAACAGCCATACGTTTCTTTTTTTCTTGTCTTTCAGAAGCGCGGCGGATCGCATTTTTTCGGGAGAGACGAAGAGCCCCACCAGTTTCGTTCCGTATCTTTTTCCCAGAAAGAAAATAATCAGCGTGCCGATTGCAGAGCCCACCATACACCATAAAAGCCCGCCCCAGGTGCCGAACGCGCAACCGCCCGCAAATTGCAAAGGTCCGCCCGGAATCACACGAAACACCGTCATGATCACCCGAAGTCCCACGAAAATCGCAACGCTGCCCTCGTCGAATCCCTCTATCCATTCCTTGAAGCCCCGCGGATCTTTTACGAAATCGGCGATTTTGATCCCCACGAAAAGATAGAACAGCACAAAAAACACAACGAGCGCGGCTGCGGCGATCCCCGCGATGATCCGTTTCTTTTTCGCGTTTTCCAGTTCGCCTGCGCGCTCTTTGATCGCCTCTTTTAAAAACGCTTTCTTTTCGGAAAACCAAGCCGATAAGCGCGCGAAAACGCCGCGTTTTTTCGCGCTTTCCGTATTTTGCGCCGCGGTATCTCCGTCTTTAATTTCTTCTGCGGTCGTTTCGTTTTGCGAAACAGAGGATGCGGGCACAATCGTGCTTTCTTCATCCGTTTCCGCGTATTCCGCTCCGCCGTTTGTTGTTATCGGTCTTTCTTCCGTCATACACACCTGTTTTTTTGCCTGCCGTTTTATCTTATCTGCCGCCGCGTTTTGCCTTTGCGGAGAGCGTTTTTATCGCAATCGCCCGCCCGGGGGTTCGCCGAATCCACGCCCGGAAACATTTGCGAATCGCCCCGAAAACACCGGAAAGCGTCTTCTGAAACAATACCAAAAGCAACGCCCTTTTCAAAAAAGAACCGCACGCCCGAAAGATCGGGGGATCGTGCGGTTGAAAAATACCTTTTTCGTCCTTTACGTTGCGGAATAAATATGCTTATCGCACAAACGCCGCAAAACGCGCTTTACAGCGCGTGCACGTTGATGGCGCGCAACTTGTTGGGATTTTTAGGATCTGCTTCCGTTTCGTAGGAAACTTTCTGCCCTTCTTTCAGGCTTCTGTAACCTTCGGCTTGGATAGCGGAGTAGTGTACGAATACGTCGTCGCCGCCTTCATCGCCGGCAATGAATCCGTATCCTTTCTCCGAATTGAACCATTTCACCGTACCTTGACTCATCCTTTTTAGGTCCTCCTATCAAAAGTTATCCAAAACAAGCACCCGTCGCCTTTATCGGCGCGGCTTTATCCCGAATACGCTATTATTATACCATATATTTTTACGAATTGCAATAATTTTAACAAAAAAGGCGGAAAAATTTTTCATAAAATCCCTTTTTCCCCCTTGCAAAACGCCGCCGTTTCTTTATTTTCGCTTCCGCCAAAGATTTTATTATTTCTCCGCCGCCCGAACGCACGATTTTCAAAGCAACGCACGATTTTCAAAGCAACGCATGATTTTCAAAGCGCTACGTTACGCCGCCGTTCAAAACGCATATTCCAGATACTCTATCTTTCCCCCCGGCCACACTTCCGCCACATCGAAACGCGCGTTCGGTTCCTGCCCCGTCTGCATCCAGTAGAAAGAGGCAATCTTCCGATAGCGTTCCCGTTTTTTCGCGCCCACCGCTTCGGCGGGCGTACCGTAATCGTCGCCCGAGCGGGTTTTCACTTCCACAAACGCGATTTCGCCGCGCTTCTTATCTTCCGCCACGATGTCCGCTTCGCCAAAGGGCGTAATGTAATTCGTCTTTAAAATTTCATACCCGAGGGAGCGAAGATATTCCGCCACGGCTTTTTCGCCCGCCCTGCCTAAAATTTTTTTATGAACGTCCTGCGATGAACGGGGCATGCCCCCACCTCCCTGATCGCGGCGATATGCGCCGCCGTGCCGTAGCCTTTATTTTTTTCAAAACCGTACGCGGGATAAATTTCCGCCAGTTTATCCATCAGCGCGTCACGATACACTTTCGCGATAATGCTCGCCGCGCCGATGGAATACGAAAGCGCGTCGCCGTGAATCACGCTCCTTTGCGGAAAAGGAATATCCAGCGTCATGTTGCCGTCCGTCAGCACGGCGTCGGGCGTGATCTTTAAGGAAAGAAGCGCCTCTCTCATCCCCTTTCTCGTGGCTTGCAGAATATTGATTTCGTCAATCTCTTTTTCGCTCACCTCGAAAATCGAATAGGCCAGCGCCCGTTCTCTGATCAGTAAGTCCAGCGCTTCCCTCTTTTTCGCGGAAAGTTTTTTGCTGTCGTCCACGCCGTCGATCATCAGATTTTCATCCGCGGGCATGATCACCGCCGCGCACACCACGGGGCCCGCAAGCGGTCCGCGCCCCACTTCGTCCACCCCCGCCACATACTTCGCGCCTTCCGAAAAAAGCGCGCGCTCGTAAGCGAATTTATCCACGGATTCTTTTTCTTTTTTCATGCGTTTTCTCCCGCGCCGCGTTTATACTCCGCGCGTTTGTTTTCCCTTCGCGCGATCTTTTTCAGAAGCGCACGTTCTGAAAATTCTCCGCGTTTTCGAGGCAGATTCTGCCGAGCCTGCCTTTTCTGAAATCGTCGAGAATCGCCCGCGCGCCGCGCTCGTAATCGAAATCCCCGCCGCGCAGCATAAATCCGCGCCGACGGCACACCGTTTCGTACATTTTCAGCGCCGCTTCGTTTTCCGTTTCGCCTTCGGAAAAATCCTCTATGCCGTAACGTTCCGTTAAAGCCGACGGATAATTTGCGGCAAGTTCCTTCAAAAGTTCCAACGCGATATCCGTAATATCCAGAATATCGTCGTTCAGGCTGCCGATGTAGGCAAGATGGCGCGCAAGATACTGCGTTTCGCACGAAGGCGGCATCGTTCCCGGGGTATCCAGCAGATCGAAATCCGCGCACTTGATCCAGCGCACGTCTCTCGTAACGCCCGCGATGTCCCCCGTTTTCGCCCGCTTCGCTCCGCCCAGCAGATTTACGATCGTGCTTTTTCCCGTATTCGGGATACCGATCACGGTGTAGCGGAAGCGGCGGTTTACGCCCTTGCTTTCCGCGCGTTCGCGTTTTTCTTTCGTTAAAATCTGCAATCGTTTTTCCAGCACCCGCTTCGCAGCGCCGTTCACCGCGCTTAAAAGCACGCACGTCTTGCCCTGTTTTTCGATCTCCGTCGCAAACTTTTCGGCTTTTCCGTCGGCAAGATCGCTCTTGTTTAATACGTATAATACGGGCTTTCCGCGAAAAATTTCGGGCAATTTTTTATTGTACGTGGCAATCGGAGCGCGCGCGTCGAGAACGCAGATCACGCCGTCGCATAAATCGCGTTTTTCTTCCATATCCCGCATCGCTTTTTTCATGTGCCCCGGGAACCATTGTATCGTTTTCGCCATCTCCGCTCGCTCCTTTGTCCGCTTTTTTCCCGCTTCTTTGCCCCGACGCCTGCCGCGCCGTGCGCCGCCGTCGTTCGCTGCGCCACCCGCCTCGGCATAAATCGTAACGCCCTCTTATCTCTTATCGGTCGCCGCCTCCTGCCGTGTCGCCGTTATTTAAACAGTCGTTTATTTCAGTAAATCGGGGCGTTTTTCTTTCGTAAGGCGTAACGCCGCCTGCCGTCTCCATTCGTCCACTTTCGCGTGATCCCCCGTAAGCAACACGTCGGGCACGCAGATTCCCTTATATTCTTTCGGGCGCGTGTATTGCGGGTATTCCAGCATGTTTTCGGAAAAACTTTCGTCCACCAACGAAGACGTGCTGATCACGCCGTCTACATACCGGCAAAGGCAATCGGTGAGCACCATGGCGGGAAGTTCGCCGCCCGTAAGCACGTAATCGCCGATGGAAATTTCCTCGTCGATAAAAAGATCGATCACCCGCTGATCCACACCCTCGTAGTGCCCGCACAACAACACCAGCCGATCGTACGAAATCAACGAAAACACCTTCTGCTGTTTCAGCGTTTCCCCTTTCGGAGAAAGATAAATACGATGCGCCTCGTGATTCGGATCGATCGCCTCGATCGCGCTTCCGATCGGCTGCGGCATCATCACCATTCCCGCGCCGCCCCCGAAAGGATAATCGTCGCATTTCAGATGCTTATCTTCCGTATAATCGCGGATATTCACCACGTTGATTTCGATTTTTCCGTTTTTCTGCGCCCTGCCCAAAATACTCTCGTTCAATGCAGAAAACATCTCGGGAAACAGAGTCAGTATATCTATTCTCATTATTTTTTTCCTCGTTTTGCCGCTTTCGTTTTTATAAAATCGCGTCTACGAACGCTTCGGAATCGAATTTTTCGAGATCGCCGATCTTTTCCCCAACGCCCGCATATAAAACGGGCAACGAAAGTTCGTCCGCCAGAGAAAATACAAAGCCGCCTTTCGCCGTGCCGTCCAATTTCGTTAAAATCAAGCCGTCCAGCCCCACGGCGTCGTCGAACGTCTTAGCCTGCGAAAGCGCGTTCTGCCCCGTGGTGGCATCGAGCACGAGCAGTTTTAAAAAGTCCGCTTCGGGATAATCGCGTTCCACCACGCGGCTCATCTTCTGCAATTCTTTCATCAGATTGTCTTTCACATGCAATCTGCCCGCCGTATCCACGATCAGCACGTCCGTCTTTTTCGCTTTCGCGCTCGATACGGCGTCGAAAATCACGGCGGAGGGATCGCTGCCCTCTTCGTGGCGCACGATTCTCACTTTCGCCCGATCCGCCCACACGGCAAGTTGTTCCGCCGCCGCCGCGCGGAAGGTATCCGCCGCCGCAAGCGTAACGCTCTTGCCCTGCGAAACGTAATAATTGGCGAGTTTGCCGATCGTCGTGGTTTTTCCCACGCCGTTCACGCCCACCACCATAATCACGCACGGGTATTCTATTTCCGATACTTCGGCTGCTTTCAGCATATCCGTAAGCACTTCTTTCAACAGCCCCGTCACATAATCGGGATCTTTCAGTTTTTCCGCTTTCGCGCGCTCTTTTATCCCTTCCACCACTTTTTCCGCCGTACCGACGGATACGTCGGCGGAAATCAGCACCTCTTCGAGGTCCTCGTAAAATTCGTCGCCTAATTTGTTGCGGGAAAACAACTGCCGCATTTTTTCCGCGAATCCGTCTTTCGTCTTTTTCAACGCGCCGAATAATTTTCCGAATATGCCCATTTTTCTTCTCTCCCGATTTATTCTCCGCCGAACGCGCTTTCCCGGCGAAAAGCATTCCCTCTTTTACCGCGCGTTTTTTTCGCGTTTTTTACACCGCACGCATGCGCGCCGTCCGTCGGTATTTCTTAGATTTCCGCCGTTTTTGCTCTTTCCGCAAAAAATCGCCCCGTATACGCAAGGCGATTTTACTGCGCGAATGGCTGAATTTATTCCACCGTACCTTCGCCGAGTTGTTTTTCCACCTCGCCGAGTTTTACGGAAACGATCTTCGAGACGCCTTTTTCCTGCATCGTTACGCCGAAAAGCGCATCGGACTGATTCATCGTAGGACGGCGGTGCGTAATCACGATAAACTGCGTTTCCTGCGAGAAATGTTTGAGATACGAAGCGAATCTGTCTACGTTCGCCTCGTCCAGCGCGGCTTCGATTTCGTCCAGAATACAGAACGGCATCGGGCGGCATTTCAGAATGGCGAACAGAATCGCGATCGCCGTAAGAGCGCGTTCGCCGCCCGAAAGCAACGAAATTTTCGTGAGTTTCTTGCCGGGAGGGCAAGCCACGATCTCCACGCCCGCTTCCAGAGGATCCTGCCCTTCGATGTAATCCATCTGCAATTCCGCGTTGCCTCCGCCGAAGAGTTCTTTGAACGTCACCTTGAAATTTTCGTTGATATCGTTGAATCCGGCGTCGAAAATTTTCAGCATTTCCGCGCGGATTTCGTCCAGCGCCTGCTGCAGATCGTCGATCGCTTTCTGCAGATCGTCGCGCTGCACGGTCATCTCGTCGTAGTGCGCCTTTTCGTCGGCATATTCTTCCACGGCGTTGAGATTCACGTTGCCGAGCAGCGTAATCTTTCTCTTCAGCGCGCTGATCAGCCCCGCCGCTTCGTCCACGTTGAAATTGTCCGCTTTCAGGGCAAGGCAACCCTCGTAATCGATCCCGTACGCCTCTTCGATTCTCTGGCGCATATTTTCAAGATTCGTATCGATCTTACTGATTTCGATTTCGCATTTATACCGCTTGTCCGTCTGCTTCGTCAGTTCTTCCTGCACGGCGGTGCGCTCTTCGTCCAACTGCACCTGACGGATATTCAGCGCTTCCTTTTCCGCGGAAACCGTTGCGATTTCGTCGTTCACCGCCTGCACCGCAGCCTTTTCCTCTTCGGTGAGTTCCGCCTGCTTCGCCTTTTCTTCCAGCGCGGAAAGTTCCGCTTCCGCCGTGGCTTTTTCCCGCTCGGTGGAAATAATCCGCGCGATCAGATCTTCCTTTTCCTTTTCGTATCTTCTTATATCCGCGTTCAGGCTCTCGATCTGTTTTTCCGCCGCCGCTTTTTCCACTTCCAGCGCATGCAGTTTCGCGCTCTTTTCGTCGCGTTCCGCTTTGAACGCCTCGCACTGCCCGCGTTGCTTTTCCAGCGTGGCTTCCGCGCCCTGCCTCATCGCGTTCAATTCTTCTTCGCTCTTGCCCGCATAGGCTTCTTCGTCTTTCAGCCTGCCGAGTTTCTCTTCAAAACCCTTCAGCGTTTCGGCGTAGACGTCTATGTTACTCTGCGCTTCTTCCGATTCTTTCGTCAACGAAATTTCACGCTGAGAAAGCACGGCGAGTTCGTTCAGCGAGCCCTGATATTTCGCGCGCAGCGCGTTCACCGCCGCTTCCGCTTCTTCCTTGCCCTTTTCGCTTTCCGCTATCGCGATTTTCAGTTTTTCGAGATATTTCTGTTTCTTCAGAATATTTTCGCGGCACTCTTCGATCTTTCTTTCGCCCGCGAGCACAGACGCGCCCTTCTGCTGGCGGCTGCCGCCCGTCATCGAGCCGCTCGTGCTCACGATATCGCCGTCGAGCGTGACGATACGGAAGGTGTTGCCGTACTTTTTCGCGATCGCCGTGGCGTTATACACGGTGTCGCAGATCAGCGTGTTGCCGAGAAGATTGGTGACTACGTTGTAATAATATTCGTCGTAGCGGATCAGATCCGTGGCAAGCCCGATCGCACCCTTTTCGCTCGTGGCGCGCTGTGCTTCTCTGCTGTCGGGGCGGGGCTTCATGCCCGTTACGGGCAGGAACGTCACAACGCCGCCGCCCGTGCGTTTTAAATATTCGATGAGGATACGCGCGTCGTCCTGCGTGGGAGTCACCACGTTCTGCGTCGCCGCGCCAAGCGCCACCTCGAACGCCAGTTCGTATTTCTGATCGGTGTGAATAATATCCGCGATCGTGCCTTTCACGTGGCTGCCCACTTCGGGATTCGTCTTTGCCACGGAAAGCAGACGACGCACGGAATCTTTATACCCCTCGTAACGGTTTTTGATTCCGATATACATTTCGAGGGAATCTTTCAGCGAAGAAATCTGCCCGCCCACGCTGAAAAGTTCCTGATTGAAATTATTGATCGTGAGTTGCATATCGCGGATTTCTTCTTCGCGATCCGCCAGTTCTTTTTCGCCGCCCGAAGTAAACTCTTTGAGTTTTTTCAGATCTTTCCGCACTCCGTCGAGTTCTTCTTCCAGTTTTTCCTTTCTCGCCTTTTCTTTTTTCAAAGCCGCCGTAAGTTCGGCGATACGGTCTTCCGCCGCCTGCATCTGCGCGGCAAGCGAGCCCTGATTTTTTCTGATTTCGGAAAGGTTTTCCGCAGACGAAAGTTGACTTTGCCGATTTTCGTCGGAAAGTTTTTCAAACACCTCTATTTTGCCGGACAACGCCTTGATCGCCTGCGATAAAAGATCCGTTTCGTTATCGATTTCCGCAATGCGCGTTTCGCCTTTTTTAATGGCTTCTTTCGCCGCCGCCACGGCGTCGGCAAGTTCGCCGGTACGGGTTTTCCCGTTCTCGAGAAATTCCCCCGCCGCCGTAATCTGGCTTTTGTACGTGGAAATTTTCTCGCGCACCAGTTTCCACTCCCCGTCTTTTCTTTCGTTTCCTACGGAAAGTTCCACGCGGCGATCGTTGAGATCGGTGAGTTTCTGATCCGCTTCCGCCGCCTTTCTGCGCGTATCTTCGTAACTTTTATTCAGAAGTTCCGATTGCGTATTGAGCGAAATGATTTTATCGGAATACCCCGCCACGCGTTCGCGGAATTTGTTCTTTTCGTCTTCCGCGCCGTCGTAACGGCAGACGTACGTATTCACTTCGTTGAATTTCAGCGAATCGGAATATTCCTTGTACTCTTTCGCCGCGTCTGCCTGTTTGGAAAGCGGGCCGAGCCTGCGCTCCGCTTCTTCGATACGCTGCGCGTATATGTACAGATTGTTTTTCGACGAATCGATTTTGCGTTCAATCTCTTCCTTACGGGATTTATACACCATCAGCCCCGTAGCCTCTTCAAAGATCAGACGGCGATCTTCGGGCTTGGCGTTCATGATCTGTTCCACCTTGCCCTGACCGATGATCGAATAGCCTTCTTTGCCGAGACCGATTCCGTGGAACAGGCGCACGATGTCTTTCAGACGAGACGGCTGACCGTTGATAAAATAGCCGCTGTTGCCGTTGCGATCGAGCCTGCGCGTCATCGCCACTTCCGCTACGTCGAGATCGAAAATTTTATTCGTGTTGTCGAATACGAGGGTTACTTCGCAACTCGACTGCGGTTTTCTGGACTGCGTTCCGCCGAAAATAACGTCTTGCATGTTGCCGCCGCGAAGGGCTTTCGGCGATTGTTCGCCCAGCACCCAGCGCACCGCGTCGGCTACGTTGGATTTGCCGCACCCGTTCGGCCCCACGATGCAGGTGACGCCTTCGTCGAAGCGGATCACCGTTTTATCCGCAAACGATTTGAATCCGGAAAGTCGTATTTCTTTTAAATCCACTTGTTGACTCCTTGCGGAAACGTTTTTGTTTCCGCCGTTATGTTATTATAAAATCTTTAATTTTTTTCGCTTTTTAATATCGCCAGCAGTTTTTTCGCCGCTTCGCGTTCCGCGCTTTGCTTCGTTTCGCCTTCTCCGCGCGCGCTTTTTCCGCATGCTTCCGCCGTTACGACGAACAAAGGCGCGTCGTTTACGCCGCTCTTTTTTTCCTCGCGGTACACGGGCAATGCCTGCCCGCGCCCCTGCGCGAATTCCTGCAGGGCGCCTTTATAATTTTCTTCTGCGGAAAATTCCACGTTGGCGTTTATGAACGATTTCGCGTTTTCATAGCCGCCGCCTTTCGTGCAATTCCCGTCCAGATAAATCGCGGCAATCACGCTTTCCGTGAGGCTGGATTTCGCTTTTTTTCCTACGTTATCCGCCGCGCCGCCGTAATAAAGCAGATATTTCACGATTCCAAGTTTTTCCGCCGCCTTTTCAAGCGGAGGTTTTGCCACGTACCTTTGGCGAAGATTCGTCATCTCTCCTTCCGTGGAATCGGGAAACGCCGCGTACAGATTTTCGGAAACCGCCATTTCCAGCACGGCGTCGCCTAAAAATTCCAGCCGCTCGTTGCTTTTCACGCCGAATTTATTCGCATATGTAACGTGCGTAAACGCTTCGATCAGAAGATTTTTATCTTTGAAAACATATCCGATCTTTTCTTCCGCTTCCGCGATCGGGAAATCGTCTTTCGTCATAGCGCTCCGTCATCCTTTTCCGAAGCCGCTTCCGCCTGCGCGTTTTCCGCCGCGGCCGCTTTTTCGGCGTTCGCGGCAAGCATTCTTTCGATTCTGCCCACCATATCTCCTCGCACGGCGTTTATCGCCTGAGAAATACAGATGGAAAATCCGAACGCTTTCGAGTTCCCGTGCGCTTTGATCACAGGCTTCGTAAGCCCTAAGAACACCGCGCCGCCCATCGTTTCGTAATCGGCGGATTTTTTCACGCTTTTGATCACGTCCATCACGAGCAACGCGCGCAGTTTGGCGAAAAGATTCTTTTTGAATCCGCGTTTCATAATGCCGCTGATCGCCTTGCCGCAGCCCTCGATCGATTTCAGCGCGATATTGCCCGTATATCCGTCGCTCACCACCACGTCCACGTCGCCCACCATGATGTCGCGCCCTTCCACGTTGCCCACATAATTCACGCCCGCAGTCTCTTTTAAAAGCGCGTTCGCTTCGCGGTGCAGATCGTCGCCCTTGTGATCTTCCGTACCGTTGTTCAGTAAGCCCACTTTCGGATTTTTCCAGCCGTACACCGCTTCGGCATACGCCGTTGCCATCATCGCGAAATGCACGAGATTCACGCTCTTGCATTCGAGATTCGCCCCGCAATCGCAAAGCAACGTTCCCCTGCCGCTTAAATCGGGCAACCTCGGGCAAAGCGCGGGGCGGGAAACACCCTTGATTCTACCCAGCGTAAGAACGCCCGCCGTAAGCACGGCGCCCGTAGCGCCGCTGGAAACCACCGCATCGGCTTTGCCCTCTTTCAGAAGATCGAACGCCGTCACCGTGGATGAATTTTTCTTCGTGCGCACCGCTTTCGTTGGAATATCGTCGTTGGTGATCACTTCCGGCGCATGCACGATTTCCACGCGGGAAGCGTCGTATTTTTTGTACAAGGCGAGTTCGGCTCTGATCTTTTCCTCGTCTCCGCAGAGCACGGCGATAAAATCTTTATCGTTTTGCAGCGCGAGCACCGCGCCTTTCACCTGCTCTTTCGGGGCGAAATCTCCGCCCATCGCGTCGATTGCGATTCTTATCATGTATGTTCCTCCGCGCGCCGCGTTTTTTCTTTGCCGCGGGCACGCCGTTCTTTTTCTTTCGTTTCCGCAGTCCGTTTTCAGAACAACAGATTGGATACCGTACGCGGGAACGGAATCACGTCGCGGATGTTATTCACGCCCGTCAGATACATGATCATCCGCTCGAAGCCGAGCCCGAAGCCGCTGTGCGTCGCGCCGCCGTATTTGCGCAGATCGAGATACCAGGAATAATCGGCGGGATTCATGCCCAGTTCCACGATACGGGAATAGAGTTTTTCGTAATTCTCTTCGCGCTGCGAACCGCCGATAAGTTCGCCGATCCCGGGAACGAGCAGATCCGCCGCCGCCACCGTCTTCCCGTCGGGATTGAGTTTCATGTAAAACGCTTTGATTTCCTTCGGATAATCGGTGAGGAACACAGGCTTTTTAAACACTTTTTCGGTGAGATAGCGTTCGTGTTCGCTCTGCAGATCTTTGCCCCAGAAAATATTCTTGTCGTCGAATTCGTCCGCGTGCTCTTTCAGTATTCCGATCGCCTCCGTATACGGAAGGCGTACGAAATCGTTTTCCGAAACGTTTTTCAGCCGTTCGAGAAGCCCCGTATCCACGAATTTATTCAGAAATTCCAGTTCGTCTTTGCACGTTTCTCCCACATACGAGATGATATGTTTCACCATATCTTCGGCTACGTCCATATCCCCCGCAAGATCGCAGAACGCCATTTCCGGCTCGATCATCCAAAATTCCGCCGCATGCCGCGCCGTATTGGAATGTTCCGCGCGGAAAGTGGGGCCGAACGTATACACGTTGGAAAACGCCATCGCGTACGTTTCCACGTTGAGTTGCCCCGAAACGGTGAGCGAGGCTTTCTTGCCGAAGAAATCCTGCTTGTAATCGGGGGCTTTTCCGCTTTTGCCGAGCGCGTCGAGATCGAGCGTGGTCACCTGAAACATCGCGCCCGCGCCTTCGCAGTCGCTGCCCGTAATGATCGGCGTATGCACGTACACAAAGCCGCGTTCGTTGAAGAATTTGTGAATTGCGAAAGCCGCTTCGCTGCGGATTTTAAATACGGCGGAAAACAGATTCGTACGAGGGCGCAAATGCGCTATCTCGCGCAGAAATTCCACCGAATGGCGCTTCTTCTGCAACGGATATTCGGGCGAGGATTCCCCTTCCACCACGATTTTCTGCGCCTTGATCTCGTAGGGCTGCTTGTTTTCGGGCGTAGCCACCACCGTACCCGTCACGTACACCGACGCGCCCACGTTCTGGCGCGCGATTTCGTCGTAATTATCGAGGTTTGCGCGCTCGAATACGATCTGCGTGTTTTTAAAGCAACTGCCGTCCGAAAGTTCTATAAACCCGAACGCCTTGGAATCGCGGACGGTTTTGATCCACCCCGCGACGGTAACGCTTTTTTGATCGAACGCCGCAACGTTCGAGGCAATCTCTTTCAGCCTGATTCTTTCCATAATTCGTCTGCTCCCGCGAACGACCGCTACGGCGCAATCGTTCATTCTGTGGTTTATACTTTTTAATTATAACATTTTTTTGCAAAAAAGACAAACGTTTGACGGAAAAATATTTGGCGTATCGGCAACTTTTTTGACGATTATTCCCACGATCCCGCGCACGGGCGAGTAAGAATCGGAAAAAAGTTTTTTACGGGAGATCAATCTGCCGTTTTGATACTCGCTTCGGTACAATTCGCTTCTGATGCCTTCGCGTTCGGCGCGGAGTACCGTTTTGCCCTTTTCCCAATCCTGCGTTTCGCGGAATTTTTCCGATTCTTCTTCCGTGAGTTTCTTTTTTTCGGCGGCGGGCGGCGCGATTTTTCCCGTCACGCGGCTTTCGAGCGTGTACGTTCTGTTCGTTTTTTTTCCGTAAAAAACAGCCGTCACGATTCCGTTTTCGCATTTTGTTTCAAGGTATACGGGATACGGAAACGGATTCGTGATTTTAAGATCGCTTTCCGAAGACACCATCGCGTCACGGGAAGGCGGCACGTACGAAACGGAAAGAGAATGCGAGCGCCGCTCCGTTACGCGCATGCCGCACAGCAACGCGGCGTTGAAAAGCGTAGTGCTCGCCTGGCACACGCCGCCGCCCACGCCCGAAACGAATTCGCCGCTCTGTATGATTTTTGCCTCTTCGTAGCCTCTTTCTCTCGTACGTTTCCCCACCGTTTCGTTGAAAGAAAGCGTTTCTCCGCCGCAGATCGTGCTGCCGTTCAGAGCCGCCGCCGCAAGCGCCACGTTTTTGCATCTGCCCGCGTTTGCCGTGGAAAACCGCGTGGAAAACGAAGAGATTTTTTTTGTGCTTTCTTTTGCTTCTTTCAGCGTGATTTCAGCCTTTACGGGATAGGTTTCCGCTTTGAATCTCGGAAATTCCCAGCCGTGCGGGCCGAGGCGGAGCGAACGCAGCGCCTTATCCAGCGCGGCGGACGTTTTTTCCTCGTCGAACGCAATGCCGTCCTCCTCTTTTTCGTAAGAAAAGCCGTTTTTTCCGAAAAGCACGACGGCGTTTTTTTCGGGCTTTCCGATGACGGAAAACAGCCGCTCTTTTCCCGTGCCTTTCAGATAACATTGCATTTCGCATTCGTAAACGCCGCCCTTTTTCGCCCGGGAGAAAATCTCGCCGAGATTATCGGTGAAGCCGATTTCGTACGGATAAAACACCTCTTCGCCGCGCCATGTGTCCGCATAAAACGGCGCGATCCTGCTTTGTTCCTCCGCCCTGATCAGCGCAAACGCTTTGCTTTTTTCCATTCCGCCGACGTCGATCCCGCACACCCGCACGCAGGAAGGAAATTTTTCCTCCCTGCCTATCCCCCCGCATGCCTCGGCGCAGATCCGCTCCGCGTTTCCGCCCCGCGGCGAAAACATGCCGCACGGCTTTCCAAAAAGAAAATATATGCCGGAAAAGGCAAAAATTACCGATAAAAAAACGCTCCCGAAAAGGAACGTGATTTCCGACGTTTTTCGTATATTGCCCCGCTTTTTTGCGAGCGATCTTTGTATTTTCATAATTTTTTCCGCCTTTCGCTTCCCGCCCGATATATACGAAAACAGTATGCGGAAGAAAAACGGATTTTATTCGGCGCGCGCGGTCAGAAACGCGATCAACAAAGCGGCGCGGCAAGGGAGCGCGAAAAGCGTAAAAAACGACGAGTTACGA
This sequence comes from uncultured Christensenella sp., assembly GCA_905203015.1. Classification (GTDB taxonomy): domain Bacteria; phylum Bacillota; class Clostridia; order Christensenellales; family Borkfalkiaceae; genus Scatosoma. The sequence goes on along the minus strand of CAJKUC010000003.1, from coordinate 67,123 downwards.
AAAAAGTGTTATTTCACGATCTTTCCGCCGTCGATACGAATCTTGTTCGCCTGTTTTCCGTAAAGGGCGCGTTCGGCGTGCGTGCAGGTGACGATCGTCTGCAAACCGTCGATTCTGCCTACGAGTTTTTTGCGCCGCAGCGTATCCAGTTCGCTCATCACGTCGTCTAAGATGAGCACGGGGTATTCGCCGGACACCTCTTTGAAAATCTCCACTTCGGCAAGTTTCACAGCGAGCGCAGCGGTGCGCGTCTGACCCTGCGAAGCATAACCGCGCGCGTCTTTCCCAGAAATACAGAAAGTTACGTCGTCGCGGTGCGGGCCGACGGTGGTATACCCCAGCCGCCGATCCTTTTCATAGGAATTTTTCAATTGTTTCAGAAGTCTTTCGGCGATTTCGCCCTCGTCGCCTTCGTATCGCCTGTCCGGCGAAAGGGAAAGCGTTTCTTTGCCGTCGGTGAGTTCCGCGTGTATATCCGCCGCGTACGCCACCAATTTTTCGAGAAATTCGCGCCTTTTTACGGCGATTACGGCGGCATAACGGCAAAGTTGTTCGTCCCACACGGGAAGGGTAGCCGTCACCGTGGCGTAATCGGTATTTTTCAAAAGCGCGTTGCGCTGATCGAGGATACGCATATACCGCAGCAGCGCGGTGTAGTAGGCGGGAGACGTCTGCGAGACGGACATATTCATGAAACGCCGCCGCTCGTCGGGGCCGTCCTGTATCAGACGCAATTCGCCGGGCGAAAAAAACACGCTGTTGATATGCCCCATCAGATCCGCGCTTTTCGTAAGTTTCGTGCCGTTCACGAACAACGCGCGTTTTTCTTCGGATATATCCGCTTCGATCGTCACTCTGCCGTAGCGGTTGTTTGCCTCGGCGCAGATTTCCGCCTTTTGCGCGCCGATACGGATCAACTGTTTATCGTGGCGTATCCGAAGCGACGAACCCGTGCAAAGATAAAATACCGCTTCCGCGCAATTCGTTTTCCCCTGCCCGTTTTTGCCGAACAAAACGTTGAGCCCTTCGGAAAAAGTAAATTCTTCTTCCTCATAATTTCTGAAATTGCGGAGAGTGAGTTTTTTGATCTGCATTTTTTTGCGCGCGAAGTTTTTTCTCTTTTCCGGCGCGGAAATTCCGTAAGCGACGATCGTGTGGCGATCGGGCGGCGAAAAAAATCCGCGAATCCGAAAAAAAGAGACGAAAACACTTTATTTTCCTTGAATTTTGTATTATAATTATAGCAGATATTTACCGAAAAGACAAAGAAAAAAACGCCGCGACGGAAAATTGCGCGAAAATTTTTCCCTTTCGCGTTTTCACGGCGTTTTTCGGATTACGGAGGAAACCGCCTTGGCTGAAAAATCGCAGACAGAATATTTATGGAAACTTATCCGCGACAGAGTGCAGAACGTTATTCCGCCCGTCTCGTACGACGCGTTCGTGAAGGACCTCGAACCCGTGGATATCCTCGGCAGAAAAATCGTATTGAAAGCGCAGACGGAAATGACCGCCGACACGATTATGAAAAAACACGCCGCCGCCATTTCCGACGCCGTGGAAAAAGCGAACGTGGGGCTGGACGGATTCCGTATTTACGTGGAAAACAGCGCGGCTTATCCCCTGGAAGAAGCGGACGATTTCAACGACGCGTTCAATCCCGTGCCGCTCAATAAAAATTACACGTTCGATTCGTTCGTGGTGGGCAGCGGCAACAAATTCGTATACGCCGCGGCAAAATCCGTTGCGGAACACCCGGGGGAAAGTTTTAACCCCCTCTTCATCTACGGGGAATCGGGGCTGGGAAAAACCCACCTTTTGCAGGCGATCGCAAATTACGTGAGCGAGCACTACCCCGCGAAACGGATTTTATACACCACCTGCGACAACTTTCTGAACGAATTCATCGATTCGATGATTTCGGGGAAATTTTCTTCGCGCGATAAAAGCGCGCGTTTCCGCACGCACTACCGCAACGTAGACGTGCTGATGATCGACGATATACAATTCCTTGCGAAAAAGCCGGGCGTACAGGAAGAATTTTTCCACACGTTCAACGAACTGTTTTCGCAGAACAAGCAGATCGTGCTCACTTCCGATCGCCCGCCGAAAGAAATCGCCACGCTGGAAGAAAGACTGCGCACGCGTTTCGAGGGCGGCCTGATCACAGACGTGCAACCGCCCGACACCGAAACGAAAATCGCCATTTTAAAGCGCAAATCGATGGATAAGCGTTGCTTTATTCCCGACGACGTGCTGGAATACCTCGCGGGATATTCGGGGCACGACGTGCGAACACTCGAAGGGCGGCTGAACAAAGTGATTTTTGCGGCGAAACTGCACGAAGAGCCCATTTCTTTATCCCTTGCGAAAAAAGCGCTGAACGAAGCCGTACGCGAAAACGAAGACGAAAAAGAAGACGTAACGCCCGAAACAATTATTTCGGCGGTGTGCTCTTATTACAAATGCCGCAAGGAAGACCTTCTCGGCAAAGGGAAAAAAGCGGATCTTGTGAAAGCGCGACAGATCTGCGCCTATTTAATGTGCGAACTGCTTTCCCTTCCCCTCGTTTCCGTGGGCAACCTCATGGGCGGACGGGATCACACCACGATCATGTATTCGCGGGATAAAGTGGAAGATTTAATCAGACTCAACGAAAAAATAGCGAAAGAAGTGGACGACGTGAAAAACGTTATCTACAAACGATAAGCGCAAAAACAAAGTGTTTTTCGGATCGGATACGAATTTATGGAAGATTTTGAAGAATATACCGCAGACGCGGCGGTGATCGGCGCGGGGCATGCGGGCATAGAAGCCGCCCTCGCCTTGGCGAGAACGGGATTGAACACCGTGATACTTACGCTGAATCTCGACGGAATCGGCTTTCTGCCGTGCAACCCCTCCATCGGCGGCACGGCGAAAGGTCATCTCGTACGCGAAATCGACGCGCTCGGCGGAGAAATGGGAATCATCGCGGACAAAACCGCCCTGCAGATGCGCATGCTGAACGCGGGCAAGGGCGCGGCGGTGCAATGTCTGCGCGCGCAGACGGACAAAGCCGCCTATCACCGCGAAATGAAGCGCGTGCTGGAAAGCCGGCCGAATCTGCGCGTATTGCAGGCGGAAGCCGCCGAAATACTTACGGAAAACGGAAAATGCGCAGGCGTAAAAACCACCTACGGCGGCATCATACGCTGCCACGCCGTTGTGGTGTGCACGGGCGTATATCTCAATTCGCAGACGATCACGGGCGACCTCGTACAGCCCTCCGGCCCGAACGGATTTTCGCGCGCCACGAAACTTACGGCGTCGCTTGCCGCGCTCGGCTATAAAATCCGCCGTTTCAAGACGGGAACGCCCGCGCGCGTAGACGGTAAAACGGTGAATTTCGCCGTCTGCGAAGAACAGAAAGGCGACGAAAAAGGCTACGCGTTTTCTTTCGTGACGGACGATCCGCCGAAAAACACCGCTTCCTGCCATCTCACCTACACAAACGCGAAGACGCATGAAATCATCCTCGAAAACCTCGATCGCTCTCCCTTATACAACGGACTGATCACGTCTACGGGTCCGCGGTACTGCCCTTCCGTGGAAACGAAAATCGTACGTTTCAAAGACAAGGAACGTCATCAGGTGTTCCTCGAACCGGAAGGATCGGATACGTCGGAAATTTACGTGGGCGGTATGTCCACCTCGATGCCGCACGACGTACAGCGGAAAATGTACGCTTCCGTGGCGGGGCTGGAACACGCCGACGTAGTGCGTTACGGCTACGCGATCGAATACGATTGCATCGATACGCTCGACGTACTTCCCACGCTGGAATTCAAAAAAGCGGAAGGCATTTACACCGCGGGACAGATCAACGGCACCTCGGGCTACGAAGAAGCGGCCGCGCAGGGATTGATCGCGGGGCTGAACGCCTCTTTGAAACTGCGCGGGCTTCCGCCGCTCGTTTTAAGACGAGATCAAGCGTATATAGGCGTTCTGATCGACGATCTTGTGACGAAAGGCACGGACGAGCCCTATCGTATGATGACTTCCCGCGCGGAATACCGTATCTGCTTGCGGCAGGACGACGCGGATTTCCGCCTGACTCCCCTCGGCTATGCGTGCGGGCTGGTAAGCGAAGAACGGTATGCGCGCTATACAAAACGGAAAGCGTTATACGAAGAACTGCTTGAACGGCTGAACGAAAAAGCGGATCGGGAAAAAAGTCTGCCGCTTTTAAGAAAATACGGCTACGAACCGCCTCACTGCGCCCTTTCGTATGCCGATCTGTTGCGGCGGAACGTGCCGCTCTGCGAAATCATGCGGGAATTTTCCGTATTCTCGGAATACTCCTCCGACGTTGCGGAAACGGCGGAAATCACCGTGCGCTACGGCGGATACGTGAAACAGGCGGAAGAACAGATCGCGCGAGCGAAAAAACTGGAAGAAAAAGCCCTGCCTTCCGACCTCGATTATTCTTCGATTTCGGGGCTGAGGCTGGAAGCGCGGGAAAAATTGAGCCGCATCAAGCCGCTGAACCTCGGGCAAGCGGGCAGAATTTCGGGCGTGAACCCCGCCGACGTTGCCGTACTGATGGTGTATTTAGCCGAACGAAAGAAAAACCGATAACCGAACGACGGAACTTTTTCCGTTCTCAAGAGGCAATAAAGCCGCGCAAAATTCAATATCAAACGAAAAAACAGCCTGCCGCAAAATATAAGCGGATAAGGCTGTTTTATTTTTTCTGTTTTGTTTTCCTTCTGTATCCTTCGTTTTTCGCTCAAAAAAAACGGCACGCAAAGAGAGAAAAACGCAAAATCCGTGATATAATGAAGCCGACCCGAAAAACGCCGGATCAATCGCGGGATTCCGTCGCTTCTCTTCTTGCAGGATTCCACCGCCCCGTGAGAAACAGCGCGAACGCGTACAACGCTTCCCCCACCCAGGAAATCGCCCAGCCCGCAAAAAAGCCCGGCATGCCGTATTTCGAGATCAGCAGAAACGAAGCGATCCAGCGCACCGCCGCGCCGACGAACGTAGACGAGAACAAAAACGCCGAGGCCTTTACGCCGCGATACAGCGCGTGAAAAAGGTTATTCAGAATGGCGAACACCATGAACGGAACGTACGTGCGGGCGAACAATTCGGCATATTCCCGCGAAAGCGCGTCGGCATCCGCCTTGAAAAACAGAGAACACACTTTATCGGGCAGAACCGAGCAGACAACGATAAACGGCAAAGTGAACGCAAGCCCCTGCAGGACACCTACGCCGAGTCCTTTTTTCAAGCCTCTGTATTTATGCAAACCGACGCATTGCGCCGAATAATTGCTCACCGCTTTCGACGAATTGCAGTACACCGCCTGAATGAGATTGAACACGGTGAGCGCGACGGTATACGCCGCAGAAGCGGAAGCGCCCATGCCGTTTACAAGCGGCGACAGGAGAAGCGACGAAAGATACATCACTCCCTGCTGCGCCATATTGGGAAGCGCGTAAGCGAGGGAGGAGGAAAAACCGAGATTCTTAAACGTAATTTTCGCCGTGCCCACGCCCATTTCTTTATAGCAGGCGTGCAGTTTCAGAAGGTAACAGCCGTCTACCGCCACCGCCGCAAACACCGAAGAAATCGCAAGCCCCGCCACGCCGAGCCCGAGCGACACGAGCAGAATATTTCCGCCGATATTCAGCACCGTAGCGAGCAAAGACATATACAGCGTGAACGTACTGATACCGAAAGCGTTCAGAATAAACAGAAAGGTGTTATTGAAAACGATGAAAACAAGCCCGACGATATAGAAAGAAAAATACTCGTACGCTTCTTTTCTGATTTCCTCGTCTACGCGAAGCAGATCGAAAATTCCGTCGTGAAAAATCAGGCAGATCGCAACGATTACCCCCGCCACGATCAACTGAATCATAAAACTGAGCGCGACGGAAGATTTGATTTTTTCGTATTTTCTTTCCCCAAAAAGGCGTGCGAGCCATACGGAAAAACCTACGCCGAAGCCCCAGAACAGCGAGGAAATCGCCGTAGTGAGAGGAGACGTCGCGCCCGTTGCCGCAAGGCCCTTATCGCCGATCATTTTGCCCGCGATCGACGTATCGATGATGCCGTACGCCTGCGCCAGCAAGCCCGCCAGCACCAGCGGCGCGCCGAAAAGGAAAAACGTTTTATAGATATTTTGCTGCGTAAGATCTTTCATATATGCCTTTCCCGCGTTTTCGGACGGAACGGGAACCGCGCCGAAAGCGTTCAGCGATATGCTTTCCGCCGCGTTTTTCTTATTTTCCTTTCCGATACAAAAGCCCCCTCCGACAAAATATCGAAGGGGAAACTGTTTGCGATGCGTTATGCTTTTATCCGCAAAAACGCCCGATTACATCTTTTCGAGAAGTTTCAGATCAACGCCTTTTTCGCCGATTTTAATGATTTCCACTTTCACTTTATCGCCGATATTGAGAACGTCTTCCACCTGATTCACTCTGTCTTTGGAAAGGCGGGAAATGTGCACCATGCCGTCTTTTCCGGGAGCAAATTCCACGAACGCGCCCACTTTGGAGAGGATTCTCACCACGACGCCGACAAACATATCGCCGACTTCGGGATCGTGCGCGATCGATTCTACGATACACTTCGCGCGTTGCGCCGCCGCCACGTCGCCGTAGCATGCGATGCACACCGTGCCGTCTTCTTCGATATTGATCTTCGTACCCGTCTGCTCGATGATCTTATTGATCACTTTGCCCTGTTTGCCTACCACGTCGCCGATCTTTTCGGGATTGATCTTGAAAGAAATGATCTTCGGCGCGTAATCGGAGAGATGATCGTTGACTTCGGGGATACATTCGAGCATCTTGCCGAGAATAAATCTTCTGCCTTCCTGCGCCTGAGCGATCGCGTCAAGCATGATCTGTTCGGAAATGCCTTTGATCTTGATATCCATCTGAATCGCAGTGATACCCTTTTCCGTACCCGCAACCTTGAAATCCATATCGCCGAGGAAATCTTCAAGCCCCTGAATATCCGTCATAATGACGTATTTACCCGTTTCGGGATCTTTGATAAGCCCCATGGCACAACCCGCGACGGGAGCCTTGATGGGAACGCCCGCGTCCATCAGAGCCATCGTGGAACCGCACACGGAAGCCATCGAGGACGAACCGTTAGACGAAAGAATATCGGACACCACGCGGATCGCGTACGGGAATTCTTCTTCCGAGGGGATTACGGGAACGAGAGCGCGTTCCGCAAGCGCGCCGTGACCGATTTCGCGGCGACCGGGGCTGCGCAGCGCCTTCGCTTCGCCCGTGCAATAGCCGGGGAAGTTGTACTGATGCATATAGCGTTTTTCTTCTTCCTCGTCGAGACCTTCCATTCTCTGCGCTTCGTCGAGCATGCCGAGCGTGCAGGTGGTGAGAGCCTGCGTCTGACCTCTCGTAAACACAGCCGAGCCGTGCACGCGGGGAAGAACGCCGTGTTCGCACCAGATGGGACGTACTTCTTTGAGTTTTCTGCCGTCGGGACGAACGCCGTTTTCAAAGATCTTCTTTCTTACGATCGCTTTCGTGATATAGTAGATGGAATCTTTGATTTCTCTCTGTTTATCGGGATAGATGTCGGCGAAGTGCTCGAGGATTTCTTTTTCCGCTTCCGCCTGACGATTTTCTCTTTCTTTACGATCGAACGTATCGAGCGCCCAGACGAGTTTATCGTAGCCGTATTCTTTCACGGCAGCGTCGAGATCTTCGGGAATATGGTAGAGTTCCATTTCTCTCTTGGGCTTGCCCGCAACTTTTGAGATCTCTTCGATGAACGCGCATACTTTTTTGATTTCTTCGTGACCGAACGTGATCGCGCCGACCATTTCCGCGTCGGTAACTTCTTTCGCGCCCGCTTCGATCATCAGAATCGCGTCTTTCGTGCCCGCGAGGGAAAGATGAATCGTGCTCTTTTCTTTCTGCGCGACGGTGGGATTGATCACATACTTACCGTCGATACAGCCGACGATAACGCTGCCCGTAGGACCTGCCCAAGGAATATCCGAAATGGAAAGCGCGATGGACGAACCGATCATGGCGATGGGCTCGGGCGCGATATCGGGATCGACGGAAAGCGCGGTGGCCACCACCACTACGTCGTTAAAGATTCCCTTGGGAAACAACGGGCGGATAGGACGATCGATCAATCTGCTGACCAGAATCGCTTTATCGGAAGCCCTGCCCTCTCTCTTTTTGAAGCCGCCGGGAATTTTACCCACGGCGAACATTTTTTCTTCGTAATCGACGGACAGGGGGAAGAAATCCATTCCTTCCCGAGGCTTATCCGCCATACAAACGGTGACGTTCACCACCGTGTCGCCGCAACGGACGAGGCATGCGCCGTTCGCCTGTTCCGCGTACTTGCCGATTTCTACGGTAAGTTCTCTCCCCGCATAATCCGTTTTGAAAATTTTGCTGTTTTCTAATGCCGGCATAATTTGTTTCTCCTTAATCCTTGATTCGTTCTTTTTTTGTTCTTGTCCTTATCCTCCCGCTTGCCGTGCGGGAAGCAAGGGATATATAAAAGCCATTAAGCAAAAAAGAGCGGATAGAAAACACCCGCCCTTTTTTAAGCCGCTCTTATTTTCTTAAACCCAACGCTTCCACGATCGCTCTGTAACGCGCGATGTCCTTTTCTTTCAGGTAGTCCAGAAGACCTCTTCTTTTACCTACCATTTTCAGAAGCCCGCGACGAGAGTGATTATCCTGCTTATGCGTAGCAAGATGCTCGTTCAGATGATTGATGCGCTCCGTAAGAAGGGCGATCTGAACTTCGGGCGAACCGGTGTCGCCTTCGTGAGTAGCGTATTTTGCCATAATTTCTTTCTTTTCCATTTTTTTTATCCTCCGATGGAATTTACTTCGCGTATCTCAAAGCCGGGCGTGGAGATTCGCACCGCTTTGAAACCGTTGCCTTTATTTTACCACAATCTTTTTCGATTGTAAAGGAAATCCATGCCGTTTTCGCAAAAACTTTCGCAAATTCTTTTTCCGTGCGGCGAAGCGGAACGCGCCGCGGAAAACGGCAGGGAATTTTCCGGCATTTCAGCCCCTTTTATTTTTTATCTGCCGAAAAATTCGTTTCTTTCCGCGATGATCGAATCGATTTTTCCGATATACGTTTTCAGATCTTTCGGCGCGGCATGACGGGTGATTTTACCGTCGGCAAACGTCACTTTTTTCGAGACGGCGTTCGCCCCCACCGCTATATTATCCGCGATTTCTTCCATCACGTCGATATTGTACACGCACTCTTTGCCCTTACGCGACCAGCCGACGTTTTCGTTATTTCCCGCCTGATATTTCTGCCTGTACATATAATACGGGCGATAGCCGTTTCCGGGCAGAAATTCGCGGGAGAGCGCCACCATATCCGAAACGACGGGGGCATCGAGATAACTTGTTTCTTCTTTGAGTTTCGCGCCCGATTTCAGACAAAGGCAATGCACCGTGATATTATCGGGCGCAAGACGGACGGATTCGGAAAGAGAATACGAAAAATCGGAAAGCGTTTCGTCAGCAAGCCCCGCGATCAGATCGAGATTGACCGAAAAGCCGTATTTTGCCGAAAGATCGAACGCGCGGTACACGTCTGCCGCCGTATGTTTTCTGCCGATTTTACGAAGCGTTTCGTCGGAAAAACTCTGCGGGTTGATGCAGATACGATTGACGCCGTGGTCTTTTAAAAGGCGTAGTTTTTCGTCGGTGAATACGTCCGGTCTGCCCGCTTCCACGGTGTATTCGCAATCGTTTTTACGGATTTTATCGACGGATACGAGAATTTTTTCGAGATCTTCCGCAGGAACGGCGAACGGCGTGCCGCCGCCGATATACACGCTGCGCAGGTTTTTGATCAACGGCGCGCTTGCCTCGATTTCCTTTTGCAGACAGGCGATATACGGCGGAAGAAACCCGCGCGTTTTATCGATAGGAGCGGTGATGAACGAGCAATATTCGCATTTACTCGGGCAGAACGGCAAAGAGACGAAATAATCGGCGTTCTCTTCGTTTTTTTCGTAAATCCCCTCCTGCGCGTTTAACACCTGCGCCGTTAAGGCGATGTTTTCCTCGGAAACGCCCATAAACGAAAACAAATCCGAAAAATTTCTGCCCTCTTCCTTTTCGCGGTAGGCGAGTTTCGTGGGACGGATGCCCGTGAGGGCGCCCCAGGGCATTTTTATCCCGTATTTATCGCTAAGTATCGAATACAGGCGTAATTTCGCGAACAGTTTTTCTTTCCTTTTAAATTGAAGTTCTCCCGAAAACGGCGCGGTATCCGCATAGGAATATTCCTCGCCGTCTACGTTGAACGAATTATAAAACGTGCCGTTTTCAAAGCGGAACGAGTGCGTTAAAATTTCGGGGCGTTCGGGAAACAGCCGAGCCACGTCGTATAATTCGTTTTCCAGAAACGCGCAATCCGTCGTCATTCGATTTTACTTCCTTGATTTATCCGTTTTTTATTTTTTGCTTTTTGAAAAGCATGATTTTCCGCGCGCTTACGACGCCGCGGCGGCTGACGCCGTGTTTAAGGAACCGTTTATGAAAGCGTGGTGATACGATTCACGTCGTAAATACGCTTATCGGCGCGAAGTTTTTTAATGAGCATATCCACTTCGGAAACGTCGGTGAGGCGGATAGAGGCTTCGAGAACCGCGTCGCGGTTTTTATCGATTCTGCCGTTGACCGCCGTGATCGACAAGCGCATATCCGACACAACGAGCGAGAGCGCGGAAAGCGCGGCGCCCTGATCGGCGGCGCGGATAATGATATTCGCGTTATACAACTGCTTTTCGCCGCTTTCTTTTCTCCACTCGGCGGGAAGCAATCGTTCTTTTTCGATACCGCGCACGTTGGAGCAATCGGCGCGATGGATCACCACGCCTCTGCCGCGGGAAGTGAAGCCGACGATCTTATCCCCGGGAACGGGAGAGCAGCAGCCGGCAAAGCGCACCAAAAGCCCCGATTGCCCGTTGACGAGTACGCCGCCGGGCGTGCGGACGTTGCCGCCGCCCGCATGCACCTCGAACGGCTTCGGCATTTCTTTTTTATAGAAATCGATGAGTTTGAAAAGGACCTGATTGACGGTGAGCGAGCCGTATCCTACCGCCGCGTACATTTCTTCGGGAGCGGTGAACGAGAAGCGATCGGAAATGCGCTTGAAACTTTCTTCCGTAAGCAGATCGGAAAGAGCGTACCCCTTCTTTTTCGCCTCATCTTCCAGTTTCGCCTGACCGACGCGGATATTATCTTCTTTGAGTTCGTTTTTATAAAACTGCTTGATCTTCGCTTTCGCGCTGGACGATTTGATGAATTTCAGCCAGTCGCGCGAAGGGCCTTTGGAATTCTGCGAAGTGATGATTTCCACTACGTCGCCTACCTGCAACGTGGTGGAAAGCGGCACGATTTTGGAATTTACCCGCGCGCCCGTACAGCGATTGCCCACTTCCGAATGGATCGCGTAGGCGAAATCGACGGGCGTTGCCCCGGGCGGAAGCGTGATCACTTTGCCGAGCGGCGTGAACACGAGAAGTTCTTCGCTGTACAGTTCCGTTTTCAGCGCGTCGAGAAACTCGCGGGAATCTTTCAGCGTACTCTGCCATTCCACCATTTCGCGCAGCCACGTGAGGCGGCTTTCAAAATCGGTGCCTTTTTCCTGCGTTCGGCCCTCTTTGTATTTCCAGTGCGCCGCGATACCGAATTCGGCGATACGGTGCATTTCTTCCGTGCGGATCTGAATCTCGAACGGCTGACCGAACGACGTCATCACCGTGGTGTGAAGCGACTGATATTTATTCGGCTTGGGATTGGCGATATAATCTTTGATTCTGCCGGGCAGCGGCGTCCATTTTTCGTGAATCGCGCCGAGGACGGTGTAACACTCTTTCACGTCTTTCACGATTACGCGCACGGCGGAAAGATCGTAGATCTGATCGAGCGTTTTGCCCTTATTTTTCATCTTCTTATAGATGGAATAAAAGTGTTTCGGTCTGCCGAATACTTCCCCTTCTATACCGTCTTCTTTCATAAGCGCTTTGATCTGCTCCACGATGTCCGCCACGAACTGACGGCGTTCGGAAAGTTTTTCGTTGATATGAACGAGCAGATAATGATACGCTTCGGGATCGATATATTTCAGGCAAAGATCTTCGAGTTCGCTCTTCACGTGCGAAATACCGAGACGCCCCGCAAGCGGCGTATAAATTTCCAGCGTTTCGTGCGCCATCGCCTGCTGACGTTCGGGCGAGAGAAATGACAGCGAACGCATATTATGCAGCCGATCCGCCAGTTTGATGATGATCACACGGATATCCTTCGCCATCGCCACAACGATTTTACGGAAGTTTTCCGCTTCTTCCTGCTCTTTGCTCTCGAATACGATTTTATTGAGTTTCGTAACCCCTGCTACGAGTTCCGCCACTTCTTCGCCGAATTTCGTGCGGATATCTTCTTCCGTAGCGGCGGTATCTTCCACCACGTCGTGCAGAAAAGCCGCCGCGATCGTGGGGGCGTCGAGCCCCATATCCATCAGAATATTCGCCACGGCGCAGGGATGAATGAAATACGGCTCACCCGAAGCGCGTTTTTGCCCCTCGTGCATTTTTTGCGCGTAATAATATGCGTCGAGAAGGAGATTTTTATCCTTTTCGGCTTCGTACAACGTTTCGATTTTTCCGAGCGCGTCTTTGATGACGTCGCCGCCTTTTACGTTTTCGTTCATATTTTTCACCGTCTTTTTTACGTTGATTTACGTGCGTTATATTGCCTTATCGTGCGTTATTGCGCCTTTTCCGATTCTTCCGTAAGCATGCGGACTTTTTCATATATCGCGGAACGGGAAAGTTCCGTTTTCGCGCCGCGGTACAACGTGGGAACGCCGAAAGAAAAATCGAGAATTTTCAATTCTTCAAACACGCGGAGCGCAAAAAGAAATTCTTTCTTTTCAAAACCGAACGTGCCGCAACGCCCGATCAAATCGGCACAGGAATTTCCCTGCAACGAAGTCACGTTATTCCGCAATGCGGAGAACACCGCCGCAAGCACGTCGCGCTTCACGGAAAGATCGCGGAACGCGCCTCTGCCGTCTTCGTCTTTATTATAATACGTAGTTTTCTCCGCGGGAAAATGCAGCGAAAAGCCGAGCGGCGTATCGAGATATACCACGGTATCGTAGCCCGAAAGATCGGCGCACGGCAAGGGGCAGGCGAGAAGCGTATTGCCCACGTTCCGCGACGACGGATAGAACAGATCGCACGGCATATCGTTTAAATACGGATATTTTTTCAGCGTGGCGATATCGGAAGCGATCAGGCAAAGTCCCCAGTCGCTCTCCTTTAATTTTTTCTCTATCAGATCCTTTGTCTGCTCGTCGGAAAGAGGCACGGGAGCGGCGGGCACCGACGCTTCGCGATCGAAATAACGATCGAGCGCGGAAGAGAGAGAATCGAAAGAAGAATCTTTTTCCGTTCTGCCGTCGTAGATAAAATCGCGGACGAAGCCTTTGACGTATTCCTTACCTTTGAAGCGGGAAACGTTGATCTCGAAAACGAACGTTTTTTCCACGTTGCTGCCGATGACGGGAAGGTGCTTCGCACCCGAAAAATAAACGAGATCGAGATAATTGTTTTTAATCGTGAGATGCGGCGACGCGGGCTTCATTTCGCGGGCATTGCAGGACGACGTCGTTAAAGAGAACAGCGGTTTTCTGTGCCCTACGCCGTACGGTTCCAGCGCGTTGAGTTCGCGGATGAATTTCGGAGAGAATCCCTCTTTCATTTCCGCGGCGACGGGAATACGACGGATAAAATCTTCGCTTTTATAGTGCGCCGCGATTTCGCGATCGAGCGCGTTTTCGAGAGCGGCGAAATTTTCCTCTTTCAGATTGACGCCCGCCGCCTGCGCGTGTCCGCCGAATTCTTCGAGATACTGCGAACATGCCCTGAGCGCGTTGAAAATATTCACGTTCTCCACGCTCCTCGCGCTGCCGCGAAGCATGCCGCCGTGGCGCACGAAAATCAGCGTGGGCCGATTATATTCTTCCGCGATACGCGCCGCCACGATCCCCACGAAACCGGCGTTCCAGTCTTCGCCCGTGAGCATGATGACGTGAGAATACGCGCCTTTTTTCGCCAGAGATTCTTTGGCGGAAGCGTACAATTCGTCGCATTTTTTCTGACGTTCGGAATTATACGCGCAGAGTTTCGCCGCAAGATCGTGTTTTTTCGCTTCGTCTTCTTCCGTGAACAGTTCGTAAGCGGCGTGAGAATTTCCCATGCGCCCCGCCGCGTTGATTCGCGGCGCGATCGTATACGCCAGCGTCTGCGCCGTGATTTCGTCGCCCGATTTATCGGAGGATCTGCCGAGCAGATACGTAAAACACGTGCGATGCCCAGCGTTGAACAGGCGCAGCCCTTCCGTAACGATATCGCGGTTTTCCCCGAGCAGCGGCACGCTGTCCGCCACCGTGGCAAGCGCGGCGAAATCGAGAAGATCGTACGCCTTTTCGCCGAGCAGCGCGCAAGCCGTTTTGAACGCCACGCCCGCGCCGCACAGATTATCGTAAGGGTAATCGTCGGAAAGTTTCGGATTGACGATCACGCAATCGGGCAACGTTTCGGGAAGTTCGTGATGATCGGTGACGATCACTTCCGCCCCGAGCGATTTTGCATACGCCACTTCGTCTTTACAGGAAACGCCGCAATCCACCGTAACGAAAAGATCGGGAACGCCTTCGGCAAAAATACCGTCGATCCCCTCTCGGGAAAGACCGTAGCCGTCGGAACGTTCGGGAACGTAAATGCGGGCGCGCACACCGTATTCTCTCAGTGCGTAATACATAATCGCCGCGGAACACACGCCGTCGGCATCGTAATCGCCGAACACCGCCACTTCCCCGCCTTTTTCTTTCACCCGCGCCACGGCGGCGGCGAGTTCTTTCATACCGCGCATTAAAAACGGAGAAAGAAAATTTTCCTTTCCGGGGTGCATGAAGCGCGCGATTTTTTCCGCGTCGTCTACGCCGCGTGCCAAAAGAATCCGCGCAGTTTCGCTTTCCAGCCCGGTCTCCCGAGCCAGATTTTCCGCTTTATTTAATTGTTCCTCCGAAAATTCGTATTCGGGAACGATTACTTTCAATGTGCTTCCTCTTTTCGTACTTTCCGAATAAAGAGCGGGGGAAAATCATTCCCCCGCGACTTAACAGTTCTTTCCGACACGGCGTTTTATTTCGCCTCGTTTTCTCCTTCGCCGTTTTCCGCCGCCGCACTTTCCGTTGCCTGCGCCGCGTTTTTCTTCTTTTCGGATCGGCTCTTTTTCACATAATCGTATCGGCTTCTTTCCGCACGGGATACGAGAAGTTTTTTAAGAATCGAAGGATACATCGCGGGATACAGAATCCCCGCAGTGAAGAGCGCGGAAGCAAGCCCCGCGATCACGAGCAGCGAAAACCACTGCGCGGGCGTAAAGCCCATCGCGCCGATTAAAAGCGTGCCGAGCGCGATTCCTGCGGAAAGCGCGAACAGCGTTTTTTCGCCTGCGCCTTTCACGGTGATTTCCTTTGCGTCGAGCCCCGCGTTTTCTTCGTCCTTTTCCGCCGCGTGCATTCTGCCCGCCGCGATCGTGCCGAACAGCGCGCCGAAGAGCAGAGAAATGAACCAGGCGTTCACGGACATCGCCGAGAACGGGATTCTGCAGATCGCCGTAAGCGCGACGGTTAAACCGAGCGTAACGAGCGCGATCGCCGCCGCCGCAAGCCCCGCCGCAAGTTTATGGCGGAGAGATACGTATACGAACACCGCAAGAAGCAACACGCCGCCCGCGATCGCCGCGCGAAGGGCGAAATGGCGCGTAGCCGTGCGCATCGCCGTCTTTTCGTTCACCGTTACGCGAAGCAACGTCTGCAAACCTTCAAGCGCCGTTTTGTTTTCGCCCGAGGCTTCCGCCGCCGCCGTAAGTTTTTCCTCAACGTTCTTTTTCAGTTCCGCAAAATCCGCCTTTTCGTCCGCCTTGAAACAATATACGATTTCATAATTATTCAGCGAAGTGCTGACGTCGGTTTCGTCGAAAAGCGAAGATACGCCCGCCTTGGAAAATTCCGCTTTGCATACGTCTTTCACGGCGCTTACGCGCTCTTCCGTATAATAAGAATTTACTTTCACCGTAAGCGTTTTCACGTCGCTGTAAGCTGGCGCGGTATTGAAGCCGAAAATCGCCGCCACCACGATTCCCGCAATGAGAATCGCAAGCGCGATCGGCGCGAATATGCCGAACTTACCGGCAATCTTTTTCGTGAACTTATTCATCGTCGTCATCCTCCCTCTTCAAGCGATAGAAGGCATATTTGTCCTTTGCCGCGGAAACAAGCATGCAGTTTAAAACGCGCGTCCAAATCAAGCACACGAAAGAAGCCGCCGCAAAGCAGATCAGGCACTGCGCCGCCACAATCTGCAAGCCCGCCCCGCCGATTAAAAACGCAATCGAGGAAAGTACCGCCGCAACGCATGCGTCCACCGCGGGAAGAAGCGTCTTTCTAAACGCATTCTTCACGGAAGAATCCACCGTTTTGCCGAGCGAAACTTCTTCTTTGATTTTCGCATACACGCGGGAATTAAGAGCAAAGATCAGCGCAAGCCCCGCGATAAACGCGATTGCCGAGCCGACGGAAATTTCAAACACGGCGTTCGTAACGTACGCGTACAGGAACGCGACGATCACGAAATACGTCATCGTGCCGTATGCCATCGCCACGCCGTAGCCCTTATAGAGGAACAGAGGCAGCACAACGGCGATCGCAAGCGCGATCAGCGCCGCTACGTAGAGAAGCGTTTTCCCGTCCTTTCCGTACACCGCTTCGTAGGTGCCGATTTCCGATTTTTCGCTGTCAAGCGCAAAGCCGCTGTCGCCGAGCGAAGAATGAAGCGCGGAATCGAGCGCGATCGCGAGCACTTTGCCCGAATCTTTCGACGTAACGCCGATCGCCCACGTATTGCCCGAAAGATTTTCGAGGTACGAACCCTGCGGCGAAATCAGCGTATTGTCGCCGATTTTGAAAGACACCGTGGAAGAAGAAGAATTTTCCTTGAACGCGGCGAGTTTTTCGGAGCCGAGATCGGTGGCTTTGATCTGAATATAAGCGCTGTTGCCGGACGTTTTCAGTTTAAACGATCTGAAATAATCCGTGGCTTGTTCCGTTTTGGAAGGATAAGTATTCGAGTCGTCGGAAACGGAAAGGCTTCCCGTATAAGAGAGCGCCTGCATCGCGGACGAAGACACCGAAGAAGACGACGCGGGAATTTTCACTTCCAGCGCATAGCCGTCGATCACGGATACGTTCAGCGAAGAATACCCCATCCGCGCGAATCTGTCGGAAACGAGCGTAACGGTTTCGTCGATCCACTTTTTGAACGCTTCCGTAACTTCGTACGTCGCGCCGTCGTTTTTCGTTAAAATACCGTCGTCGGGATCGGTGGAAAGATACAACCCGTTGAACGCGGCGTAAGAATTTTTATACTCTTCGAGCGCGTCGGCATCGTCCGCATAATCGAGCAGATCGCTTTCATACTCCGCCCCGGAGATTATCCCCTTGGGATAAAACCGCGCGACATACCCGCCGCCGAGATCTTCATCCAGATCGTACAGCGACACCACGGGATTCCACGTTTTCACGGAATCTTCCCTGAATACGGAAAGATGAAACGAAGGAACTACCGCAAGGGCGCACAATACGACGATCACGATGGTAATTAAAGTAAGCAGTACCACCGATTTCTTTTTGCCCATTGTAAAGCCTCCTGAAAATTGTGCCGGGCGCAAAGCCCGATATTACACTGATACTTATTTATTATACTTCATTTCCGGCTTGTCCGTCAAGTAGTATCGCGGGGCTTACGAGAAAAAAAGCGAAAAAAATACCCTTTCGCAGGGTATTTTTACGTTTTTTCGGGAAGATCGTTTTGAATTGCCGCGTTTCGCATGGAGGATTTTACAAGACTTTTACAAAGCGGCGCGTTTCCGCTCAAGCCGCCTTACGTTTCAAACGGGGCGAAGCACCGAGACGAGAACGCCGGAAAGCAGACCTTCCGCCGCCCCAAGCGCGAGATCGATGAAAATACGGACGGAGAGAGCCGACCGCGAAATCGCGGAAAACAAAAACGCGGTGAGCATGGCAAAAAGTACCCCCGCCGCGAGCCCTTTCAGCCAGCATTTTCCGCCGCGGAACGAAAGCAATGCGCCCAGCGCGAGCGAAACGACTTTCGCCGCCGCCCCGACGATCTTCACCGCCGCGGCAGACAAAAACACAAACCCCGACACCGCAGCCGTGATTGCGGCAAACGCCACGCAAAAAGCCGTGGCGATCACAGCCGCTTTCAGCGTCTGGAAAAAAAAGTTTTCGGATAATCCCTCTTTCGACATATTCGCCCTGCCCTCCCGATTTATCTTTTTATCGTCTTTTTTATCTTATTCGCGCGGCGGGCGTATCAGAACTTCTTTTCTTGATTTTCCGCCGCGGCTTCGTTATGCTTTTCGTTCGGCGAAAAGGCAGGGTAACGCAGGAAGGCATACAAAAACGCGCGGATAGTGCGACAAAACGGCACGAAAAAAAACGCGCCGCTTTTTTTCAAGCGACGCGCCTTTCCGTCTGTTTTATAATGCCGTTCTTTAAAAACGGAGACGATCTTATTCTTCGTCTTTCTTTTCTTCCGAAGAAGCGGGCTCTTCCGATTTCGCATCTTCTTTCGTTTCGGCGGGTTCTTCCGATTTTTCTTCTTGTTTCGCTTCTTTCGCTTTCTTCGCGTCTTCCGCTACGGCATCCGTCTGATATACCGCCTGCTTATCGAATTTGATATACGATTTGCCGCTGGCTTCCGTGCCCGTTTCGAGAACGAAAGTGTTTTCTTCCGCGTTCACTTCCACTACCACGCCGCAAATGCCGCCGATCGTCTTCACTTTATTGCCCGGCTTGATCGCGTCGAGCATTTTCTGACTTTCCTGCTGACGTTTTTTCGTGCTGCGGGAATTAAATATCATCATCGCAACGAAAGCCGCAACGATCAGAACGATGAATACAATCGAGCCGATATTGGAATTTGCCATTAAATTCTGTAACATAAATCCGTATTCTCCTTGAAAAACCGCTTTATTTTTAAACTACTTCTATATGATACCTTTTTTTACGGTTTTTGGCAAGCAATTTACCCGCTCGGCGGGGAGATTTTTTTTATTTCACCTATTTTTCATACGTTTACCCGTTTTATTTTCCGCGAAAAACGGAAAATAACGACGAAAAATCGATCGACGAGGGTGTTTTCGCATCGGCTATGCTTCCGTTTAAACTCCCCGCGGCAATGCTGCGCCCTTTTCCAAGCGCGGGTTTTTCAGTATCTTTTTTCAAGGCGAAGTTTCAACGCGTCGTTTTCCGCTTTCAATCGCGCGTTTTCTTCTTTCAGCGCGCCCGCGATGCGCTCGTAAAGAGAATTGATTTCCTGTTCGAGGCGGCGTTTCAAAAATTCGCAGCGAAGCGTTTCGGGCGTTGCTCTTCCCGCACGGCGGTCTGCGCCCGAAGAAGTTCCGCTTTTCAGCGATGGTTGCCGTACGTTTTTGTCCCCGCTTTTTTTACCTTGCGCGCACGCTTTGTTTTTCGCCTCGCGGGATACGGGCAAGCCGAGTTCCCTTTCCGTTTCGCGGATTTTTTCGGGTTCTTTTTTCAGAATATTTCTGTATTTATTCTGCAGGCGAAGCATCTTTTTATTGTCGTCGCCCGCGATATTCAGAATAGCGCGACGAACGGAAATGCCCTTGCTTTTTTCCGTGAGAATACTTTTTAACGCTTCGTGCGTTTCCTCATCGGTAAATTCGCGGATTTTTTCCACAGAAAGATTTTTTCCGTTCAGCAGTTTCGCCACGCGTTCGTCTCCTTTCGGGTTTCTCATCAGCGCGTAATAATAATTGCGCACGCTGCCCTTCGCTCTGCCGTGCTTTTCGCCGTACGTTCTGAAAAGATACGTGAGCGTTTTTCCCGCCTTTTTTCCGTTCCAGATATATTCCACCAGATTTTTCGCTTCTTCTTCCGTATAACCGTTTATTTTCGGTGCGTTCATAGCCGTCCTCCTTTCCTTTTCCTTGTGCGGGAGAATTATTAACCTATTTTTTCTTTTTTATACATATTCAGAGCGAAAAAACGAATAAAATAACGAGAGGAATGAAATATCTATGAAAATACGCTTTTTGTCTTCCGTACCCTGCGCACTGACGATCGGCGGAGAATACTTCGGTATCACCGACGATTTCGAGCGGTTTGCCGAAATATCGCTGAAAGACAACCTTTTTGCCTGTTTTTCCCCGCAGAACGCATTACCTCTCGGCGTTTTTTTAAACGATCGGCTGTTCTTTTCCCCGCCGGAAGGCGTGGAAGCGTATCTTTTGCGCGACGGCGCGGCGTTATACGCGCGGGATTTTCCGCCGAGATCATCGGAAGTACGCATTACGGCGCAGGAACGTTTCGTTTCCGATCTGATCACCGTATACTTTCAGGGCGGGTTGCACGTTTCGCTGGAAACCGCAAAAGGCTTCAGCGTAGCGCCTTTGGCTCATTACTACGAACATGCGACGATTAAAAAGCGCGACGGATTGTTTTTTATCGAGGGAAACAACGCTCTGTGCATTTTCAACGCCTCGGGGAAAAAACTTTTCGACGGAGAAATTCTTTCGTATCGCGCGGAGAAAGGCACGTTACATACGATCTCACCTTTCCGTTCGGGCGCGGCATTGCCTTGTTTCGGCAAACAAACGGACGGACAGGGCGCGGGCGGAGCGGAAGCGGGCGACAAACCGCTTTTGCACGACGAATGGGCCGTGACGGAAGACGATTGTTACCTCATAGGACGGACGGCGACGGGCGGAAAGGCAAGCGCGCACGAGGCGTACGATTTCTTTGAAAGATACCGCCTCGGCCTCGACGTAACCGATTTTCTGGCGAAAGACCTCACGGACAAAAAAGAAGAATTATCCGCGTTTTTAGGCGATATTTCTTACGTTTTTCCCTGTGACGACGAAAACGAATGCGGCGTATTGAGAAAAAAAGGCGAACGCGTATTTGAAGCGGACTATTTCCGCGCCGAATACGATAACGGCAGAATATGCGATCTGAAAAAGACGTAATCTGTGCGCGAAATACGTAAAAACGATCGTTCCGACGCACTTTAACGCAAAAAATCCGTTGCGGGCATATGCCTTCAACGGATTTTTCGCAATAGGACTATTCCGGAGTATTTTCAGCCGGAAATCTCGCCCGAGGTTTCGGCGGGCGTCGTTTTTTTAACGGCTTTGCACACGGAGCAAACCGATTGCCCGTCTTTTTCCTCAAACAAATGAATTTCCCAATCGTAATGATGATTCGGACATTCGGAGCAACCGTGCCAATGGGCATTTTCGTCGTACGACCATTCTTCGAGCGCGCCGTGATTTACTTCGGGAGGATTTTCGTAATACTTTCCGTCGTACGTCACCGCATACACCCGGTTTTCTTCGCAGACGAAAGAAGAACAATCCGTCACTTCTTTGCCGTCGGCGGAAAGCACGATATAATTTCTGAAACGTTCCCGCGGATAGAATCGTTCGCCCACATCCCATACGTATGCAAGCCGCAATATATCAACGATTTTATCTTCGCGTTCCTCTTTGAAAACGGCGAGCACGATCGCCTTATCTTCGGGAAGAACGAATTTAAAATATACTTCGTACTCCTCTTTTTCGAGCGCGAGGCTTGTGAACGGAATCGTCATAGCCTCGTCGGCGTACAATTCAAACAGTTGTTCGTTTTCGTCGTTTCCGATCAGAAAATATACGGTCGCCGCGTTTATGTAATCGATAAGAGTCTGCCTCGTCACCGTTTCGCCGACAAGCGAATCTGTATAGATAAAATACCGATCGTAATTTTCCACTCTGACCGACACGGCGGCGTAATACATATTCGGCGTGACGTCGGTGGAAATATCGATCGAATCGTATTCGCTTTGCGCAAATTCATAAGATATTTTCTTGGTTCTTGTGTATTTTTCCGTAAAATTCTTTGCGGAATCTTCGTATTTCGCTTCGTCGCGAAAATCGTCGGTTATCCCCACGATCTTTCCGTCTTTGGCGATGAGATACAAATCGATATACGAGGCAACGTTATACGATTCCCCGGTATCGTCGTCGGTTTCCTCCGTTTCGTAAAAACAGGAAATTTTCAGCGTAACGGAATGATCCGGATTGCGGGTGAACGTGATTGCGGGGGCTTCGATCCCCTCTTCTTCCAGCGCTTTTTCTATGCCCGAAATCAGCCCGACGCGATCTTTTCCCTCTTCGATTCCGTAATCTTCGATCTGTTTATCGGGCGGATAATCCAAATCTTCTTCATCTATATACGACGGGCTGACGTACGAACCCGCCTTTTGCGTTTCTCCGTTTTCATCAGTTTCCGACTGAAAATATTTCGTTCGCCTCGCGCCGCCGTCGAGGACGGATTTCAGCACGCACGTTTTTCCGCCGTCGGATACATATTCCTCCCCCGCAGCCGCAACGTACCGATCGCGCATATAAAAATATTTGCCGTTCATTCCCCACGATTCGCGCGTGGCGTTTTTTTCTTTTTCACCGTCTTTTCCGATCGTCTCTTCCGTGAAATCGATCGTATATATCCCCGCATAGCCGATCGTACCGTCTCTGCCTTCGATCCAATAAAGCGCGTTTTCTTCTTCCGTGTAATCGACTTCTTTTCCGCATACGGCGCATTTTTTGTTTGCGCCGTTCGCCGCGTATTCGTGCGCCGATTTTTCGTATGTATGCCCGTCGCTTTTTTCGCAATTCTGCCAATGATACGTTTCGTCAAACTGCCACGTTCCGTCTGCTTCGTGCTTTCCGCAGGCGCAAAGCAACGAAGCGATTAAAAGCGCGAACGACGCAATGATCCAACCTCTTTTTTTCTTCATATCCTTATTTCTCCTCGTTTACGTTATATCGTTTTGTTTACGATCGCCGGCGAATCTGAAATCAAACGTCATTTCCAGCGCGGAAAATAATTTTTTCATCACTGCCGTCGCCGTTTCTTCTATATTCATGGCGGAAAGAATGCCGAACGCCTCACGCTGCGCCTCTTCGGGCACATTATATACGGCGAAAGCCATTGCGGCAAGTTTGATTGCCTTTTTTTTCAGAGTGAAATATTTATCGCAAGGGTGCGCCATAAACGCCCGCATCATCCCCGCCGTACCGATTTCGCTTTCGTAAAAATCGCTCTCCGTCCACTGCGGATTATATCTGCCGAAAATACGGAAAAGTTCGTCGGACGTCTTCTGATATATATATTCCGCAAGATCGGACTTTGTGTATGCTTCGATATAGATTTCGCGAAGATGTTCGTTCATTTCCGTGATGGCAAGTTGGATCGCCGTTTCCACGGCATAAACGGAAACGGGAGAGAGGTTTCCTCCGCCGAGGCTTCGCGCTACGGCGAACTGATTGGAAAACATAAATTCCGTCAATTCGGAAAGCACGCCGTCTTTCGTACGGAAAATATTTTGGAAAGTGCCCGACGATACGTCGGCTTCGCGGATAATATCGAGCATCGTGGTGGATCTGAATCCCTTTTCGATAAACATCTGCACGCACACCATTAAAATTCTTCTCTTCGGATCTTTCACCCGCTCTCTCGAAATCATGCTCTTTCCCCTGCATTATTTTGCTTTTCGTTATTTTCCGCTTCGCCGTTCGTTTCGCGGCGTATATTCTATATTATTTGAGTTGCAAACCAGATTGCGACTCAAATATAACATATTTTCATGATTTTGGCAAGCGTTTTTTTGAAAAAAGTAAAATTATCCGAAAAAAAATACATTTTTCCGAAACGGTGTTCGCAAAAAGCCCTGCCGTTTTCCGCGAAAAAGAGCAAACGAAAACGAGCCCGAAAAAATAACGGACTCGTTTTTTTATTTTCTATTCTGTTTTTCCCCGCCGCAAAGCGGAAAAAAATCAATATTTCGTGATTTTCACCGATTCGATCACGATAGGAGATTTCGGCACGTTTACGGAAATCGAGGAGTAAGGGGTTTCCGCCCATCTGTCCCCGGTGTTCGCGGAAACGGATCTCTTTTCGGTGAAACCGTCGTCGCCGAGATCGGACGTGTAATCGGCAATGGCGGAGGTAAGTTTTTTAAATTCCGCCGTACCGTCTTCGTCGAGCCTGCCGAACGTGCAATATTTTTCCGTAGAGACTTCGGAATCGGAAGCGTAGAAATAGAAGAGCGACGTCGCGCTGTTGTATTCGTACGATTTATAACTCTTCCCGCCGCCGTCGTAACGTTCTACATACACTTTATCGTCGATGCTCGATTTATCGGTGTAATACATGGAGATCGAGCCGAGCGTCTGTTTCCACGCGCCCGAGGTGACGACGTAATCGTTTTTGGAAAATTCGCCGTATACCGTATACGTAGGCGTTTTTCCTTCTTTATCGAACCATACGGTGGGCGTGAGTTTGTAGGACTGCACTATATCGAAGTATTTGATCTCTTCGAGCGCCCCGTCTTCGCCTTGCTTATAGCCGCCCGTGATCCATTTGGACGTGCTGTAATCGTGCACGCAAAGCCCGTCGTAAAAACCGTTATCGGCAAGTTCGATGAAATGACGGACCGTGGAAGGTGCGAGTTTACGCGCAAGTTCGTAAGTGAGCGTATACGTCTCCCCCTCGAAAGACACCTTGATTTCCGCTTTTGGATAAGACGTTTCGCAGGAAGCGAACGTAGCGAGGGATACAACGGAAGCCGTTGCCGCGCAGGCGCAGCAGGCGATTTTTTTCAATAAACTCTTTTTCACTGTAATCTTCTCCTTAACGAAGAGTGCGCGGCGGGTAAAAAAACAAAACGTTCCTTTTTTCGTTTTTTCTGCGTTTTTTATTCTCTTTACGCCGTATGCGCTTTTATTTTAAACTTTCCCGCCCCGCTCTGTCAAGCGGTTTTACGGAATTTCGGGAAGTTTTATTTTGTTTTCATCTTTTTTCGTATTTTTTTCGATCTTTACAGGCTTTTTACCCGATTTCGGCGACGTTTCCCGAAAAATTTTATCGCTTTTGCCTCATTGTCCGCCGTGTCGCAGCCAGAAAAAAGAGCGGAGCGGCGGCAAAGCGCGGCGCGAAAGATTAACTGTCCGCGATATACTTTCTTACGTACAGCGGCACGCCTGCGGATTCGGCAAGGCGTTTACAGGAAGCAACGGCGTCTTCCCCGATACAATCCACCACGGAGAAGCGACACGCCACGCCGTTTTTCACGCAACTTTTCGCAAATTCCACAAGAGCGGGAAACGCGTCGAGGCGGAACATCGAATGACAGATTTTCTGATAACTTTCCGCGTCGGGCGCGTTGAGCGACACGTTCACAAGATCGATTTTGCCTTTGAGTTCGGGAACAATGTCGCGTTTATTGATCAGATTGCCCTGCCCGTTGGTGTTCAGGCGCGTTTTCATGCCTTTTTCATGAGCGAAATCGGCAACGGCGATCATTTCGTTCATTTTATACGTAGGCTCGCCGAAGCCGCAGAACACGAGTTCTTTATACGCCGACAGATTTTTGCCCGACAGCGCGGCGATCACCTGTTCCGCCGTGGGATCGCCGTGACGGATCCAAAGGTAATTTCCGTAGTAACTCGCCCGCTCGTTACGCACGCAGAATTCGCAACCGTTCGAGCATTTGTTCGTGAGATTGATATACACGTTGCCGTCGAGTTCGTATACATAGGTATCTTTGCGGTTTTCGTCGTTTCTGTTTACCGCCCCCGCGTTGCGATTACCGTTATTTGCGACGTTCGCGGCGCGGTTTTTCTGCTTTCCGCCGTTATTGTTTCCGCGAAAACGATTCGCATTGTTTCCGCCGTTATTGTTTGCCGGTGCCGCGTTGCCGTTCCGGTTCTGCCCGTTCCCCGCGTTGCCCCCGTTTTGCTTCGGCGAATTTACGTTCTGCCTTCTTTCGCCGCGAAAATTCTGTTTTTCACCCGCGCCGCGGCCGTTCTGTACACTTCCCGCGCCGCCGTTTGCGGCGTTTCCCGCATTACGGGGCTGCCCCTGACGAGGCGCTCCGTTCCCGCGATTTTCTCTATTCCGATTTTCGCCGTTACGATTCTCTCCGCTTTGGGTTTCGCCGTTATTGCCGTTTTCGCCGCCGAAACGACGATTATTTCTGTTTCTGCTCATAATTATACTTTTATCCTTAAAAAACTTATAACTTACTTCCGCATACAAGCGACCGCATGCGCCGACGGTTGCGTTGCCGATTTTTCGGTAAACGAAAAAATAATCAAACAGATTCGCCGAGCGCGGAAAAAAGCCGCTTTGCGTTTCCGATGACCGCCGCGCAGAATTCCTCTTCGTTTTCGCCGCGCAACGAAGCGAGGTTTGCCGCGATATACGGGATATTTTTCGGCTCGTTCGGAAAAATTCCGCGAAACGGCTCGGGCGTTAAATACGGGCTGTCCGTTTCCGTAAGAATCCTTTCTTTCGGCACGATCACCGCCGCCCGACGCACTTTTTCCGCCTTTTTGAACGTGGATACGCCGCCGAACGAAAAATACGCGCCGAGCGATAAAAATTCGTTCACCGTTTCCGCCGCATACGAAAAACAGTGCATAAGAAATCCCTTTTTTAAAAGCGCGCGGTTTTCGTGCAATATCGCCAGCGTATCGGCGCAGGCTTCGCGGCTGTGAATCACGACGGGAAGAGAAAGTTTATCGGCTATGCGGAGTTGTTTGACGAAAAACGCGCGTTGCAGTTCTTTCGGCGAATGATCGGGAAAATGATAATCCAGCCCGATTTCGCCGATCCCCACGCATTTTTTATCTTGTGCGATCTCTTCGATTTTTTTCAGATCGCCGACGGCGGCAGCCTCGTCGTTTTCGTAAATTTTCAGTTCTTCCGGCTGAAATCCCGCGCAGAAATATACGCCGTCGTGCGCCGCCGCGATTTCTTTTGCCCGCGCGGACGAGGGAAGATCGAATCCGCTGACGATTATTTTATTCACGCCCGCCTGTCGCGCCCGCGCAATCGCCTCTTCCGCTCCGCCGATATTCGCATAATCGGCTTCGTCCGTAAGATGGCAATGCACGTCTGCATATTCTTTCACCCGTTTTTTTCCTCCGTTTTTCGTATACGACCTTTTATTTTCGCCGTATCGGCGATCGGATCAGCCGAGAACCGTGCCGCTCTTCACATTATTTTCGGGGCAGATCAGGGCAAAATTTCCCTCGTCGTCTTCCGCCGCGAGAATCATTCCTTCGGAAAGTATGCCGCAAAGTTTCACGGGCTTTAAATTGGTGACGAACACCACTTTTTTGCCGATCAGATCTTCCGGCGCAAAATGCTTTGCGATCCCCGACACCACGGAACGCGTTTCGTCGCCGAATTTCACCGTTTCGTGCAATAATTTAGAGGATTTTTCCACTTTTTCGCAGGCGACGATCTCGCCTACCTGCAAGCGGACTTTTGCAAAATCGTCAATGGAAATTTCCGCCGCCGTATCGCCGTCTTTCTCCTCTTTTTTATTCTCTTTCGCCGCGTTTTTCTTTTCTTCGCCTTTTGCCTCCGACTCGGTTTTACCGCCCGCGGCGGCATTATCGCCGGCCGCCTGCGCGATTTGTTCCGCGCGGATTTTTTCTATTTCCGGCGCGAGGAGTTTCGCGTCCATTCTGGCGAAAAGCGGCGATATCTGCGTAACGGAAACCGTTTTTTGCAAAGCGAATCTTCCGCACTCTTCAAACGAGCGTTCTTCCGCGCCGAACGCCGCGAGAATTTTCGCGGACGAATCGGGAAGGAACGGCGCAAGCAGCGAAGCGCCGATTACGATCGCCTGCGAGAGATTATACAATACGTCGTTCAGACGGCCTTTCTTTTCCTCTTCCTTCGCAAGCACCCAGGGCGCGGTTTCGTCGATATATTTATTCGCGCGGCGGAACACAGCCATAATCGCGGAAAGAGCATCGGCGACGCGAAGTTCGTCCGCCTTTTCCTTCACCGTTTTAACGGCGGCGCACACCGTATTTTTAAACTCTTCGTCGGTTTCCTCGTTTTTCGCCCCGGAACGAAGCGTAACCGTGCCGCCGAAATATTTGCCGATCATGGCGATCGTACGGGAAACGAGATTTCCGAGCACGTTGGCAAGATCGGAATTGTACTTTTCGGTGAAAAGATCCCACGAAATCACGCCGTCGTCGTCGAAAGGCATTTCGTGAAGCACGTAATATCTTGCGGCGTCTACGCCGAAGAGGCGTACGAGATCGTCGGAATAAATCACGTTGCCTTTGGATTTGGACATCTTGTCCTCCCCGGAAAGCAGCCACGGGTGACCGAAAATCTGCTTGGGCAGAGGCAAGCCGAGCGCCATCAGAAAAATAGGCCAGTAGATCGTGTGGAAACGCAAAATGTCCTTTCCGATCAGGTGAAGATCGGCGGGCCATAATTTTTTGAACTGCGCGGACGGATTTTTCACATCGTAGCCGATGCCCGTGATGTAATTCGTCAAAGCATCGAGCCAGACGTAAACCACGTGCTTTTTATCGAAATCCACGGGGATGCCCCATTTGAACGAGGTACGGGAAACGCACAGATCCTGCACGCCCTTTTTAAGGAAGTTATTCATCATCTCGTTCTTTCTGGAAACGGGGCGGATAAATTCGGGGTGCGATTCGATGTGTTCGATCAGCCTGTCGGTGTACTTCCCCATTCTGAAAAAGTATGCTTCTTCCTTTTCGCGTTTCACCTCTCTGCCGCAATCGGGGCATTTGCCGTTTACCAACTGGCTTTCTGTGAAAAAGGATTCGCAGGGCGTGCAATACCAGCCTTCGTAACTGCCTTTATATATATCGCCCTGTTCGTAAAATTTACGGAAGATTTCGGCGACGACTCTCTCGTGATCTTTATCCGTAGTGCGGATGAATTTATCGTAAGAGGTATTCACGCTATCCCAGATTCTGCGGATTTCGGCGGAAACTTTATCCACGTATTCCTGCGGGGTGACGCCCGCCGCCGCCGCCTTTTCCTCGATTTTCTGCCCGTGCTCGTCGGTGCCTGTCTGCAGGAACACTTCATAGCCCTCTTTACGTTTGAAGCGCGCGATCGAATCCGCGAGAATGGCTTCGTAAGTGTTGCCGATATGCGGTTTGCCCGAAGCGTACGCGATCGCCGTCGTTATATAAAATTTCTGTTTTTCGCTCATTGCAATCCTCCGCGACGAAAGTTTTTCTGCCGCTCTTACTTCCGCCGACGTTTTGTTCTTTTTGTCGTTTTCTTTTGATTATACAACTTTGAAAGAAAAAAGTAAAGCAAACGCGGGCGATTTCGTTTTTTTCGTATGCTTAAAATCGACGCAAAACGATTTTTTCGAGGCGTTCCGCGATAATAAAGAGGCGGAAACGATCATACAATACGATATGAACGTATTATTCGCCGCCGTATTTATCGCCTGTTCCGCAAGGCTTTTATTCGTTTCGCCCGAAGAATTTCTGCCCGCGCTGTTATCTTCCGCCTCTTCCGCCGCCGCGCTTTGCATGGCGTTGCTCTCGTCGTATTGCGTATTCTGCGGCTTATCCGCACTGTGGGAAGATTCGGGCGTTACCGCCGCGATCGCGAAATTTCTTAAAAAGCCCGTACGCGCGCTTTTCCGATCGGACGACCCGCACGCGGCGGAATGCGTATGCATGAACGTTTCCGCCAATCTTCTCGGGCTCGGCGCGCTCGCTACGCCCTACGGCGTACGGGCGGCGGCGCTGATGGGCGAAAGCGAGAGCAAATACCGCGATTATTCGCTTGCCGTACTCTTTACGCTTAACGCCGCTTCGCTGCAGGCGATTCCCACTTCCGTGATCGCACTGCGCACGGCGGCGGGAAGCCTTGCGCCGTCGTCGGTGGTTTGCCCGATTTTATTATCGTCGCTCTTTTTTCTTCTTACGGCTTTGCCCGTGGTGATTTTCGTATACAAGCCGAAAGAAAAGAAAAAAATCGGACGGAAATCCATGCGAAGAAAAGACGCCGCGAGCAGACGAAAAAGAACGGATTTTGCCGCAAGCGCGGAAAAATCGAAACGAGCGGAGGCGGGAACGGTATGAACGTTCTTTCCTGCCTGATCCCCGCTTTGTTTCTGATTACGTTCGTTTTTGCGGCAGTACGGAACGTGAACGTATACGAATCGTTCATTCGCGGCGCGAAAAAAGCCCCGCCTCTGATTTTATCCGTATTTCCGTATATCGCCGCCGTTACGATGATTTCTTCTCTGTTTGAAAAAAGCGGGCTTTCCGATATTTTTCTGAAGTATGCCGCACCCGTCTTTTCCGCCGCGGGCGTTCCTGCGGAATTATGCGAACTGATTCTGGTGAAGCCGCTTTCGGGAAGCGGCTCTACCGCCGTGCTTTCGAGGATCCTTGCGGCGCACGGAACGGATAGTTATATCGGGCGTTGCGCGTGCGTGATTTTCGGAGGCAACGAAACGATTTTTTACGTGAGCGCGGTGTATTTTTCGCAGATCAGACGAAAAAAAATCACCGCCGCGCTGTGGATCTGCCTGACCTCTTATGCGTTATCGGTGATTTTCGCGTGCTTTTTATGCCGCGTGATGTAGGAGAAAACAAAGCGCGAGGCTTTCCGCAAAGAAGCACACACGGGCGTATGTAACAAGCGGAAAACGCAGACGCGACAAAGAAGCGCAACGTTTTTCAGACGAGGTTTACGCCCCGCATAATAAACGAACTGCACGTTTCAAAAACGAGCGATTCGAAAAGCGCGACGTTTTTCAAACGTGCAGATTAACCGAAAAAGGATATAACGCAGACTTCGGCACGCCCCGATCCTTCGCCGCAAGTTTCAAGGCTTCTTTTTTATCGTAGCCGAGGCGCATATAATGAAGAATATGTTCCGTTTCGGAAAGAGCGCAGAGCGGATTTTCTTTTCCGGACGCGCCCTCCACCACGAGCACGTATTCTCCGCGTTTTTCTCCCGGAAGGCCTTCCGAAAGAAGAAACGGCGTGCTCTCTTCGTGTATTTTCGTGATTTCGCGCACCGCCGCCGCCCGACGATCACCGAAAACCTCGCACATGGCGCGTACGTCGGAATCCACATCCTGCGGAGCGACGTGAAAAAGGAGCGTTGCCTCCACGTCTTTATATTTTTCGAGAAGGGCGCGTTTTTCGCCCGCTTTTTCGGGAAGAAAACCTATGAACAGAAATTTATCGGCGGGCAGGGCGGATAAAATCAACGCGCAAAGCGCGGCGTTCGCCCCCGGAACGATCGTGTATTCCACGCCTTTTTCTTTCAGCACTTCGCAGACGATATTCCCGGGATCGGACACCACCGGCATGCCGGCATCGGACACCACAGCGATATTTTTGCCCGACTGCGCCGCCGCGGCAATCTTTTCCGCCGCCTGACGTTCGTTGAATTTGTGGCAGGAGAAAAGCGGTTTTTTGATTTCGTAAGCGTTCAGCAGGCGGAGCGTATGGCGGGTGTCTTCACACCAGATCTCGTCTGCGTTTTTCAGCGTTTCCACAGCGCGGAACGTTATATCTCCGAGATTCCCGATGGGGGTGGCAACGAAACTTACCATAGCCTTTTCTCCTTTTTTGCTTTTTTCTGCTTACTGTTTTTCAGCGACGTTCTGCATCGCGTTTTTAAGCGCGATAAATTTTATACTGTTTCTCCGCAGGCGATTTTTTCGTCCCGTAAAAAAAACTTGTAATGCACGCGATACTTTTTTCCGCTCACGCGCCCGTTTTTCCGCCCTGTTTTGCTTCGTTTACCAGGACGGGAAGCACTTCCGTACCCTCTTTTCCGCCGAGAACGGCTTCGATCATTACAAGATACGGCTTTTCTTCCGCTTTCGCCGCAACGAAACGCATGCGCTTCACGGCAAAGCCGTTTTTGCCTAAAATCGCGATCGCCTCGGCGGAACGATCGGCGCGCTGGACGAAAGCGAATCTGCCGCCGAATTTCAGCGCTTTTTTCGCCGCGACGACGATTTCGGGAAAAGTGATCGTGATTTCTTTACGGCAGATCGCTTTCTCGTACACTCCGCCGTCAAACCCGCCTTTTTCATAGGGAGGATTACATAAAACGAGCGAAAACTTCCCCGCGTATCTTGCGGGCAAATCCTGCAAGCGCCCCTCTTCAAACGAAAAACAATCGAAGTTGTTTTCACGCGCCGTCCGCACGGCAAGGGACAGAAGATTTTTCTGCAATTCAAACAGCGTAAAACGAAGACGTTTTTTATTCTGCGGCTCTTCCGCCCCGCCGTTTAAAAGATAAAAATGAAACGCCACAATTCCGCAGCCCGCGCAGAAATCCGCCACGTTATCCCCCGTCTTCGCGCGGACGAAGCGGGAAAGAAGCACGGAATCGGACGTAAAGCGATACAAGCGTTTATCCTGATATATCACGCGCGAAAATCCGAGATCTTCCGCAACGACGGATTCGTCTTTTGTTTTTTCTGAAGAAATCTGTTCGGAAGAGCACATGCCGTTTTCCTTTTTCATTTTAACGAGAGAAAAAGCGCAAGGCAAAACTTCCCCGCGCTTTTTTTCGTCTGTGTGACCGATCCGTGCTTATTCCGCTTTGATCGCACCGGTAGGGCATCCGTCTTCGCAAGCGCCGCAATCAACGCATACATCGGGATCTACCACGTATTTGTCTCCGGCGGGAGCGATCGCTCCTACGGGACAGGTCTCAGCGCACGCACCGCATGCTACGCATTCATCCGAAATTTTATGTGCCATGATATAAGTACCTCCCTTGGGATTTTGTGCTTATATTATAACACATTTTTTCCGTCGCGTAAACGGTTTTAAGGCTTTTTTTCGCGCTTTTTTCTGTTTTTTTTGCTATTTTTTCGATTTTTTTCAAGTTATTTCCGGCTAACCGTACGGTTGCTTTTTGCTAACCGAGCGGTTGTTTTCCGCTAACCGAAAAAGTTATTTCAGGCTAACCGAAATTACGCGCGATCAGCCGATCAGGCGTTTTGCCAGATCGCCGATGATTTTTGCGGCGCGGCGCATTTCTTCTTCCGTATTATACTTTCCGAAACTGAGGCGGAAAGAATTTTTAATCTCTTCGGGCGTGAAGCCCGCCGCCAAAAGTACGCGGCTCGGCTGTATATCCCCGCCCGCACAGGCAGATCCCGCGGAAGCGGCTATTCCGTTTAAATCCATCAGATTCAGCATCGTCTGATTATCCGCGCCGTCGAGCCGAAGATTCAGTACGGAAGGAACGCAATCTTCGCCGATCCCGCCGTTTATATGCGCAAACGGATACGCGGATATTTCTTTGACGAACAAATCTTTGAGCGCGCGGATTTTTTTATCGTTTTCTTCCGTTTCCCGCACGGCTTTTTCGTATGCCGCCGCCGCGCCAACCGCACCCGCCACGTTCACCGTGCCGCCGCGGAACCCGTTTTCGTTTTCTCCGCCCACGATCAATCGTTCCACGGGCGCGCCGCTTTTTACGTACAGAATCCCCGTGCCTTTCGGCCCGTAAAATTTATGTGCGGAAAACGCCATGGCGTCGACGTTCGTTTCTTTCACGTTCAGCGGAAGATAGGGCGCCGCCTGCACGGCGTCGGTGAAAAACAGCGCGCCCGCGGCATGCGCGATCTCCGCCGCCTCTTTCACGGGCTCGATCGTGCCGAGTTCGTTGCTCGCCGTCATCACGGATACGAGCGCGGTGTTTTCGTCCGCTTCGCGGCGCAGAAAACCGAGATCGATCGCGCCGCGTTTATCCACGGGGATCAGGCGAAGATCGAAGCCTTCCTCTTCGGCGAGCCGTTCCGCGGGAACGGAAACGGCATAATGTTCCACGGCGGAAACAAGCAATTTTTTTCTGCCCTTTTTCGCCATGGCGTGCGCCGCGCCGAACATGGCGATATTATCCCCTTCCGTGCCGCCCGAAGTGAAAAACACTTCGTTTTCTTTCGCCCCGATCAGCGAAGCGATCGTTCCGCGTGCGTCGTCGAGCGCCGCCATCGCGCGACGGCCGAAATAATGCTGCGAATTCGCGTTTCCGAAATTCTGCGTAAAATACGGAAGCATTTTCCGCAACACGTCTTCGTCGAGCGGCGTGGAAGCCGCATGATCGAGATAGATTCTTTCCGTTATTCCGCCCATTTCCATACACACCTTTTACGCCGTTTTTCCGTTACTGCGTTTTTACCTTATGGTTTTTGCCCTATTATACTTTTTTACGCGCGTTTTGTCAACCCGATTCGCCCCGCAGTGAATCACGCCGATAAAAAAAATCGGCTGTACTCTCTCTCGTTTGTTTTAAAAAAAAGTATTGACAAAGCGACAACAAGCGTATATAATAAAAATATGAACAAACTATATCTCAACGTATACGAAAAACAACGCGCGTTTTACGAAAACCGCCCGAAGATGAAAAAAGCCTTATATTTTGCGGATAAAATCGCAACGTGGGCGATCGCCGTTATATATGCGGCGATGTGCGTTTACATAACGTTCCGCCGCCCCGATTATATCGATCCCGATAAAAACGGCGCTTCGTTTACGATCTATCTCGACGCGAAAGACTTTTTCAGAACGATCGTTCTGCCCCTATTATCGTTTGCAGCCGTTTCGCTGCTGCGCTATCTGTTCGACGAAAAACGCCCTTACGAGCGCGAAATTACGCCGCTGTACGAAAAGAAAACGATCGGGCGTTCTTTCCCGAGCAGACATCTTTCCTGCGCAGCCACCGCCGCATTCATTGCGTTTTGTTATTTCACGCCTGCGGGAATTATCATAACGATCTGCGGCGCGGTGCTGTTTTACACACGCTTTGCGTGCGGCTGGCACTTCCCCCGCGATTTATTCGCAGGCGCGATTATCGGCTGTTTGTGCGCTTTTGCCGGACTATCCGTCGTATAAGATAATTTTTTCCTTTTTATCCGAAAACCCCGGAGCATTGCGATCCGTTCGCACGCTTCGGGGTTTTTGTATACGTTCCGTTTTTTTACGGGGCAAGGATATGATATGCGTTTATTCCGATTCGCCGCCGCGAGAAATTTCCGATTTATTTTTGCCGCGGAAAGCACTTTCGCCGAGCGTATCGAACAGTACGTCGGAAAGAAGCGCAAGGCGCTTGGGCGAGAGCGTTTCGCCGCGCGCCTTTTCGTCCACGCCCGCTTTTTGTAAAATTTCCGCCGCGTTTTCGCGGGAAAGGGAAAAGGAACGCATAAGGTTATTTTCAAGCGTTTTTCTGCGATTTAAAAAAGCGCAACGCACCGCCTCACGATAAGCATTTTCCGAGCGCACCGTAAATTCACTGCCCGTAAAATCGATCCGCACCACGGCGGAATCCACGTTCGGCGCGGGATAAAACATATTGCGCCCCACTTTTTTCACGATTTTCGCCTTGCCGCGAAGTGCGATCGCCGCCGTAATCGAGCCGTATTCGGGCGTATCTTCTTTCGCGCAGAATCTTTCCGCCACTTCCTGCTGCACCATCACGCACACGCTTTTCACGCCGATTCCCTCTTCCAGAAGCCGCGTGACGATGGGCGTAGTGACGTAATACGGCAGATTCGCCACTACGGAATAATCGCCGATTTCCTCGTGCAGCATTTTCAGATTTTCTTTTGAAAAATCGCGGAACACCACTTCCGTGTTATCGCAACCGCGCAGCGTTTCCGCAAGTACGGGTTGCAGATCCCTGTCCACCTCGTACGCCACTACGCACCCCGCCTTTTTTGAAAGAGCATTCGTAAGCGTACCCGCCCCGCATCCGATTTCCACCACGGTATCATCCTTGCCGATGCCCGCCGCGTCTACGATGGAATCCAGCAGATTTTCGTCCGTGAGGAAATTCTGCCCGAGGCTCTTTTTAAATCTGAATCCGTATTTTTGCAGTGTTTCCCGTATCCGACTCATTCTTTCACTCTCTTACTTCCTTATTCCGCGCGGAACTTTCGCCTTTCTCCGTCGCTTGCCCGCACCAACTTTCGTTTTCGCGCGGCGCGCACGTTCCCGCGCCCGCCACGCCGATTTTTTCGCCGCATTTCACTTTCGTTTCTTTATTTCCGGCAGTGTTTATCAGAAATTCTTCGTCCGGAATCATCGCGCCTTGTTTCGTTAAAACCACGATCGTAGAACCGCCGAATTCAAATTTTCCTTTTTCTTCGCCGCGTTTCACTTCCGCCGTGCCGTGATAATTCACGATTCTGCCCACCATCATCGCACCAACTTCGCACTGCACCGCTTTGCCGAAATTTTCCGTATCAAGCACGGTGTATTCGCGGCAATTTTCGGAAAATACCCTTCTTCTTCCGAGGGCGACGGGCTGAACGGTGTGCAGTCTGCCTTTAATAAAAACGTTTTCGCCTTTTTTTGCGTTATCGAAATAAAAATAACGATGATAATCTTCCACGCAGAGGCGGAAAACAAAACAATACCCGCCCGCAAATTCCGCCGCGAGAGCGTCGTTTTTCAGAAGCGAAGCCACAGTGTAATCGAAGCCCTTGATATTGAAACGACATTCTCCGTCGATTTTATACAGCGACAATTTTCCGTCGCACGGGGCGACGAACGCACTCTTTTCCATACAGAACGGGCGTAATTCTTTTCTGATTTTCCGCGTAAAAAACGCGTTAAAAGAAGCGTAATCTTCTTTTTCGTATAACGAAAGGTCGATTTTATGCTTCTTCACGTAACCTTTGATTTTATGCCGCGAAAGACGGGAATCGAGATATTTTCCCGCCGCTTTCGAGATCGGGCGCGCGGTAAGCAATTTTAAAATCAAACCGCCGAATTTCGTACAATACAGGAATTTCAGCATTTTCGACGGCGCACTCTGCTTCTCGTCCACCGTTTCGCGCTTTGCCTTCGCGGCTGACGGAACTTCTTCGCTTATCCGCAGGCTTTCCGCGCAAATATTTTGTTGATCTTTATTCGTATTTTCGCGCGGATTTTCCGCTTTATCGCACGTCATATTTCACTCCGTTTTTCCGAGTTGATTTTCGCCTGTTATTTCACCCACGAGCGAAGAATCACGTGAGGCAGAACGCCGTTTATTTTCAGAATAAGAATCGTGCCGAGAATTATCACCGTGCCTGCCATAACGAAAATGAGTTTTTTCACCGTGAATTTCGGCATTTTAAAACGAAGCACGAACGCAAAAGCGATCAGCGCATAGCCCGAAAGCATGATCGATGCCTGTATCGCCTCCGAATGAAAGCACGTTGCCGCCATGAAAAAGCAGGGAACGATAAAGCCCGCGTTCGTTACGGGAAGCCCTTCGTAATATTTACGGCGCGCGTTGCCTTCTTCCTGTACGCGGATTTCTTCCGTTACGTCGAAATAAGCAAGCCGCACCAGCGCGCAGAGGATGTACACCGCATACACCGCCATATAATACCAGCGATTGATATGCATGCCGAAGCCGATCATTACGGGCGCTACGCCGAACGCGATCAGATCGGAAAGAGAATCGATTCTTTCGCCGAACATCGCGTCTTGTTTCGTACGGTTTTTCCGCGTTTTCGCCACTGCGCCGTCGAAGCCGTCGCAAAATCCCGAAAGCAACAGACAGATCACGCCCACTTCGGGCAACGATCTTTTATTTCCGCCGATCGAAAAGCAGATTCCGATCACCGCCGACACCACGGAAAGATATGTAAGCACTACGCCGTAATGCCAGAATCCCACAAACCGTTTGCTTTCGCATTTCATAATTTTACCTCTTTTTCCATTTTTCTTTCGTTCTTTTTTTCTTCGGGCGTTGTATCGTTGCAGTCGCCCCTTTCCGCCGCTTCCGTATACGAAACGTTCTTCAGCGTTTCCCTTTTCTTATCGAGCCGTTCTTCCGCCCGATTAACGCTGTTTCCGAAATCGGAAGAATACACGGGGCGGATCTCGCCGATATCCTCGATCACTTCCGCCAACTTTTCCCGTCTTTCCGCCTTGCCATTCTGCGCCACGTGATACCCGAGCGTAAACGCGCCGCTTACGATCAGGCAGCCGTAATAGGAAATCACGCGGGTGACCATCACCGCCACGACAAGGAAAGGTTTATCGAAGAACGCCACCGTGGAAAACACGTTCATATACAAAAGTTCAAAAATTCCCGAACCTCCCGGCAGAGGCATCGAATTATAGCCGAGAAGCACAAAACATTGCAATGCAAATACGTGCAGCATATCCGTTGCGGGCTCGGCGGCTTTGAACACGAACGCCGTAATCGCCACCTGCGCGCCGCGTTGCAATACGTTGAAAAGCAACGTCTGTAAAAAAAGTCCTCTGTGTTTTTTGATTTCCGCGCCGCAAGAACGGTATTTTTCCACCATGGCGGAAAGTTTTTCTTTCAATACGTCCGGCTTTTTCGATAATTTTAATTTTGCAAGCAGGGAAATCAGCGCGTTGCCCGTTTTCAGCACCGCCCCGGGATGACGAAGGCATGCCAGAAACAGCCATATTAAAAACGCCTGCATCACCACGCCGACAATAATCAGCACTTTTGAAAGCGTGCCGAATTCAAAAAACACCCAGCCGCCCGAGGAGGAAAAAAGCGAAATAACGAACGCCGTCAGCCCGAGCACGAAAATCGCCGCCGTATAACCAAGCAGATTGAATACGAGAATAAACGTAGTGGCGCCGCCGTCGAAGCCGTCTTTCACCATATAGTACGCCGAAGCGGGCTGCCCGCCCGTTGCCGACGGCGTAAGCGCGGAATAATAGGCATCTGCCGAAGAATAAGCCAGCGCCGAAACGAATTTCGTTTTATAGCCGAATTTCCGCGCGATGTTTTTCAGGCTGAATGCCTCCGCGATCAGAAAAACGAACATACAGCCCACCGCAGCCGCGATATACCACGCGTTGCAGCCCGAAAAAAACGAACGGACGTCTGCCCAGGAAAGTTCTTCGTTGCTTTTCAGCAGAATAAACACCGTAAGAGCGAGAAGAAACAGTACGAACAACACGTTGAAAAGATGTTTTTTCACTTTTTTATTCACCGATTTCTCCTTTCAACGATCGTTTTTCCGCCAACGCCGTTTCTCAGCCGAACGCTATATCACAACCGACGAGCCAACGCCGTGCGGATTTTTCTTTTCGGCGTTACGCCCGCTTTTCCCGCGATTTTTACGCCTCCGTTATGCGCTTTTGACGCGTTTCTGCGTTTCTTATGCGCAAAAAACACGGCTTTTTCACCCGCTGCTTTCATTATAACAAAACTGACGGCAGAAGTCAAGCGACTGATACGACAAACGAAGAACGGCGCAAAAAAAACGGAAAAAATATAGGTTTTTTGTATTTTTTCCGCTTCTTTATAGTTTATCTTTTATTTTTCCGCTTAATGGAATCCGGGAGAACATAATTCCTCCGCCGTCGTTCCGCGGCAATCGGGGATTATTCCCCCGCTTTCGTTTTAGCCGCTCCTACGAAAGCGCAGAACAAAGGGTTCGGCGTTTCGGGCGTGCTGGTGAATTCGGGATGGAATTGCACCCCCACGAAGAAAGGATGATTTTCCACTTCCACCGTTTCCACGATACGGTTGTCGGGCGACGTACCGCCCACCACGAGCCCCGCGTTCTGCAACGTATCGCGGTATTCGTCGTTGAATTCGTATCTGTGGCGATGGCGTTCGCGGATCGTTTTTTTGCCGCCGTACGCTTCGGAAATTTTCGTGCCTTCTTTCAGCGCGCACACGTATTCGCCGAGGCGCATCGTTCCGCCGATTTTCTTACCCTTTTTCTCGGGAAGAATATCGATTACGGCATGCCCCTCGCCGGAAGTTTCGCTTAAAAATTCGCCGCTCGTAGCGTCTTTGATTCCCGCAACGTCGCGCGCGAATTCGATCACGGCTATCTGCATGCCGAGGCAGATTCCGAGATAGGGCAAGCCCGTTTCGCGCGCATAGCGGCACGCCGCGATCATTCCCTCCACGCCGCGCGTACCGAATCCGCCGGGAACGATAATGCCGTCGGCTTCTTTCAGTTTCTTCGCGACGTTGGAATTCGTCACCGTTTCGCTGTCTACCCACAGAAGTTCGGCGTTTACGCCGTTTTCGCCCGCCGCATGGCGCACCGCTTCCACAAGGGAAATATAGGAATCGCGAAGCGCGACGTACTTCCCTACGATCGCGATTTTCACGTTCTTTTTCGCGTTCTTCATCGCCTGCACTTTCTGCTTCCAGCCGCTGAGATCGCACTTGCCGTCTAACGATAACGTCTGCGCCACCGCCGCATACAACCCGTTTTTATAGAGCATGATCGGGGCGTCGTAGAGGCATTTCACCGTAGTGGACGGAACCACCGCGCTTTCCGGCACGGAACAAAACAGCGACACTTTGGAAATAATGTCTTCGTCGGGGGCTTTATCCGAACGCAACACGATTACGTCGGGGCGGATTCCGCACCCTTGCAATTCGCGTACGGAATGTTGCACGGGCTTCGATTTGAATTCGCCCGAAGAAGCGAGATACGGAAGCAGGCACACGTGGATAAACGCGCAGTTTCCTTCGCCCTCTTCGATACGGAACTGACGAAGGGCTTCCAGATAGGGTTGCGATTCAATGTCGCCCGTTGTGCCGCCGATTTCCGTGATCACTACGTCCGCGCCCGATTTTTTCGCCACGAGCCTGATGTGATTTTTGATTTCGTTGGTGACATGCGGCACGATCTGCACCGTTTTTCCGCCGTATTCCCCCGCGCGTTCTTTTTTGAGAACAGTGGAATACAATTTACCGCTCGTAAGCGACGAATCTTTCGTTAAGTTTACGCCGATAAAACGTTCGTAGTGCCCGAGATCGAGATCGGTTTCCGCGCCGTCCGCCGTCACAAACACTTCGCCGTGCTGCACGGGATTCAGCGTGCCGGGATCGATATTCATATACGGATCGAACTTTTCCACAGCCACCGTATACCCCGCGGATTTCAGCAGTCTGCCCAACGACGCCGCGACGATCCCTTTGCCCAAGCCCGAAACAACGCCCCCCGTTACGAAGATGAATTTTGTCATATATTTTCTCCTTTGATTTGTATCAAGTGAAGGTTTACGGCGAAAAATCCGATGATTTTCCCACGAAAAAAGGCGTTTTTTTTTAGCACGGGTTTCCCCGCCCAAAAAAACGCCTCGCGATAGCCGATCTATTCGGTTTTGCGGCACCGCTCAAACATTGTTCAAACGCAGCCGCTTTTCAAAAACAGTAAAAATAATATCATATTTTCTTTTGATTGTCAACCGTTTGAAAGAAAAAAATTCCACGGAATTTTAAAAATTTTTTTCGGAAAATTTTTCGGAAACATCGTTCTTAAATTGATTCGGTTTCGCCAAACTTTCCACCGTTCATTTCTTTGTCTTTACCGCCCCATCGTACAAACAACGCAGAAAAAACATCCGAATATAGTCGCTGCGGCAACGGCATATCAAAAAAAGGTATTCCCGATTATTTTCGGAATACCTTTTTTCTTTGCTTTATTTTAATCAATAACCGCTTAACGCCGCACTGATCGCCGCGCCATAAAAGATTACCACCACTACGCCGAGAACAAGGCTGACAATCGAAATAATTTTTCCCGCTTTTGCCAATCCGTAGCCCTCTTCATCGCGCTCTTCACACTGTTTCATTCCGATACAACTGAAAATCAGCCCGAGTATCGCAAAGAAAAAAGAGCACACAAACCCCGCAATCGCCATACCGTTCGTCTTTCTGTTCATTGATTTATCCTCCCGTTAAAATATCTATAATATAGATTTTATATTGTTATTATACTACTACAAAATAGAATTGTCAAGAAAAATGCATTAAAATATTATAAAATTTCTATAGTATAGAATTAAAGGAACGAAAAATTATGGAAACGGGGAAGAAAATAAGAGAATTGCGAATAGAAAACGGACTGAAACAAAAGGATCTGGCGCAAGCCGTGCATATCGCGGCGAACACGCTTTCGCAATTCGAGGCGGGAAAAGCCAATCCGAGTTATGACGTACTGATTGCGCTTGCCGATTATTTCGAGGTATCCGCCGATTATCTTTTAGGCAGAGCGGACGATTTCGGAAACGTTACGGTGCGGGCGGAAGATACGTTTGCCTTCCCCACTGCGGAAGAACGGGAATTATTATCCGCTTACAGAAAGGCAAGCGCGAACGGAAAACTTCGTATCCGCGCCTACGCGGACGCAATCTGCGATCTGGGAAAATGATGTTTTCTTCCGTCGGTTCATACAAAAACGTATGAAAAAAGCGATCTGTTTTTCAACAGACCGCTTTTTATTTGTAAGTTCAAAAACTTATTTAAGTTCGGCAGTAGCACCGTTCTCTTTGAGTTTCGCAACCAACGCTTCGGCATCCGCTTTAGGCGCGTTTTCTTTGATCGTGCCCATTGCTTCCACCGCTTTCTTCGCATCGGCAAGGCCAAGGCCCGTCGCTTCGCGAACAACTTTGATGATAGCGATCTTGTTCGGACCGATGTCCTTAAGAACAACGTCGAATTCCGTCTTTTCTTCCGCAGCGGGAGCCGCTTCGGCAGCAGCCGCACCTGCAGCGGCAACGGGAGCAGCAGCGCTTACGCCGAATTCCGCTTCCAGAGCCTTAACGAGTTCGTTCAATTCAAGAACGGTCATACCTTTTACTTCTTCAATGAGTTTCTGTACATCCATGGTTTTTAAATCCTCCGTTATAATTTATTTGAATCGGGATCTTATAAATTCACGGCGATCCCTGCCGCTTTGTTTTGCAGACAACGTGTTTTTTTGTCACGCCGCCGATTCAGACGCGTTTTTTACACGCCCGAAGCCTCGTTTCAATTCGCCGCTTCTTTCGCTTTCGCGATGGAATCGAGAACGTAAACGAATTTGGAAATGGACGATTGCAAGCAACCGAGCATCTTCGCGATAAGCACTTCTTTGGAAGGGATTGCCGCAAGAGCGTTCACTTCGTCCTTTCCGAGATAGCGATTATCGAGATATGCGCATTTCGCCGCGATCTTATCCGCAAGAGCGGGATTTTCCTTTACGGCTTTGGCGAAAATCGCCGCGCCGCTCGTTTCGTCCGCACAGAACACCGTAGCCGTGGTGCCGTTAAGATCGTTATCGAAATCCGTCACACCCAGTTCGTTGAACGCTTTTCTCACCAAAGTGTTTTTGTACACTTTGTATTCGCAGTTCGCCGCTCTGAATTTGTTACGCAAAGCCGTTACTTCGAGAACGGTCAACTTGTTATAGTCCGCCAGAACCACCGACTTGCTTGCGCCGATCTTTCCTTTGATCTCTTCAACGATTTGTTTCTTTCCTTCGATATTCTTCGACATGGTTTACCTCCTTGTGTTATTTTTCGTACCGTCGTTGAAAAACTTATGCGGCAGAAAAAAAACCGCCTTGCGCCGTTTTCGGCGTAAGGCAAGCGAAAAATTTCGTCTTCTCTTAACGCCTGAGCGAGCGGGATCAACCCCATCAAACCTTTCGGTGCTTGCCGTCTTTGGCTTTTCAACGATATATATCGTACCATTCCCGCACGCTTTTGTCAAGCGTTTTTGCGGGATTGTACGAATTTTTACATGTTTTCCCGCGTTACGGGCATTTCCGGCATTCGCCTTACGCTTTCGCGGCTACTTTCACGCCGGGGCCCATCGTGGAAGCGATCACCGCGCTCTTCACATACTGACCTTTCGCGCTAGCGGGTTTCGCCTTGATGATAGCGTCCATAAGGGCGTTGTAGTTTTCGGTGATCTTTTCTTTGCCGAAACTCTTCTTGCCGATCGGGCAGTGAATGATAGCGGTTTTATCGAGACGATATTCCACTTTACCTGCTTTCACTTCTTTGATCGCCTTTTCCACGTCCATCGTAACCGTACCGGACTTAGGGTTAGGCATCAAGCCCTTGGGGCC
This sequence comes from uncultured Christensenella sp., assembly GCA_905203015.1. GTDB lineage: Bacteria > Bacillota > Clostridia > Christensenellales > Borkfalkiaceae > Scatosoma. The sequence continues at coordinate 23,217 of CAJKUC010000003.1, read as the reverse complement.
GAGCACACGACCGATACGACCTACCATACCCATCATATCGGGCGTGGTGACCATAACGTCGAAATCAAACCAGTTTTCGTTCTGAATTTTGGCGATGAGTTCTTCCGCGCCTACGTAATCGGCACCTGCCGCCGCAGCCGCGTCTGCCTTCGCGCCTTTCGCGATAACAAGCACTTTCTTCGTTTTACCGGTGCCGTTGGGAAGGACGAGAACGCCGCGGACCTGCTGATCCGCCTGACGGGGATCAACGCCGAGACGGACGTGAAGTTCGATGGTCTCGTCGAATTTTGCTTTCGCCGTTTCAAGAACGATGCCTACGGCTTCCGCCGCGTCGTAGGTTTTCGTAAGATCGAATGCTTTTACGCTGTCAGAATAATTTTTTCCGTGTTTCATTTTTGCTCCTTTGGTGGTCGCTATCGGGTGCTTTTAAGAAAGCCCCCTGCCACCTTCTCCTTTATTCCTCGACCGTCACGCCCATGCTGCGAGCGGTACCCGCCACCATACTCATCGCGCTTTCAAGCGTGGTGCAGTTCAGGTCGGGCATTTTAAGTTTCGCGATTTCTTCCACCTGCGCCTTGGTGAGTTTGCCCACCTTGACGGAGTTGGGTTTCGCGCTCGCGGTTTCCAGTCCCAGAGCCTTCTTGATAAGGACGGGTGCGGGCGGCGTTTTCAGGACGAACGTGAACGAACGATCCTGATAAATCGTAACGACGACGGGAATGATCAGCCCCGCTTTATCGGCGGTCTGAGCGTTGAATTCCTTCGTGAATCCGGGCAGGTTGATACCGAAGGGACCAAGGGTGGAACCTACGGGGGGCGCCGGAGTTGCTTTCCCTGCGGGAAGTTGCAATTTTACAACCGCAGTGATCTTTTTAGCCATAACTATATCCTCCTACGTGGTATTGACAAGGCGACCTCTGAGTTTTTGCCGCCTCTCCCACTTATTTGACGAATTTTTATCCGCGCGTTTCATCCGTATGCGTTTACGCGTGCGAAACAACGCGCCGTTTTAACGTATCGCTTATTTTTCCTCTTCCGCCGTTTCTTCTTCGGAAGATTCGGGGATCGGCGCGTCGATGCGTTTGATCTGCATATATTCCACTTCCACGTCAGTGTCGCGATTGAACATCTTCGTGGTGACTTTGGCTTTCTGCGCCGCGTCGTTGAGTTCTTTGATCGTGCCGATGAAGCCGCTGAGCGGACCTTCTTCGATCGATACGGAATCGCCCACCTTGAAATCGGCATCGGAAACGAATTCTTCGAGGCGCATTTTACGCACTTCCTCTTCTTTCATGGGAATCGGGCGCCCCTGCGGGCCGCAGAATCCCGTAACGCCGCGCGTGCTGGTGACGTAATACCAGATCTGATTGGTGTAGATCATTTTGATAAACACGTAGCAGGGCAATAATTTGCGCTCCACCACTTTGCGCTTACCGTTCTTCTCTTCGATCACCTGCTCCATAGGGATTTTAAGATCGGTGATATAATCGCCGAGATTATTGTTTTCGATAAGTTTTTCCAAGGAATCCTTCACCATCGCTTCGTAGCCCGAATACGTGTGAAGAATATACCATTTGGGTTGTTCTTGTTCAGCCATATCGAATTCCCCTTATTTGCCGGCGAGAAGTTTGAGCAGCAAATTCAAAAGCGCGTCTACACCCGTCGTTACCGCGAGGAACGCGAACACGATGACCAGCACTACGCCCGTCGTTTTCACAACGGTGGAGAATTTAGGCCAGGTGACTCTTTTGAGTTCGGAAAAAACCTCTTTGAATTTCGCGCCCACGCGGCGGAAAAAATTAGGTTTCTTCGCTTTCGTTTTCGTTGCGTTAGCCATAATTTACCTCTCGAATAGAAACGGCTTTTGCCGTTTTGTACAGTTTTGCGTATTCCGCAGCCGTCTTTACGTATACTTTAAGACATAAGACGCGCGCGGAAACGCCGCAGAAAGCGTTTATACGCTTATTTCGCTTCTTTGTGCTCGGTGTGCTTCTTGCAGAACGGGCAGTATTTATTCAGAGTAAGTCTGTCGGGATCGTTCTTTTTATTCTTGATACTGTCGTAATTTCTGTGTTTGCATTCCGTGCATTCAAACGTGATTTTGGCTCTTGCCGTCTTGGTTGCCATATCGAAAACTCCATGCAAAAAAATTACACCCTCTTCGAGGTGCGCAATAATATTTTAACATACGAAAGAGGGCTTGTCAACCTTTTTTCGCACTTTTTCCGATTTTTTTAACCGATTTTTTTTGATATTTGCGATTTTTCGGGTTTTACCCGCCTTTTCCGTCGTGCGGAAGTTACGGAAAAGAGGCGCGTAACAGATACGCGCCTCTTCTTTCCTCTGTTTTTACGTTATAAAATCACACGTCAAGCCCCGAAATCCGTGCCTTTCATATACGATTTTACAACATTTTCCGCCGTCTTATACATCTGAACGACTTTACCGTTCTTCACATCGTTTCCGTTCATCGTAAGATAGCAGCCTTCCGCCCAATCCGTATTAGCGTCATAGAACGTAACCAATCCTGCCGTTTCGTTCAGCAGTTTGTTGTTCGTCAGCGTAATATCGCCGTATTTATTATCGATACTCTGAGAACTGAACATTACACCGTAATTTCTGGTATCCGTGCTGTAAACTTCCGATTTTGCAATATCGAACGTGCAGCCCGTGATTTCGATCTTCGGCGTGACTTTCGGCGTTTCAAATTTAACGGGTAAAATAGATTTAACCGTACAATTCGTAAATACAGCATCAATAGGCTAAGGGATTTTTCTTTCTTTTTAGATAGAGGCGCGGCTTTCATTGTCACGCCACTTCTATAATTTTTGTTTTGTCTGTTTTTACAGGCTCGTTGTCGGCGTTCGGAACACTTACTGTTCCAACGCAGTTATAGACTATCTTCACTCTCTGCGTTTTTACACCGTCAATTTTTTCGGCTTCATAAACGATTATCTTCTCCACAAACGTTCTTATGATTTCGGCGTTCAGTTCCGTGATGTCGGAATACTTGTTTACCAACTTCATAAACCGATCCACACTTTCGCCCTCTTCTCGAACGGCAGATATTTCATTTTTCAGCCTTTGAGCGGTTTGCTGTAATCCGTTTTGTTCCGTTTCATACGTTGCCGTCATCTTTGCAAATCGCTCGTCGCTTATTTTACCCGAAACGTTATTCTCAAGCCCGTATAGAGGCACAGCACTATCCCCGCCATTTTCATACGTTTATCGCAAAGAGCCGCGCTTTCCATCTTCTTTTGTTCCGCCACGGTGAAACATTCTATTTCTTTCGATTTTATTTTCGGCCGACGTACGGATTCCGCAACGTTTTTTTCTATATATCCCGAAAGCACCGCCGTTTTCAGAGAACTTTGTATCACCGTTATAATCGTATTCACCGTGCTGGAAGCCAGCCCTTTTTTCGTTGCGACATTGCCTTTCGTGATCAATCCCGTGACGAACGCCTGAATCGTCGGAGCGGTGAGTTCGCCCATTTCGCATTTTCCCAGTTCCTGCCGCAATCTTTTATCGATAATCCGCCGATAACTTTCCGTCGTCCGCATTTTCGCATTCGGCTCTATGTAATTTTCAAGCCAGAAATTCAGCCAATCGTTGTATTTCATTTTGTATATACTCCTTGTATTTCGATATTATCATTGTACAAGGATTTCACGAAAAAACAATCTCTTTTCGCGCTGCTTAAAAGTCTTCTTTTGCATAAAATGCATAAAAAAACGCCCTTTCCGATGAAAAGGCGTTTCACGTATTATTTTCCGCGTATGATTTTATATCGATACAGAAGAAAAAATTTTACTTTTTTATGCCAAAGCGGAACAAAGTTCTTCCGCCATCGCTCTGATCTGCGCTTCGCTTTCCGTTCCGATCGCGGATTTCACCGTAACCGACGTTTCGAGGAAGGCGAGGTCTTTGCAATTTTCCAGCATTTTTTTCATCACTTTCGTAGCCATAGGCGCCCACGAGCCGTTTTCGATAAATCCCACGGTACGCTTTCTGAAATTCCGCTCCGTAAGCGATTCTATAAACGTACGCATAAACGGGAAGACGTCTCCGTTGTAGGTAAGAGAGGCAAAAACGACGGCGGAATAACGGAACGCGTACGCCACGGCTTCCGACATATCGCAACGGGCAAGATCGAACAAGGCTACGTTTTCAACGCCTTTTTCTTTCAGTTCCGCGGCAAGCGATTCCGCCGCCCGTTTCGTATTGCCGTATACGGAAGCATAGGCGATCACCACGCCTTTTTCTTCCGGCGTATAAGAAGACCACCGATCATACAAGCCGAGATATTTGCCGAGATCTTCGCTTAAAACGGGGCCGTGCAACGGGCAGATTTTCGAGATTTTCAGCCCCGACGCCTTTTTCAGAAGATTCTGCACCTGCATGCCGTATTTTCCCACGATTCCGATATAATACCGCCTTGCTTCGTCAGTCCATTCTTCTTTTCGATCGAGCGCGCCGAATTTGCCGAATCCGTCGGCGGAAAAAAGGATCTCGTCTTTATCGTCGTACGTCACGATCACTTCGGGCCAATGCACCATAGGCGCGGATACGAACGTAAGCGTACGCGAACCGAGGCAAAGCGTATCGCCATCCCCCGCAACGATCCGACGATTTTCATACTGCGTTTTGAAAAACTGCTCCATCATGGCAAACGCTTTCGCGGAAGAAACGATCGTAGCGTCCGGATAGGCGCTCATGAAATTCGCTATATTCGCCGAGTGATCGGGCTCCATATGCTGAACGATCAGATAATCGGGCGATTTACCGCCGAGCGCTTTTTTAAGATTATTCAGCCATTCTTCCGTGAAATTCGCGTCCACGGTATCCATCACGGCGATTTTTTCGTCTTTGATCACGTAGGAATTATACGCCATGCCGTTTTTCACGGCGTATTGCCCCTCGAATAAATCCACTTCGTGATCGTTTACGCCGACGTATTCCACACCTTCCGCTATAAACATAATCGCAAGCCTCCCGTTTTACGCTTTGAATTCCGCTTTCCACAAGCCGTGAAGATTGCAATATGCGTATGCCGCGATCGGTTCGTCGTCTGCGCAGAGCGCGAATTTCGCCTGAGGCTTTTCCCCCGCTTTCAAAGCCTTGCGTTGATTGCCCTGCTTCGTTTCGAGAGAGATCCATTCGATATAGTGATTTTCTTCCATCGGGTGCGCAACGCTTCCCACCGTCACGATCACTTCGTTGCCACGCACTTCGATTACGGGCACGTGCTTTTCTTTGGATGCGTCGGTGCTGCCCGCCATAATTCTATGCATTTTTTCGCCGCAGCACACCACGGGTACGCCCGAATCGTTTACGGAAGCCACGATGTTGCCGCAATGTTCGCAAATAAAAAATTTCTGTTCCATGATTTTTCTCCTCTTTCGCAAATTTTAAGTTTCGTTGTTTTAATTTCATTCCGACGTAAGATCTTACATCTTTTTTCTTATTACATCAGAATTTAGAATTATTCTAATTCAAAAATAAAATTTTGTCAAGCAAATTGCGGAGGTTGCAGGATAATTTCACAAAAATTTTTTATCTTACGGAAAGGCTTGCGTTTTTCCGTCGCTGCGGCGACTGCTTTTTTATTATCGTTTTACTTTTCGTTATCGTTTTACACGGCTGCGTTTTTTACACGGATTTCTTATTGCACGTAAAGCCGGAAGATTCCGCCGCGCCTGCCACCCTGCCCACCGTGACGTTATCTTTTTTACGATCGCGGAGCGCGGGCACGGGCGAAGCCTTTTTCTGATAACGGTAATCGTTACCGTACAGCGCCACATGTTTTTCGATCACCTTATGCGACGGCGCGTTTTCGATTTTTCCGTTCGTCATCTTCTGGAAGCGGAAGAAATCGGCGTCTTCGGATAATTCTTCCACGCGTTTGTAATCGTCCTTCACGGAAGTGTATTGCGCCGTGGAAGAAAGAATACCACGCACGTAAGAGATGTTTTCGTGCAAAGACAAAGGCTCGGTAAACTCTCCGTTTCTAATCACCTGCCGCCAATCTTTCTTTTCATATTTTTGCAGAAGTTCTTTTGCCTTATGAAGATGCGAAATTTCGTACGCGAGATTTTCTTCCCAAAGTCTTTTCAAGTTCTCGTCGCTTTCCGTCATATAGCAGGAATAATACAGATAACATTCGGTGTATTCGTGGCAAAGCAGCATTTCCAGCCACGTGGCGTTCGGATCGTTCAGCGATTCGTACTGCGTAACGTGTTCCTCCTCCACCAGAGCGATTTCCTGATACAACCTGCGGGCAAGATCGGTCTTCGCAAAATTCGATACGTTCATATAATAATTCATCGTCTGCTGTTCCGCCGCGGTGATGATCATCGCGGAAAGCACGGTGAAAAGATCGGCGGTTTTTACGTTAATCGGGCGTTTCGCGTTATCTTTCGGATACCGATGATGAGCCACCGTGGGGCGTCCCGGCATGATTTCGGTATACTTGCCCACAAGCGTTTCCGCATGAATTTTCTGCTCCATTTCCAGAAGATCGGCATAGCGGTACAGGTGATCGAAATCTTCGAGCAACGCGAAATCCAACGCTTTTTTCACATTACAGTCCGTTTCGCGTTTCGCGAGTTCCGCCGTCAGATCCACCGCCAGTTGCTCGTAAGCGATCGTGTGTTCGAGAATACTCTCGTTTTTCGGCTTCAGAAGAGAAATTTTCAGTTGCTGCTGTTTCTCAACTTCGCGGCACAGCGCAAGATCGCGGCGTAAATCGTCGTTATCGGTATGCCTTGCGCATTGATGCGAAAACCAGTTTGCCTCGAATTCCGTACCGTTCATCAGCACGATTCTCGTTTTTGAATACGGCGAAATCTCGTTCTTATCATAGGCTTTCGGGTAGATCTTTTTCCAATCCTGCAAAGCGGAATCGATTTTTACGGGCGTTTCGTTGAAAGGGTTCATATGATTCTCCTTAAAAAAAATGATTTTTTCGCGTACCCCGATCGCAGCCTTTTCCGTCGTATACGGCGGCGCGGTCGGCGGCAGAGCGTTTCCCGCCCCGTCGTTACGCAAAAAAATCATATCCGTTTCTATTGCTATTCATACCCTTTCGGGCAATTTTTTTACCGGAAGCCGCGGCTTCCCGCTTTATATCCTGCCGCGGATTACCTCCGCCACGTATTCCACCCATTGTTTGCAGGTATCGGCAGATTCCGCTTCCGCCATCACGCGCACGACGGGCTCCGTACCAGATTCGCGCAGCAGAATACGCCCGTTCTCCCCGATCGCCGCAGCGGCTTTTCGCACCGCTTCTTTCACGATTTCATCCGCGCTCACCGCCGCTTTATCGGCAACGCGCACGTTCACCTGATATTGCGGATATTTCACGCACGGCGCGGCGAGAACGGAAAGCGGTTTCTTCTCGGCAAGCATCACTTCCATCATTTTCAGCGCGGTGAGTATGCCGTCGCCCGTAGTGGCATAATTCGAGAACACGATGTGCCCCGATTGCTCGCCGCCGATCGGGCAACGATGGCGCGACATATATTCGTAAACGTATTTATCACCCACATCCGTTTTCGCGTAACCGATTCCGATTTCGTCCAACGCTTTATACAAGCCGAAATTGGACATGATCGTCGTCACCACCACGCCGTCCTTGAATTCCCCGCGATTTTTCAGATAGCGCGCATACACGTACAAAATTTTGTCTCCGTCCGCCTCTTCGCCCTTTTCGTCCACGCAGATACAGCGGTCGGCGTCGCCGTCGAACGCAAAGCCCACGTCCGCATGATTTTCCGCGACGAATCTTTTCAGAACATCGATATGCGTAGAGCCTGCGTTTTTATTGATATTCTCGCCGTTCGGCTCGGCGTTGATCACCAGCGTAGTGGCGCCGAGCGCGTCGAACACCGCTTTTGCGATCGTCCAGGCGCTGCCGTTCGCGCAGTCGAGCGCGACTTTTACCCCTTTGAAAGAATATAACCCCAGCGAAATCAGGTATCCCACATAGCGATTTCTTCCCGCCACGTAATCCACGCTTCTGCCCACCTTTCCGCCAGTGGCATAGGGTAATTCCTTATATTCTTTTCCGTCCGTTTTCAGCGCGCCGTCGAGATACGCTTCCACAAGCGAAATCGTCTCTTCGTCCATCTTTTCCCCCGCGCCGTTGATCAGTTTGATTCCGTTATCGGTGAAGGGATTGTGGCTGGCGGAAATCATCACGCCGCAATCGAAACGATCCACCCGCGCGACGTACGCCACCGACGGGGTAGTGGTGACGTGCAACAGATATGCATCCGCGCCAGACGCCGTAAGCCCCGCCGCCAACGCGTATTCAAACATATAACTTGATCGGCGCGTGTCTTTGCCGATAACGATCCGCGCGTTTTCCCCTTCCGCCTTGTTTCTGCCGTAATACCAGCCTAAAAATCTGCCGATTTCGTAAGCGTGTTTCGCCGTAAGATTCACGTTCGCTTCGCCGCGAAAACCGTCCGTTCCGAAATATTTTCCCATTGCGTTTCTCCTTGACTTTCCGTCTCTTGTTGCCTTTTACCCGCATCGGTTTTTTGCGATGCTCTTCAAAAATCCGCCGATTAACGTTTTTCCACAATTTCCGTTTCGTTTTTATATATATGATTTTCTTTCACCGTTCCGCGCACGCGGGATAAAGGATACACCGTGGCGTTTCTGCCGATCACCGTTCCCGGATTCAGAACTGCGTTGCAGCCGATCTCCGCATAATCCCCCACGAACGCGCCCGTTTTCTTCAGCCCCGTATCGATTTTTTCCGCTCCGCATTTCATCGTTACGGGCGTTTTATCCGATTTCACGTTCGACGTTACCGCGCCTGCCCCGAGATGAGCCTTACATCCGAGGACCGAATCCCCCACGTAATTGAAATGCGGCACCTGCGCGCCGTTGAACAGCACGGCGTTTTTCAGTTCCACGGAATTGCCCACCACGCAGCGATCCCCCACCAGCGCGCTGCCGCGAATAAACGCGCAATGGCGCACCTCGCTTTCTTTTCCTATGATACACGGCGCGCCGAGATATGCCGTCGGCGCGATTTTTGCGCTTTTATGCACCCATACTTCGGGCGAAATTTCGCTGTATTCCTCTTTCGGCAGGTTCTTTCCGATCCTCGAAATTTCCTCTTTCAGTCCTTTCAACGCCTGCCACGGATACGCGAACGAAGCGAGATAATCCCCCGCAAGGCTTTGCGTAAAATCAAACAGATCTTTCGTTTTCAACATACTTTTTCACTCCTTTCCGCTTCGCCGCGGCGCATACGCCCGCCCTGCGATTTTGCGGGCAACATACTCTATGTTTTCCGCCCGGCTGCATTTATTATATCACACCTCGTTTCGTCGGTCAAGCGTTTGGGCTATATATAAACTTTTATGTAACCGCCATAAAAAAACGCACACGTATAAATATATACCTGTACGCTCTTTATATTATGGGTTTTTATAAAAGTTTTTATCGTATATCGCCGAATTTTTTCAGATCGCCGTAAAATGCATGGTAACCGAGCCGTAATCGGGCAATTTCGGCGACAGAATGCCGCTTGACATAAGCACTTTTCCACTCGCGTTCAATCCGAGTTCTTCGATGTGATAAACGACGTTCTCGTCCAGCCCGCGCAGGCGGAACAACACGGAATAATCGCAGGGCACGCCGTGAATCCGTTCCGCTACGAGATATGCTTGTTTTTTATCTTTGGATACAAGCATTTCGCAGAAATAATTTTCCTCAAACGGATTTTGCAGGCGATACAGATCGCCGTGAAGCACAAGATCCTGAATCCGCTTGTAATTTTCCACCTGTTTTTTCGTAAGTTCTTTTTCTTCGCCCATCATTTTCGACAAATCGAGTTCGTACCCCGTAGCGCCGAGCGAAGCGATCGCCCCGCGCGTAGAAAACGGCGTGATACGCTGCGTCTGATGGTTCGGGCACGCCGCCACGTGGCAACTCATCGAAGATACGGGATAACAGGTGGCGGTGCCCCATTGAATCTTCGCGCGCTCGTAAGCGTCGGTATCGTCGCTCGTCCAGATCTGCGGGAAATAATAGAGCATGCCCGCGTCGAACCTGCCGCCGCCGCTCGCGCAGCCCTCGATGAAAAGATCGGGGAACGCTTCGATCAGGCGGGAGGCAAGATCGTACACGCCGAGAATATACCGATGCGAAAATTCCCCCTGACGTGAAGCGGGAAGCGCCGCCGAATAATATTCGGAAAGATTTCTGTTCATATCCCATTTCACGTAGGAAATATCATGTTTTTTCAGAATGTCCGCCATCATACGGAACACACAGTCCACCACTTCTTTTCTCGTGAAATCGAGAACGAGTTGCGTTCTTCCTCGCGTAGGCTCTTCCCCGATTTTCGAGATCGCGTAATCCGGATGTTCGCGGAAAAGATCGCTGTCCTCATTCACCATTTCCGGCTCGAACCAAAGCCCGAATTTCAAGCCTTTTTCTTTGCAGCGACGAATTACGCTATCCAGCCCGCCTTCAAGTTTTTTATCGTTGACGAACCAATCGCCGAGGCCTCGGCGATCGTCGTTTCTCGCGCCGAACCAGCCGTCGTCGAGCACGAACGTATCCAGCCCGAGCCGCGCCGCTTCGTCGATGATCGGAAAAAGTTTTTCGTTATCGAAATCGAAATACGTCGCTTCCCAGTTATTGATCAGAATCGGACGACGGGCATTTACAAACGCGGGAGTGATGACGTAAGCGCGCAGGAAATCCGCATACGCGCGGGACATGCCGCCGATCCCTTCGCCCGAATACGCAATCGCCGCCTGCGGCGCAACGAACGTTTCTCCGGGAGATAAAAGCCAGGAAAAACCGAATTCCGAAATACCGCCCTGAACGCGAAGCGGCGTTTCCGAATTTTTTTCGCACATCAGCGAAAACGAACCGCTGTATATCAGTTGAACGCCGAAACATTCCCCGAGATCTTCCGTGCAACCTTCTTTCAGAATACCCATAAACGGATTCGTCGTATGCGAGGATGCCCCGCGAAGCGAAGAAAGTTTCGTGATGCCGTGCGCGATCGGCGCGATCCCGGGAATCCGTTCCTGCGCCCATCTTCCGCCGAGGCGAAGAGAAGAATATTCTCCGTTCGGCAATTCAAAACAGAAAGAGTACGCGCGCCCGATATCCAGCGTTTCTTTGCCCGCATTTCTGATTTCAAGATTTCTTACGAGTACGTCGCTGTCGTCGTACACCGTATAATTCAAGATTATTTCCGTGGGAGAAGAATCGTCTTTCAACGTAACGGAAAGCGTTTTCGCGTTATTCGCGCCGCTCTGCGCGTTTGTTTTCCGTGCATGCGGCAAAGCGGGCACATGTGGTACGCCTTCGTAAATCTTATGAGAAAGATAGCGAAGCCTGCTCATCGAAGCGCCGTCTTCTCTCGTAAAAAATACCGTCGGTTCGCGGTAATCGCCGTGCCCGAAAAATCCGCACTCGGAAGGCAGCACGTTATACGCGCAATCCCGATTCGGATCGTCTTTCGAGGGAACGCTTTCCGCGCCCGTCGAAGCGACGAGATAGGCAAGATCGCCTGCGTCGATCTTTGCCCCGAAATGAAGATTCTGCAACATACCCAGCCTGTTTATGTACATTGCATACGAATAATTTTTGCCGTTCAGAAGAAATGCGCCGAGGCGTTCGTCGTAAATGATCATAGTATCTCCCTTTTCGTTGTGTTTTTTATTTATCCGGATTTCCGCCGGGAAAAACCGATTAGCGGGAAGAAATTTTCCTCTTATTCCGTTGCTTTCTTCCCCGTTCGATTTTTTCGGTTTTATGAAAGTATTGTAACAAATCGATTGCGCAAAGTCAACGTTTTACGGCGATTTTTCGGCTTTGCAAAACGTTTCGGCGGATTATTTTGAAGATCGGTTTGAAAATATTGATATTTTTTATCCTCTGCGGAGTATTTTCAAAGATTTTCCGCCGCTTTGATCCGCTTGTACGTATCCTGCATTTTACGATCGATTTCGGCGATTTCTTCCGATCGTTCCAGCATTTCCTCGTTGATTCCCGCGGGTAATTTCGATTTATCCGCTTTATAACGGATGTCGTGTTCGAGGCTCGCCCAGAAATCCATTGCCACCGTACGTATCTGCACTTCGGCAAGTACGTATTCCGTCCTGTCCGAAAAATAAACGGGTACTTTCAGATCGAGATGAAGGGAACGATATCCGTTATAATTCGGCGTTTTTATGTAATCCTGCATTTTCACGAGCGTAACGTCCGGCTGACGAAGAAGCATATCCGCAACGGCATACACGTCGTCGATATATCGGCACACCACACGCACGCCCGCGATATCGTTGATATTTTCCATTGCGGAAGCGATCGTAAGCGGCTTACCTCTTTTTCTGAGTTTTGCCACGATGCTTTCGGGGGATTTCAATCGGCTTTCTATATGCCTGATCGGGTTTCTTGCGTACGTAACGCTGAATTCGTTATTCAGCACCTCGAATTTCAGTCGCAGTTGCTTCACTGCGGAATCGTACAGATTCAGCATCATAAGATAATCGTGTGACCCCGCGAAAAACGGCGAATCTTCTTCCGCCGCAATATTTTTTTCTTCTGTATGTCCGTTCATGTTTTTCTTTGGTATCTCCCTTGTAACGCGCCGTTTTGGCAGCCGCGCTTTTTACGCGGCGGAATTTTCCCTTACTTCCGCTTTGCCTTTTCCGCCGCCCCGCAGGTTCATTATAACGCAAACGGATACGTTTTGTCAAGCCGACGCGCCTTTTTCGCGTACGGCGCGATCAGGAAATGTTCGTTCTGATGTTTTTCAGCGCGTTTTTTTCGAGGCGCGACACCTGCGCCTGAGAAATCCCCACTTCCGCGGAAATTTCCGTCTGCGTTTTTCCCTCGAAATACCGTAAAAACAGAATTTTCTTTTCGCGATCGCCCAGTTTTCCCATCGCTTCGCGAAGAGCGACGTGTTCCGTCCAAATTTCGTCGGTGTTTTTCGTATCGGCGAGTTGGTCCATCAATAAAAGCGCGTCTCCCGATTTATTATAAACGGGCTCGTACAGCGATACGGGATCGGAAATCGCGTCGAGCGCGTACACCACTTCGCTTTGCGCCACGCGCATTTCGTCGGCGATCTTTTCGATCGTAGCCTCTTCGTCTCGTTCCTCGATCTTTTCGCGCGTTTTTAAAACGAGATAGGCAGTGTCGCGGATACTGCGGGAAACCCTGAGCGAGTTTCCGTCGCGGATAAAGCGTTTGATCTCGCCCACGATCATCGGCACGGCGTACGTGGAAAACTTCACGCCGATCGACACGTCGAAATTATCGATCGCCTTGATCAGCCCCACGCACCCCGCCTGAAATAAATCGTCTGCCTGCGCGTTCTTCGCGCGGAAACGCTTCGTTAAAGATAACACAAGCCGCATATTGCCTACGATGAATTTTTCTCGCGCCCGTTCGTCGCCCGCTTTCAGATCACGCATCAACTTTTCGTTTTCCTGTGCCGTCAGTCTGGGAAGCCCCGACGTATCCACTCCGCATATTTCCACTTTCTGCGCCATCTTATCCTCCCGTTCCGCATTTTCGTGCGGCACAATAAAAAAATACCCGCACCGAACAAAATATCGGATACGAGTATTATTTTTCTCCTTGCCGCGAAATATACGGCCTTTGGAAATTTCGTTACAGCACACGCGTTTTCCTTCCGCCGTATGCCGTAAAAGACGGGCTCTGTTATTCTTAAAACCGCGTTTTACGTATTCTTTGAATGATTAAAGATGCAGATCGGATTTCAGCCGTTTGGTTTTTTCCCGCGTTTCGTTATCGACGGCAAGATTTTCTTTCAGTTCGCTCATCACGCGCTTCTGTCTTTTTCTGCCGAAAAGCAATCGGCACCAGCGCCTGAATTGAAAGAACGGCAACAGCCAGGGATGTTTTTCCAGGACGGGAAACGCCATTTTCAGTTCTTCCTTCGGCGCCCAGATTCTGCGCATTATCGCACGGGTTTTTCCGCCCGCCTGCGCCTGTTTCATCGACGCCGACTGAGAGGCGGAACCGTATACGCCGCCGCAAAGCACGAACTTTGCCATCTCTTCCGCGATTTCGTCGCCCTCCGCTTCGGCACGTTCGTTTTCCGGTCCGAACCAGAGGTCGGCAAGGCGAAAACATTCATTCCCGAACTTTTCAAGATCGCCGAGGCGCAACAGTTCTTTCAGTTTTTCCCGATCGAACGGCAACGCATTTTTCAGAAGATACAGATCCATGAAAGTACGAACGCCGCAACCGCCGCCGAGAAAATGATACGCCGCATGAGAAATCAGATAGGCAAAGAAAAATTCGTTCGTCATTTTCATGCGGCACGTAGACGCCGATTCTTTTTCCTCTTCTTCCGGAATAACGTAATCCCACACCTTTTCCGTCACGCGATCGTGCTTTTTATGGAGTTCGCTCAACGAAAAGTGCAGTTCCAGCGTCACGCCCTGATCCGTCGTCATCATATAATCGTGATACGCTTTTTTACAGGATGTAACAAGCGATTTTTCCTGCAAAACGGAAATTGCTCGTTTCAGATCTTTTTCCCGCACGAGGATATCCACGTCGCAACTCGTACGCATGGCGGGATCGGGATAATATCGGCGTATCACCGCGCCTTTCAGCGGCACATAATCGACCTTTTCCGCATCGAAAGCCGCATAAATGCGCCCGATATCATAATTCATCCGCTCGTACCGATAACAGGCAAGCGCAAGTTTACGGCGGAAAGCGTCGGCTATCTTTTCGGGCACCGTTATGCCCGCGTTCAACAGTGCTTCTCCCGCGAGATGAGCAAGATCGTGCGCGTCGGCAAGGCGATAAAGCGTTATAAGATTCTGAGGAGTGAAGAAAATGCGTTCTTCCTCCGTAAATACGGGGATCTCTCCGGATAATTCGCTGCGCAAAAGAGCGATCAGAATTTTTCCCGCCTTTTCAGCCGTTTTATTCTTTTCGCTTACACTTTCCGTATCCTTGTTTTCCGTATTTTTCCGCCCGTCTGCGTTTTGCCCGCCGTCTGCGATATTCCTTTCTTTTTTCCGCATCCCGCCGTTTTCCGAAGCCTCGGAAACGGCGTTCCCCTTTTTTACGATTTTCTCCATACCATTTTATTCACGACGCCCACGTACGATTGTATGATTTTCACCACTTTTGTAGAGACGTTCTCTTCCGTATAATCGGGGACGGGTATGCCGAAATCTCCGTTTTCGTTCATTTCCACCGCCGTCGTCACCGCCTGCAAAAGCCCGTTGCCCTCGATTCCCGCAAGAATAAAGCATGCTTTATCCAGCGCTTCGGGGCGTTCGGTGCTGGTACGGATACATACGGCGGGGAACGATTTGCCGATCGACGTAAAGAAACTGCTTTCTTCCGGCAACGTTCCGCTATCCGACACCACGGCAAACGCGTTCATCTGCAAATTGTTGTAATCGTGAAACCCGAGCGGCTCGTGACGGATCACGCGCGGATCTAATTTAAAGCCGCTTTGTTCCAGCCGTTTGCGGCTTCTGGGGTGGCAGGAATACAGAATCGGCATGTCGTATTTTTCAGCCAGCGCGTTCACCGCATTGAAAAGCGACGTGAAATTTTTCTCCGTATCGATGTTTTCTTCTCTGTGCGCGGAAAGAAGAATATATTTTTTCGGCTGTAAATTCAGACGTTGCAATATATCCGATTTTTCGATTTCCGCAAGATTTTCATGCAGCACTTCCGCCATCGGGCTGCCCGTCACGTAAGTGCGTTCCTTCGGCAATCCGCATTCCGCAAGATACCGCCGCGCATGTTCGGAATAAGCCATATTCACGTCCGATATTATATCCACAATCCGTCTGTTCGTCTCTTCGGGAAGACATTCGTCTTTGCAACGGTTTCCCGCTTCCATATGAAATACGGGAATATGCAGACGCTTTGCGGAAATTGCGGAAAGACAGGAATTGGTATCCCCTAAAATAAGTAACGCGTCGGGGCGGATCGCCGTCATCAGTTTATACGAACAATTGATAATGTTGCCCACCGTCGCGCCGAGATCGTCGCCTACGGCGTTCATATACACTTCGGGATCGCCGAGTTTCAGATCTTTGAAGAACACTCCGTTTAAATTATAATCGTAATTCTGCCCCGTATGAGCCAGAATACAATCGAAATACTTACGGCATTTTTTAATCACCGCCGCAAGCCGTATGATCTCGGGGCGCGTTCCCACGATAATCAGCAGTTTTAATTTGCCGTCGTTTCTGAATTTTACATCGCTGTAATCCGTTCTGATTTCCATTATCTTTTCCTTTTATTTTAAAATTTTTATTTTAACAACTTTTTAACAATTAGCTTTAAACGTAAAGAAAGCGGAATTCGATCTATTCGCAATAGCCTGTATACTTTACTATTTGATGGAATTTTGTTTTTTACAATATACTTTTTATATATTTTCAGCATACCGCTTTCTTTTTCTGCAGGAACGTGCAAAACCGTAACTTGATTATTTATATAGCAAGTAGAAACCAGCCTAAACCCGCTCGTCCAAAAACGAAAAATATATGGCCCTGCATTCTTTACCAACTCTTTCGTCTGCGACGCCGCAAGAGATAATATAAACTCGTCCCCTTTTGTTGTCTCAAAGTCTTGCTCAATCATTTTATTATAAATGTTTTTACATTTTTCAATAAAAATCTTTGCATTTTCTCTATTTGAAGCAAAAAACTCGCCCCCATAATGCGTTATCAGTTTATCCTCCCCCGTGAAAGATTTAAATTCTTCCACAATAAGCCTATAATCTCTGACCTGTAACCCGTGGTTAATATCGTACAACAAAATAGAATAATTACACTCTTTCCAAATATTTTCAAACGAAGATTGAACATATACGTCGCTATCCATATAGGAAACATATTTGTAATTATAATTTTTTACCACATAATCAATTACGCAAAGTTTATAAAATGCTAAATTCCACAGATATTGATCTTCGAAAGTAAAATTTTCAAATGCAATTTTAGTAATTTTTATAGTATTTTCATTCAAAAATTTTAAGTATTCACTCGGAACGTCTATATTTGTTGCCAATGCCACATCACAGTCGGGATTGTAATATCTCGCTGAGGCCAGAGCGACGCAGCAATTTTTGAGATATAAATCAATTCGCCCGCTATTATCTTTAATATTTACCCCGGTATTCGCATTATCTTTATTAGCATAGGGTATTAGTATGATTCTGTCTAAAAAATTGTTGCTCGTTTCATTTTGTTTGTCAAGCATTTTTCACCTCTTTGTTAAAATTTTTTATTTCTCCACCTTTTCGTAGTACGTATCGGGGCGCACAGAATCAAACTGCTCGTTCGCCCACATAAGCGTTACCAAATCTTCCGTATCGCTTAAATTGATAATGTTGTGCGTATACCCGGGCAACATATGCACCGCTTCTATTTTTTCTCCGGACACCTCGAATCGCAACACTTCGTCCGATCCCACGGCGCGCTGTTCGATCAGCCCGTGCCCTGCCACTACAATGAAAAATTCCCATTTGGTATTGTGCCAATGCTCGCCTTTCGTAATCCCCGGTTTTGAAATATTCACAGAAAACTGTCCGCATTTTTCCGTTTTCAGAAGTTCCGTAAAACTGCCGCGCGCATCGACGTTCATTTTCAAAGGAAACGCTGTTTTTTCCTTCGGCAAATACGATAAATACGTAGAATACAACTTTTTGGCAAAAGAATTATCGGGAATTTCAGGCATCAGAAGCGTTTTCGGCTGATTTTTGAATTTTTCGAGCAACGCCGTAATTTCGCCCAACGTTTCTTTATGCGTGATCGTCGCAGCGCAGTATCTTCCGTTTTCCGTCGGTATCGTTGCCGTACCGTCAAATTCGCAGCGGTGTTCTTTGCCTTCCAGCGCGTCGAGCATTTCGGCGATGAGATCGTCGATATACAAAAGTTCCAGTTCTATGGCTTTATCGTTCACCGTAATCGGCAAATCGTGCGCCGTATTATAGCAAAACGTAGCCACGGCGCTGTTATAATTCGGCTTACACCATTTGCCGAACAGATTCGGGAAGCGATATACCAGCACCTTTGCGCCCGTTTCCTTTGCATAAGCGAAAAACAATTCTTCGCCCGCTTTCTTGCTTCTGCCGTATTCGCCGTCGTACCTGCCGATCAACGTTGCCTGAATCGAGGAAGAAAGCATCACGGGGCATTTGTTTTTATGCTTTTTCAGCGTATTCAAAAGCGCGGAGGCAAAACCGAAATTTCCTTCTCTGAATTCGGCGGGATCTTTCGGACGGTTCACCCCCGCCAGATTAAAGACGAAATCCGCTTCTTCGCAGTATTTATCCAATTCTTCCGCCGTACCGTCGAGATCGTATTCGTACACCGCGTCGATATGTAAAGCGGGACGAGTTCTGTCTTTGCCGTCTTTAATGTTTTTCAAAGCGCAACAAAGATTCTTTCCCACAAACCCTTTTGCACCCGTTACCAGTATTTTCATAATTACTTCTCGTTGTTTTCCGCTTTCATCTTCGCAAGTTCGTCTTTGATATATTGCAACGAAGCGATTTTCGCCTTCGTTTCTTCCACGTTCAGCATCGTGGTGTTGTTGGAATTGAACTCCGTAAGAACGTTGCGCTTTTCGTCGCCCTCTTTAAAATATTTATCGTAATTCAATCCGCGGTTATCGGCGGGAACACGATAAAATTTCCCCATATCCACGGCTTTCGCACATTCCTCGTTCGTGAGCAACGTTTCGTACATTTTTTCGCCGTGACGAATACCGATCACGCGGATGTCTTCTTTCTTTCCGCCGAAAAGTTCGCACACCGCTTCCGCCTGAGTACCGATCGTACAGGCAGGGGCTTTCTGAATGAGAAGATCCCCGTTTTCGCCATGCTCGAACGCAAACAGCACAAGATCCACCGCTTCGTCGAGCGACATAATGAACCTCGTCATTTTCGGCTCGGTGAGCGTGATGGGTTGTCCGTTTCTGATCTGCTCGATCCAAAGCGGAATCACGCTGCCGCGGGAACACATAACGTTGCCGTAACGCGTGCAGCAAATTTTCGTTTTTCCGCTGTTTCTCGATTTCGCCACCGCCACTTTTTCTTCGATCGCCTTCGTGATCCCCATGGCGTTGATCGGATACGCCGCCTTATCCGTAGAAAGACAAATCACGCTCTCCACCCCCTCTTCGATCGCGGCGGTGAGCACGTTATCCGTGCCGATAACGTTCGTGCGTACGGCTTCCATCGGGAAAAACTCGCAACTCGGCACCTGTTTAAGTGCGGCGGCATGGAAGATATAATCCACCCCGTGGATCGCGTTTTTCACAGATTGCAGATCACGCACGTCGCCGATGTAAAATTTGATTTTATCTGCCGCTTCCGGCATTTTCGCCTGAAATTCGTGACGCATATCGTCTTGTTTTTTCTCGTCGCGCGAAAAAATTCTGATTTCGCCGATATCGGTTTTCAGAAACCGATTCAGAACGGCATTGCCGAAACTTCCCGTTCCGCCAGTGATCATTAACGTTTTGTTTTTAAAATATGACATAATTATTTCTTTCTCCTCATGTATTTTCTCTTTAAACTAAATGTTTTTTTCATTTTTCGATAACGCGGTTGAATCTTTCTGCCTTATCCCTCTAAAAGTAATTGCCTCCAACATTAAAACACAGTTTTCACGCAAATCTTTTATAAAAAAAGGAATCACAAATGTAGTGATAATTTGAGCACTTAACGAAGCAATTGCAGCCCCCGTTGCGCCCAAAACAGGAATTAACGCACAATTCAAAACTATATTCACCGCTGCCGCCGCCACATATAAATACTTCAGATATTTTTGCCTGTTCATACAAACAATCCAGGCATTTCTTGCAACTCCAAGATAAGAAAATGCCGTATACCAAGTGATTACTCTAAGCGGAGAAACAGCCGATAAATAATCTTGACCATATAATAATTTGACTATAAACTTCCCGAATATAGTAAATATTAAAGAAACGACCACAGATAAATAAAATACAATAGCATACAGCAATCTATTTTTTTTATCGAAATCTTCCTTATTCACTCTATAAGACTCCATAATCGGCGGATACAAAGAATCGATGATTGCGCTCAAGATAAAGCACCACATATTACATAACGAAAGTGCGGTAGAATAATACCCTACCTCTGCCTCACTTATCATATGTTTCAACATTATTTTGTCGGTTTGTCCGTAAATTGCAACCATTAGTCCCGGTAAAATAAAATGAACGCTTTTTTTCAGAAGATCTTTTCCTTCGTTCCAGGAAAACGACAACTTATTGCCATGATATTTTTTATAACAAAAAAACAGTAATACCGCAATGCAAAAATAATCTATCGATGTCGCCAAAGCAAAATATGCGACAGGTTTTTCTTCTATCAATAAGATGACTTTATAGATTGCCGTAACCACATAGGCAATTAAAGTAACTATTGCTGTAGTCCTTGATTGCAATTTCGCTTGAAACCAATAATTGAATGTATCAAAAACCTGAAATAAAACCCCGATACTACACAAAGCAACAACTGCAATCGTCACAGGCTCATTCGCATCGACTACAAACGAAATGCAAATTATAGTAAGTGCCGACAAAAAACTCGATACAGCACGAAGCCCTAAAGTTGTCCCGATAATCGTTCCCGTTTTTTCCGGATTATCAATCAATTCTTTTACAATTACAGAATTAATGCCCAAAGTGCAAAAACTCGAAAAAAAGGCTGTATACGCTCCTGCATAACTGATCAGTCCATAATTGGACGGGCCTAAATATCTCGCCGTAATCAATCCCACCACGAGATTGATCAACATCTGAATCATTTTTCCCGAAATGATCCAACCTGCATTTTTGAATACTTTATTATGAAACAAATTCTTAATCATCTAACACTCTAATCAATCTGGCGGGAACGCCGCCCACCAAACTATTGTCCGGCACATCTCCGATTACACACGCACATCCTGCTATTACACAAGACTTTCCGATTTCTGTCTCATTTAAAATTGTGACTCGTCCTCCTATCCAAGTTCCGTCTCCCACAGATTGGTTAAAAATTTTTCCTTTACCGGCCCGGCGCTGACAGTTACCGATAGCATGCCCCCCTGTTTGAAAAGTCACCTCCGGAGCAATATCGCAATTATCACCGATAGTCACCGTTCCGTTACCGTTCACTTTAAAATTTTTCCCGATCCAACAATTTTCTCCGACGATTAATTTCCCCGTTACTTCAATCGGACCAACTATCTTTGATCCTTCACCGATCTGATAACCAATCGAATTCAACAATTTTCTTTTCCTTTTGAATTTTGTTGTACCCTTATATATTTTGTTTACCAGAAAGAGTACCCATTTTTTATGAATCCGACGGCATATCTTTTTCAAAATCATAATCATCTCTTCCAATTATTTTTTAATTTTTCCGCTTTCGAGCAAGGACCGTCAGTATATAAATCCGGGTGCAGATTGCCCGATTGAATTGCTTTCACGATTTTAAGAAATCTATGCGCCGCATTTTCGGCGTTCCACTCTTCTTTTAACGTTTTATAGGCTTGTCGGCCTATTTCCATGCGTTTTTCCGGATTATCCAGCAAATATTTTACTTTGTCATACAGATCATCGATATCCCCGTTTTTATAAATCAATCCGTTTTTGCCGTCC
This sequence comes from uncultured Christensenella sp., assembly GCA_905203015.1. Taxonomy (GTDB): domain Bacteria; phylum Bacillota; class Clostridia; order Christensenellales; family Borkfalkiaceae; genus Scatosoma. The sequence continues at coordinate 1,533 of CAJKUC010000003.1, read as the reverse complement.
TCGATTAAATAAGGAACGCTTCCGATTGCATGGCTCGCCACCACGGCGCAACCGCTGTTCATACTTTCATTCAGTACGGCACCCCACCCCTCGTTAAAATCGGACGTAAACAGAAAAATTTCCGCTTTTTCCATATGTTCCCGTACTTGTTCCGGCTTCATCGCGCCAAGCATTTCCACGCAGTCCGTCAAACCTTTATCCCGTATCGACTGCCCGATTTCCTGTGCCATTACGCCGCTTCCGATTAAATTCAATTTGAAACGGTATCCGTCATTTCTCAATCTTTCCGCCACCCGAATGGAAGCATCCGGATGCTTCCATTCTATGATCCTTGCGACCCATAGAATTGAAGCGTATTGCTTATTCGTCATTATACTTTCAAAATTTTCATATTTTTTAACGGCAGGGAAATACCCCCATTTATACGCCCGATTATGAAAATTAAACGTTTTGGAAAAATCCGCATAGGTATACGCGCTCGCGCACAATAAATAATGATTCTTTTTCGACCAGCCGCGAGCATAATTCTTAATTACCCGCAACGGTTGTTGCCAGTGTTTAAAACCTTCTTTATAAATACGTTCCGAATATTTAAAAGTCAACTTACCTTCTTTCAATCTCTTTTTCAGAAACATTTCGGGCGCGGAACCGTGAATCACAACATCGGCTGCATTTATCAATTCCAGACATTCCCGCATAGACTGTTCCGAAATATAACTCCGCTTTATAAAATCGGGATACTGCTCCATCCCCCATCCCAAGGCTTTCCGTTCCTGCTCCATTTGTTCGGTTTCGATAAACGTATACTCTACGTCATCGCACTTTGCCAGACTTTCGGATAAAGCCGACTGATGATGATTGTAATAATTAGACACAAAAACTATTTTCAATTTCCCGCTTCCTTATATAATTCCGGATATTCTTTGAATCGTACGTTTTCGTCGTCAAACTTTCTATGTAAATTGTAACCGTTTGTCTGAAACGACAAAGCAATAAACCCACCAACCAAAATATTATAACCTGCCGCGCCAGAAAACAATGCGGCTTCTCCACATCCCAACAGCAATGCCGTAATTAAAGCAATGCAATACAACGGTTGATTTTTTCGTTTATTCCACAGCAGCATAATTTGACTAAGCCATATTATTAGCAATATTAATACAACAGGTCCATAAGAAACCAATATATCAACTTCGATGTTATGCAATTGAGATTGTCCGCTCCCACCGCTAATTTGATAATAAGCCCCAAAAAAGGGAGACTCCTTGTATTTTTCAAAAGCAAACAGCCACATATCCGACCTGGAATCCAGGTTTTTACCTTCTTCTACCAAAAAAGAAAAATGTTGACGTATCCAAGAAGTTTGTATTATATTTAAGTATAATATTGCAAATATTAAAGGGAAAAGAGCCAAACAAACGGATACAAATTTTTTAATTTTAAATGTTTTTCCTTTTTGAAAACATATAAAATATAAAAATACCGTAACGAAAAACAGAACAGCCAGTAATGCAGTCCTGCATTTTGTTAAAT
>CAJKUC010000002.1 GCA_905203015.1 uncultured Christensenella sp. | reverse complement strand
TTAAAATGTCGATCGTGAATTTGAAGCCGAAGATTAAAAAATTGTTTTTGATCTGTTCGCTCGATAGTATTATGGAGATTGCATGACCTATGAAACGCGAAAATTCTGAAAGTTCGGACGTATCCGTTTTTGCCGAAAACGCTTCGTTTTCGGAGTATTCCGATTTTGCCGCCGAATTGCCGCTGATCAGCGATTATCTCACCACGGTGCGCCTTACGACGGGCGGAATCTGCGCGATGCGCGGCATAGACGTGGATTATACGGAAGATATAAAAGTGTGCGTGACGGAAGCGTTGCTTGTGCTGAAACGCAACGGCTTTGCGCGGGCTAAATTATTGTTTGCCTTTTCCGACGGAAAAATTTCCTGCCGCGTACTGGGCGTAGGAAAGCCCGTTTTACGGGAAGAAAAGGGCGACGGGCTCGGCGAAGACGAGATTTCGTTCGCATTATTATCCGCGCTGGTGGAAGAAAGCCGCGTGAAAAGAGACGGCGAAACAGTGGCGGAAATTGCCTTTCTTGCATAAACGTAACGCCGTTGCTAATGCTTGCGCTGTTACGAAAATAGGGCGCGCGACGGGCTTTTTGCTCTGCGCGGAAATGTATTTTTTAGGAAAGACGAAATGACGGAAAAGAACGAAGAGGAGTTGTTCCGCGAATACAGACGGACGGGCGACGTAAAGATCAGAAACGCGCTTGCGGAAAAGTATTTGTACATAGCGGACATACTTGCCAAAAAATTTACGGGGCGAGGCGTTGATTACGACGATCTGAAACAGGTGGCGTCGCTTGCTTTGCTGCGCGGAATCGACAGATTCAATCCCGATCTGAATATGCAGTTTACCACGTTCATCACGCCTACGATCACAGGGGAAATCAAAAACTATTTCCGCGATAAGGCGCGCATGGTGAAACTGCCGAGAAAACTCAGCGAAATCCACTCGAAAGTGCGCGCGTATTGCGCCGATTACGAAGGTAAAACGGGGAAGAAACCCGCGGTGAAGGAAATTGCCGCCGCGCTGTCGCTTACGGAAGAAGAAGTGGTGCGCGCGCTGGAAGTGGGAAACGCGGTATCGCTCGATTCCACGATGGCGAAAGGCGACGACGAAAACGAGAGTTCGCTTTACGCCGTTTTGCCCGATAACGACGCTACGTACGAGCGTTTTGAAAACAACGAGGCGCTTAAAAGCGCGCTGAAAAATTTAAGCGAAACGGAACAAAATCTTGTAAAATGCCGATTTTTCGAGGAACTTTCGCAAAGCGAAACGGCGAAAAGGCTCGGGGTATCGCAGATGTTTGTATCGCGGCTGGAAAGAAAGGCGCTTGCAAAATTGAAAGAGGGCTTAAAAGCATAACGGCGGCGGTATAGCGGCGAATTGCGTATAGAAGCATTGCACGCGGGATCGTTAAAAATACGCCGCACGGAAAACGGGAAAAGGTAAAAAAGGAAAGCAAAAGATCGCGGAATCTTTGATCTGTCTGTCTTGAAACGAGGGCGAAAAAATGAACGTGGAGATCGTGTCGTTTGAACAACTGCATACGGCGTTAAAAGATCTTGCCGAAATGCTTTCGCTTGCCGGTGCGTGCGAGGACGGAATTTTCAGAAGCAAACTCGTGCTCAGCGAACTTGTCGGCAATGCCCTGAAACACGGTGCGGAGAGAAAAGCGCGCGTAGAATGTCTTGTAGACGGTGACGAAGCGAAAATACGCGTATTATCCGAGCCTGCGTTTTTGCCTCCCGAAAAGAGCGAGTGTTCTGAAGTCTTTTCCGAAAACGGAAGGGGATTGTACCTCGTGGACGAGTGCGCGGAAAGCCGCTTCGTTACGAAGGACGGCTGGATCTGCGTAACGGTGAAAATCAGATAAGAAAAGATATGTAAAGTGCCTCGGGCGGTTTTTCCCGGGGCGCTTTTTTTATGCCGTCGTCACGTATTTCGTTAAAGCATCGTTTTTGTAAAACGACGAAAATGAACGCCCTACGCCGAATTTCCGTTTCTCGTCGACGGTATATACGTATACAAGCGCGGAAGAAAATAACGGGCGCTGTGGGGGGAAAAAGCGGAAATGCGCTGCAATGTGCGGCGATCAAAAGCGAGAACGGGAAAATAAAAATTCCCCCGCCGCTTAACGCAACGGGGGAAAATTGATCGAAGAAAGAAATCTTCCGACAGAAATTATTTTCTTACGCAGTATTTATACATTTTCGCAAGAAGAGAATCGGGAATACGATCTCTGTACTGACCGAGATAGATGAAGATTTTACGGAAGAATTCGTCGTTATCGCCGCCTACTTCGTAGTCGGGAATGTTCTTCATCGTGCCCTTATATTTCAGAATGAACAGATCGGTGAATTGTTCTCTTTCTTTATCGTTCAAAGAAGCGATGAACGGATCGAAACTCTTCGAGTTGTAGTAATCGTATCCGGCGGGCGCAGCAGAGGGCGTTTGCGCGGTTTCCGTCGTTTCGGCGGGCGTTTCTTTCGTTTCCGCCACGGGAACGATCGCGGGCGCGGGAGCGGCTTTCAGTTCTTCTACGTCTTCGCCGAAAGAAGAGAAGTTCGGGATAACGAGTTGTTCTTCTTCCGCAGGCTCGGGCTGAATCGCGGCGTCGGGCTGAACGGCGGGCGCATTCTGCGCTTCTGCCATCCAGGCTGCCACGGGAGCGGTCTGCGCGACGGGCGCAAGGTAAGCTGGTTGTGCGGGCGCGGGCGTTTCTTCCGCAGGCTGAACGGATTCGGTTGCGGGCTCGGAAACTTCTTCTTCCTCTTCGTAAGAGGCTGCGTTTGCTTTCGCTTTGATGTGCGCTTTTGCAATGATGCAGATAATCAGTTGCACAAGGGCGATTCCCGCCGCCGCTACGGCAAACCATTTCATATCTTTCAGCGCGTCTTTTGCGATCACTTCCTTGATCTCGAAGAAGCAGGGATAGAGCACCGCAAGCGCAAGAATCAGATGAAGCGCATAGCGGAAAATATCGAAGCCGTAGCCTTTTTTCGCCGTAAGACGAATCACGGATACAAGAATCGCAAGCGCATACAGCACAACAAGGCCGCATACGAAATATTTAAGGGCTTTGCCCCAGGCGAGCGAACCGATGAATTTCTTATCCGCCTGATAGATCGCGTCGAACGTATCCTTCATTTTGTAATGGAAATAAGCATATACGTATACGCCTGCGAAAGCAAGGGTGAGGATAAGGAGGATAAGGGGCAGGGTGATTTTGCCTTTGCGTTTGCCGATCGCATATGCCGCAAAGAACAATGCGCCCGCACCCGCAATCGCCACAACGGGAATATCGTAAAGGTATTTATCTCCCGTGTTGAAAGGCATTGCGCTGAGGAAGAGAATCAGAAGCGCATAGCCGCCGAAAAGCAGCATATCCGTGAACGCGATCGCCCGCACCATCGCGGGGGCTTTCTTTCCCGAAAATACGCCGAAGAGCATGAAAACGATGTTCAGCAGGAATACGACGGGAAAAGCGTATAAGAACCAACTGTATACTTTTCCGTAATTACCCGCGGCGTTGAAGAGAGGCACGCCGTGAAATTTGAACGAGGAAAAATCGGTAACGGAAGTGATTTCCGCCAGTTTGTAGATTTCCTCCACGCCGTTCTTCTTGAAGATGTTCATGAATACTTGAAGAAGCGTGACTTTATCGCCGAACAGGTATGCGCCGTTCCCCGCATAGAACATGGTGATCGGCATGAAGCACATCAGGGCAATGGGCGCGAGTGCAAGAATCAGAGCAAGGATACGGCTGAAAACGCGTTTCTTCGCGGGGGCGGGTTCCGTCGTCGCGTCGTCGTTTGCCAAAGCCGTCAGTTCTTCCTGATCCATAGCGTTGACGTCAACTTCTTTTTCGGGGTAATTTTTACTCATAATAAAAAGTCTCCTAAAAAATTTCTTTTAATAACGAAGTTAAATAAATCTTTGTGAGGAGGGGCGGTTTTTCAATCGTTTCCGCGGGCGCCGTCCGGGAAAAAAAATTTGTTGAAAAGCACGTTCGTATACGCCGGATCCGTCACTTTACCATCTTTACTATAAGTATAACACTTTTCATTTTTCTTGTCAATGCAAAGAAGTGAAAAAAACGAGTTTTTTTACGTTTGAATAGAAAAAAATCGCGGCGTTTTTCGTTTGTTTTATATAATATAGTCGCGAAAAAGCGAAAGGCGTGCCGATACGCCGTAAAAACCCTTGAAATTTTTTGTAAAAAGGAGTATAATATAAAAGCGAAAACGCACGGACGCGGGAAGAGAAGGAAATAAAAAATTACCGATATTTTCCGTCGTATCTTTCCGTGCGGCGGGCAAGAGAAACAAGGCAGGAATTTTTCATGACGGAACTGGATAAAATCGTAGCGGATATATCGGCAAAATTAGGCGTGCGGCTTTTCTTCCGCGAGGAATCGCGGGCGGAAAAGGAAGACGTCTGCGCCGCAGGCGGCAGATCGGACGGAAAGCATACGTATTTCCGCTTTTCTTTTCACGGCAAGGATTATACGGGCGTTCTCGACGGGGCGACGAAAACGGAAAAGAATTACGCCGCGCTTCTGCCCGCGTATATCGCCGCGTTCGAGGAAAAAAACGGCGAACTTACGAAGGAAGAATATCTGAAAAAACTTCTTCTCGGGGATTGTTCCGCCGCCGACGCATATAAATATTCGATCCGCTTTTCCGTAAAGGAAACGCCCTGTTTCGTGCTTGCCGTACGTTTTATCAAGGCTTATCCCGAAGCGTACGCACTGCTTTCGCAATACGGAGACGATAAAACGGACGCGGTGGTGAAATTCGACGAAAAAAACTTCGCGTTCGTAAAGGCGATTTCCGGCACGGAAGAATATTCTTCCCCCGCGGATTACGCCGAATTTTTATCCCGTTTCGTCTCGGAAGAACTGGGGGCGCGGCTTTGTATTGGCGTGGGCTCTACCGTGCGCGGATTTTACGATCTGGCTTCCTCGTATACGCATGCCGCCGCGGCGTTGAAATACGCCGAAATTTTTTCGGGCGGCGAGGGCGTACATTCCTATAAAGAGTATATGCTGGTGAAGATGCTGGAAGAAGTGCCGAAAGAAAGACTTTCCGAATTTATGAGCGACGTCACAGACGAACAGATCAAAGAAGTGTTCGACGACGAAGAAATGCTTCTCACCGCGGAAAAGTTTTTAAGCAGTTCGCTCAACGTCAGCGAAACCTCCAGAAGTTTATATATGCATCGGAACACGCTTTTATACCGATTGGATAAAATCGAGAAAGCCACGGGGCTGAATATCCGCCTGTTTCCCGACGCGGTGACGTTCCGTATCCTCACCGTTTTATACAAACTTTTAAAAAAATAACGGCGGAAAGGAGGAGTGTGTATGAGCGAAGAAGAAAAAATCGAAGACGGAAAGGAGACAGGCGAAAACGAAGCAAACGAAGATAGAGGAAAAGAGGCACGCTTTCATAAAAAGAAAAGCGTGAAAAACGTCTCCCGCGTGCTTGCCGCAACGATCGCGTTGACGGGCGCGTTTTTCGGCGGATTTTTCGTGCATAAAGCCACCTTGCCCGACGGCATAGATTCTCTGCTCTGGGCGAAAAAACGGATTCAGAGCGATTATTATACGGATATCAGCGACGAAGAATTTTTCGACGCCGTATTTTTCGGCGTCAATTCCCTGCTCGACGATTATTCGGGATATATGACGGAAGAGGAATACGCGGCGGCGCAGAAAAAATCGGCGGGCTCGTACAGCGGTCTCGGCTTGTATTTTTCGAGCAAAGACGAAAACGGTAACGATCGCATGCTGGTGGTGCGCGTGGCGGGCGGATCGCCCGCGGAAGAGGCGGGGATCGAAGCGGGCAGCCGTATCGTGGCGTTCGGAAAAAACGAAAACGAATTGACGGAAAGTGAAAAATTTGCCGATTTTTCTGAATTTCTTTCTCCGCTTTCCGCAGGGGAAAAGTTTTTCGTGAAAGAATTGCGCTATCCGTACGGCGCGGATGACGCGCGGATTACGGAGGTGTATAAGAGCGAATTTACGGAAAACTACGTATTTTATCGTTCTTCGTCTTCGGCGTACGTCTACCTTGGAAAAAACGCGGAAGAAACGGAAAAAGGGCGCGCGATTTCCGCGCTTCCCGAGGATACGGCATATATTCGTTTAACGCAGTTTAACGGCAACGCGGCGAAAGAATTCGACGAAGCGATGAAGCGTTTCAAAGCGGACGGAAAGAAGCGGCTGATTCTCGATCTGCGCGAAAACGGCGGCGGGGATATGGAGATTTTATGCTCGATTGCCTCGTATTTCTGTAAGGGGACAAACGAAAAACGCCCCGTCGTGGCGAAAGCCGTATATAAAAACGGAGACGTGCGGGAATTCAAAGCGGCGGCGAATCGTTACGAAGATTATTTCGGGGCTGACAGTAAGGCATACGTGCTTGCCGACTCGGGATCCGCTTCCGCGTCGGAGTGTCTGATCGGCTGTATGAAAGATTACGGAGCGACGGATTACGAAAATATCTGCCTTTCTTATCGCGCGGGCGTGGCAAAGACGTTCGGCAAGGGAATTATGCAGACAACGCGTTCGCGCTATCCGTGGACGAGCGAAGCGATCAAACTCACTACGGCGAAGATCTGCTGGCCGCTATCGGGTAATTGTATCCACGGCAGGGGAATCACTACGGAAGACGGCACGAAGAGCGTAAGCGAAAATTACGCGGGCGACGAAGAAATTCTTTCCGCTTTTTCCGCGTTTGGGATAATATAAAGCCGCAATAAGCGCGCGGCGGAAACAACAGGACGGAAAACCTGCGGAAAAGCGCGTGAAAACGGTTGAAAAATAAGAAAAAATGCGCTATAATAGATTTTGCGCAAAGAGGCGCGCCGTGTCCGGAAGCAAAAACGTTGCATAAAGAACGCGCGCCTTAAAAAAATAACGAAAAAGCAAAGAAAACCGAAAAGAGGTATTTTGAATTTATGGCAAAAGATACGCAATTCGTCGGTCAGATCGCCGACATAGAAAAGGATTTTCCGCAGTGGTACACCGACGTGGTGCTGAAAACGAAAATGGTGGATTACGGCCCCGTGAAAGGGACGATGGTGATCCGCCCTTACGCCTACGCGATCTGGGAAAACATCCGGCGCGAAATGGATAAGCGTTTTAAAGCGCAGGGCGTGGAGAACGCTTATTTCCCCTTGCTGATTCCCATGAGTTTCTTCACGAAAGAGGCGGAGCACGTAGAGGGGTTTGCGCCCGAAGTGGCCGTGGTGACGGTGGGCGGCGGCGAAACGCTTGCCGAACCGCTCGTGATCCGTCCTACGTCGGAAACGATCATCGGCAACATGTATTCCAAATGGATACAGTCGTATCGCGATCTGCCGCTGAAAATCAATCAGTGGTGTAACGTTATGCGCTGGGAAAAAACGACGCGCCCCTTCCTTCGCACCAGCGAATTTTTATGGCAGGAAGGGCACACCGCGCACGCCACCGCCGAAGAAGCGGAAGAAATGACGATGCGCATGCTCGGCGTGTATAAAGAATTTGCGGAAAATTGCCTTGCTATCCCCGTGATCACGGGTAAAAAGACGGAGAAGGAAAAATTCGCGGGCGCGGTGGCTACGTACGGCATGGAAGCCATGATGCACGACGGCAAGAGTTTGCAGGCGGGTACGTCGCACTACCTCGGGCAGAATTTCGCGAACGCGTTCAATATCAAATTTCTCGATGCCGACGGTGTGCAGAAGAGCGCATACACCACGTCGTGGGGCGTTTCTACACGCCTGATCGGCGGAATCATCATGACGCACGGCGACGAAAGAGGACTTGTGCTTCCGCCCGTAGTCGCGCCGATTCAGTGTGTGATCGTGCCCATCGCCATGCATAAAGAGGGTGTGCTCGATCGGTGTCGCGCGCTTTGCCAACGGCTGGAAGAGGCGGGCGTGCGCGTGAAACTGGACGATTCGGATAATTCTCCCGGCTGGAAATTCAACGAATGGGAAATGAAAGGCGTGCCCGTACGATTGGAACTCGGCCCTCGCGATATCGAGGCGGGAAAGATGATCTGCGTGCGGCGCGATACGCACGAAAAGGCGGAATACGCTCTGGAAAACGCGGAAAACGTAGTGAAAGATCTGCTTGATTCCGTGCAGAAACATATGCTGGAAGCCGCGCGCGAACGCAGAGATAAACGCATCGTGTATGCCGACGATATGGCGGGAATCCTTTCCGCCGTGGAAAACGGAAATTTCGTGAAAGCGGGATGGTGCGGCGCACGCGCGTGCGAAGATAAAATCAAAGAACAGACGGCGGCTACCGCCCGCGTTTACGCCGAAGGCGAAACGGCGAAAAAATGCGCGGTGTGCGGCGGCGCGGCGAAGCATATGGTGATTTTTGCGCGCGCCTATTGATGCGGCGTCCGTGAAAAAGCGGCGCACTTTGTTGTCGCGCTTGCGTTTTCGCTCCGTCGCGTACGGTGTTGTACGCTCCGTTCGCGGAAGCCGCGCGCTTCGCGAATTGCTTGTTTTTGACGAACGCCGCGAGGAAATAAGTGGGGGTTACGTAAGAACTTGTCCGTGAAAAAGCGGCGCACTTTGTTGTCGCGCTTGCGTTTTCGCTCCGTCGCGTACGGTGTTGTACGCTCCGTTCGCGGAAGCCGCGCGCTTCGCGAATTGCTTGTTTTTGACGAACGCCGCGAGGAAATAAGTGGGGGTTACGTAAGAACTTGTCCGTGAAAAAGCGGCGCACTTCATTGTCGCGCTTGTATTTTCGCTCGTTTGCATACAAACGGATACGTTTCCGTAAAAGATAGGATAATTGTGCCGCTGTCCGGCGCATAAAAAAGGATCTTCCGGTTCGATACGGGAGGCCTTTTTTTATCGGCGCGAAAAAACGGATATTTTTTATTCCTTTCCACACTGTTTTTCGGCGGTAGAGAAGAATAAAACAACGGTAGAGAACGGGCGAAAAATCTCGCGGCGCGAGAAAAAAAGGAAAAAATTCTCTACCGACGGTAGAAAAGAACGCAAGCAAGCCGTTTTTCGGCGAAAAACGACCGAAAGTCACTTGACGAAAAGACAAAAAAATGCTATGATAACGGTATGGAAAACGAAGAGATCGTAAACAAGCGTATCGGCAGGAATATCGCGTCGTATCGTCGCGCCGCGAATTTTACGCAAGCCGAACTGGCGCAAAAAATAAATTATTCCGATAAGTCCGTTTCCAAATGGGAATCGGGCAACGGCGTGCCGGACGTATACGTTCTGATGCAACTTGCCGATTTGTTCGGTGTATCGATCGACGATCTTGTGGGCGAAAGCGCTAAAAAACGCGCGTCGAATACGTTTACCCGCGTGATGGTGATGCTTTTATCCAGCGTACTCATCTGGTTTATCGCCACGGCGGTGTTTCTTGCGTTTACGCTTCTTACGCACGTAGACGCCGCGTGGTGGCTGGTGTTTGTGTATGCCGTGCCCGTGAATGCGGTGCTGATTATCGTGCTTTCCGCCACATTCAGGCAACGCACGACGAATTTCGTGGCGATTACCGTGCTGATCTGGGGGGCGATCGTCTGCACGTTTCTCACTTCCTACGTGGTATCGAAAAAGAACGGAACGGCAACGGGGCAATTATGGTTTATCTTCCTGATCGGGATTCCCTTGCAGGTGGCGAATATTTTATGGCTGTGCCTCAGAAAAGTCCGAAGCGGAAAATCGGGCGGGAAGAAAAAAGTAAAAGAGAAAAACGATATTGCGGCGAAAACGGCGGAAGAGAAGAAAGAAAATATCGGTTGATAGGAAACATCGGTTGATTTTCGGGACGGGCGATTTATGATCTCGGGCGATAAAACGAAAATTTCAGAGCAGAACGTCCGCGTTAAAAACCAAGCGGGGGCAAACGAAACGCGAAACGCGGAAGGGAAAACTTTCGGCTCGCGGGGCATACGTTGTCCGTTTTGCGGAACGACCGTCGAAACTTATTATAAAACGGGCTTGTTCGGCTGCCCCGAATGTTATCGCTATCTGTTTCCCGCCGTAAAAAAGAGCATATATGCCATGCAGGGAGACGAACCGCATGCGGGGAAATCGCCGTCGGATCAGTCTGCGCGTGCGGGCTCGGCGGGCGGCGGGAAGAAAGATAAATATGCCTCGTTCGGCAAGGGAGGCGCGTGATATGCCCGAATATCTGCAAAAGACGGTGACGTCCACGAGAATACGGCTGGCGAGGAATTTACGGGGCTATTTTTTTCCGCATATGCTCTCTCCGTATAAGGCGGAAGAGATCGTTGCGGCAGTGCGGGCGGCGCTGAAAAAACTGGATACTTTCAAAGAATACGATATCGGAAAGATTTCGCGCGACGAAGCGGAACTGTTGGTGGAAAAACATCTGATTTCGCCCGCGCTGGCGGGGAAAAAGACGGGCGCGGCGTTTGTGTACTGCGACGAGAACGCCCTGCGGGAAGACGAGATCTCCGTGATGGTGAACGAAGAAGATCACCTGCGCGAACAGTATATCGTAAAGGGGTACGATCTGTATAAGGCATACGATCGGCTTTCGGGGGTAGATGACGCGTTATCCGCCGAATTGCCGTTTGCGTTCGACGGAAAGTTGGGCTATCTTACGGCTTGTCCGAGCAATCTCGGCACGGGGCTGCGCGCTTCCGTGATGATGTTTTTGCCGGGGCTTTCAAAAGACGGCGTGATTCGGGAAATTCTGCCGAATCTGAAAAAAAACGGACTGACGGTGCGCGGCTTTTTCGGCGAGGGATCGAGCGCGGAAGGGTATTCGTATCAGGTGAGCAACGAGCGCACGCTGGGCGTAAGCGAAAGCGACGTGCTGGCGCATATGGAGGAAGTGGCTTTATCGTTGACGGAACTGGAATTCAGGCATCGCGAGCGGATGAAAAAAGAGGGCGGCGTAAGGCTGAAAGATAAATGTCTGCGTTCGTACGGCACTCTTTTGAATTGCGCGGTGTTGCCGTGGGAGGAATTTTCGAGGCTGATCGACGACGTTCGTCTCGGCGTCGCGCTCGATTATTTCGAGACGAAAGATATCGTGGCGTTTATCAATTTTCTGTATAATATGCGCCCGCTTTCCTTCCGTCGGGGAAACCGCGTGACGGGCGGCGAGGAAAATTGTAATATCAAACGCGCCGAAATCGTGGGGAAAGTGCTTCCGGATCTCGTGAAAAGAACCTGTTAGCCGAACGGAAAAGATCGGGAAAGCACGAAAAAACGATATGTAATCATACGCGCGCGTGCGTACGCGGGCGGAACGTGCGGCAAAACGATCGGGCACGTTTTTGCGTTTTCACGGCATAAGAATAAAAGAGGACGTCTGCGCAAAGAGAGAGAAAGGCGCGGAAGAAAAATTTCGGAACGTCTTGCGGGAGAAAAGGAAAAACGAGGCGGAAAGCAATCGGGTGGTGTTATGGATTTCAGAATGAAATTTACGGAAAATTTAAACAAAGCGATGAAAATCGCAACGGACGTATCCGCAAAAAGCGGCGTGTCGTACGTGGGCAGCGAGCATCTGATCTATGCTTTTTTATCCATGCCCGATTGCGTGGCGTATCGCATATTGACGGAAAAAATACGTTTTGCGGATTATTCCGATCTGTTTTTGCGCCATCTCGATAAAAATATTTCCGCGCAAGGCTTTACGCCGCGTACGAAAGAAATGTTCCTTCGGGCTGCCGATCTTGCTTCCCGCTCGGGAGAAAAAGCGGGTACGGCGCATTTTCTGCTTGCCGTTCTGGAAAAAGAAAATTGTTTCGCCGTGAAAATTTTGCGGTCTCTCGGCGTCGACGTCGCGGAAATGAAACGCAGGGTAACGGAAACGCTCCGCGCGCTGGCTGCGACACGGGCGGCGGGAAATTCTTCCGCGGGCACGCCCGTATCCTCTTCCGTCGAAAACGTTGCCGAAACGAATTATCCGAATTTCGGGAAAATCGATAGCGCAAGAGCGGAAGAAGAAAGCGAAAATACGAATTCCGCCCGCGCGGAAGAAAGAGAAAAGCGGGCTTCGCGCGCCGCCGGAAATACCGCGCCGAAAGAAAAAAACGGCGATCAGATTTTTGCCGACGAAAAACTTATGCGATTCGGCATCGATCTTACGGAACGCGCGAAAAAAGGCAAACTCGATCCCGTGATCGGCAGAGAGAAAGAAATCGAAAAAATGGTGCAGGTGCTCTGCCGCAGATCGAAAAACAATCCCGTGCTGATCGGCGAACCGGGCGTAGGAAAAAGCGCGATAGCGGAGGGTCTGGCGCAGTTGATCGCGGCGGGCGACGTACCGGAACAACTGTATAATAAAAAGGTGTTTTCCGTAGATCTCGCGGGGATGCTGGCGGGCGCGAAATACCGCGGAGAATTTGAAGAACGGCTGAAAGATCTGATGCAGGCGGTAACGGAAGACGGCGACGTGCTTTTATTTATCGACGAGATTCATACGCTGGTGGGCGCGGGCGCGTCTTCGGATAACACGATGGACGCGGCGAATATTTTAAAGCCGCTCCTTGCGCGCGGCGAAATGCAGATCGTAGGCGCTACCACGATCGAAGAATACAGAAAATATATCGAAAAAGACGGCGCATTGGAACGCCGGTTCACCCCCATCATGGTGGAAGAGCCGAGCAAAGACGCGGCGATAGAAATTCTGAAAGGTCTGCGCCCGCGTTACGAAAAACACCACGGGCTCCGTATTTCGGATGAAGCGATCGAAAGCGCGGTGACGTTATCCATGCGTTACATTACGGATCGGTATCTGCCCGATAAGGCGATCGATCTTATCGACGAAGCGGCTTCGCGCGCGAGGATCGTGCACGGCGGAGGCGAAGAGACCGCGGCGTTGCAAAAACAGGCGGACGAGAAAGAAAAAGAGCGTAAATTATTCGAGGCGCGCGGCGATTTCGCCCGCGCGACCGCCGCTTTGAAAGAAAAGCGAGAGATCGAAGAAAAAATCGAAAACGAACGGCGCGTGAGCGAGATGAAAATGGGCGCGGACGGCAGATACGTTCTGGGCAGTGAACAGATCGCCGCGATCATCAGCGCGAAAACGAAGATTCCGCTTACGAAAATCACGCAGGCGGAAGGGGAAAAACTGCTTCGGCTGGAAGAGGATCTGCATAAGAGAATCGTGGGGCAGAACGAAGCCGTTTCCGCCGTGGCACGGGCGATCCGCCGTGCGCGCGCGGGGCTGAAAGATCCATCCCGCCCGATCGGTTCGTTTATCTTCGTCGGCCCTACGGGCGTGGGGAAAACCGATCTTTGCAAGGCTCTCGCGGAAACCCTTTTCGGCTCGGAAGAGCAGATGATTCGTCTGGATATGAGCGAATATATGGAAAAATCCTCCGTTTCCAAACTGATCGGGGCGGCGCCCGGGTATGTGGGGTACGACGATCTGCAGACGGGGCAACTTACGGAAAAGGTGCGTACGAAGCCCTATTGCGTGGTGCTGTTCGACGAAATCGAAAAGGCACACCCCGACGTATTCAATCTTCTGCTGCAACTTTTAGACGACGGCAGACTGACGGATAATAAGGGACGGACGGTGAGTTTCAAAAACGCCGTGATTATTTTAACGAGCAACGTAGGCGCGGCGGACGATCCCGCGATCGTGAAAGCGGGAACGCTGGGATTCGGCAGCGGGCTCGATTACGCGGGAAAGGGCGCGGCGGCGAGAAATTCGTCGTATATGTCGGCTTCGTCGGGCGCGGGCGGCTTCTCCCCGATGGACGAAAGCGAGGCGGAAAGAAAATCGTACGAAGCGATGAAAGAACGCATCACCGCCGCCTTGAAAGAACGTTTCCGTCCCGAATTTTTAAATCGTCTCGACGACGTGATCGTTTTCCACCGATTATCTCTTTCCGACGTGGAACGGATCGGCGGAAAACTTCTGGATTCTTTGGCTACGCGCCTTTTGGAACAGCGCGGAATCGTGCTCAGCGTTACGGCGGAGGCGAAAAAAGAACTCGCGGAAGAGGGGTATGAGCCCGAACTCGGCGCGCGGGAATTGAAACGCGTGGTGCAACGGAAAATAGAGGATCGGCTTTCGGAAGAAATTCTGCTCGGCAACGTATCCGCAGGCACGCGGGTGACGGTGGATTACAGAAACGGAAAATTCGTGTTTTTGGGGTGATCGGCGATGAACGGCGAAAACGAAGAAACAAGGCAAAAAAAGATCGCCGTCGTAACGGGCGGCGTGCGCGGAATAGGGAAAGCCGTGGCCATGGCATTGAAAGAGCGCGGTTACACCGTTTACGCACTGTATTCGCGCGACGAAAAATCCGCGGCGCAGGCGCAGAAAGAAGGCTTGATCTGCGTGCGGGCGGATGTGCGAAGCGAAGAGGAAATCACGGCGTTCTTTTCCGTGCTCAAACGGGTGGACGTGCTGGTGAACAACGCGGGGATTTCCGTGGTGGCGCAATTGCAGGATACCACCGCCGAGCAATTCGACGATCTGTATGCGGTGAACGTGCGCGGCGCGTTTTTATGTGCGCGGGAAGCCGCAAAAAAGATGATTTCTCAAAAAAGCGGATCGATCATCAACGTTTCTTCCGTGTGGGGCGAAGTGGGCGGAAGTTGCGAAAGCGCGTATTCCGCCACGAAAGGCGCGTTGCTTGCCCTTACGAAAGCGTTGGCGAAAGAACTCGGGTATTCGGGAATCCGCGTGAATTCCGTCTCTCCCGGGGTGATCGATACGGCGATGAACGCCCGTTTTTCGGCGGAAGAAATCGCCGCGTTAAAGGAAGAAATTCCCCTCGGCAGGCTCGGCGCGGGCGACGACGTGGCAAAAGCGGTGCTTTCCCTGATCGATTGCGAATATGTCACGGGGGCAGACGTTCCCGTGAACGGCGGCTTTTCCGTAGTGTGAGGTCGGAAAAGGCGGCGGCGCGACGCAAAGTCGGAAAAAAACGGTTTGACGGAAGAAACATCCGCCTGCGTTTATTTTTTTCCTGCAAAATATTTCGTAACGTATTTTTCCAGCCATTCGCCGCCTACGCTGCGAAGGGGCGAAAAATCGTCGGCTCGATATGTATCGGACTTTCCTTCGGAGGGTCCGTTTTTCTTTGTCGTACCCGTATAAGGCGGCTGCGAGCCCGTACTTGTGCTTCCCGTGTTCACGCCGCCAGTTCCGCCCGTGCTTCCCGTAGAGCCCGTGGGATTGCGATCGCCGCACGGCGGATCGCAGTCGCACGGATCGTTGCACGGCTTTTCCGTTCCCTCGCATGGCTTTGCGTTTGGCGCGCAGGGAAAGGCGGAAAGCGAATTTAAAAATTTCAGCATGTCTTCCGATTCTTTCAGTTTATCCGCGAACGGGGCGAGTTTGCATTGAAAATCCGGGTTTTGCGTTACGAGATACAAAAGAAGTAAAGTTAAAGCGTCCATACTTTCATTATACGCCGCACACCGCCGCCGCGTGAAAGTGCATAAGATATATTCGGGCGGAAAATTCTGCCCGTATATCATCTTTCATGCGGAGGAAACAGGAAATGAAAAGTTTTCGCGGCTACGTAACCGAAAACGGTACTCACAACGGAAAAAACGGCGGGGGTAAGGGCGAAACTTTCCCGCAAAAAAACGCGAACGAAACGGGAGACGACGTAAAGATTACCGCCGAACGGCTCACAAAGCAGATCGCCGCCGCATATCGCGGGCAAAGCAATAAAAACGTTCTGGCGGATATTATTTCCTCGGCAGAAAAAGGAAAGCGGGACGGAACGCTTACGAACGAAGAAATAGACGCCTTTTACAGGCAGTTTTCGCCTATGCTGAATTTCGTGCAAAGAAAAAAACTTTCGCAGATTATCGAACAGATCAAGCGGATTTAGAAAACGGGGCGTTGCCGGCAGCCGAAAGTAAAAGTGCGGAAATGCGGCAAAAAACGCGCTCGGAAAAGCGCGGAAAAAAGGCGAAAAGTGTCAGCGACGGCGTTTCGCTTCGGCAAGATCTCGCAAAGAAGTGAGCAGCCGATCCACCTGCCATTTTTTGTTGAAATGCGAAAAACTCACCCGCACCAATCCGTTTTCCTGCGTGCCGAGAGCACGGTGAATCAGCGGTGCGCAATGTAATCCGCCGCGCACGGCGAAGCCGTAGCGTTCGGAAAGCAGCGCGGAAACCTCTTCGGATTGCACGCCGTCAAGCGAAAAAGAAACTACGCCGCAGGGATTCGGCGACGAATACGCCGTAAATCCTTCGTTTTTCAACGCGGATAGTCCGTCTAAAAATCGGGCGGTGAGGGAAAGCGTGGCGGCGGTGATTTCCGTTTCGTGCCTGCGGTAGTATCTCGCGCCTTCCAGAAGCGAAACGATCGCAGGGTAGGACAGCGTTCCCGCTTCCAGCGCGTCGGGATAAAAATCGGGCATGGAAAGGGAAAAACTTTCGCTGCCCGTGCCGCCGTAGCAAAGAGGCGCGGGATTAACACGTTTTGAAAAGAGCAGCACGCCGCTTCCCTGCATGGCAAAAAGCCCTTTATGCCCTGCGATACACAAGCCGTCGAGTCCGTATTTTTCCATGGAAAGGGGAATGTGCCCCGCGCCCTGCGCGCCGTCGCAGAGGAAGAGAATCCGTTCGGGCAGGGCTTTTCTTATTTCGGCAAGGGGCGGCATTTTTCCCGTCACGTTCGACGCCGCCGTCACGATAACGAGCGCGGTGTTTTCGCGTACGAGCGAAGCGATTCCTTCCGGCGTGACGTTTCCGTTTTCGATAGGGCATACGTCGTAATCGATAATTCCCTGCGTTTTCAGCCGTTCGAGGGGGCGCAGTACGGAATTGTGTTCGAGCGGCGTGGTAATTACGTGATCGCCGCGTTTCAACGTGCCGAAAATAAAAATATTCAGCGCCTCCGTGCAGTTCTGCGTAAAAATCACCCGTTCGGGATCGGGCGCGTCGAACAATCCGGCAAGCGTTTCGCGAGTTCTCAGAACGTTTTTCGCGCAGGCGACGGAAAGCGCGTGCCCGCTTCTTCCCGGGTTCGCGCATACGCGGAGCGCGGCGGCGACGGCCGTGACGACGGGGGCGGGCTTTTCTCCGCCCGTGGCGGCGTTATCGAAATAAATCATGGAATCACCTCACCTTTCCTGAAAATCATATTATATAGTATTCCGTCGGATCTTCGGGTATGCAAAATAAAAGCGGGGCAAAACCTCCGCAGATGAAAAGCGTTTCGGATCCGTCGGAAGCGGAAAAAATTCGGGCCGCGGTAATCGGGGGTATTTTCGGCCGCGGGCCGGTTTAAGGTAGGTGTGACTAATGACGACGTGTGCGGTGTTCCGTTCGCGCTCGCAGGCTTTGTCGTTCGCTTCGAGGCTTTCCGCTTCGGGCGTGCGCGTAAGCGTTGTTCCCGCGCCGAAAGAGGCGGGGATAGGGTGCGGACTTTGCGTGAAATTTTCTTCGCGCGATTATTCAAAGGCGAGAACGATTTTATCGATGTACGGCTACGATTCGTTCAGAGGTTTTTTCGGGTGACGATCCGAAAAATTCCGTGGCCGAAAATCCGTATTCCGCTTTCAACGAAAACGCGGGCGTTTTGCCGTAATCGTTGCCGCAAAATGTGTACGGGCGGAAAGGGTAAACTTTTCTTTCGCGCAATGTTACAGCGCGCTTCGCGTAACAATTCCGTGCTTTTCGGAAGGCGTGAACGCGTTTCAAAAAACGGGGGAGGAAAATCTCCTGTTTTCGTTTCTTTTTCACGGGGCCTTCGTCGTTTATGCGGCGATACGTTCCGTGATTTTTTTGCCGGAATTTTGCCGGCGTACCGCAGGATTTGCGTAAGGTCTGCCGTAAAAATAAAGAAAGGATAGAGAAAGAACGTAAAAACGTTGCAAATTTCTGATTCGCGTGGTATAATTTAATTATGACGAAACAAGAGAAAAAACAAGCGGTGTCGCTTCTTGCCGAGGCTTATCCCGACGCGAAGCCCGCGTTGAAATTCGCCACGCCGTACGAACTGCTGATCGCCGTGATCTTATCGGCTCAATGCACCGACGAGCGGGTGAACAAAGTGACGGCGAAATTGTTTGAAAAATACGATACGCCCGAAAAAATGATCGCTCTTTCGCAGGAAGAACTGGAACGATATATTTATTCGTGCGGATTTTATCACGCGAAAGCCGCGCATATTCTTTCGGCGACAAGCGACATTTTAACGCGTTATTCGGGGAAAGTTCCCGAAACGTTTGAAGAACTCACCACGCTTGCCGGCGTGGGGAGAAAAACGGCGAACGTCGTGTATGCCGTGGCGTTCGGCGGTAACGCGATCGCCGTAGATACGCACGTGTTCCGCGTATCCAATCGGCTGGGGCTGGCCAAAGGGAAAACACCCGAACAAGTGGAAGAGGGATTGAAAAAGGCGATCGACGAAGATTTATGGTCGAAATGTCATCATTATCTGATCTGGCACGGCAGGAAGATCTGCCATTCGAGGAAGCCCGATTGCGAACATTGCACGCTTGCGCACCTGTGCGATTATAAAAAGGCGGAAGAAAAACGGGCGGCGGAAAGAGATAAAACATAATCTGCCGCGAAAGAGAAAAAATACTTGATAAAACGCAGCGCAACGTATACCGCAATCAGCGTATGCAGGCGCGGAAGGAGAAAAAAATGATAAAATTACAACCCGTATTGAAAGATTATCTTTGGGGCGGCGAAAAGTTGAAATCGCTTTTCGGCA
The DNA here is from genome assembly GCA_905203015.1 of uncultured Christensenella sp. Classification (GTDB taxonomy): domain Bacteria; phylum Bacillota; class Clostridia; order Christensenellales; family Borkfalkiaceae; genus Scatosoma. The sequence goes on along the minus strand of CAJKUC010000002.1, from coordinate 299,091 downwards.
GAAAAAAAGACGGCATTATTGCCGAAAGTTGGGAGGTATCCGTACATAAAGACGGCGAAAGCACGATTTCGGGAACGGACAAAACTTTTGCCGAATATCTGAAAGAAAACAAGAACGCCGTGGACGTAAACGGCGGCGAATTTCCCGTATTGATTAAATATATCGACGCGGCGAAAAAACTTTCCGTGCAGGTTCACCCGAACGACGAATACGCCCAAAAATACGAACACGACAACGGCAAAACCGAAATGTGGTATATCATTTCCGCGGACGACGGCGCGGGTATTTATTGCGGTTTCAAACGCGATACGGATAAAGAAGAATTCCTTGCAAAAGTCAAAGACGGCACGGTGGAAGAACTGCTGAATTTCATTCCCGTAAAGGCGGGCGACTGCTACCTTATAAAAGCGGGAACGGTGCACGCCATAGGCGCGGGGTGCGTGATCTGCGAAATTCAGCAGAACAGTAACGTTACCTATCGAGTTTACGATTACAACCGCCGCGGCGCGGACGGAAAACTTCGTCCGTTACACGTCGAAAAGGCTGTGGACGTAATCAATTTCAAAGCGTTCAAAGACGAAACAAACGGCGGTGAATATGAAAAATTAAGCGGCAATAACGGCGAAATACGCCACCTTACGGCTTGCAAATATTTCAGAACCCGTGAATTGAAACTCAACGGGAAATACGCGGAAAAGAACGATGGAACGTTTACGGCAATCGATTTTGTGTCGGGTAGCGGCGAAATAAACGGCGAAAAATTCGTTTCAGGCGACAGTTTCTTTATTCCCTGTGGCGAAGATTTTACAATAAACGGAAACGCCACGGCGATTTTGACTACCGAAAATACGCTGAAATATTATGCGGGAATAGACCTTGGCGGCACGGGCATCAAATGCGGAATCGTAGACGAAAACGGTAAAATCGTTGCGATTAAGAAATGCCCGACTAGAAAGGGCGTGGAAGCCAAAGAAATTCTTCTCGATATGGCGAATCTCGTTAAAGATTTGCAGAAAGAAACGGGATTAACGCTCGAAGGTGTTGGTGTAGGTTGCCCCGGACTTATTGATACCGAAAAGGGCAACGTTGTTTACAGTAACAATCTCGCTTGGAAGAATGTTGCGCTTATAAAAACGCTGAAAGAAGAATTGAATTTGCCCGTTTACGTTACGAACGACGCTAACGCGGCTGCTCTCGGCGAATATCATTTCGGCGCGGGAAAGAAATATAAATCGCTGGTAATGCTTACGCTCGGCACGGGCGTGGGCAGCGGAATCGTTTTCAACGGAAAACTGTTTGAAGGCAATCTCGGCGCGGGAGTGGAACTCGGACACGAAGTGATTAAAATCGGCGGAGAAAAATGCACTTGCGGAAGAAAAGGTTGCCTCGAAGCCTATGCTTCGGCAACGGCTTTGATACGTCAGGCGCAAAAGGCTATGGACGGTGATAAAGAAAGTCTGCTCTGGAAACTTGCGAACGGAAACAAAGAGAACATAAACGGAAAAATCGTGTTCGACGCACTGCGCGAAGGCGATAAAACGGCGGAAAAAGTCGTGAAGAAATACACGGAATATCTTGCGGCGGGCGTAACGAACGTAATCAATGCTTTTCACCCGCAAGCAATCGTGTTAGGCGGAGGAATCTGCGCCGCCGGCGACGTATTTTTAACGCCACTTAAACGCAAAGTAAACCGTCAGATTTACGGTGGAACGAAATTCGCTCCTGTTGAGATAGTTGTGGCGAGCCTTGGCAACGACGCCGGTATTTACGGCGCGGCAGCCCTTGCATTTGATAAGTAACCGGGATCATCGCGGCGGAGGCGAACTTACGGGCAACTTCGGCGCAAGCCGACGGCAAACGAAAAATCCCATAGCGGCAACGCGGAAAATCGTATAAAAAACGGCAACCATATAAAAAAACGGCGACGGCAAAAAAAATGCCGCCGTCGTTTTTTATGTAAAAAGGAGAGGAAGTATGATCGATAAATAAAAAAACGTAAATTCCGATGCCTTGATAGCGTAAAAATTCGTCAGAAACGTATTTTTACGTTTACGTAAGCGTAGGGAGCGGCAACGAACAGCACGCTATTGCCGCGCAATTGCGCTTCGCCCGTTTTATTGCCGAGGTAATCGCACAAATATGCTTCTTTCGGCTCGCGGCAGAAACGTATTTCTCCCGCCGAACGTTCTTCGGAATAATTCGACGCGCGTACGATGATTCCGTTCGGAACGATTGTTCCGCGTTCGTCTTTTTCCGGCGTTGCCGTATCGTAAACGCAATTTGCCGATAAAAATTCCATAAACGGCTCGGAATTTTTGAGATTTTCGCCGCGTACGGTGAACGATTTTACATCGTGAACGAAGTTTTCTTTGATTCGTATCAGTTCCGCGTCCGTTTCTTCCGCAACGGGAGCGATCGCGTAATCGAATACGAGATCGCCTTGCAACAGTCCGTCTTTTTCGCCGTTCGTGCCCACCGTTTTCGAGAAAGAACGGAACAGGGTGATATTCAGCGCGGGGTTCGCTCCGCCGCAATTTGCCGTTTCGTGCAATCCGCCTTTTGATACGAAAAGCAATCCGCCTTTTTTCCCGCTTTCGTTGCGGGTGAATACCATGGAAGTGAACTGTCGTTCGGGAATATCGCTTTCCTTCCAGTTCCAACTCTCGGGATCGATGCCCGTTTCCCGTTTCAGAATCGTTCCGCATTGATCCGCGAAATACGAATCCGTGCAATCCACGAGCAGGCGCAGACATAATTTGTGATCGCGGGCATGGTTGCGGACGACGGTGTGCACTTTTACGATTTTACTATGCTTTTCCACGGTGAACGTGCTTTCGATTTTTAGAATCGTTTCTCCGCTTCTGCGGCAGAATTCGTTGACTTTTTCCGCATATTCGGGGATTCTGAAACGATAAACGACGAGGAAAGAGCATGCCGCCACGCCGTCGTCTTTTTTGCAAACGCTTACTTCGCACCCTTCCGAAGAATATAATTCGTCTGCAACGGGGCGGATGTGAAACCAGCCGTCGCCGATTTCTCCGCAATCGGTGAATGAATGAAGCCGATCGTAGGTAATGCCCGTTTCATTATCGGTGATTCTAACGGTGCCGTCCGGATTCACCGAAAACGCGATTTTTTCGTTCCGGCAGGAAACGGGGGAATCGGAAAGCCGTTCGGTATAGCGGCAGGGACGCTCGTAGGGGCGTATTTCAAAAACGGTGTACGCGCACGGCAGTAATTTCGCGGCAAACGACACCACATGTACGTCGCTTGTCTGCGCGTTGCCCGCGGGGCGGTCCAAAGCCTTTACGCCGCGCGCGGCGGAAAGCAGCGTGTAATGTATTTCTCTGCCGTTCTCGTCGAAAATGCGGAAAGAATTGCGTTGTTCATATTTGATATACGGCAATTCCCGTACGGGAAAATCCGCGTCGAAACGAATCGTCGCGGTGAGTGTTTCTTCCCGTTCCACGGGGAGCGGGTTATAAATTTCCAGATAAGTTTTTCCGTCTTTTTTGTAATTTTTCGCATATTCTTCGGCAAAATAAGTATCGGAATAGGCGAGCGCCGTACGGCGACATTTTTCAAAGCGCGTCAGCATTTCGCCGTGTACGGCGTCGATCGAACAGCCGCAGATACTGTCGTGCGCGTGATTCTGAAGAAGCAGCGTGTAGGCATAATCGATGAATCCGTAATCGATTTCTTCCTCGCGGGCGGCGCGCATTGCGGCGATCGGCATGGCGTATTTTTCCAGTATCGCCTGACAATCGTCGTTTGCCCGTTTCAGATCGTATCTCGAAGAAAGCGTGTGCGGAATCAGTTTGTTGTGCATTACGTTTTCTTTGCATAATGCCGCCAACTCTCCCGTAATTACGGGTGTTTCTTCTTTTTTCGCCTCTATTTCGGCAAAAACTTCGTCGAGAGGAAGTTGCACCGCGGGGCAGGAAAAATGCGCCGAAAGCCGCGTTAAAAGAGCGGGCATGAATTCGTGAATCGTTTCGTGATCCATGCCGTCGGCAAGAATTACGTACGGCAGATCGGTGCGCGTGCGTTCGCGTTCGACGTATCGTACGGCAGCGGCGAAAATTTCATCTTCGTGCGCCGCATAATCGGGGTAATACTCCGAAAGCACGTCGTAAAAGAACGAACCGTATCCGCACGTTTCGGGCGCTTTGAACGTGAGCGCTTCGCTTCCGTCGGGCGAACGCCAGCGAAAGAAACAGGGGGTATCGCAATCGTTCGTGCCCCTGGAAATGAACGCGCTGCGAATCCCGAATCCGTTTAAAATTTGCGGCAGGTTCGCCACGTGCCCGAAAATATCGCAGACGTATCCGTTTTTCAAAGCCTTCGGCGCGCCGTATTCCGCGGCGAGATAATGCCCTTTCAGAAGATTCTGAACAAGGCTTTCGTGTGAAAGCAGAAATTCGTCGGGCATCGTATACCACGGCCCGATTTTCAGCCGCCCGCTCTGAATCAGAGCGCGTAATTTCGCTTCGTCCTCTTTTTTAACGGCGAGATAATCTTCGAGAATACACGTTTGCCCGTCGGTGGTGAAAATTTTAAAATTTTCGTCGTTTTCCAGCGTGCGCGTTATTTTTTGCATTACGGGCACGAGGCGGAAACGAAATTCGTCTACGGTTTTATACCATTCGCGATCCCAGTGAGTAGAGGCAAAATAGTAAATTTTTTTCAGATTCTTCATGATTTAAATCCTCAACGCGATTTTTTTTCGGCGGAAACGGTGGAACTCCGTTCGACGAATTCGTAGTGTAATTGAATCTTTTCGTCGTGTTTGCTCTTTCCCGTAATATAATTCACGAGGCATGCGGCTGCTTTTCTGCCGATCTCTTCGCTTTGTTGTACGATACAGGAGGGGGCAAACGGCAGAATATCCGCATAAGCGGAATATTCGTCGTCCAGAAAGATAATCTGCAGATTTTCGGGTACTTTCAATCCCAGGGTTTTCACCGCTTTATATACGTGTATCCCCACTACGTCGCCGTAAGAAAGCAATCCGTCCAATTCGGGGTGAGAAGAGAGGTAAGCGCAGATTTTTTCGTCGATTTCGGGATCGTATTTGGAAATTTCCGTCAGATAATCCCTGTGAATCAGCATGCCGTTATCCGTATGCGCGTTTTCATAGCCGGAAATCCGTTCCCGTACGCTCGATCCCGCGGCGGAGGGCACGCTGATGAAGCCGATATTTTTACAGCCGCGATCCAGAAGCAGATTCACCGCCATACGCCCCGCTTCTTCGTGCATGCTGGAAACGGAACTTACGTCGAGGCTTTCCATATAGCGATCGACGAACACGATCGGAAAGTTTTTCAGCGCAAGCAGCAGCAGATCTTTATTATAGTTCACCTTGCTGTTCGGAAACACCAGCATGCCCTTGATTCCGCGCTTTACGATTTCCGTAACGAGATTGAGTTTGTTCAGCCGATCTTCGGGCTCGATCATCAGAAGCAGCGTATAGCCGAAACGCGAACAATATTCTTTCGCGCCCGCAACGATTTTCGAGATAAACAGACTTTTTATATTCGGAAGCAGCATACACACGAATTCGTTCGGCTGTACGTGCGGCAGATCCGAAACGGAAGGATTGATGAAAGAACCTTTGCCGTGTCTGCGGATAATATATCCTTCTTCCTGTAATTCGTTCAGCGCGCGTTTTGCCGTGATGCGCGTGGTGGAAAATTTCACGGCCAGTTGATTTTCCGAGGGGAGAATATAATTCGGGGTGCTCTTGTTTTCCTGAATCTGCCGCAACAGATACTCTTTGATTTCTTCGTAAATAAATTTCGCCATGCCTGCTCCGAAAATAAGACGCTTTCAAAACTTGTAAAGCAACTTGTAAAATTATCTTGTATGCTTTTCTTTCACTTGATAACATTATTATAAGCGACAAAATACGCTTTGTCAATATATTTTTTAAAAAAAAGAACAAAAAAATACAAAAATAGACAAGTTTATCAAGTTATTTGATCAAAACGGATAGAAATTTAAAAAAGGGTATTGACAAACGAAAAAACTAATGCTATTATCAAGTTAAGAACGGCTTGATTCAATTTCCGTTCTGCCGGAAAATCATAAAAATTTTTAAGGCACGTGCCTTATGTTCTGTTTCGCCGCTCATTCTTCACAGCGAAACAGAACAATAAAAAACTTTAAATGTTTTTGTTGTGCGCGTTTTCGCAGCGCGGAGGGGAAGAAAAATGACGAATACGGAAGAAACGTTACAACCGAATACGGAAGCGTTGGCACTTCGCAGAAAAAAGAAAGCGAAAAGGGTGACGTACGTTACGTTGATTCATCTTGCGCTGATCGTTACGTCGTTGCTTTTTGTCTTTCCTCTGATCTGGATGGTTTCGGTGTCGTTGCAATCGGAAGAGGAAATGCGGCTGGCAAACGGCTTCTGGGATATGCTTGTGCCGAACGAGTGGCTGTGGAGCAATTATCCCGAAGTGTTCAAAGCGATCCCGTTTATGCGCTATTTCAAAAACAGCGCGATCGTCACGTCGCTCACGGTGCTCGGCACGGTGGTTTCCGCGTCTTTGGTGTCGTATGCGTTTTCAAAACTGCGCTGGCCCGGGCGGAACGTCGTGTATACGGTGATGCTCACCACGATGATATTGCCCGGTTTTATCCTGATGATTCCCACCTATAAGATGTACAGTAAAATGGGATTCGTGGATACCTGGGTGCCGTTGATTCTGCCTGCGTTTTTAGGCGGAGGCGCGGGAAATATTATTCTGATTCAGCAGTTTTTTATGTCGATTCCGAAAGAAATGTCGGAAGCGGCGATGATCGACGGGGCGAGGCATACCACGATCTGGCTGAAAATCATGTTGCCGCTCTGCGCGCCCGTGCTTGCCACCGTGGCGATCTTCTCGTTCCTCTTTTCCTGGAACGATTATCTGCAGCCGCTGATCTACGTGAACAGTTCCTCGAAGCAGACGATCGCGCAGGGGCTCAGAGCGTTTCAGTCGCAGACAAGCACAAGATGGGGTCTGCTGATGGCGGGATCTTTAATCTCGATGATTCCGAATCTGTTGCTTTTCGTGTTTTGCCAAAGGTTTTTCCTTGAAGGCGTGAAAGCGGGCAGCGTGAAAGGCTGACGAAAAATTAAAATAAAAACGAAAGAATTATAATATTATAATGATTTCAGGAGGAAAAAAGAGGATGAAAAAAGGTTTGAAAAGATTGGCGGGAATAGCCCTTGCGGGTGCGCTTACGATCGGAACGGCGGCGGGATTTTCCGCCTGCTCTTCTTCTTCGCATATGGATAAAGACGGAAACATTACGCTCAGTTTCTGGTCGATCTATCCCGAAGGCGACGCGAATTATCAGTGGACGAAAGATATCATTTCCCGTTTCGAGACGGAAAATCCCACGATTAAGATTAACTATACGGGGATTTCGTTCTGGGATTATTTCACGAAAATCACCACGGCTATGACGGATTCCAGCGGCCCCGATATTTATCTGCAGACGATCAAAGATACGAACGATCGCGCTTCGGGCGGCGTTTCCATGGATATTACGCCTTATCTCGACGACGAGATTAACAAAAGTTGTTTTTATCCGCAGGATCTTTCCACGATGGAATACGAAGGCGGGTTGTACGGTTTGCCGTATGCGCTGGATAACCGCGTGCTGTATTATAATATCGATATTATGAATACGCTGAAAACCACTACGGACGCGGATTGGCAGGCTACAAAAGCCGCGAAGAAAGCGGACGCGACGATTTCGGGCAAGCCTTCGGATCTGCTCGACGCCGACGGCAACGTACGCGCTCCCGAAACGTTCGACGAACTGATGGCGTACACCGAACTTTTAACTACGCAGGAAAACGGCAAGATCACGCAACTCGGCTTTGACGTGAACGTAGGAAACTGCATGTTCGTGAATTTCGTATGGAATCTCGGTGGCGAATTTTTTGAAGACGGCAAGCCCGTCGTCACCACGAACGAGGGCGTGAAAAAGGGCTTTGAAACCTGGTACGAAGTGGCGAAAGTCAATTCTACGGCGAAAGTGAACGCGTTCATCAATACGGCGGGCGACAGCAGCGAAAACCTGTTCTGGTCGAAGAAAGTGGCGATGATGATTTCCACGAACGAAATTCCCTGGCAGAACGATAAACTTTCCGAAGAAAACCGGGTGAATCTGGGCGCGGCTTCCGTTCCCTACAATAAAGTGGAAGAAAATCATTATAATTTTACGGGCGGATTTTCGCTGGAAATGACTACGCGCCTCGCGAAAGAGAAAACGGAAGTGCGCGAAGCGGCGGCGAAATTCATGAAATACCTTTGCAGCGAAGATATTCAGAAAGAAGTGCTGAACGAATCTTCCAATATGCCCGCGAACATCAACGTGTACGACGATCTGTTCAACGAAATCACCGATCCCGCGAAGCGCGTGGTGCTTACCGAAATGCAGTATCGTAAACCTTACGATTATATCGCGAATGCGCCCAACTGGTTCGGCGAAGTGCAGAACGCGCTTACCGATTACGTGGCGGGAAAACACACGCTCGATGAAACGCTGACTACGGCGCAGAACGCGATTCTTCGTTTGCAGGCGACGAACTGATACGAAAAAACGATAAAAAAGGCGACAGACGAAACGAGAGGATCGCGGAGGCGATCGGGGAGGAAAACGAAATGACGCAGGAAAACGTAATGAGCGGAGAAGCAACCGTTTCTTCCGAAAAAAAGCCGAAAAAACACAATCGGCAATATACGTTGCGGGAAAGTTTGCTGGGCTATCTTTTCGCATCGCCGTGGATCATCGGCTTTATCGCCCTGATGGCGTTTCCGCTGTTTTATTCGCTGTATCTTTCCTTTACGAACGCAAGAACTTCTTCGCTGTTCGTGAATTTCGTCGGCTGGAATAATTACAGGGCGATTTTAAAAGACAGCGCGTTCTGGAACAGTTTGCTTCACACGCTGTGGTTCGTGTGCCTGTCCGTTCCGCTGAATCTTCTGTTCTCTCTGGGGATCGCGTTGCTTTTAAACGCGAAGATTCCCGGCAAGAAATTTTATCGGGTGCTGTATTATCTCCCCACGCTGGTAACGATCGTTGCCGTCGTGTTTTTGTGGAAGCAGATGCTTTCTTCTTCGGGCGTGGTGAACACGATGCTTTCGTGGTTTCATATTTCGGGCCCCGATTGGTTCAACGATTACAAATGGGCTACGCCCGGGCTTGTTCTGATGGGTATGTGGAGCGTCGGCGGTACGATCATCGTATTCCTTTCCGGGCTCACCGATTGCCCGCCCGAATTGTACGAGGCGATTTCCATCGACGGCGGGGGCGCGTTCGCGAAATTCTTCAACGTAACGATGCCGTCGATCTCTTCGATTATTTTCTATAATCTTTTAACGGGCACGATCGCCGCTTTCCAGACGTTCGTTCAGCCGATGCTGATGACGGGCGGCGCGTATAATACGGATTATCTCGGCTATCAGATCTATTATACGGGCTTCACCGTAGGCAGGCAGGGGTATGCTTCCGCAATGTCGTGGCTGATGCTCGTGGTGGTGGCGGTGTTTGTGGCCCTCATCAAATACGGTCAGAAAAAGTTGGTGGTGTATAACGACTGAGTGCGGAAAACAATCAGAATCGCGCTTTAAGGATTTTACGGGAGAAAATTATGAATTACGGTAAATTTATTCAGCCCCGGGCGTTTGCGAAAGCGGGCACTTATGTAAGGGATCCGCAGAACGCCGTGGAAGGCGGAGATATGAGCGGCTACGGCGGCATGAATCAGACGCGCGGCGTAGATCTCGAATGTGTGTGGCTTTCTGCGCGCGACGTGAATAAAGACGTGTATATCGCGTTTGATTTCGGCAGTGTGGTGCGGCTCGGATATATGTGCGTATGGAATATGAATCAGACGGACGGCTTCGGCGCGGGCGTTAAAAAGGCGAAAATTTATTACGGCTACGACGGCGAAGAATATTTTGAATTCAAAGGGAAGGGCTATCCGTTCGTATTCGCGCCCGCGTTCGGCAAACCCGGGCTGAAAGCCACGAATCTCGACGACGGAAAACATTCTCCCGTCGATTTCGGCGGACTTTCCGCAAGATATATCAAAATAGTGCCCGATATAGAAAGCGGCGAGGGTTGCCACGGCAAATATATCGAGGGGCAGACGAGATACGGGCTTTCGCAGGTGCGCTTTTTCCGGTATCTGAGCGAACCGGAAAAAGGCGGCGAATTGTATGCCTGCGCGAAAACGCCCGAAGAGGACGTGCTCACGAGCGGCTACGGGCTGGACGAGAACGGGATGCAGGGGATCGATGGCGCTTCGATGTATATGACGAAAGCGAATCCCGATACGATGGATATGATCTTCGATCTGGATATGTGTGTACATGTGCAGGGGATAGATTTTATCAATTACAACGTGCCTTATTTTCTGAATGCCGGGTTGAAAAAATTTTATCTCTCTTATTCCCTGAACGGTTTCGACTGGAAAAATATCGGAGACGAGCCGTTTGAACTTTCCAAGGGTACGGGTAAGCCGTTGAAAATTTCTCCTCTTGCTGACGGTTCGCTGCTCCGTTTCCCCGCGGTATACGCAAGATATTTCAAAATCACGGCGGCTGGCGGCGCGGGAATCGGCTCGCACGGCTGCGTGAACGGTTTTGAATTCCGCTACGGACTTTCAAAAGTGAAATTTATCGCGGCGGACGGCGGTTTTTATACCCGCCCCGCACGGGATTGGACGGAACTCTTTTCTTCGTACAACGGCTGGACGGGTTCCGACGGAATATTCATCGTGGGGCTCGACGGCAACGAGGCAAAGCGCGACGAAAAAGATCTTTCTTCCGTGAAAAGCGTGGTGACGTTCGGCGATACGTTCATCGGCAACGTGAATCCCGTCACCTGGTCGAGAAAGCGCGCCGATTTCGTGAATAATTCCCTTGCCTATCTTGACGGCGCCGATCCCGATACGCTCTCCGTGCGTTTCGTATGGGGCGAGGGGGCGGAAAACGGAGAGGGCAATCTGATTCGTTGCCACAGCAAAGAATACAGTTATTGGCTGCAGGATTGTTTCGTTGCGAACGGAAAATTCTACGCTTTTACCGATAACGTAAAAAGCGACGCCGATAATCCCGATCTTCCCGAAGGGTTCAGATTCCACCTGGTTGGCGTGGACATGGTGATTTTCGATATTAAAAACGGCGAACTGGATTATACGTCGCAGAAAAACATTCCCACGCCGCTGTTTACGCAAGGGAAAAAGAATCTGATGTACGGTTGCGCGGTTTTCGCGAATACGAAAGAGGCGGGGGCGAAAGATCCCGACGGATATGTGTACGTGTACGGCATCATGGATATCGCGCCGGGCGTCAGAAATCTCGTGGTTTCCCGCACGCTTCCCGAAAATATAGATAAATTCGGCGAATATACGTTTTTCGACGGCGAGAATTGGAGCAAAAACATTCTCGACAGCGCGCCGATCGCCGACGATCTTTCTTCGGAAATGAGCGTGATGCCCGTCGATTTCGGAAAGGACGAAGGAAAATACGCGTTTATTTATTCCGCTTCCGGCGTTTCCGATTACGTGATGAAGCGCGTGGCGGATCACCCTTGGGGGCCGTTTACGGAAAAGCAGACGATTTACAGCATGCATTGTATCGACGATCTTGTGCCGAACGGCTTGAAAAAAGTGTATCAGTACAACGCGAAAGCACATTTCAACGTGGCGAAAAAAGACGAAATGCTGATCTCGTACAACGTAAACTGCATGGATTACGAAAGTCATCTGAAAAACGGCAACGTATACCGCCCGAGATTTCTGCAATACAAAGAATTCTGATAACGATCGGGAAAACGGCGCGGACGGCGCAGAAAAATCAAGGCACGAACCGCAGAACAATGCGGAAAAAATATTTTACATTCAGGAGGATATATCATGAAGGGTTGGAAAAAGACGACGGCAACGGCTGCGTTGGCTTGTATCATCGGAGGAACGGCGTTTCTCGCGTCGTGTAACGCGATCACGGTAAACGGCGATCTCGTGCTCAGGCAGGACGGATCGGGTTCCCGTAAGGTGACGGGCGTGATCCCGAAAGGAGACGACAAAGGCGACGGCTACGGTCAGGCGTACTACTATCTGAAAATTCACGGCAGCGCGTTGGAAACGTATATCGAAAACGCCTATGCGGAAAAAATTACGGGCAGCGGCGAATGGCTCGACGTTACGGTGAGCGATACGGCTTCGCAGGAAACGATCGAACTTTCGTTTGACTTCACGACGTTTGCCGATTACACGGAAAAACTCGGAAAACTCGTGAAATTCGGTGTGGAAGACGCCGTATACACCGCGCCCGCGCTTACGGAAAACTCGAACGGTTCCGTAACGTACACGGAATCCTCGTCGGTGCAGACTTCCGTTTATAAAGCCTTGCAGACATATATCATGAACGATGAAGAGGTATTCGACATCGATTGCACGATCAACGGCGAAAAGCAGAATACCCAGGCGTCGAAAGACGATCTGTTATCCGGCGTGGAACTGGATAAAACCGTGCCGATGAAAATCAAGATCGGGGCGGGCGCCGTGCAGAACGTAACGGCGGACGGCAATCAGAATTTCACGCTGACGGCGAACTGGGACGGCTCGAAAGTGCCCGAAAAAGCGACGGAATGCGTATTAAATTATACGTTCGACGATAATCTTACGAACAGCGGCACGGCGGGCGAAGAAGAAAATCTCGTGCTCGGCAAAGGCACTTCCGCCGCGAAATACGTGAACGGCGTGGAAGGGAAAGCGTTCTATTTCGACGGAACGACGTATCTTGCCAGCCCGAACAAAACGTATTCTTACGACGAAATGACCGTGAGTTTCTATTATATGATGGAAGAGTATAATTCCACGGATACCGGCGCCAACATGGTGGTGGTTCCCGCGGGGCTCGGCGCATTGGGCGGCGGCGTGATCGATTTTGAATTCATGAAAGAAGCCGACAGCGACAATGTGCAGTTCCTTGTGAAAATGAACAGCAGCAACTGGCAGGTGCAGGATAAACTCTACACCGAAGCGAGCGTTAAAGTGAACGAATGGCATTGCTACACCGTCGTGTTCCAGAATACGTACGATAACGACGGCGCGATCGACGCGGCATACGTTTCCGTATACGTGGACGGCGAACGCACCGACAGAATGGAACTCAGCGTTGCGGCGGGGCTGAAATATACGCTCGGCTCGTTCGACGACGGTTCTCTCGGCGAAGCGAACGGCGGCTTCAACGTAGGCGGCTATTACGAAAACGAAACGGTGAAACGCGGCTGCAAAGGCGCGCTCGATAATCTGAAAATCTTCGACGGCGCGCTTTCCGCGCAGGAAGTGAAAACGCTTTGCTACACCACTCCCGTGAACAACGGAAAGAACGATAACGATAATAATAACGGCGGCAACACTTCCGACGATACGAATAAGACGGAAGAAAAGAAAGGCTGCAAGGGTTCCGTGGTCACCGCCGGCGCGGCGTGCGTGGTGCTTGCCGTCGGCGCGGGATACGTGCTGCTCCGCAAGAAAGAACAGGAATAAGTAAGCGAAAGAACGGAATACGGCGCGGATAGATCGGATCGCTTTACGATTCGTCCCCGAACGCGCCGCATCAGGCAAATCGACGGGGAGAACTGCGGTTTTCCCCGTCGATATTAAAAAACGGACAGGCAATACGTCCGCCTCTTCCGATATTTTCGGGGGCGGAGAAGAAAAATCCCGTGATACGAGGGAGAAAATCATGAAACTTAAAAAATTATCCGCATTGTTTTTATCCGCCGCGCTGTGCGTGTGCGGTACGGGAATCTTTTCCTCGTGCGGGAAGAAAAACAACGAAGAAAAACCGAGGGAGGAAGAGAGCGTGGCTGTACGGGAAGCGGGGAATTTCATTACCCTTTCCGCCGTGGATTCATACCATAAAAAGGCGGTGAACGATTCGGGAATGAGCGGAACGGGCGGCAGAATTCACCTTCATTCCGCCGCGGCTGCGGATATGGTGAAAGACGACGGCAATAAATTTACCTTCGACGCGGGGCACGCGGAAAAACTCGGCGAATTTCACGTATGGAATTATAACGCCGCGGGCGATACGGGTACGGGGCTGAAAGAAATTTCCGTGTATCTTTCCGAAGATAACGTAACGTACGAGAAATTCGGCGATTTCGTGCTGGCGCGCGCTTCGGGCGAAGAGGGCATCGCCGCCACCGATCTGGAAGACGGTTCGTATATCGATTTCGGCGGTAAATCGGCAAGATATATCAGAATCGAAGCGAAAAGCAATTACGGCGGCAACGGGTACGGGCTTTCGGAAGTGCGTTTATTCCGTTACAAACAGCCGATCCGCGAGGGCGAAAACATTTCCGCTTCCCCGATCGAGAGATATATTAACGGAAAATGGTCGGCAAAGGCGGAAGATTACAATCTTACGAACGGGGCGGGGCTTTCGTTCCCCGTTACGGAAAATTCCGTACACGATAACGATCCCGCGCACATGCTTACGAAAGACGCTTCGGCAATCGGCTTTACGCTGGATCTGAAAGGCGAATATCCCGTGAATAAAGTGGCGATCTGGAATTACAACGATCCCGATCATCTCGATTACGGGCTGAACAGGATACGTGTCCGCGTTTCCGACGATTCCAATTCGTGGAAAGCGATGGGAACGTATGATTTGCAGAAAGCGGAAGGCGACGAAAAGATGGCGCCCTCGCTTGTGGCGGATCTCGGCAACGTGCAGGCGCATTACGTACAGATAGAAATCATTTCCAATTACGGCGGCGAAATGGCGGGGCTTTCCGCCGCGGAGGCATTCCTCGGCGACGGCTGGTATTGCGACGCCGCACCCGATTATACGGCGATGCTTTCTTCGTATTCCGGCTGGGCGGGCGCCGACGGTATTTACACCGTGAATCTCGACGGGAAAGATTACGACGAAACACGTAAAGAAGAAGATAAAAAGACGTTTTTCGTATTCAGCGATACGATTGTATCCGAAGTGGACCCCGTAACGAAACTGCGCAAAACGGTGTATATGCCGAATAATACTTCCGCGCTTCTTACGGGAGGCAAAGCGAGTGTGAAAAATATCTCGTTCGTATATCCTTCCAATACGAAGGAATGTGCGAATATCCGCCCCGATCCTTTGGAATCTTCTACGGCGAACGCGAAAAAACATAAATACTACTGGCTGGGCGATACTTTCGTGGTCGGCAAAAAATTATATGTGTACGCTTTGAAAATCGATACGGTGGATCCTGCGGAAACGGGCTATTCTTTCGCGCAGACGGGCGTGGATCTTGCCTGTTACGATATCGTGAACGGGGAAGTGGATTATTCTTCGCTGCGCCTTATCAACGATACGCAGGGCAGGCTTTGCGACGTATCGGATAAATCGAGCAGATTTTATTTCGGCGGCGCGGTGTTTCAGAGTACGGAAAGCGCGGGCGCGATAAATCCCGACGGCTACACATACGTTTACGGCTACAACGACGTGCACAATAAAGGCAGAAAACTGATCGCGGCAAGGGTGAAAGGCAGCGTGGAAGATTTCTCTTCTTACGAATATCTGGCTTCCGACGGATCGTGGACGAACTCCGTACCTTCCGAATTTATGTATCTTGCCGACGACGTTGCCCCGGAATGCAGCGTCTCGCAGATTCAGACGGGCGAAAACAGAGGAAAATTCATCTTCGTGAATTCGCATATCACCAATTCTCCTACGATCAAGGCGTCGGTTTCCGACGCTCCGTATCACAAATTTACGGATAAAACCACGATCTTTTCGTACGACGATTGCACGGCGTTACCGGGCACGGGGAACAATACGTATAACGCAAAAGCGCATCCCGCGCTCTCTTCCGCAAACGAACTGATCGTCTCTTATAATATCAACGGGAACGACGCGTTCACGTATGCGGATATTTACCGCCCGCGCTTTTTAAGGCTTGCCGTCGTGGCAAAAGGGAACAAATGATGGAAAAATACAACGCCGCCCTGATCGACGAATGGGCGGAAAACATTTTACGGAACGGCAGAAAAGAAGCAACGGCAACGGAGGAATACGTAGATCCGTTTCAGCCGGATATGTATGTATTTCAGTCGGTGTGCGCAAACCGCTTCGTGCGATTTGAAAGAGACGGAAGATTTGCGTTTTACGCTTATTTTCAGCCTTGTTACGATAAGCGCGCGCCGCTTGCCGTGCATACGCCGGGGTACGGCGGCGAGATGAGTTTTCATCCCGAAATGGCAACGCGGTGGAACGTGCTGCATATCAGTCCGCTCGGCTATAATACGCCGCGCGGGAAGGATCGCACGAAAATGACGATGAACGGCTGCGGGGCGGTGTATCCCGAAACGCTGTTATCGGGCGGCGTTCACGGATATGCCGATTGGCTTACGGATTGCGTGACGGCGATCGAATGGGCGAGAAAGCAATCCTGCGTGGATTCTTCGAGAATCGCGTTTTTCGGCACGAGCCAGGGCGGCGGAGCGGCGATGCTGCTTTCTTCGATATATTCCGAAGAGCGGGAAAACGGAGAACGTATCGTGCGCGCCGCGGCGGCGGAAGAGCCGTTTCTCACCGATTTCAGAACGGCGGCGGGGCGCGGCGCATACGGCATGGGCGCGGATCTGATCGCGGGGCTTAGCGAAGAGACGAAGAAAAAAGCGGAATTTTATGCGGATACGCTGCACCATACGCATCGGATTTTTTGCCCCGTATTGCTTACGGCGGGCGGAAAAGACGGCACATGCCCCGCGGAAACCGTGGAAAACTTGTATCGCGCGCTGAGCGGAACAAAATCGTACACGTATTTTGAAAACGCGCCGCACGGGTACAGCCGCGAATTTCTCGCTATGGCGGCGGCATGGTTTTCGATTTATTTGTGAGAATCTATTTTTCGGAGAAAAACAATGTATAAAATCGGCGTGGATATCGGCGGTATGAGCGCGAAAATCGGGCTGTGCGATCGGGAAAAAATCATTGCAGGAACGCGCGTTACAACGGGCGCGGACATAGAATTTTCTTATCTTGCGGAAAAGATCGCAGAGGCGATTTCTTCGATTGTATCTTCTGCGGAATACGATTTTATCGGCATTGCTTCGTGCGGGCTGATCGATTCGGAAAAGGGCGCGGTGACGTATGCGAACAACGTTCCGTGGAAAGACGCGCCGCTTGCGGCAACGCTTCGGAAACTGACGGGAAAAAAGACGAAAATCGCAAACGACGCGCGTTGCGCCGCTTTATGCGAAGGCGTATACGGCGTGGGAAAAAACAAGCGGATGTGCCTGTTTACGTTGGGCACCGGTGTGGGCGGAGGATTCACCGATTGCGGAAAATTGCAGAGCGGCTCCGCTTTTGCCGACGCTTCGGATATTTTCGGGCACGTTACGGTGGAAAAGAACGGCAGACAGTGCACCTGCGGGCGTAAAGGCTGCCTCGAAGCGTATGCTTCCGCAACGGCGGTGATGAAAGAGAACGAACGGCGCGGCGGCGGTAAACTGACAGCGAAAGAAATTTTCAATCTGGCAAGATCGGGTGAAAAAACGCAGAAAGAAATCGTGGAAGAATTTACCGATTATCTGGCGGAGGGGATCGCAGACGTGGTAAACGTTTTGCGCCCCGAAATCGTGGCGATCGGCGGCGGACTATCGGCGGCGGCGGATCTGTATCTCGGAAACCTTGAAAAAAAAGTGAACGAGCGGATTTTCGGCGGCGATTATCTGCCCGTAAAAATAGAAAAAGCCGCGTTCGGAAACGATGCGGGCATAATCGGCGCGACGCTTCTCGAAAACGGTTTGTAACCGAAGAAAAGGCATTGCAAAAAATATAAAAAGAGCGAAGTAAAAACGCGGAAACAACGAATCGGAATCACGAAAGGAAGGTGTTATTATGGTGAAAAAATACGGCAATTACGATAAGTATCCCACGAAGGAAATTACGGGATATAAGGCATGGCGCGGGTATCCGGAAATATCCGAAGAACTGAAAAAACGCGTCGCGGGCAGAAAGAAAACGGTGATCGTTCTCGAAACGTATACGGAAGTAAACGTCGCGGAAATTCTGGAAGGATTGAAAGGCGTATACGATACGGCGTTCAACGCCGAAAATTGTACGATTTCCGACGAAGCGTATAACGCGCGGATCAAAGAATTCGTCACGGACGATCGCGTTTTCGGCATTATGAATACGCTGAACGTGCAGGATGTATATCTTCCCGAAAAAATCGGGGAAATGCGCGCGGAGATAGAGAAAGCCGACGGCGTGATCCTCGTTTACGGCGTGGGGGCTTCGCTGGTGTGCGAAGGCGATATTCTCGTGTATGCCGATCTTGCCCGCTGGAAAATCCAACTTCGTTTCGCGAAGGGGCAAACGAACTGGAAAACGAACAATCCCGCCGCTCCGAAACTGGCGAAATTCAAACAGGGATTTTTCGTGGAATGGCGTATGGCGGACAGGTTAAAACGCCGCCTGCTGAAAAAAATCGATTACCTGCTGGATACGAACAGAAAGGGCGATCCCTCGATGGCGGAGGGCGACGGTTTCCGCGCGGGGCTTGAAAAATTCGCTTCCGAGCCGTTCCGTCTCGTGCCGTATTTCGCGCCCGAAGTGTGGGGCGGGCAATGGATGAAAGAGATCTGCGACCTCGATAAAAGCGCGCCGAATTACGCGTGGGCGTTCGACGGCGTACCCGAAGAGAACAGCATATATATGTCGTTTAACGGCGTCCGCGTGGAAGTTCCTTCGATCGACGTGGTGTTTTATCGTCCGCAGAAATTGTTGGGCGCGCGCGTGCACGGCAGATTCGGCGACGAATATCCGATCCGCTTCGATTTCCTCGATACGATGGGCGGGCAGAATCTCTCTCTGCAGGTGCATCCTCTCACGGAATACATTCAAAACACGTTCAACATGCATTATACGCAGGATGAAAGTTATTATATCCTCGATTGCGGAGAGGATTGTAACGTGTATCTCGGCTTGAAAGAGGGGATCGACGGCGAGGCTATGCTTGCGGATCTTCGTCTTGCGCAGACGGGGTCGATTTCGTTTCCCGCCGAAAAATACGTGAATACGTGGAAAGTGAAAAAACACGATCATTTCCTGATTCCCGGGGGTACGGTGCATTGCAGCGGCAAGGATACCATGGTGCTGGAAATCAGCGCCACGCCGTATATTTTCACGTTCAAACTCTGGGATTGGGGCAGAGTGGGGCTGGACGGGATTCCCCGCCCCGTGCATATCGGGCACGGCGAAAAAGTCATTCAGTGGGACAGAACGACGAACTGGGTGAAAGAAAACCTCGTAAATCGCTTTTATACGATTTCCGACGACGGAA
Source organism: uncultured Christensenella sp. (assembly GCA_905203015.1). Taxonomy (GTDB): domain Bacteria; phylum Bacillota; class Clostridia; order Christensenellales; family Borkfalkiaceae; genus Scatosoma. The sequence goes on along the minus strand of CAJKUC010000002.1, from coordinate 279,735 downwards.
AGAATAAAACGGAGCACACGGGGCTGCACGAACGAGAATTTATCGAAACGCGTCGCTATACGCTGACGGAGGCGATCGAAGTGGAATCGGAAGGCAGCGTAAGCCAATGCAACGTGGTGGAGGGGCGCGGGGCGATCATCGAAAGCGTCGACGGATTGTTCGCGCCGTACGAAGTGCATTACGCGGAAACCTTTATCGTGCCCGAAAGCGTGAAAAAATTCCGTATGCGCCCGTTGGACGACAAGGTGACGATTCTTCGCGCCACGGTGCGGTGAAAAATCGACGAAAAGCAGAAAACGGCGACGGGCAATTTTCCCGTCGCCGTTTCGCTTACGTCGGAATATTCCGTAGCACCGTAAGTAACCGCCTTTCAGGGCGTAAAACGCATATACAAGACGAAAAAACAAAATAGCACAAAAAAAGAACCCGAAACGCTACATTTAAGTAGTTCGTTTTAGGTTCCTTATGGTGGACAGAGGTGGATTCGAACCACCGAAGTCGAAGACGTCAGATTTACAGTCTGATCCATTTGGCCGCTCTGGAATCTGTCCGATTCTCTACGCCTTTTTGTTTCGCGGAATCAGCGTAACTTGTCGGCGTAAAGGGTGGTGCCTCAAGGTGGAATCGAACCGCCGACAGAGGGATTTTCAGTCCCTTGCTCTACCGACTGAGCTATCGAGGCAGGATTTTTTTCTCGTTTCCCGACCGGTCATCTTTCGTATTAAAATACTACTTCTCAACCGGAAAACGAGTAAAAAAATGGCGACCCAAACGAGGCTCGAACTCGTGACCTCCAGCGTGACAGGCTGGCGCTCTAACCAACTGAGCTATTGGGCCGTATTCATTTTAAAACGTTCAGCGATATTTGGTGGGCCTTCACGGATTCGAACCGCGGACCAATCGGTTATGAGCCGACAGCTCTGACCACTGAGCTAAAGGCCCTCGCTTGCCCGTTTCGCACACGTCTCTTACAAAACGCTTGTATATAATAACTTATTTTTCCTTTCTTGTCAAGTGATTTTTGCGTTCTTTACGGAATCTTTTAAAAAAATTTTATAATAAGAGGGGAAAACGGATTCGTTGCCGTTTTCCCCTTATGCGTGACGTGCGATTTCAATCGTTTTTTAAATCAATCTTCTTTTTCGGAAGATTCGCTTTCGTCGTTGTTTTCTTTTTCGTTCGTCTGCGTTTTCTCTTCGGCGGAAGAATCCGCGCCGAGGAAGCCGAGAAGCGCGAACACGGCGCATACGATCACCTTCGCCGCGGAAATCACGTATCCCACGATCTGATGCAGGCGATAAATATCGGAAGAATAAGAAACGCCGAATAACGCGTAGCATTGGCCGAACAGCGTTTGTATCGCGCCGATCGCAACGAAAACAAGCGAAACGATCAACGCCTTTTTCGTTTCGTTTTTCAGATACTCGTCATCCGATTTCAGCCATACGTATCCGCCGCAAAGGGCGAAAACGATAAGATTGACGTATGCGCTTGCCCACAGAACGAGCGTGCCTGTTTTTTTACCGATTTTTTTCATAATAAATTCTCCTTTGATTTCGGCTTTTCGTTTGCCGTCAAGCCGTTGTTTACGTTAATTTATTGTTTTTTCTCTTCTGCGTCGGCGATCGCCGCTTCCGAAGCCGCTTCGCCGGAAGGCGCGGGGCGCATATCCGCCACGGCGTTTTTCGCCGCGATTTTTCCCGCGCCGATCGAAGTGATCAGAGAGGCGAGGTCGATTCCCGTAGCCTCTTTCACGCCGTCCACCACCTGATTCGCGGAGTGCATCACGTCCTTCACCACTTTCGTGGCGTTGCCGTCGCCGTACATAACGATTTTTTTCGTCTGCGAGAGGGGATCCGCCGCGTTTTTCACGATTGCGGGCAGGGCTTGCAGATACATTTCGATTACGGAGGCTTCGCCCATGCGCTTCTGCGCTTCCGCTTTCTTTTCTATCGCGAGGGCTTCTGCGAGGCCTTTCGCTTTAATGCCTTCCGCTTCCTGTTCCATGGCGAAGCGTACGGCTTCCGCCTGCGCTTTTTTCGCTTCGGCTTCCTGTATCGCCTCGTATTTCTTCGCGTCCGCTTCGCGCTGACGGCGGGTGAGTTCCGCTTCCGCTTCTTTCGCGATACGATAATTTTCCGCGTCCGCCTGTTTTCTGATTTCCGCGTCGAGTTGCTTTTCCTTTACGGCGATTTCCGCCTGCGCGATTTCCGCTTCTTTTTCTCTGCGCGCGATGTCCGCGTCCGCTTTCGCGATTTCGATCGTCTTGCGCTGGTTTTCCTGCTGAATGGAATAAGCGGCGTCCGCTTCCGCTTTTTTGGAATCGGCGCGGATCTGCATTTCCGCCTGCTGAACGGCGAGTTCGGCGTTCTGTTCGGCGATCTTTTTATCCGCTTCCACTTTCACGGCGTTTGCCTGTTCCTGCGCCTGAGAGGAAGCGATCGCTATGTCGCGCTGGGCGTTTGCTTTGGCGATCTGGGCGTTTTTGCGGATCTGTTCCACGTTGTCGATACCCATGTTTTCGATCGTTCCCGCGCCGTCCTTGAAGTTCTGAATGTTGAAATTCACCACTTCGATGCCCAGTTTTTCCATATCGGGCACGACGTTTTCCGTAATTTTTTTCGCTACGCCCTGGCGATCCTGCACCATTTCTTTCAATCCCACAGAGCCTACGATTTCGCGCATATTGCCTTCCAGCACCTGCGTAACGAGGGCGATGAGTTCCTGCTGATCCATGTTCAGCAGCGCTTCCGCCGCTTTAGCCAGCAGTTCGGGATCGGAAGAAATCTTGATGTTCGCCACGCCGTCTACGGTGACGTTGATAAATTCGTTCGTGGGAACGGCTTCGCTCGTTTTTACGTCCACCTGCATCACGCGCAGAGAAAGTTTGTCGAGCCGTTCGATAAAGGGGATACGGATACCCGCTTTACCGATGAGAATACGGCGTTTCCCGAGCCCCGTGATGATATACGCCGTATCGGGCGGGGCTTTGATATAGCCTGAAAGAAGAAATAAAACGATGACTGCTGCAACGACGATGATCGCAACACCCCATTCGGGCATGATAGTGTACCTCCGTTTGCGGATCTTTCCGATCCGACTGTTTCTGTATTCATTATATCACGGCAAAATCGCGTTTGTCAACGTTTTGAAAAAAAAATTTTTTCGTGCCGCTTTATGTCCGTTTTGTCGGTTTTGCCCGCCTGCTTCTGCCGAAAATACGGATCTGCGCTAAATACGGCGTTTCCGACGGGATTTTCCGTAAAACGACAAAAAAACGCAAAATATTACCCGGTTTGTTGCGGTATAATGCGAAAAGCAAAGCGAAGAAATCAAGAGCGGCGAAAAAGGAGGAATGGCGATGAAAGTGTCGGCAACAAGAAAAAACGACGTGCTGCATTTTTATTTCGACGGAGAACTGGACGAATACGCGGCGAAAAACGTGCGGCGGAGGATCGATGCCTTCGTGGACGACAACGCTTCGGCGCAAAGCGCGGTGTTTCATCTTACGAATATCACTTTTATGGATTCTACGGGGATAGGTTTTTTTATAGGAAGGTATAAAAAACTCGCTTCCTATTCGATTCCCGCATATTTCAGCGACGTGGGCAGCGAAGCGGATAAAGTGCTTTCGCTTTCGGGCTTATACACCGTCGTGCCGAAAATCGGCGCGGGCGGCGGTTCCGGGGCGGAATATGCATATTCGGAAAGCGGAAAACGCGGCGGAAATTACGGCGACGGAGGGCGGAGAAAATGAAAAACAGAATGATTCTGAAAATATCTGCGATCGGAGAAAACGAGGGATTCGCGCGGAGCGCGGTGGCGGCGTTCGCCTCTTTTCTCGATCCCACGATGGACGAAATTTCCGACGTGAAAACGGCGGTGTCGGAAGCGGTGACGAATTGCGTGGTGCACGCGTACAAAGGAGAAGAAAAGGAAGAAAATTATATCGAAATCACCTGCGAAGCGGATAAAGAAAACGGCGTTTTACATATCGAAATTGCCGATACGGGTTGCGGAATAGAAGACGTCGGCGCGGCGTTGCAACCGTTTTTCACCACTTCGGAAAATGCCGAGCGTTCGGGAATGGGCTTCACGATCATGCAGACGTTCACCGACGGCTGCGAAGTGGAGAGCAAAGCGGGCGGCGGCACGGTGGTGAGAATGAAAAAGAAATTCGGCAAAAAGGCAGGGGATAATGCTGAATGACGAACAGACGGGCGAATATCTGAAAAAAGCGAAGGCGGGCGATAACGCGGCGAAAGAAACGCTGATTTCCGAAAACGTATCGCTGATCAAATGTATCGTGAAACGCTATCTGAATAAGGGCGTGGAATACGACGATCTTTTTCAACTTGCCTGTATGGGCTTTCTGAAAGCGATTGCGGGCTTCGACGAAAAATTCGAGGTGAAATTTTCCACGTACGCCGTGCCGATGATCGCGGGGGAGATCAAACGTTTCATGCGCGACGACGGCAGCGTGAAAGTATCCCGCGCGATCAAACAGACGGCAAAGGAGATCAACGGCTACGTCGCCGAGTTTTCCGTGAAAAACGGCAGAAAACCCGCGCTTTCCGAAATCGCCGCCGCTTTTTCGATGGAAGAGAGCGAAGTGGTGTTTATGATGGGCTCTTCGCGCATGCCGCTTTCTCTGCAAAGCGAAAGCAACGAGGGGGAAGAGGGCGGAAGAACGCTGATGGAAACGCTTGCCTCGGGCGAGGGCGAAGAGGAAATGCTGGACAAACTGCTTTTGAAAACGGCGATGGAAACGCTTTCCGAACGCGATCGGAAGATTATTTTTCTTCGTTATTTCCGCGATATGACGCAGAGTGAAGTGGCGGAAACGGTGGGCGTTTCTCAGGTGCAGATCTCGCGGATAGAAAGCCGTATTCTGCGCGATTTCAAAGATCGCTTTTCTTCGTGAGAAAGCAGCCGCCTCTTTGCTTTGTTACAAAGAGGCGGCTGCTTTTTATATTCCCGTATCGGGCGGTTAATCCCGATCTTTTTTATCTTGCGACGGCGTTTGCGCCAAAGCGTTTGTTTCGGTTTCTGCGAAAACGGCGTCCGTTTCGTTCGTCTTTGTTTCGTCTGACTCCGGTTCCGCATTTTCGGAAAGCGCGCCGCGATTGCGTTTTCGCACGCCGAGCAGAAGCACGGTGAGAAGAACGGGGAAAAACGAGGCGAAGAGAATCCCGATTTTGAAATTTTCGCCGAACAGATCGGAAACGAAGCCCACTACGGAGGGGCCGCTCGTGCAGCCGATGTCTCCGCCGAGGGCGAGAAGGGCAAACATCGCGCCGCCTCCGCCTCTGATGTTTTCCGCCGCCATACTGTACGTTCCCGGCCACATGATGCCCACGGAAAAGCCGCAGAGCGCCATGCCGAAAAGGGCGAACGCTGCAGCAGAAGAAAACGCCATGATAAGATAAGAGATCACGCACAGCACGCCGCTGATCGTCATGATTTTTTTCAGATCGGTTTTATCGCCGAATTTTCCGTAGAGAAGGCGGCTGAGCCCCATCGTTACGGAAAATAGCGCGGGGCCCGCAAGGTCTCCCGTCGTTTTTGATACGCCGAGACCTTTTTCGGCAAATGCCGACGACCATTGCACGATCGCCGCTTCCGCCGCACCCGCGCACAAAATCAGAAGGAAAAAAAGCCAGAACGATTTCTTTTTCAATAGTTGCGGCACTTTAAGAGCCGTTTCGCCCTCTTCCGTGAGGGAGACGATGGGCACGAAAAGGAACAGAATCGCGTTGGCGATCGGCAGAATCGCCCAGCAGAGAGAAAGAATTTTCCATTTTTCCGTTCCCGCAAGCGAGAAGAACAACGTGGAAATACACACCACCGCCACGCTTCCCCAGCAATAAAAGGAGTGCAGGAGACTCATTGTTTTTGCTTTGTGCTCGCTGGGGCACGCTTCCACGATCGGGCTGATCACCACTTCCAGAAGCCCGCCGCCGATCGCGTACACAAATACGGAAAGAAGCAATCCGACGAACGGATCGGGCAGCGCTTTCGGAAGGATCGTAAGCAGAATCAGCCCCACCGCGGCGAAGGAGTTCGCAAGCACGGCGCAGGCGCGGTAACCGATTTTTTCCACGAAAAACGCCGAGGCGAGATCGATGCAAAGTTGCAGGAAAAAATTGATCGTAACGAGCATGGTGATTTTGGCAAGCGGAATGCCGTATTCGCTCTGAAAGGTGAGAAATAAAAGGGGCACGAACGTATTCACCACGGATTGCACCACATAGCCGAAAAAGCATGCGGTGATCGTGCCGCGATAAGATTTTTGCCGTAATTTTTCAGAAGACATGATAAAAAACGCTCCGTTTTCAAAAGGCGCGGCTTTCGCGAGAAAAGATGCGGAAAGCCTGCCTTTTCAGGTTCACTTATTATAACATATAAAACGGGGAAAGACAAGCCGAAACGGAAGAGAAAAGCAAAAATCCTTTTTTTGCGGAAAGAATTTTTTAAGGGTTCTTCCGATTTTTGCCTTTGCCCCGCCCGTTTCGCTTTTCTAAATACGAAAAATTTGCTATAATGTGTTTATGAAACACACTGATTTCAAAAAAACGTTCAATCCGTTCGTCGGGCGGAACGAAGAAAAATCTTCGGGACTGGCGTTTTCCGTGGCGATCGGGGCGTCGTTCCTGCTTTCGATACTGTTTTTAATCGTTTTTCGTCTGTGCGGCGCGATGAAAGAGGGCTATACCGAAACGGATTGGTGGCGGTACTTCTCTTTTTTGCTGCCGCAACTTTCTTTTGCGATTACGGCGGGATTGTATTTTTCCGATAAAAAACGTTCTTTCAAAGAGACGGCGGGCAAACCGACGCTTTTGTATATCGTGCTTGCGGTGATTCTGCAATTCGGGCTGCTTTCGCTTTCTTCTTTAAACGGTTTGTTTTTGAAGTGGCTGGAAAGATTCGGATATACCCCTTCCGAAATTGCGATTCCCTCTACGGAAGGCGCGCGCGTATTGCCCGTGATTTTCGTGATCGCCGTATTGCCCGCCTGCCTCGAAGAACTGTTTTTCCGCGGCATCCTTTTTAACGGACTGAAAAAATTCGGCGGCGCGGCGGCGGTTTTGATATGTGCGGCAATATTTTCTTTGTATCATCAGAATCCCGCGCAGACGGTGTATCAGTTTCTCTGCGGCGCATGTTTCGCTCTGATTGTTTTTCGTTCCGGCAGTATCGTGCCCACCGTGATTTCGCACTTTCTGAATAATGCCGTAATCGTGATTTTCTATGCCTGCGGCATTTCGGAATACCCGGGCGGCGTAGTGTTTCTGTGCGTTTCGGCAATTTGCCTGGTCGGCTCGCTTATCTATCTTCTCTTCGTCGATAAAAGAATCGGCGGCAAACGCAAAGATGAGCGGAAGCAACGGTGCGACGACGGAGCGCAGGAAAACGGCACGAACGAGGAAAACGATCGGCGAAAAAATACGCTTCTGAACGTAACCGCGGAAGAGGAGAAAAAGGCGGATGCGAAAGGCTTCGTTTTGTATGCGCTCTTCGGTATCGCCGTCTGCGCGCTGAATTGGATTTCGTCGTTGATTTCGGGTATGTAAAAAGCGGAGGGTAAAACGATGCAGAAAATCCGGATCGTGGCGGTGGGAAAATTAAAGGAAAGTTTCTGGCGCGAAGCCGTGGCGGAGTATACGAAACGGCTGGCGCGGTTCGCCGCCGTGGAAATCAGGGAACTTGCCGAAAAATCTTCGATAGAAGAAGAAGCGGATGAAATTCTTGCCGCCTGCCGCGGATACGTGATCGCGCTCGCCGTGGAAGGAGAAAAACTTTCCAGCGAAAAATTCGCCTCGCTGATTAAAAAACAGACGGACGCGGGAAAAGAGATCACCTTTCTTATCGGCTCGTCGTGCGGGCTGGCGGCAAGGGTGAAACAAAGTGCCGATTGCAGATTGTCCTTTTCGGATATGACGTTGCCGCATCAACTCATGCGCGTGGTGTTGTGCGAACAGGTGTACCGCGCTTTCATGATTAACGCGGGCTCTGCGTACCATAAATAAATCCGAAAATAACTTCGCTCTCGATCGGTTCGCTTTGTCTTTCGCGCGGGAACGGGCGGTTTGCGGAAACGTACGCGGATCGCGCGGAGATCGCCCCGTCACCGCTTTATCCGTTTGCCGCATACTCTGTGGAGATGGATATTTTCAAAGAAACGCAGAGGTTTGTTCTGAACGCGGCGGGGGAAAAAAGAATCATCGGAAGAAGCGTTTTCGGCAGAGAACTTTACGCGCTGAAAATCGGATCTGGTTCGCCCGTGGGAATCGCGCAGTACGCGATACACGGCAGAGAATATATCACGGCGAAACTCGCTTTTTATCATGCGCAAAGAGGCGTGGCGGCGGGAAGCGTGTGGATTATTCCGCTGACGAATCCAGACGGCGCGTTGCTTTCGCAGAAAGGCGTAAATTCCGCGCCGCAGAACATGCGGAAAAATCTGATCGCTTTAAATCGGGGCAGTACGGATTTTTCCCTTTGGAAAGCAAACGGAAGAGGTGTGGATCCGAACGTGAATTTCGACGCGCGCTGGGGCGAAGGCGTAAAAAACGTATTTGCGGCGGGAAGCGAAAATTACGTGGGCGAAGCGCCGTTTTCCGAGCCGGAAAGCCGCGCGCTGAAAGCGTTCACCGAGGAAATTTTTCCGCAGTATACGCTTAGTTTTCATACGAAAGGAGAAGAGATTTACTGGCGTTTTTCTCAGACGGGCATGCGAACGTACCGCGATTACGCTTTGGCGAAAGCGCTTTCCGCCTCCACGGGGTATCCCCTCGGCGACGCTTCGGACAGTTGCGGCGGATATAAAGACTGGTGTGTGGAGGCTTTGTCCGTTCCTGCGTTCACGATCGAAACGGGGCGGGAAGAAGCGGCGCATCCGTTGAAAGAAGCGGAACTGAAAGACATCGTGAAAAAATGCGGCAACGCGGTGTACGATCTGTCGCTTGCCGTGAAAAACGCGCACGGTACGATCGTGCGGCGGAAATAATATATAAAGAAAAAGCAATCGAACAAGAAAAAATAAACGGGAACCGATCGGAATATGAAGAGAACGAGAGAAGAAAAATTCATGCTCGCCGCGCTCAGGCAGGCGAAAAAAGGGCTGAAAGAGGGCGAAGTGCCTATCGGCGCGGTGGTGGTGTACGAAGATAAAGTGGTGGGGAAAGGCTACAATCGCCGCGCGAAAAAACAACTTGCCACGGCGCACGCGGAAATCATGGCGATCGATGGCGCGTGCAGGCATTTTTCTTCGTGGCGACTGCCCGAAGGAAGCGAACTTTACGTCACTTTGGAACCGTGCCCGATGTGCATGGGCGCGGCGTTGAATTCGCGGGTGGACAAGATTTATTTCGGCGCGAAAGAACAGAAAGGGCGGTCGCTCACCAACGAACTCGCCGCGGCGAACCTTCTTAACCACACGACGGAAGTGACGGGCGGTGTTCTGGAAAAAGAGTGTTCAGCGATTCTTTCCGAATTCTTTGTTTCTCTCCGTTCTCGGCTGAAAGCGGAAAAAGAGGCGCGGGAACAGGCAAAAAAAACGGCGGAAGAGGAAAAAAATGCCGCCGCGATCGGGGAAAAAGCGGAAACAGCAGAAAAATCCGCGTGCGATTCGGGCGAAGAAAACGGAAATTAGCCGCAAAAAATGCGGAAAAAACGCAAAAATAATTTTTATTTTGAAATTTGCGCTTTTTCGTTTGACGAACGGGCGGAAAAACTGTATTATATATAATGCGGATCGGAAGAGGGAAAGATACGGAACGGCGGAAGAGAAGACTCCGCGAAGAAACATCACCGAAGAGAAAAAAACTTCGTCACGCTTTTGTTTTGCGGCGGGAAAGCCGTAAAATCGGGGCGGGAGGAAGAAAAAAAGAGGTAATATACGATATGATAACTCACGGTAACGAAATCAAGTTGTTTTCGGGAAACTCCAATTTACCTTTGGCGAAAGCGATTGCGGCGAAACTCAATACAGAACTCGGCGGCATCGAAGTAACCACGTTTTCCGACGGCGAAATCAGCGTTCACATCGAAGAGACCGTTCGCGGCAGAGATCTGTTCATTATTCAGTCCACCTGCTCGCCCGTCAACGATAATCTGATGGAACTTCTGATCATGATCGACGCGGCGAAGCGTGCCAGCGCAGGGCGTATTACGGCGGTTGTTCCCTATTTCGGGTATGCCCGTCAGGACAGAAAGGCACGTTCCAGAGATCCCATTACGGCGAAACTCGTGGCGAACCTGATCACGGCTGCGGGCGCCGACCGTGTGCTTACCATGGATCTTCACGCGGAGCAGATTCAGGGATTTTTCGATATTCCCGTGGATAATCTTCTCGGCGGACCTACGATTTACAATCATTTTGCGAAAGAGGGCAATATCGACGTTGTGGTCGCTCCCGATATGGGCAGCGTGAAACGCGCGAGAAAGGTTGCCGAAAAATTCGGCGTGCCCATCGCCATCATCGATAAACGCCGCCCCAAGGCGAACGTCATGGAAGTGATGAATATCATCGGCGACGTGAAGGGCAAACGCTGCTTCATGGTGGACGACATGATCGACACCGCTGGCACGATCTGCCAGGGCGCGCAGGCGCTGAAAGATCTCGGCGCCACCGAAATTTATGCGGCTTGCACGCATGCCGTTCTCAGCGGCCCCGCCGTGGAACGTCTGGAAAAATCGCCGATCACGAAACTCGTGATGCTGGATACGATTCACCTTCCCGAAGAAAAAATGCGCGATAAATTCGAGGTGCTTTCCGTTGCGGATATTTTCGCGGCGGCTATCGAAAACGTCTACCTCGATAAACCGATGTCGAAATTGTACGATTGATTTTTTTCGGCGAAATTCCGGCCGCTTCCGCCCGTTTCATTCCCGAGATCGGGAAAAGGCGGCGGCGGTCGTTTTTTTACGGAAGAAAAAAATAAATACAATATAATACGGAATACAAAAATACGAGGCGGAAAAATGTATCTGATCGTGGGGCTGGGAAATCCCGAGCAAAAATACGAAAAAACGTTTCATAATATGGGCTTTATCGTTGCGGGAGACGTGGCGGAATCGCTCGGCGTAAAATTTAAAAAGAAAGAATGCGAAGCCTCCGTAGCGGAGGCGTTCGTCGGGGGAGAAAAGGTGATTATCGCCCGCCCCGTTACGTATATGAATAATTCGGGTCGCGCGGTGAAACAACTTGCGGCGAAATACAAAGTGCCGCCCGAAAACACCGTGGTGATTTACGACGATTACGATATTCCGAAAGGAAAGATCCGCATCCGCCCCGAAGGCAGCGCGGGTACGCACAACGGCATGCGTTCCGTCATCGGCGAAACGGGCTGGACGAATTTTCCCCGCATCCGCGTGGGAATCCGCGATGCAGCCGTGAATATTCCCATCATCGATTACGTACTTTCCGAAGTACGCAAAGAAGATTATCCCTTGTTCGGGGCGGCTTGCAAAAAAGCCGCGGAAGCCGCCGTCGCTTTCGTGAAAGGGATGAAAATAGATGATGTGATGAGTCGTTACAACGGCTGAGCGATATGTGAAATCGTATAGCGGCGCGTCTTGCGGCTTTTCCTGCGCGCGCTCTCGGTCGCGTACGGAGGTTGTACGTTCCCGTCGCGCGTGCTCGGAGAATCACGCAATACACACCACTCTCCGATTTCACGGAAACAGGCGGTAAACGGCGCGTCTTGCGGCTTTTCCTGCGCGCGCTCTTGGTCGCGTACGGAGGTTGTACGTTCCCGTCGCCCGTGCTCGGAGCAATCGCGAGGCAATAATATCGCGCGGCAACAATACACAAAAAATTCGGAATCGAACGGCGGAGGAGAAACGGTGAAAAAGGGTTTTTTCAACGCGGAAGACTTACAAGGCGATTATTTGAAATTTGCGGAAGAAATCCGTCGCGGCACGCCCGCGGCGGTTTTCGGCGTTTCTTCGGCGGTGAAATATCTGCTTGCCGCGATTATCGATTCGCCCGTTTTATACGTCACCGCCGATGCGGCGGGCGCGCGAACGGCCGCGGATAATCTTTCCGTACTCACGGGAAAGAAGGCGGCGGTGATTGCCGCGAAAGACGAAGTGCTTTCGTACAGAAAGGCGCTTTCCAAAGATTCTCTGTTCCGTCGGATCGAAGGCGTGTACGCGCTGGAAAACGGCGGCGGGCTCGCGGTGGCGGAAATTGACGCGCTGCTGCAATTATTTCCGAAAACGTTGCCCGTTCTGCATTTTGCGGAGGGTGCGGAAGCGGATTTTTCTTCCGTGGCGCGGCGGCTTTCCGAAATGGGGTATACGCGGGTGGCGGAAGTGGAAAGCAAAGGCGCGTTTGCCCTGCGCGGCGATATTCTCGATATTTTTCCCGTAGGCGCGGAAAATCCCGTGCGCGTGGATTTCTTCGGCGACGAAGTGGAAAAAATCAAGCCGTACGATCTTGAAACGGGCAATCGGCTCGAACCGAAAACTTCTCTGACGATTCTGCCTGCGAACGATTGCTTTATCTGCGGCGACGAAATCCCCGCAGTGAAAGAAATTCTGCGCGAAAGCCTGCGCGGTTTTACCGAGCGCGAAAGTTATGTGCGGGCGAGCAACGTGGCTGCGGAACTTTTATCCGCTCTGGAAGCGTGCGAAGAAAGCGCGGCGGAAAACGGCGCGGCGCGCGGAAAAAACGAAACCGGACGTCCGTTTGCCGCCGATCCGTTCCTGACGCCGCTTTTGAAAAATTCTGGTACGATTTTCGATATTTTGCCGAAAAACGCCGTGATTGTTTTCGACGAAAGCAAAACGCTGCGCGATAAGTGCGAGGGGATATATAAAGAATTCGAGGAACGTTTTTCGCGGTTGAAACAGGGCGGCGAAGTACTGCCGTTTTCCCGCGAACAACTGATTGAGAGACAGGCTTTTTACGACGGGCTTTCAAGATTCCGCCTCGTTGCGTTGCAGACGTTTACGGGCAATCCGTTCTTTTTCACGCCGCTGAAAATTTTCAATTTCCGCGTGACTCCCGTCAGCCGGTATCTGAACGCCACGCCCGCCCTGATCACCGATATTAAAAACTGGATGAAAGGCGGCTATCGTATTCTTCTTTTCTGCGGCAACGAAAATCGCCTGGCGAAGATGTCGGAAGCCCTTTCCGACGCTTATGTTTCCACGTCGAAAATCGATGATTTCAAAAGCCTTACGGGCGTTGCGCTTACAAGCGAAACGCTGGATAAAGGCTTTATCGCGCACGAGGCGAAATTCGTGGCGATCGGCACATCCGATCTCTACACGAAGCCCGTGGAACAAAAGCGCGTGAAACGCCGCCGCGGAGATCTTTTCACCGCGCCGGAAGTGGGCGATTACGCCGTACACGAAACGCACGGCGTGGGGCGTGTGATCGGCACGAAAAAAATAGAAACCACCGACGGCACGAAAGAATACGTGGCTCTGGAATATAAAGACGGCGATACGCTGTACGTGCCCGTAGAGCACATGGATTCGCTTTCCAAATACGTCGGCGGGGAAAAGCCCGCGCTTTCCAAAATCGGCGGCGCGGATTTCGAGCGCGTGAAAGCGCGCGTACGCGCTTCCATTAAAAAAATGGCGTTCGATCTGAAAGCGCTGTATGCGGAGCGTGCGGAAAGTCACGGTTTCGCGTTCCCCGAAAACGAGGCGTTCATGAGCGAATTCGAGGAGGCGTTTCCCTACGAACTCACGCCCGATCAGGCGGACAGCGTGGCGGAGATCAAAGCGGATATGTGCGGCGGAAAGGTGATGGATCGCCTTCTTTGCGGCGATGTGGGCTTCGGCAAAACGGAAGTGGCTTTCCGCGCGGCGTATCTTTGTATTTTGGGCGGGAAACAGGCTGCGCTGATGTGCCCCGGCACGGTGCTCTGCAATCAGCATTACGATACGGCGCTCAAACGTTTCGGGCCGTTCGGCGTGCGGATCGCCGTTCTCAATCGTTTCGCAACGCCGAAAGAAACGGCGCAGACGTTGCAGGGGCTGAAAGACGGCACGATCGATTTCGTGATCGGCACGCACCGCCTTTTATCCGCCGACGTGCATTTCAAAGATCTTGGGCTTCTGATACTGGACGAAGAACAGCGTTTCGGCGTGGAGCATAAAGAAAAGATCAAAAACATGCGCAAGAATATCGACTGCCTCACCATGACGGCGACGCCGATTCCGCGCACGTTGCATATGTCGCTTACGGGGATCAGAGATATTTCCACGATTCAGACGGCGCCGCGTGCCCGTCTGCCCGTGCAGACGTACGTGGCGGAAGAGACGGAAACGCTGATCCGCGACGCATGCATCCGCGAACTTTCCCGCGACGGGCAGGTGTTTATTCTGTACAACCGCGTGGAGAGTATTTATACGTTCGCCGCGAAAATCGCCGCGATCGTGCCCGAAGCGAAAATTTCCGTGGCGCACGGGCGCATGGATAAAACGGTGCTGGAAAACAACGTATACGATTTTTATTCGGGCAAGACGAACGTACTCGTCACCACCACGATCATCGAAAACGGCATCGATCTGCCCAACGCGAATACGCTGATCGTCATCGATTCCGAGCGGCTGGGAATTTCGCAACTGTATCAACTCCGTGGCAGAGTGGGGCGCGGCACGCGGCTCGCGCACGCCTATTTCACCTATAAAGCGGAACGCGTGATGACGGAGACCGCTACGGAACGATTGAAAGCGATCATGCAGTTCACGGAACTCGGCAGCGGCTACAAACTGGCGATGCGCGATCTTGAAATCCGCGGGGCGGGCAACGTACTCGGCGCGGAACAGCACGGGCACATGGATAAAGTGGGCTACGAACTGTACGCGAAACTTCTGAAAGAAGAACTCACGGGCGAAAGAGAAGAGGAAGTGGAACTGGACGTCCGCGCCGACGCCTACATTCCCGAAGATTACGTGGAATCTTCCGCAGGGCGGCTGGATACGTATAAACAGATCGCGGAAATACGCTCCGTGGCGGATTATAAGCGCGTATATCAGTCTCTTCGCGACGTGTACGGCGATCTTCCGCAGCCCGTGGTGAATCTCCTTGTGGTGGCGGCGATGAAATCGTATGCTTCGCGGCTGGGCGTAAGAAAAATCTGCGCGGGCAAGGGCTTCGGCTCGCTGGAATTCACCGAAGTGAAAAAACTCGGCGAAAAAGGGTTGCAGGCGGCGCAGGAAAAATACGCGAAAGAAATACGGCTGAATATGTCCGTCGCGCCCGTGATAGAGTTCGCGATTCCCGCAAAGACCACGGAAGTGATGGCGGAGATGACGAAATTTTTGAAATTTGCTTCAACTTTCGCGTGATAACCACGATTTTTTCATAAAAAACGGTTGCTTTTTGCGTAAAAACGGGTTATAATAGAAACTGTTGAATACTATAAGCGGCTTTCTGCCCTTTTTTCGCGAGCGGTTGCGGAAAAAGCGGGAAAAGTACGCCGACGGAAATCAAATCGGAGCAAAAACGAATGAACGGTAAAAAGACGGTTAAGAAAACGGCGATCGCGCTCTTGTGCGCCTCTTTTGCGGCGGCGGCGACGGGTTGCGACAGCATGATCAAAACGGATAACGAAGCGGATATGTCCCGCGTCGTGGCAACGGTGGATATCACGAATACGGAGCAGTTCGCTTCGGGCGGAAAATACGAAAAATATAAATCGGTGGTGGAAAAGAGCAACGGCGATATTTATAAGCGCGATCTCGTTTCCGCATTCCTTTCTTCGGGATATTCGTCCGTACAGAACGGGGCGACGTACAAAGATACGTTCAATAAACTGATGGATACGCTGGTGGCGCGTAAAATCACCGTGCAGTACGCGATGACCTATTTCCTCGACGAAAAGGACGATACGTTCACCGTAAACGGCTACGAAGAATACATGAAAACGCAGGAGAGCGAATTCAAAAACGTGGAATCCGTGAAGAGAACGCAGATCCTCACGATCAAATATTTCCTTACCGACGGCGGCACCGCGGCGGAGGACGATAACGAATACGATCGCGCCGTATACAATCTTAAAAAGGCGGTGAATTCTTCGCTCGATTCTTCGGAAACGAGTTTTATCCGCACGAAAGACGGCGACGACGATTCGATCGAAGGCGCGGACGAAACGACGCGTGCCGTTCCCACGAACGTCAATAAGGAAAAATCCGATTATTACGTGAAAGATTACGAAATTTATACGGGTTACAATACGCCCGATTCCTGCCCGGGATACGAAAAAGCGGAAAATTCCACCACTCGTTCCAGAATTTCGGCGTATAATCAGTTCCTTACGAATCTCGTATCCAACGGGCTGATCGACGCGGACGAAATCAAGACGACGGATTTCCTCGAAGTGGATTACTACTACGTGGAACTTCTTTCCCAGTTGGAACAATCTCTGATCACGAAATTTTCCGACGATCTGAACGAAACGGCTACGGCGAAACTCGACGACGAATATCTTCGCGCGCGCTATAAGGAAATGTATGCGGCGCAGAAGAAATCGTACGATGAAAACATCGATAATTTCGAGTCCGCGATCGGCTCGCTTTCGGCAAGCAAATTCGTTCTGTACGTTCCCGAAACGGCGGAAGACAATACGTACGGCTACGTATACAATCTTCTGATTCCTTTCTCGGCGCACGATTCGCAGACGATTTCCGCCACGAAGAAAATCGCCGACGCGGCAACGGATAAAACGGCGGAAAAGGTGAAGGCGCAAAGCGATTATTACGAAGCGCGCGCGCTTGCGGCGCTGAACGTGAAGCCCGAAGATCAGCGTACTTCCTGGTTCTCGAATACGAAATCCTCGAATTATGCCGAAAAGGACGAAAACACGGGCGTATGGACTTTCTTCGGCAAATATTCCGATAAAACTCGTTACGAATCCGCTGCGCATTATTCGGGCGCATACCCGTTCATGGGCACGGTGGAAACGGACGAAAAAGGAAGAATCACGAAAGTGGATTCCCGTATCGATAACGAGAATTTCAGAAATATCGATACGTTTATCGAATATCTGAAAGCGGAACTCGCTCATTCCACGAATCTGAACGTAACGGGCTCGAAAGTTTCTTCGTATAAAACCACGGGCTTCACCGTCACCGATAACGAATTCGATTATAAAGATTTCATGTATTATCAGGGCAAAGTAGAAGGGCTCGGCAACGTTTCCCTGAACGATTATTTCGTGAAGGGCTCCGAGCAGTATAAAGCCGTCACCACAATGAACGAATTTATCTTTGCGTTCGGTACGGATACGGGCTCGATCAATACGTATATCGGCTACACCGTTACGCCCGATTGCGACGAAACGTTCGTGAAAGAATTCGCCTATGCCGCGAAAGAAGCGGTGAAGGGCGGCGCGGGTACGTTCACCGTATGCCTTACCGATTACGGCTGGCATATCATGTATTGCAACTACGCCTATAAGACGGGTAGCGTTTACGGCGAAGCGGAAACGATTTTCAACGAAGGAAACAAGAACGAAAAGGGCGAATATAAAGACGATACGTTCGCGAAGTACTTCTACGAATCTTTGAAGAGCGCCGCGCAGGACGAAAATTCTTCGATCGTGCAGGAACGTCTTCTCACCGATTACAAGACGGATACGGCGGTGAAATATTACACGGCTCGTTATCAGGATCTGCTCGATATGGATAACTGATCCCGAAAAACGGGAACGGCGGATAAAATTCGGCGGAAAACAGAATAAAAGAAAGAAAAACGTCCCATACTCGTGTACGATGATATTACACGGAGGGGACGTTTGTCCTATAAGGGGAGAATATAAAATCGTGGATTACGACGGCAAGACGTACGGCAATGCGTTTGCCGACGCGGGCGATACGATGCCCGTATTGCCCGAAAAACTGCAGTACGAATACTACGGCTGACGATTCTTTTCCGAAGCAAAACTGAATATCGTTAAACGGGCGGCGCGGAGAATCGATTTCTTTGCGTCGTTTGTTTTAAAAACAACAGCCGTCACGACGAACAATAGAAAAAAGCATACAACGGCAACGGAAACAAGAAAAAACGAATCAAAAACGGAAAAGAGGCACGGAAGAAAAACCGAAAAATACACAAAAAAACGCAGACTGCCGCCCGCGTTGAAAACAAAAGTGAAAATCCGCCTGTGCCGCACCCCGAAAAGGTGAAACCCGCATTCTCGCAGGTGGGTGCCCCGTCGGACGACGTCGGGCTTTCCGTTGTAACACAACCGCATCAGACCGTGGGTTGAAACAGACCTTGCCTATCCGCCCGAACGTAAACTCCCTTATATATGACGTGGATTACGTTTTTCCGGACTCCGTACACCGCAGACTTCCCGTCTATTATACGTATTTTTTCCCGCTCTGTCAAGGAAACGGGGGCGCAAATAAGAAAAATCGGAAAACTTTCCGCAAAACCGCCGTAATTTTCTTGCTTTTTTTCGCTAAACGGATTAAAATAGAAAAGTAAAAATATTCGTTCCGTTTCCGCGGTTACGTCCGCAGAAAAGAGGATCGTAAAACGGCGCTTTCCGCAAAGAATTTCCGACGGAAAACGAATTTTGCGAACGGAAGCGGAACGCAACAAACGGAGAGCGGTTAGTTATGGCGATCACTGGTGAGATTAGAAAGAACACGGTGGACTTCGCGGATTTCGGAAAACACGAAAACGAGATAGTCACGATCAAAGGTACGGTGCACAATATCCGCATGATGTCGGATTTTGCGTTCGTTATTCTTCGCACGGCGCGCGAAACGGTGCAATGCGTATATTCCGAGGAATTTTCCTCTTATCGTATGCCTCCCGAACTCAAGGAAGAGTGCGCGGTGAAGGTGACGGGAAAAGTAGTGGCGGGAGAGGCGAAAGACGGCTCGAAACGCTACGAATTACAGATTCACGATATAGAAATTTTGTCGCATCCCGCCGCGATTTCGCCCGTAGTGATTACGAAAAAGCAGGTGCAGTGCGATCTGAACACCAATCTCGATTATCGCCCCGTTACGCTGAGAAATCCCCGCGAACGCGCGATCTTTAAGATTCAGGAAGGAATCCAGCGCGGATTCCGCGAATTTTTAACGAGCCGGAATTTCACGGAAGTGCATACGCCGAAGATCAATTTCGCGGGCGCGGAAGGCGGCACGAACGTGTTCAAACTGGACTATTTCGGAAAGCAAGTGTATCTTGCGCAATCGCCCCAACTTTACAAGCAGGCGCTGGTGGGCGTGTACGAACGGGTGTTCGAGATTGCCCCCGTGTTCCGCGCGGAACATCATGATACGTCGCGCCATCTCAACGAATATATTTCGATGGACTTCGAGATGGGATTCATCGATTCGTTCGAGGACATCATGAATATGGAAACGGGCGCGTTGAAATATATCATGAACCTTCTGAAAACGGAATATGCGAACGAAGTGGCTCTTCTGCATGCGGATATTCCCGAAATCACGGAAATTCCCACGATCCGTTTTATGGACGCGAAAGAAGTGATTATGAAGCAATTCAAATATCAGCCTACGGATATGAAAGATTTCGATCCCGCGGAAGAGGAAATGCTTGGAAAATACGCGAAAAAGAAATTCAATTCCGATTTTATTTTCGTAACGCATTATCCCTCGAAAAAACGTCCGTTCTACACGATGGACGATCCCGAAGATCCCGAATATACGCTTTCGTTCGATCTGCTGTTCAGAGGGCTCGAAATCACTTCGGGCGGGCAGCGCGTGCACGATTACAACGAGCAGGTGGAAAAGATGAAGAGGCTCGGCATGGATCCCGAACAATTCGACACCTATCTTATGCTGCATAAATACGGCGCGCCTCCTCACGGCGGACTGGGCATCGGGCTCGAACGGCTTACGATGCATCTTCTCGGCTTCAAAAACGTGCGCGAAGCCGCAATGTTCCCCCGCGATATCAATCGCGTTACGCCGTAACGCCGCGAAATCGGGCTTTGGCTATGAAAAAAGTAATCAGAGTAAAAGATCTGTGCTGCGCGCTTTGCGGAGAGCGGCTTTCGGAAGCGCTGGAACTGAAAGACGGCGTTTTAAAGGCGAGATCCGATGTGAAGCGCAACACGATTTTTGTGGAAATTCTTTCTTCCGTCAGCGACGAAACGCTTCGCGCGGCGGTGGAAAAAGAAGGCTTCGAGGTGCTTTCCGTGGAAAATCGGCGGGGATTGTTCTGCTGAAAACGCCGTAAAAAACGGAACGAAAAAGCAAAATACCGAAATAATAGGGCAGAAAAACGCTTCGGAAACGAAAAAATCCCGATGCAAACGCTTTACAAAAACGGAAAAACGGGATATAATGTAGAATACAAACCGCGATCGGCGCAATCGGCGTTTTCAAAGAAACATGCACAATGCGGCGGCGCGGCGATAAAAAAATCACAATTAAATCACAGAAAGGCAATGAAGAGGACAACGCCCGGAAGAGTACCGCTTTACAGAGAACTTCCCGAAATGCTGAGAGGGAAGAAGCAGGATTTTCGCAGAAATCGCCTCCGAGCCGATCCGACGAAACGGACGCAACGTTTTTTAAAGAGATGAAAAACGTCGATCGCGCGTAATCGGGTACGGGAAATCCGCGCCGTCATCACGCGGAGCAAATGATCGTTTGTTTTGGTGGGTGTGTTTTATCCAAAACACGCCCTTATTTTTATTTTTCGGAAAATTCGTTTCCGCAAAAAACGTGCGGAAAGAGAAGAAATCCGGAAAAAACGAGAGAAAAAACGCAAGGAGAAAAGCAATGGCAGGATACAAGAAAGTGGATACTTCCCTGAATTTCGTCGATCGCGAAAAGAAGGTCATCGACTTCTGGAACGAGAACGATATTTTCGGGAAAAGCGTGAAGAAGAACGAAGGGCACGAAGAATTTTCTTTTTACGACGGACCTCCCACGGCGAACGGCAAGCCGCATATCGGGCATATTTTAACGCGCGTGATGAAGGATATTATTCCCCGTTATCAGACGATGAAAGGCAAGCACGTTTTAAGAAAAGCGGGCTGGGATACGCACGGGCTTCCCGTGGAACTGGAAGTGGAAAAGAAACTGGGCTTCGATCATAAAACGGAGATCGAGGCGTACGGGATCGAGCCGTTCATCGGCGAATGTAAAAAATCCGTATGGAAGTATACCGCGGAATGGAAAGAGATGTCCGATCGCGTGGGGTACTGGTGCGATATGGATAATCCTTACGTTACGTATCACGACGATTATATCGAATCGGAGTGGTGGGCGCTGAAAAAAATGCACGAAAAAGGTCTGCTGTATAAGGGGCATAAAATCGTGCCGTATTGCCCGCGCTGCGGCACCGCGCTTTCTTCGCACGAAGTGGCGCAGGGGTATAAAGACGTAAAACAAAAAACGGCGTACGTGAAATTCAAAGTGAAAGGCGAAAAAAATCTGTATATTCTCGCCTGGACGACTACGCCCTGGACGTTGCCTTCCAACGTCGCGCTCTGCATGAATCCCGCGTTCGATTACGTGCGCGTGAAAATGAACGAAAGCGGCGAAGAATGTATTCTTGCCGAAGGCTTGCTTTCCGCCGTGCTCGGAAATAAAGAGGCGGACGAAGAGGGAAAAGGCGGCTACGAAATCCTCGGGAAGAAGAAAGGAGCGGAATACGAAGGGCTGGAATACGAGCCGCTTTATCCGTTCGGAAAGGAGAAATTCCGTTTCCGCGAAAAGGCGTATTACGTGGTGTGCGATACGTACGTTACGCTCACCGACGGTACGGGCGTAGTGCACATCGCGCCTGCGTTCGGCGAGGACGATTATCGCGTGGGCAGAAAATACGAATTGCCCGTAGTGCAGTTAATCGACGAAGAGGGTAAATTCCCTGCGGGTTGCGGCTTTCTCACCGGGGCTTCGGGAAAAGAGGCGGACGAAAAGGTGCTTGCCGATCTGAAAGAACGCGGCTTGCTTCTGAAATCCGTGGAAATCCTGCATTCGTATCCTTTCTGCTGGCGTTGCGATACGCCGCTCATCTATTACGCGCGTTCCAGTTGGTTTATCAAGGTGACGGCGGTGAAAGACAGGCTGATCGCCGCAAACCGTTCGGTGAACTGGATGCCCGAGACGATCAAGGAAGGGCGTATGGGTAACTTCCTCGAAAACGTGATCGACTGGGGACTCTCGCGCGACAGATACTGGGGCACTCCGCTGCCCGTATGGGTGTGCGAAGATTGCGGAGCGATCGAAGTGATCGGCTCGAAAGAAGAACTCCGCGAAAAATGCGGCGTAAAGGGCGATATCGAATTGCACCGCCCGTACCTCGATAATCTCACCTGCAAATGCGGCAAATGCGGCGGCACGATGAAACGCACGCCCGAAGTGATCGATTGCTGGTTCGATTCGGGCTCTATGCCGTTCGCGCAGTATCATTATCCGTTTGAAAACGCAGATCTTTTCAACGAGACGTTCCCCGCGGACTTCATCTCCGAAGCCGTGGATCAGACGCGCGGCTGGTTCTACACGCTGCTTGTGATTTCCACGATTCTCTTCGATCGCGCGCCGTTTAAAAACTGTATCGTGCTGGGGCACGTGAACGATAAGAACGGAATCAAGATGTCCAAACATAAGGGCAACGTCGTGGATCCGTTCTCGGTGCTCGATAAACAGGGGGCGGACGCCGTGCGGTGGTATTTCTACACGTCTTCCGCGCCGTGGATTCCTTCGAGATTTTATCCCGAAGCCGTTTCCGAAACGCAGAGAAAATATATGGGTACGCTCTGGAATACCTATGCGTTTTTCTGCCTGTATGCGGATATCGATCATTACGATCCGTCGAAATACGATCTGAAAAAATGCAAACTTTCGCTGATGGATAAATGGGTTCTTTCCAGGCTGAATACGCTTGTGAAAAAAGTGGACGCGGGGCTGGAAAAATACGAAATCACCGAAAGCGCGCGTGCGTTGCAGGATTTCACCGACGAACTTTCCAATTGGTACGTCCGCCGCGGCAGAGACAGATACTGGGGCAGCGAAATGACGGAAGATAAAGCCGCCGCGTACACCACGCTGTGGCATGTTCTGGAAACGCTGTCGCGCCTCACCGCGCCGTTCACGCCGTTCATCGCGGAAGAGATATATCAGAATCTGGTGCCGTCGTTCTTCAAAAACGCGCCCGAATCCGTTCATCTTTGTTCGTTCCCCGAAGCGGACGAATCGTATATCGACGCGGAATTGGAAGCGGGAATGGATGCCGTTCTGAATATCGTGAACCTCGGCAGAGCGGCGAGAAACGGCGGAAACGTGAAGAATCGTCAGCCGCTTGCGAAAATGTTCGTGGTGACGCCCGGAAACGTAACGCTTTCCGAGGGCTTGAAACAAATCGTGCTCGACGAACTGAACGTGAAAGAATACGACGAAGCGACGAACGCGGACGAATTTATTTCGTATAAACTCAAACCGCAACTGAAAACGCTCGGGCCGAAGTACGGCAAAAAACTCGGCGCGATCACGGCGTTTCTGAACAACTGCGATACGAAAAAGGTGGTGGACGCCGTACGAAACGGCGGCACGTATACGATGGATACCGACGGAGACGTACTTCTTACGGAAGACGATCTGCAGATCTTTACGGAAAGCAAATCCGGCTTCGTTTCGGCGTGCGACAAGGGCTATACCGTGGCGCTCGACACCGCGCTTACGCCCGGACTTATCAAAGAAGGCTACGAACGCGAGATCGTATCGAAAATTCAGACGCTGAGAAAAGAAGCGGGCTTCGACGTCACCGATCGCATCAAAGTGTATTACAAAGCGACGGGCAAAGCGAAAGAAGTGCTGGATGAAGGGAAGTTTGCGCCCGACGTGCTTGCCGTATGCGTGAAAGAGGCAAACGGCACGGAAAGCGGATTTACGAAAGAAGCGGACGTGAACGGAGAAAAGGTTGCCTTTACGCTGGAAAAGGCGTAATCGCCGGAAAACGGAAAAAATAAAAACGCGCGGAGCGAATCTGCGGCGGAAAATGCGGGAAGAGTGAAAAAAACGCTTTACTTTCCCGCGTTTTTCCGTTATAATAAAAAGAGAGAAAATTTATGCGGAGGAAAGCGCAGAAACAATGAGAATCGCGCAGGACTGGACGGATTATTCGATCGTTGCCACGGGCGACGGCTACAAACTCGAAAGATGGAAAGACGTATATCTTCTCCGCCCCGATCCGCAGGCGATCTGGCACGCGCAGACGGATATGTTTTCGTATCCGCTTTTAAACGCATATTACAAACGCAGTGAAAAGGGCGGGGGCGGCTGGACGATTCTTCGCCCGTTCCCTTCGGAATGGAACGTTTCTTACGAAAAACTCGGGCTCACGTTCAAAATCAAGCCGATGGGATTCAAGCATACGGGGATTTTTCCCGAGCAGGCGGTGAATTGGGAAAAGGCGTACGAACTGATCGCAAAGCGGAAGGCGGAAGGCAGGGAAGTGAAAGTTCTCAATCTCTTCGCCTATACGGGCGGCGCTACCGTGGCTTGCGCGAAAGCGGGCGCGATCGTAACGCACGTAGACGCGGCGAAAGGCATGGTGGAGCGCGCGGGCGAAAACGTACGTCTTTCGGGCATAGAATCGGGCGTGCGATATATCGTGGACGATTGTTTCAAATTCGTGCAGCGCGAGATCAGGCGGGGCAATAAGTACGACGCCGTGATCATGGATCCGCCCTCTTACGGCAGAGGACCTTCGGGCGAAACGTGGAAAATCGAAAACGATCTTTTCGATTTCGTGGCGTTGTGTGCGAAAGTGCTTTCCGACGATCCGCTGTTCTTTCTCATCAATTCTTATACAACGGGGCTTCAGCCCATGGTATTGAAAAATATCCTCGCTTTAACGCTCGGCAAAGAGCGGATGAAAACGGGCAAAGCGGAAGCGTACGAAGTGGGCATAGCCACGGAAGAGGGGATTCCTCTTCCCTGCGGCGCGGGAGGTATGTATGTCAATGACGGAAGATAACAAAATGCACGCCGAAGAACAATCGGCGGCGGAAAACGAAGAGGCGATGAACGCGGAATACGAACGGCGTGAAAAGATCGCGGAAGAAAAGGGCCTGCATATCCTCTACGAAGATAATCAGATCATCGTGGCGTTAAAGCCGCAGATGCTGGGTTGCTGCCCGGACGAAAGCAAGGATAAAAATCTTTTCGATCTCATCAAGGAGTATATCAAAGAGGCGTACGGCAAAACGGGAAACGTGTATCTCGGTCTGGTGCATCGTCTGGATCGCCCTACGGGCGGTATCATGGTGTACGCCAAAACGTCGAAGGCGGCTTCCCGCCTTTCCGAAGGTCTTACCGCGGGGGATTTCGAGAAAAAATATCTTGCCGTGCTGGTGGGCGCGATGGAGCAGGAACGCGGCACGCTGACGAATTACCTCAGAAAAAACACCGTCAACAATATGGTGTATATCTGCACGCCGTCGGAAGAGGGCGCGAAATACGCGGAACTCGATTATAAAGTGCTGGATGTGAAAAACGGGCTTTCTTTAACGGAAATCCGCCTGCATACGGGCAGAACGCATCAGATCCGCGTGCAGACGGCGGGAATCGCGCACCCCGTTTACGGGGATATGCGCTACGGCGGAAAAACGGCGAAAAAAGGCAAACTCGCGCTGTTTGCTTACAGCCTTTCGTTTACGCATCCCGTTACGAAAGAGCGGCTGAAATTCGTGTCCGCTCCGCCCGACGAAATGCCCTGGAAATCGTTCGATACCGAAAAACTTCTGGCGTTACCCGCGAAAAACGACTGAGAGGAAAGCCCTCCTGCGCGCGAAACTGTGAAAAAATGCTGAAAAACGCGAAAAATGCACAGAAAAAGCGCGAATTTCCGTAAATGCGTTTGACAAAAACGCCGCGAGGGTGTAAAATAGAATAGAAGGCTTGTAAAATAGCGTTTATCGTAAATTTTTTTAGCGAAGGAACTTACCTGATCATGACCAAGCAGTTGAAAAAATTAAGTATATTTGTAGCCGGAGCGGCTTGCGCTGCGGCGTTTGCGTTCGGCGCGGGATCTCTTCCCGTACGTACGTATGCGGACGCGGAAGCGAAGACGTACGACGCTTCGGGCATTTTTTCGAGAAACGGCGCTACGATCGGCGGCGAAACGGCGGTGACGTTTTCTTTTTCGGCGGATTCCGATACGATTTCGTACAACCGCAATCTTGCCCTGAAATGGTATAAAAACGGCGCGCCCGAATATTTTAACGTAAAATTCGATCTCGACGAGAACTTTTCGGAATTCACCGTGGCGATGCAGTCGAAATCGCTGACGGCGACGGAGAACGACAGACAAGAAAACAAACTGGTGTTCGTCCGCAAAACGGAGGGTGAAGCCGCAACGGCGAAAGTTTACGTGAAGGTGAACCCCGCAGACGACGATACGAGCGACGGAACGTTGCTTGACGAATGGGACGGTACTGTGGAAATCTCGCTTTCCGAGACCTCTTCGGATACGCTCGGCAGCGGAGAATTCGCCGTGTACGTGAACGGCACGAAAGCGGGTAAATTCGAGAACATCGGATCGAACTACGCGGAATATGCCAGCGGCTCGGAAACGGGCAGAACGCCTCTGAAATTTTCCGTGAAGAAAGCGGAGGGCGCAAGCACCGCGGTGTGCACGCTGCGCGAACTCAACGGACAATCTTTCGCCTTGACGGACGGAAAAATCACGGATAACGCCGTGCCCGTACTGGTGGTGGACGACGAATTCATTTCCTTCCATATCGGATCGAAATTCGCGCTCGATTATAAAGTGATCGACGTTCTCGACCGCGATTCGAGCACGCTGAAAGATACGAAAGAATATTATCAGTGGACGCCCGTCGACGAAGAAGCGACGTACGTGAAACTGGATACAAGCACGTATTTCCTTGAAAAAGAATACACGGAAAACGACGTGAAAAAGACGGTGTTCAACGATTACGTGTACGCCGCGGGCGCGGAACACAGAGAATACGTTTCCGTGAAATTCACGCTTACCGACGCTTCGCATCCTGCCGACGCTACGGAAGATGCAAACAAGCCTGGCGAATATTATCTTGCCTGGTATATGAGCGCGGGTTCCACCACCACTTTTGAAGTGCCGAAAGAAAAGGGCTCGGAAGAAAAGGCGGAAATCGAATTTCTGCACGTGGACGACAGCGAAACGCCTCCCGCATACGTGAGCGGCGATAAAGACGACGAAACCACCGACCTCGGCAAAGCGACGAAAGCATATCAGGCGCTTGTGAACGAAGAAGCGAAAGACAAGAAGGCGGGCAGCGGCGAAAAATTCGCGTTGCCGAATCTGAAAGGTCTGATTTTTGACGACGACACTAGCGACAAATCGTTGAAATATACGGTGTGCTATAAAACGCCGTCGAACACCACGGGATCGAGTTCTTCGGGGCTTTCGTACAACTCGCTGGAACTTTCCGTAACGGAAATCGGCACTTACGAATTCAAGGTGTTCGCTACGGATCGCGCGGGGAACATTATGAAATCAGCGAAGAATGAAGCTGGTGCGGAAGCCGAAGTGATCACCACATCCAATATCTGGGATCACGAAGAAATTCCCACGTTCACCTTCACCGTAAACACGCTGAAAACCATTTCGATGAAGAGCACCACGAAGACTTCCGGTACGGGCGTTATCGACGTGAAATACACCGATATATCGTTTGAAACGGAAGGCACGGCGGGAAACAGTTATTACGGATTGTATTATTTCGATCTGGAATACTTCAATGAAAAATATCCCGGTTCCACGCTTTCCACGGGCGATCTTTCCGACGTTTCCTATACCGCGCTGAGCACGGCGGGCGATATTGAAAGCGCGGCGAAAGCCTATGCTTCCGCGCTGGTGGCGAAACTCAACGTTACGGAAATCACCGCGGATACGTTGCTGGAAAAAGATTCGGCGGGCAGAACGATTCTTCGCAGAATCAACGAATACAATAATCTGGTGAAGGACGACAACTATCCCGATAACAAATATCAGTGGAACACGAGCGAACAATCTTTCGTTCCCGTGCAGACCGGAAATTATATCGTATTCGCCGTGTTTGAAGACGCGAATATGACGAACGCGACTGTGGCGGGCTATAAAGCGATCGACGTAAGCGACAAACAGGACGTGAACCCCGGCGATTCCGAATGGCTGAAAAAGAACATGGTTTCCGTGATTCTGTTCGCCATCGCGGGCGTGATGCTGATTCTTATCATCATCCTGCTCTTCGTGAAACCTTCCGACGAAACGTTGGAAGACGTAGGCGCGGCTACGGCGGCAAAGAAAGAGAAAAAAGCGAAAAAATCGAAGAAAGAATAATCGGAAAAAATTGTTTTTACGATCGACGGATTAAAATATAACGACGGACGAAAACGACGGAATTTTCAAAAATTCCGTCGTTTTTTTATCGTATCGCCGTATAAAAATACGGCGGAAACGTTCTGAATAAAAAACGGCGCGCATATACTTATTTCATGGTGGAACTGAGTAAATTGAAAGCGGGGGAAAAGGGAAAGATCGTTTCCGTGTTTCTGCCCGAAGAAACGGCGTTCCGGCTGAGGATTCTCGGCTTTTCGCAAGGCAGAGAAATCACGCTTTTAAAACGAAGTTTTTTTTCGCGCACTTTTCTTGTGGCAACTGAGGACGGCAGGGTGGGTTTACGGCGGAAAACCGCCGAAAAAATACTGCTTTCCGCCGAAAACGGAAGCGTTTCTGGCGCAGAATGATTTTTCGGTGAGTGTCTTTTTTCCCGTCGTTTTTACGATTGTTTCCGAAATCGTGTGGGCAAACGTTTCCGCGATGACGCACGCAGTACGCAAGCGCTTGCGGAATGGTTTCCGGCGGCGCGTCAATGGCGGGCGCGGCGACGTTTTTTATAAGGCTGCATAATTCGGAACGGCCCGATTCGGCATAAGAAGATCGGGAAGCATTTTTCTGCGCGGAAAATCTGTTCCGCCTGAAATCGGCGCGGAGGGAAAACATTACGGACGTTTTGCTGACGGGTACCCCCAACGTGGGGAAAACCACTTTATTCAATGCCCTCACGGGGCGGCATCGGCGTACGGGAAATTATCACGGCGTTACCGCCGAAATCTCCCGCGCCGAAAGCATTATCGGCGGGATAGGATACGTGTACGATCTGCCCGGGCTGTATACGATGCGAGGAGGCAAAACGGAGGAAAAAAGAGCCGCCGAAAGCCTGGAAAAACTTCGCGGCGTTACGGTGGTGCAGGTGGCAGATTGCCGTTATCTCGCAAGATCTCTGCCGCTGACGAAAGAGTTGATCGCGCGCGGAAAACGCGTGGTGATCGCTTTTACGATGAGCGAATCGCTTGTTCGGCGCGGCGGGAAGATAAATGCGGCGGCGATGACGAAAAAAATCGGCGTTCCGTGCGTATGCGTAAACGCGCTGAATAAAAAATCCGTCCGCGAATTTGCGGAGTTTCTTGTACGGAACGAACGGGCGGAGAATATAAAATCGACGGAAGCGTCGGAAGATAATAAGAACGCGGGCGAAGCGAACGCAAAGAGCGCGGAAACGGCGCGGCGGACGGTGAAAGCGGCGGGGTATACCTTCAGCGAAAACGAATACATGCCGCCGAAGAGCAGAAAAGCCCCGTCCGCGATCTATACGGCATTATGGCTGTTGCCCGCGTTTTTTCTTGTGGTGGCGGGCGTTTTTTATCTGGCGTTCGGCAGCGGATCGATCGGGGTATATTTAAAAGACAAGATCGAAAGCGTTTTTTCGTATCTTGCGGATCGCGCCGAAGAATCGATCGGAAATCCGTTTTTGAAAAGCGTGATTTGCGGCGGATTGTTGCGGGGAACGGGCGGCGTGTTCTCTTTTTTGCCGCAGATCGCCATACTGTATTTTTTTTCCGATTTTCTGGAAGAAAGCGGAGTGATGTCCGCATTGGCATACGCGACGGACGGATTTTTTTCGCTGCTCAATCTTTCGGGTCGCGCGGCGTTCTGCATTTTTTTAGGCTACGGCTGTACGGCGGCAGGGATCGCTTCCGCCGCCGCGTTGGAAAACGAGGGCGCAAAACGCAGGGCGATCGCCTGTTTGTATTTTGTGCCTTGCAGCGCGAAATTGCCTGTGTATCTTACGCTGTTATCTTCTCTCGTGGATAAGCCGCTTCTCGGCGCGGCGGCGTTATACGTGCTGGGTACGGGCGCGGGATTGCTGATTTCGGCTTTCTGCGGCGGAAAAGAAGAGGATTTTATCATGGAAATCGCAGATTTTTCTCTGCCGTCGCCGCTTTTTCTTTTAAATAAGTTGCTCTTTCAGTTAAAAGGGTTTATAATAAAAGTATCCACCACGGTGCTTTGCTTCACGCTTGCGGCATATACGCTCGCCTCGTTTAATTTTTCGGGCGTGTGCGAAGCGGAAAACAGTATTCTCGCCGCTTTAAGCAGAATATTCGTGTTTGCGTTTTACCCGATGGGCGTAAAGGATTGGCGTGCGGCGTTTGCGGCGATCGGCGGCGCCGTGGCGAAAGAAAACGTTTCGGGTTTACTCGCCGCGCTCTGCCCCGAAGGATTACGCCTCGATCGGGCCGCTTCCGCCGCATATCTTATCTTCGTGGCGTTGATCCCGCCCTGCGTGGCGGCGGTGAGCGCTGCGGCAAAAGAAATCGGCAAAAAAGCGGCGTTGAAATACGCGTTTTTACAGATCGCGGCGGCGTTCGTCTGCGCGTATGCGGTGCATTTCGTATTCAGCCGCAATATCGCGCAAGCGTGCCTTTTCGCCGCGCTTGCGGGAAGCACGATTTTTGCGATGTCGGCAATCCGTAAAAAATTATCGGGGAAGCACGAAAAAACGGAGCAGCGACACGCGCGGAAAAAAGCGGGCGGCGATATGCGGAAAATCGGGTGAAGAGAACAAACGCCGTACGGCGGAATCGGCAAAAAGCAAAAGAAACGCGGAAGGAGAAATACGGCATATGAGAGAATGGGTGGCGGAAGAAGAAAGTACGCTGAAAAACTTCACCGACGAGCATGATCCGCAGGCCTCGTTTTATTTTACCCGACTTTTGAAAAATCGGGAAATAAAGGTGAACGGGAAGCGCGCGGAAAGAGACATGCCGATTTCGGCGGGGGATATAATCCGCTATTATCTGACGAAAGAACAGGAAGAAAAGCCTGCGTTTTATACGGTGTACGAGGATGAAAATATCCTTCTTGCGGATAAAGAAAGCGGCGTAAATTCGGAAGCGGTATACGCTATGCTTCTTCGCAACGCGGAAGAAAAAGGCGAAAAAATTTATTTTATTCACCGCCTCGACCGGAATACGCGAGGATTGATTCTGTTTGCGAAAAACGAACGGGCGGAAGTGGAAACGAAAAAGGCGTTTAAAGAACGGACGTTTGAAAAAGTATATCTTGCCGTATGCGCGGATCGCTTTGCAAAAGACGCGTCCGTAGAAGAGGCGTATCTGAAAAAAGACGAAAAGCGCGCGCTGGTGTGCGTAAGCGAAAAGGCGCAAAAGGGCGCGGAAAAAATCGTGACGGAATACCGCGTCCTACAAAGAAAAGGGGATCTCGCGCTTGCGGAAATCACGCTGCATACGGGAAAAACGCATCAGATCCGCGCGCACCTTGCATTTCTCGGCTGCCCCGTGCTGGGCGATACGAAATACGGGGAGAAAGCCCTGAACGAGCGATACAATAAAACGAGGCAATGCCTTGTGGCAAAACGCCTTACGCTTCACTTCACGGAATCGTCGCCTTTGCGCTATGCCGACGGAAAGACGTTTGTTTCCCGTTTTTCTCTTTCGCCTGACGATTTCTGACGTTCTGCGGAATCGTTTGCGGTTCGGTACATTTACCTGCGGAAATCGCTGCTTTACGAATATCGACCGAATGAATAACGAAAAAACGCTTTTCGACTCTTAAAGGAGAAGAAAAGCGTTTTTCCATGTAGGAGAGAATGATAGGAGGATAGTAAGTGATTTTATTGCCGCCGATCGTTATGCCGCGCATCGGCAGGAAACGTCAGGCAAAATCGAGGAAAGTTTTTCGCATACGGCTTTTGCCTGTTTTACGTTGCCGATCACGAAATCGCGATCGCCGGAAGAGATCAGGAGCGTGCCGCTGTGATTGGATACGGAACGTATGCCCGAAAGGGAAATTTTGTTCCATTTCCGATCGCAGAATACAAACATCGAGCCGTCGCTGTCCGTTGTGATCAATACGTTCGGGCGGGTGATTTCGCCGATAACGCCGCAGGTGCAGGAAATCAGCGTGATCAACGCGCAGAGGGCAAGTATTCCGCCGATCAGCGGATGATAATATGCCAGAACGCAATCGAGTATTACGAATACGGTTGCGGATACGCTTAACGTAATCAGGGTGCTTTTGCTTTTATACGCTAAATCTTGCATGGCGAAGTCTCCTTTTTTGTTTTTTGCCGTATGAAAACCGTCGCTTCGGCGTTTTTTTACGGCATTATTTTTTTGTTCGTATTCATTATACCGTCGTTTTGCGAAAAAATTGCACGGGAAATTGTAAAAATTGTGTTAAATTTTTCTTAACCGGCAGATTTTTTTGTTCGTGCATCT
The DNA here is from genome assembly GCA_905203015.1 of uncultured Christensenella sp. Classification (GTDB taxonomy): domain Bacteria; phylum Bacillota; class Clostridia; order Christensenellales; family Borkfalkiaceae; genus Scatosoma. Next base: position 247,203 of record CAJKUC010000002.1, on the reverse strand, counting down.
TTTGCCTGTTCCGCTATTTTTTCTCTTTCGCTTGCCGACGTAATATGATTACGGAAAAAATTTTTATGTTTTTTCATTTTCGGCGGCTTTTCGCTTGACAAGAGCAATCGATAGTATTAAAATATGAATAGATATTCATAAGATAATAATATAAATCGGGCGGATAACGAACCGAAACGACGAGCCGATAAAAGGCGCGGAGGAAAAAATGGAAAAAACGAAGAAAGAGACGAAAACGGCGTGCGGCAACGGCTGTGCGGAAAACGGATCGGCGGGAGGACATACGCACTCGCACGACAGTATCGGAGAAAAGGCAACGCACGATCTTCGCGTGGAGAGAGCGAGAAAAGCGGTGCTCGACGACGAAATGACGGAAGAAACGTGCAATATTTTTAAAATGCTTGCCGAGCCGTCGAGGCTGAAAATCGTGCTGGCGCTGCTGGAAGGGGAAATGTGCGTATATCACATTGTGGAAGCCGTAGGCGGAAAACAGAGCGCGGTGAGCCATCAACTGCGTATTTTAAAAGACGGAAAGGTGATCAAAGCCCGTCGCAACGGGCAGAACGTGGTGTATTCGATTGCCGACGAACATATCGCCGAAATGGTGGCGATCGGCGTGGAACATGCGCGTTGCGAAGTGGAACAATAATGCGGGGGCGGCGGGAGAATCCGCCTGTGAAAAAATCGTAAAAAATCAATCGCCGTAAGGCAGGAGACAAGATACAATGAAAACAACGCTGAATATCGAAGGGCTGGACTGCGCGGCATGCGCGGCGGAACTGGAAGAGGAACTCGGAAAAATAAGCGGGATAAATTCCGCTTCCGTATCGTTCGTGGCACAGAAAATTTTTCTGGAATACGAGACGGACGAGGCGCTTTTGAAGGCGAAAGACGTCGCGAACCATTTTGAAGAAGTGCGCGTACTGGAAGATACGGAAAATCTGCCGCAAAAAACAACGCTGAATATCGAAGGGCTGGACTGCGCGGCGTGCGCGGCGGAACTGGAAGAGGAACTCGGAAAAATAGACGGAATAATTTCCGCTTCCGTGTCGTTCGTGATGCAGAAAATCGCGTTGGAGTACGAAAACGAAGCCGCATTGAAAAAGGCGGTGGATACGGCGAATCATTTTGAAGAAGTGCGCGTGCTTTCCGACGGATCGGAAAAAGAAGAAGCGGCGGAAACGGACGAAAAGAAAGAATCGGGCGGAAAAGTCGTTTTAAAACTGGAAGGATTACATTGCGCGGCGTGCGCTGCGGAACTGGAAGCGCAGATCGCGAAGATCAGGGGAATCAGGCAGGTTTCCGTGGATTTCGTGGGGCAGAAAATATCGCTGGAAGCGGAAAACAAAGCGGCGTACGAAAAAGCCGTGAAAACGGCGAATCATTTTGAAAAAGTGCGCGTGCTGAACGGCGACGAGGCAGGAAAATCCGTGCCGCAGGGAAAGGGAAACGCGTTTACGGAAAATAAAAAACAGGTGATTTCCATTCTTGTTTCCTGCGTGTTTTTTGCTCTCGGCATCGTATTTGCGAAGTGGATTCCCGGCAATGCGGCGCGTATCTTATCGTACGTATGCTATGCGATCGCGTATTTATCCGTAGGCTATCCCGTGCTGGTATCCACGGTGAAGAACGTGGCGAAAGGAAGAGTGTTCGACGAAAACTTTCTGATGACGATCGCTTCCGTGGGCGCGGTGATTCTCGGCGATTACGCGGAGGGCGTGGCGGTTATGCTGCTGTATCAGATCGGCGAGTGGCTGCAAGCCGTGGCGGTGGGTTCTTCGCGGCGTTCCGTTACGGATCTGATGGCGTTGAAGAGCGAAAGCGCGAATCTGATTAAAGAGACGGAAAAAGACGGAAAGAAAACGGAAGAAATCGTATCCGTCGTGCCGGAAAAACTGAAAGCGGGCGATATCGTGCTGGTGCGCGCGGGCGAAAAAGTGCCTTGCGACGGCGTATTGATCGGCGCGTCGGCTTCTCTCGATACGAAATCGCTGACGGGCGAAGCGGAATACCGCAGCGTAAGCGAGGGCGAAGAAATTCTTTCGGGCTGTATCAATGCGGGCGAAGTGTTCCGCATGCGCATCACGAAAGAATATAAAGACAGCGCGGTAAAACGTATTCTGGATCTGATGGAAAATTCTACGGCGCAGAAAGCGCAGAGCGAAAAATTCATCACGAAATTTTCGCGCTATTATACGCCGATCGTATGTATTTCCGCGCTGGCAGTGGCGTTTTTGTTGCCTCTGATCGATGTGTTCAAGGGGCTGAGTTACACAACGAATCTTGCGCGCTGGATGAGCGCCGCGCTGAATTTCCTCGTTATTTCCTGCCCCTGCGCGTTGATTATTTCCGTGCCGCTCACCTATTTCAGCGGACTCGGCGCATGCGCGAGAGAGGGTGTTCTGGTGAAAGGCTCTACCTATCTCGACGCGTTGGCGAAGGCGGAAACGATTGCGCTGGATAAAACGGGAACGCTTACGAAAGGAGATTTTTCCGTGACGAAAGTGCACGCGAATCAGCCTTTTACAAAAGAAGACGTGCTGGCGTTTGCGGCGGCTGCCGAGAAAAATTCCACGCACCCGCTTGCCCGCGCGTTTGCGGCGGCGGATTCCGCGGCGGATAAGAAAAAGACGATTTCCGCGGAAGAAATCGCCGGGAACGGTATTAAAGCAACTCTCGAATCCGCCGACGGAAAAACGTACGAAGTGCTTTGCGGAAAGGCGGCGTTCCTTGAAAATAACGGAATTAAAACGGAGCCGATCGAAAGCACGAACACGCTGACATACGTTTCCGTGAACGGCGAATATGCGGGTTGCGTGGAAATCGGCGATACGCTGCGCGAAACGGCGAAGAGCGCGATCGCGGATCTGAAAGCCACGGGCGTGAAAAAAGCGGTGATGCTGACGGGCGACAGCGCGGGGCGCGCGGAAAGCGTGGCGGCGCAGGCGGGGCTTGACGACTGGAAGGCGGGGCTGCTTCCCGACGAAAAACTGGCGGAAGCCAACGAACTGAAAAAACAGGGCGGGCTTATCTACGTGGGCGACGGAATCAACGACGCGCCCGTGATGGCTACGGCGGACTGCGCCGTTTCGATGGGTAAACTCGGCGCGGCGGCGGCGGTGGAAGCAAGCGATCTCGTGCTGGTCTCCGACGATCTTTCCGCCCTTGCGAAAGGCAGAAGGCTGGCGAAGAAAACGCAGAAGATCGTGAAAGAAAATATCGTATTTTCCATTTTCTGCAAAGTGGCGTTTCTCGTGATGTCGATCGCGGGCATCGTGCCTTTGTGGCTTGCCGTATTCGCCGACGTGGGCGTAATGATGCTCGCCGTGCTGAACGCTCTGAGAATGGCGCGTATCGAAAAGAAAAAGGCGTGATTTCCGCAAGGACGCGCGGACGGAGAAAGGTATCGTGAAAACAGAAAAATTGATCGTTGCCACGGGCAACGCGCATAAACTGAAAGAGATCCGCGAAATTTTCGGCGGGACGGAAGTGATTTCCGCTTACGACGTAGGATATACGGGCGACCCCGAGGAAACGGGAAAAACGTTTGCGGAAAACGCCGTGATCAAGGCGAAAGCGGCGGCAGACGCTTTGGGTTTGCCCGCTCTTGCCGACGACAGCGGGCTTTGCGTGGACGCGCTTTCGGGCGCGCCCGGCATATACAGCGCGAGATATGCGGACGGGCACGGCGACGATAAGGCAAACCGCGCGAAGTTACTGGAAAATATGCGCGGCGTAAAAAATCGGAACGCGCGTTTCGTGTGCAGTGTGGCGTTATGCTTTCCCGACGGAAAGATCGTATGCGCCGAAGGGGAAACGAGCGGAAAAATACTGGAAGAAGAGCGCGGAAACGGCGGCTTCGGCTATGATCCGCTTTTTTACAGCGACGATCTGAAAAAAGGCTTCGGCGAGGCGAGCGCGGAAGAAAAAAATTCCGTATCGCACAGAAGCAGGGCGTTGGAGGCGTTGAAAAAGGCGCTGGCGGAAATGTGATTCCGCGCGGCGAAAAAGCGGCGGAAGGAGAAAAAAGAAAATGAAAACGGTGCTGGTGATTTCCGATACGCACGGGCGCAAAGAAAATCTCGACGCGCTTTCGCGGCTGATGGAAGAGAGCGATTATATCGTGCACCTCGGCGACGGGCGTGCGGATATGCGAGAAATCGAGGAAAAATATCCCGAAAAAACGTATGTTCTGAAAGGCAACTGCGATCTTTGCGGCGGCTTGCGCGAGGCGGAAATAGAAATAGAAGGCGTGAAAATTTTCGCCTGCCACGGGGATTTATATCGGGTGAAAAGCGAAACGTATACGCTTTTGCGCGAAGCGAAAGAGCGCGGCGCCGACGTGGCGTTGTACGGGCATACGCACAACGCCGAAATCACGGAGTCGGACGGCGTAACGCTTGTCTGCCCGGGAACGATGAAATTTCCTCTGTATCGCGGCGGAACGTATGCCTACCTCGTGATTACGGGTACGAAATGCGTGGCGACGATCGTCGGCGAAGAATGATAACGTTTTCGGCGGAACGCGGAAAAAACGAATAAAATACATCGGATAAAAACGGATTTTTGCGGAATTTTGTGAAAGTCCGTTTTTTTCGTGCGGAAAACGGCATAATGTAAAGGAGGAGACGTTGAAAGTATGTCGTTGGCGCAATTTTTTCAGCAATTATCGGTGACGCCCGCACTGTGGGTGACCACCCTTTTAACGCTCGGCGTGATTTTGGTGAACGGCTGGACGGACGCGCCGAACGCCATCGCCACCTGCGTTACGACGCGGGCCGTACGCCCGCGCGCGGCGATTCTGATGGCGGCGGCATGTAATTTTCTCGGCGTGCTGGTGATGACGCTTCTTTCTCCGCGTGTGGCGGAGACGATATACAATATGGTGGATTTCGGAGCGAACGCACACGAGGCGCAGATCGCGCTTTCGGCGGCGATGTCCGCGATCGTGTTATGGGCGGTGCTCGCATGGGCGTTCGGGATTCCCACGAGCGAAAGCCACGCGCTGATTGCGGGACTGACGGGCGCGGCGATCGCCATGCACGGAAATTTAAGCGGCGTAAACGGAAGAGAGTGGGCGAAAGTGCTGATCGGGCTGGCGTTTTCGCTTGTTGCGGGGTTTCTTCTGGGGTATGTAGTTACGAAGATACTGCGTGCGGCGTTTAAAAACGCGGATTATAAAAAAGCGAACGTATTTTTCGATCGCGGGCAGACGGCGGCCGCCGCGGGCACGGCGTTTATGCACGGCGCGCAGGACGGACAGAAATTTATGGGCGTATTTTTGCTGGGAATCGCGCTTGCGGGAGGAAATACGTCGATGGGGCAGATGACGATTCCCGTGTGGCTGATGATTTTGTGTTCGCTGGTGATGGGGCTCGGTACGTCGATCGGCGGAATGAAAATCATTAAATCGGTGGGTTCGGATATGCTGCACCCCGAAAAATATCAGGGCTTCGCCGCGGATATTTCCGCCGGGGCGGGGCTTCTGATCTGTTCGGTTTTCGGCATGCCCGTTTCCACGACGCACGCGAAAACCGCGGCGATTATGGGCGCGGGCGCGGCCAAGCGCGTAAAAAGCGTGAACTGGAACGTGGCGAAAGAAATGGCGCTCACCTGGATTCTCACGTTTCCCGGGTGCGGCGCGATCGGGTATCTTATCACGAAACTGTTTGTGAGAATTTTCTGAACGCGGAGGAAAAAACAATGAAAAAAAAGCAGTTCGATTATTTCGGAACTCTGGCGGAAATGTCGCTTTACGCAACGGAAGAGGCAAAATTTCTGAAAGAAACGCTTGTGAATTTCGATCCCGTAAAGTTGGGAGAAAGAAGGGCGCATATGCATGAACTGGAACATGCGTGCGATTTGAAAAAACACGCGCTGACCACCGCTTTGGCGCAGGAATTTCTGCCGCCGATCGAAAGGGACGATCTCTTTCGCCTTTCGCACGTAACCGACGATCTTGCCGATTGTATCGATAACGCTTTGTCGTTTTTATACGTGGCGGCGATCGGAACGATCCGCCCCGACGCGATCGCGTTTGCCGATCTGATCATCGAAAGCAGCGAAAGGGCGACCGAACTTCTGCGGGAGTTTGCGAATTTTAAAAAATCGACGAAATTGAAACAACTAGTGATCGGGCTCAACGAGATCGAAGAGAGGGGGGATCGGCTGTTTGCCGAGGCGGTGAGAAGATTGTCCGCGGAAAGCAGATCTACGAGAGAAGTGATCGAATGGCGGGATATTTACCGCAATTTCGAGAACTGTTTCGACGCGGCGGAAGCGATCGCCGACAACGTGGAATCCGCCGTTCTGAAAAATTCGTGACGTAAGAAGAGCCGCGAAAAGCGGGCGAACAACGGAAAAAATTGTATAAAAAGGAACGGAAAAACTTCGCGCGGAAAAATTTTCGCGCGATTTTATAATTTTACTAAGTTTTTTTTGAAAAAAGAGGAAAAAAGTCGGCACTATCCCCCTTGACAAAACGGGGAAAATAAGGTAGAATAAATAGACGGATCGAAAGGAGGAAAGCGCCGACGAGAAAAAAGCGGGCGAAGGAGGATATAAGCGTTGAATATCGTTTATCTGAAATATGCCGTTGCCGTGGCGAAAGCGGGATCGCTTTCCAAGGCGGCGGAAGAACTTTCTGTTGCGCAGCCGAATTTATCCCGCGCGATCAAAGATCTGGAAAAAGAACTGGACGTGACGATTTTCGATCGGAAGCCGAAAGGGATCGCGCTGACGCCCGACGGAGAACGGCTGATTTCTTACGGCAGAAAAATTTTAAAAGAAATCGACGACGTGGAAAAGGAATTCCGCGAAAAGGGCGGGGCGAAAACGGTGTTTTCCGCTTCCGTGCCGAGGGCGAGTTACGTTTCCTACGCTTTCGCGCAGTTTACGAAGACGTTGCCGAAAGAAAAACGGTGCGAAATCTATTACAAAGAGACGAACGCTTTGCGGGCGATTACGAATATCCTCGAAAAAGATTACAAACTGGGCATTATCCGATACGCTTCTTCGTACGACGAGGATGTGAAGGAGACATTGGAAAGCAAGAATCTGAATTATTCCCTGATCGCCGAATTTCGCTATTTATTGCTGATGAGCGAAAAATCTCCGCTTGCCGCGCGGGATACCGTGCGATATACGGATCTGGAAGCCTATGCGGAAGTGGCGCATGCCGATCCGTACGTGCCTTCCGTATCCCTTTCGGAAATCAAAAAGGAAGAACTTCCCGACGACGTGCGGCGGCGCATTTTCGTCTTCGAGCGGGGCAGCGAATTAGACGTGCTTTCCTCGAACGAAGAGACGTATATGTGGGTGTCGCCCGTGCCGGACGAGACATTGAAAAAGTATTCGCTGGTGCAAAGAGCGTGCCCGGACAACACGAAAAAATACCGCGACATGCTGATTTATCCGAAAAATTACGCGCTTACGGAAACGGACAAGGCTTTTATCACCGCTTTATGCGAAGCAAAACGAAAATATTTTAAAGATTGAACGGAGAAGAGAGAAAAAACGGGGCGGATTCCTTGCAATCGGAAAAGAAAAGGCGTATAATAGAAGAGCCGAGGAGGCGGAAAAGCCGATGAATCCCGACAGAGTGATCGCGGTGAGAACGGGAAAGACGATTTATCGCGACGGAGAAAACTGCATAAAAACTTTCGACGGCGATTATTCCGTTCCCGACGTTTTTAGCGAGGCGTTGAAGCAGTCTCTTGCCGCAGAAGCAGGGCTGAACGCGCCCGCGATCAAAGGCGTGGAGAGCGTGAACGGGCGGTTGGCGATCGTTTCCGAATTTATCCGCGGAGAAACCATGGAAGCGGCGATGAGAGAGCATTCCGCGAAAAAAGACGAATATCTTCGCCGTATGGCGGCTTTGCAGTGCGGAATACATAAAAAAGAAGGTTTGTTTCTTGAAACGTTCAAACGAAAAGCGGCGGAGAAAATAAAAATCTCGGAAGCAGACGAGGACGTAAAACAAAAACTGCTGCGCGCGGCGGAAGCGCTTCCCGAAGGAAAATCTTCTTTGCACGGGGATCTTACGGCGGCGAACGTGGTTTTCGGCGACGACGGGCGGGATTACGTGCTGGACTGGGCGCATGCGGAAAACGGAGAGCCTGCGGCGGACGCGGCGATTACGTATCTTTCTTTTCTTCTGAAAGACGGGGAAGAGACGGCGGATAAGTATCTGGCGTGTTTTTGTTCTCTTTCGGGTGAAAGCGAAGCAGCCGTGCGGAAATATATTCCGCTTGCGGCTGCGGTGAAAGCGGCGAGGAGCAACGAGGACGAAAGAAAAGCGTTGTTGAAAATCGCGGCGGATACGATCTGAGCGGCGATACGATACGGCGCGCGGACTGTGCGCCCGTGCCGCAGATATAAAATACGGTACTACCCGCGGCGATGAGACGCGGCGTGAAATAACGGAGGAAAATAATATGACTAAATTGACGGTGTGTATCGGGAGTTCCTGCCATTTGAAAGGATCGAGACAGGTGGTGGAAGAATTTCAGCGTCTGATCGCTGAGAACAACGCAAAGGACAAAGTGGAACTGAACGGTACGTTCTGTATGGGAAAGTGCCGGGAAGGGGTGTGCGTGACGGTGGACGACGAGTTCTTTTCCGTGAGCCCCGAGACGGCAAAACAATTTTTTGAGGAAAAAGTGCTTACGAGGATTTAACATATGGTGGTGGTGCAGGTGTGCGTAGGAAGTTCCTGCCATCTGAAGGGGTCGGAAAAGATCGTTGAATTATTGCAGAAATACGTCGCCGAAGGGCATTACGAAGACGACGTTGTGCTGACGGGAAGTTTTTGCACGGGGCGCTGCAATCGCCTCGGCGTCACCGTGGCGGTGGACGACGAAGCCGTAACGGGCGTGACGGAAGAAAACTTCAAGGAATTCTGGAACGACAAGGTGCTTAAAAAACTCGCGAAAAACGAATTATAAGGAAATTCCCAAAAGGTCCGGACGGGCGTTCGTTCCGCGTATTGCGACGGGACGAGGACTGCGGAGCAAACAAAGAAAAAGGAGCGTGAAAAAATCGTGTCCGATTGTCTGACTTTAAAAAAATCAAATTGTAAAAATTGCTATAAATGCATACGGCATTGTCCCGTGAAATCCATTCGTTTTTCGGGAAATCAGGCGCATATTATCGGCAACGAGTGCATTTTATGCGGTCAGTGCTTTGTTGTGTGTCCGCAGAACGCGAAGGAAATTTCCAGCGAGACGGAAAAGGTGAAAGTGCTGATTTCGTCGGGCGAAAAGGTGATCGTTTCGCTTGCACCGTCGTTTATCGCGAATTACGAGAACGCGGGGATACGCGGCATGCGCGCCGCGTTGAAAAAACTCGGCTTTTACGAGGCGGAAGAGACGGCGATCGGCGCAACGATCGTAAAGACGGAATACGAAAAATATCTGGCGGAAAAAACGCGTGACATCGTGATTTCTTCCTGTTGCCATTCGGTGAACCTGCTCATTCAGAAATATTTTCCGAAAGAACTTACGTATCTTGCGGACGTGCTTTCGCCCATGCAGGCGCACGCAAAAGATATAAAACGCCGAAATCCGGGGGCAAAAGTGGTGTTTATCGGCCCCTGCGTGGCGAAAAAAGACGAAGCCGCGTATTACGAAGGAATCGTTGACGCCGTGCTTACCTACGAAGATCTTGCGAAATGGATGAAAGAGGAGAACGTGGAGATCGTTTCGGATATGGACGATACGGCGGAAAGCCGCGCGAGATTTTTCCCTACGACGGGCGGTATTTTAAAGACGATGGCGCAGGATTCCGATTATACGTATCTGGCGATCGACGGCGTGGATAACTGTATCGCCGCGCTACGGGATATAGAAACGGGAAAAATACATAAGACGTTTATCGAAATGTCCGCCTGCGCGGGAAGTTGCATCGGCGGGCCCGTAATGGAAAAATACCACCGCGCGCCCGTGAAAGATTACGTTGCCGTGGCAAGGTATGCGGGAAAGAAAGATTTCGCCGTGGAACAGCCTGCGGACGAAACGCTGAAAAAGACGTTTACGGCGATCGAAAGAAGGCTGGTGCCGCCTGCGGAATACGAGATTAAAGAAATTCTGAAACGCATGGGGAAAACGCGCCCCGAAGACGAACTGAACTGCGGATCGTGCGGGTATGATACCTGCCGCGAAAAAGCGATCGCGATCTTCCACGGAAAAGCGGAAATTTCCATGTGTCTGCCCTATCTGAAAGACAAGGCGGAAAGTTTTTCGGACTGTATGGTGAACAATACGCCGAACGGGCTGATCGTGCTGAACGAAAACCTTGAAGTGCAGCAGATCAACGCCGCCGCGCGGAGAATCATGAACATACGCGCCGCCTCCGACGTACTGGGAGAAAGCGTGGTGCGGATTCTGGATACGGGGATTTTCGACCGCGTTCTGAAAACGAAGCGAAGCGTGCGTAATGAGAGAACGTATCTCGCCGAATATAAAAAATACGTAGAACAGACCGTAGTGTACGATCCTACGTATCATCTGCTTGTGTGCATCATGCGCGAAATCACCGACGAGGAGACGGAACGGCAGAAAAAAGAGAGCATTTCGAGGCAGACGGTGGAAGTGGCCGACAAAGTGGTGGATAAACAGATGCGGATCGTACAGGAAATCGCTTCGCTTTTGGGCGAAACCGCCGCGGAAACGAAAATCGCGTTGACGAAATTGAAGGAGTCTATCACCGATGAATGATTTTTGCGTGGACGTAGGCTACAAAAGCGTGAATCATTTCGGAGAGCAACTGTGCGGCGATCATGTGGACGTGGTGGAAGAAGGCGAAAATTCTTCCGTGGTGGTGCTGGCGGACGGGCTGGGAAGTGGCGTGAAGGCGAGTATTTTATCCACGCTCACATCGAAAATCATTTCCACGATGATGGCGGAAGGGCTTTCCGTGGAGGACTGCGTATCTACGATCGCGGCGACGTTGCCCGTCTGTTCCGTGCGGGGCGTGGCGTATTCCACGTTTACGATCGTGCATATCGTGAACGACGAAACCGCCGAAATCATCGAATTCGACAACCCGAAAATCATCGCCATCCGCGACGGCGCGTTATACGATTACCCGAGAAGAGAAACGACGGTGGGCGGGAAGAAAATTTATCAATCTTCCGTTGATCTTCGAGACGGCGACGTATTCATTGCGATGAGCGACGGCTGTCCGCACGCGGGGCTGGGGATGCAATACAATTTCGGCTGGAAGCGGGAGGATATCGCGGATTTCATGATTCCGCTGGCGGGCGTGGGGTATACGGCGAAAACGCTTTCCACGATTCTCGTGGACGAATGTAACCGTTTGTACGGCGGGCAGCCCGGCGACGACGCCACGGCATGCGTGATTAAAGTGAGAAAGCGCGAACCGATGAATATTCTCTTCGGGCCGCCTTCCAATCCCGACGACGCGAACCGAATGATGTCGCTTTTCTTTTCCAAGGAAGGCAAACACATCGTGTGCGGCGGAACTACCGCTTCGATCGCGGCGAAATACCTCGGCAAACCCGTGGTGGCGAGCCTGAATTTTGAAAAGAGCGACGTGCCGCCGATCGCTTCCATCGAGGGAGTGGACCTCGTGACGGAAGGCGTGATTACGGTGAATAAGGTGGTGGAATATGCGAAAGACGCACTGAAAGACAACGAATTGTATGAGAAATGGAGTTTTTCGCGCGACGGCGCATCGCTGATCTGCCGATTGCTTTTCGAGGAAGCGACGGATATCAATTTCTACGTGGGGCGGGCGATTAATCCCGCGCACCAGAATCCCGATCTGCCGATCAATTTCAACATTAAAATGAACCTTGTGGCGGAACTTTCCGATTGCCTGAAAAAAATGGGAAAGAGGATAAAGGTGAGTTATTTTTAACGCGATTCCGCTTCACCGTGCCGATGCGGAACATGCGAAAATACCGGACGGGCGGAATGAGCGAAACGGAGAAAAAGCGGGGCGCGGGACAAGTAGGGCGAGGACAGAGCGAAACTTGAAAAAAGGTACGGTTTGCTCCGAGGCAAAACAGAAAAGACAGCGTTTATAAGGGAAAATGGGGAGACGCCGTTTGAAAGGACGGATCAAAATACGTAAACAAAAGGAAGTCAGGAGAACTTAACTTATGAGAAAATTCGACACAAAAGTACAGCATCTGAAATACAAAGTTTTACGTGAAGTGGCGCGTGAAGCGTGGGCGGGAAGGCTCGCACAGACGGCGATCGATATTCCCAAGACCATCGTTCCCGGGAAGATTCCCACAATGCGTTGCTGCGTATACAAAGAACGCGCTATTCTTGCCGAGCGTGTGCGTATCGCCATGGGGCTGGATAACGATAAGCCCAACGTGATAGAGGTGATCGATATTGCTTGCGACGAATGCCCGATGGGCGGCTACGAAGTGACGAACGCCTGCCGCGGTTGCCTTGCGCACCGTTGCGAAGACGCCTGCCGTTTCGGTGCGATCACGTTCGACGCGAATCACGTGGCGCACATCGATAAAACGAAATGCAAAGAGTGCGGCTCCTGCGCGAAAGTGTGCCCTTACAGCGCGATTCACGATTACAAACGCCCCTGCGAAACGGCTTGTAAAGTGAAGGCGATTTCGATGGGCGAGGAAAAACAGGCGTGCATCAACGACGACAAATGTATCGCCTGCGGCGCGTGCGTATATCAATGCCCGTTCGGTGCGATCACGGATAAATCGTTTATCCTCGACGTGATCGACATGATCAAGAACAGCGAAGGAAACTCGAAATACAAGGTGTATGCGGTGGTTGCTCCGTCGATTTCCAGTCAGTTTACCTATGCGAAACTGGGGCAGGTGATTTCGGGATTAAAAGAACTGGGCTTTTACACCGTAATCGAAGCCGCGCTCGGCGCGGATATGGTGGCGCAGGCGGAATCGAAAGAACTTGCGGAAAAAGGATTCCTGACCAGTTCGTGCTGTCCCGCGTTCGTTTCGTATATCGAAAAGAATTTCCCTACGCTCGTGCCGTTTATATCGCATAATCCTTCTCCCATGACGGCGATCTCGAAATACATCAAGGAACACGAAGCGCCTTGCAAAGTGGTGTTTATCGGGCCGTGCACCTCGAAAAAAGCGGAAGTGCAGAAAGAAGAAGTGAAACCTTGGGTGGATGCGGCGATGACGTTTGAAGAATTGCAGGCGCTTTTCGACAGCCGCGACATCGATATTACCTCGTTGCCCGAAGGCGTGCTGGACAACGCTTCGTATTTCGGAAGAATTTTCGCGCGTTGCGGAGGACTTTCCGACGCCGTTGCCGAAGGATTGAAGGAACAGGGGCTTACCGATTTCGCTTTGAAAGCCTGCTCGTGCGACGGTATCGAGGCGTGCAAGATCGCGCTTTTGAAAAAGAGCAAAAATCTTCTCGACGCCAACTTCATCGAAGGTATGGCGTGCGTGGGCGGCTGCATCGGCGGCGCGGGCTGCCTGACGCACGGCGAAAAGAACAAAGCGGAAGTGGATAAATACGGCATGCAGGCGCACGAAAAGACGATTGCGGACGCCGTATCCGTGCTGAAAGATATCTGAGCGGAAAATCGCTGAAAAGAACGGGAAAATTTTCAGGCGGACGGACGCCGCGGAATCGGATATACGGAAAAATCCGGGCTCTCCCGACGAATTTCTTCGTCGGGAGGTGTTTTTCGTAAAGTACATCCGACGAAAGAAAATCGGAGGGGATAAAATCCGCCCGGCAGCGATTGCGCTTTGCCGAGAATGCCCGTTACGAAAAAGGAGAACTATCCGTGAAAAAATTTTTATCGGGAATAAGTTGCGTGCTCATATGCCTGATATCCGTTGCCACGGCGGCGTGCGGAAAAACGCCCGATTTGTATCGGGCGGGCGTGGAAGTGACGACTCTTATGGGAGAAACGACGAATTCCGAACAATATCGGGAAGTAATGGGTATATCCGACGAGCAGACTTCGTTGGTGAAAGCCAACGACTACGATTCGCCTGCGCGCGCGTATAAGATTTCCGTTCCGACTTTCGAGACCCTCTATGAAAAAATGAACAACGAGGGCGTGCTGCGGCTTGACGAATTATCCGATGATCTGAAAGAGCAGGCGAAAACGAGGCTGAACATTTATACCGTTCTGAATTTTGTAAATATGCATTACGGCAGCGCTTCCTGTTTGGCGGCTTCTTCCGTTTTTACGGCGGAAAAAAGATTCGACGGCAAGATCGCTTCTTCCGTGGTATATCTGTACATTTTCGAGACGGGCATACCGATCGCGGTGGTGTTCGAGCCGTTCGGAGAAAAACAATTTACGGCGAAAGGAATTTTTCTGTGGGCCGGAGATACATCCGCGTTATCGAAAGTGAGGGAAGTGTTCGAGCCGTTCGGCTGCAATGTTGAAAACATACAACAAAATTGAAAAGGCGACCGCTTTCGTGGGACGGGCGCCCGAACGTTCCGACTTTTCTGCTGCACGAAAAGCCGGAATTTTTATATGCCGATACGGGGGAAAATGACGAGTTTGCGGTTTTCAACGAAAAAATTTCATTTACGGCAAAACGCTTGACTTTTTCTCGAAATTAAATTACAATTGATTATGAAAGAAATTTTTATATTGTCACCGTAATTATGAAAAAATTTTTTTATGTAATCGATCGTGAAATTTTAATTAAAAGCATTACGCTTACCCGAGACGAATCGTTGCCGGAAGACGGATATTCTTTTTTCGTTACCGACGAAGGCGACGTGATCGGAAAATATTGCAACGAACGGGCGAAAAGTTATCTGGAAGAAGAAATAAATAAGCAGACTTCGGAAGGAAAAATCCGAAAAGTGTTTCTGAAAGATTATCCGTGCTTTCCGCTTCGCGGAGCGATCGAAGGCTTTTACGGCACTCCGTTCACGCAGAAGCAGAGAAAGGATCTGTTTTCGTATCTGAGAAAAATCAGAATGAACGCCTATATTTATGCGCCGAAAGACGATTTGTATCATCGTGACCGATGGCGCGAAGCGTATCCCGCAGAAGATCTTTCTTTGCTGAAAGATCTGAAAAAGGAAGCGGATAAGAATTATATCGATTTTTATTTTGCTATCAGCCCGGGAAAAGATTTTTGCTATGCGGACGATAACGATTACGGGATTTTATTGCGGAAACTTTCCGCCGTCGCGGCGTGCGGAATAGATAAATTCGCTCTGTTGATGGATGACATTCAGCCCGTTCTTTCAAAAGAAGAGGCGGCGATATACGATTCTCCCGCGCAGGCGCAGGCAACGATAGCAAACCGACTGGAAGAAGACCTGCAAAAGAGCGCGCCGTTGCTTTTCTGCCCTACGGATTATATGCAGAATTTCGATACGCCGTACAGGGAAGATCTCAGAAAATATCTGAATCGAAAAACGGAAGTTTTCTGGACGGGATACAATACCGTAGCGGAAGCGATTACGGAAGAGGACGGCGAAACGGTGAAACGGAGTTTCGGGCGCGAGCCGATTTTATGGGATAACTATCCCGTGAACGATTTTTCGCCGAAGAAGCGCATTTATTTCGGCGCGCTTTGCAATCGCGGCAGATATTTATATAAAACGCACAAAGGATACGTGGCGAATTTATCTTCGCTGTACGAATGTAATAAAATTCCTCTTTCCACCATGGCGGATTACGCATGGGACAGCGAGGGATACAATGCGGAGGAATCGCTGAAAAATGCCGTAAGCGAATATTTTTCGGGCTGTGCCCGCGCGGGGAAAATCTTCGTGCGCATGAACGAAAGCAATGTTTTCAGAAAGCGTTATCCCGTGCGGGAGTTGTTGGAAAAGGGGAATTTCGCCGTGCTGGATGCGCTGTACGAAAGCACGGAAAAGGCTTTGAAGATATTAAAGAAAAAAGCCCCGACGGAATTTCTGGAAGAGACGAAAGATCTCTTTGCCTGTATGGAATACGAAGCGGATCTATATTTTTCGTTGCGGGGAAAAAGAACGATAAACCGTGAAGAAACCGTCGGAAAAATCAATGCTTGCCGTTTTTTTGCGGCGGATAACTCGTTTTTGAAATATGCCGCGCAAAAAGCGGATCTGAACATACAAACGGAAGAAGAAAGAATAATTTACCGGAGTTGGAAAAAATGATAGGAAAAGTTTACGACAGAATCAACAATATGCGGCCCGTAGCCACGAAAACGGATCTGAAAGTGATCGACGGCATAATGAAATTGAAAAAAGACGAGATCATTTACATGTCGATTACGGAACTTGCCATGCGGCTCGGCGTTTCGGAGGCGACTATTCTGAGATTTTGCCGTAAAATCGATTATCGCGGGTTTCAGGATTTCAAATTATCGCTCAGCCAGGAGGCGGGAGGCGGAAATACGTCGGGCGAATCCGACTATATGAAAAATATCGTGTACGATATGACGGACGCCATAACGGAAACGTACAAAGCGCTGGATGAAAAACAATGTTCCGCCGTGGCGAAACTGATTATCAAAGCGAGAAAAATCTGCATTTTCGGCGTAGGAAACAGTTCGATCGCCCCTGCGATGTTTAAAGTGAAACTGGCGCGTACGGGCATAAACGCGGATAATTCGGGCGATACGCACCTGCAGACGATTATCACGTCGAATCTGAATCAGGAAGATCTGTTGATTTTAATCAGCGTATCCGGGGCGACGAAAGATATTATCAATCTTGCCGAGATCGCAAAAAAGAACGGCACGCCGATCGTGGTGCTTACCAATTACAACAAATCTCCGCTGGCGAAATATGCGGACTATCTGTTCCTCACCTGCAGAAAGGAAGGGGCGTACGAAGGCGGCTCGATGGCGACGGTGTGCGCGCAATCGTACATCGTGGACGTTTTATGCGCTACGGTGTATAAAAATCTCGGGGAGGAATCGGACAAGCGGAACATGAAAGTGGCGCTGACGATTTCGGATAAATCTATTTGAGAGATCGGGGATGAGCGTTATGACGAATCTGAAACAACTCGACAGACTGGTGCTGAAAATCGTAAGGCTGAAAGACGTTTATTCGGAATACGAGATGACGTCGCTTACGGAACAAGCCGTATATCTGAACGGAAAAAAGATAGAAAAAGGGCAGGCGTGGGGAGAAGAATTCGCCTGCGGAAAATTTACCTTTTCGTACGATCCGGAAAAGTACGTTAATCCGTATCTCTACGTGGAAAACGGGGGCGTGGAGCATTTATTATCCGCCGGCGGGAAGCCGTTCGGCATGGCGGATTATCTGCCGAACGGAAAAGACGCGATTTTTCGTTGCCACAAATATGTTTCGTTACGCGAAATAAAAGAGCCTGCCGAGATTACGGTGGATTCTTACGCTTCTCATACGTTTTACGGCACGATGCCGTTTGAAAAGAAACAGACGTTTTCCGTAAACGGATACAGCCCCGTACGCGTTTATAACGGAATTTACGTGGCGGAAATCGACGAGACGGTGAAAAAATTCGTGGACGATCTTTCGCTTCTCACTTCGTATTTCCGCATAATGCCCGAGGGGGATAAAAGAAAGATCGAGGCGTATAAAACATACGAAAAATTATTCGATCTGCTCACCGTTCTTCCCGAACATGCGCCCGATCGCGGCGAACTGGCAGCGGCGAGCGGAATCATCGACGAATTTCTTTCTTCCTTAAAAAGCATCGGCTCGGAAGAGGGAATCTACGTAGGGCTTGTGGGGCACAGTCATCTGGATACGGCCTGGCTGTGGACCGTGGAAGAAGCGAGAAGAAAGGCTTTGCGTACGGCGGCGAACGCCGTGACGTTATTAAAAAGATATCCTGAATACCGTTTCGTCATGTCGTCGGCGCTATATATGAATTGGATCGAACAGGATTCTCCCGAATTATTCGCCGAGATATGCGCGCTGGTGAAAGAGGGCAGATTCGAGCCGAACGGGGCGACGTGGGTGGAGTGTGATTGCAATCTTACCGACGGCGAATCGATGATCCGTCAGTTCGTGCGCGGAAAGAGGTATCTGAAAGAAAAATTCGGCTACGACGCCGACGTTTTCTGGTTGCCGGATACGTTCGGATATTCCGCGGCTTTGCCGCAGATTTTACGCGGGTGCGGCGTGCCGTATTTTCTCACCACGAAACTTTCCTGGAACGATACGAATCGTTTTCCGTACGATTCGTTTATCTGGCGCGGAATCGACGGCAGCGAAGTGACCGTGCACTTCAATACGATTCAGACGACGGGCGATCCCGAAGCGATTTCTTCGCGCGTGCAAAAGCGCATGAACAAGCATATCACGGAGCACGTGCTTATGGCGTACGGCTACGGCGACGGGGGCGGCGGACCGTGTGCGGATATGGCGGAAAACGCGCTGAGAACGGCGGAAACGTATCCGTACGCAAAGGCGGAGCACACGTCCGTTTCGGCGTTTATGCAAAAACTGGAAACGGAAGAACTGCCGCGCTATACGGGAGAATTGTATCTTGAATTGCATCGCGGCACGCTGACGACGAATCACGATATGAAAAAACTCAATCGCACGCTGGAAAATGCGCTGAAAGACGCGGAACTGATCTGTGCGGGCACGGGAGATCTTGCGGGAAAAGACGTGACGGATCGCTGCTACGATACGCTGCTTTTGAATCAGTTCCACGATATTCTTCCGGGCACGTGTATCGGCGAAGTGTACGAAACGGCGCTGGCGCAGGAAAGAGAAGCGATCGACGCTTTGAACAATCGTTTCTTCAAAGGCGGGCGGCTTTTGAATACGCTCTCTTTCGCCAGAGAAGAAGTGGTTCTGAACGATTGCGGCGGCGAGCAATCGTTCACGGATTTCGACGGAAACGAAAAATACGCGGACTTATATGATTTCGCGCCGTTTTCGTTCGGAGAAAAAGCCGTCGTGCCGAAAGTGCGCAGTTTCTTCTTTGACGAGAAAACGGGCAGAACGGAAACGCCATATTTCACGGCGGTGGTGAAAAACGGTGCGATAGAATCGCTGGTGTGCGGCGGTCGGGAGATCGCGGCGGGGCGGCTGAACGATATATGCGTATACGAAGACGTGCCGTATTTATGGGATAACTGGGACGTAGACGCGGATTACGAAAGAAAAAAGTGCGTTACGGCGGCGGGAGAGACGAAACAGGTGTCCGCGGGAAAACTGTTTCTTCGCCTCCGCACCGAGTTTGTGCTGGCGGGAAAGAGCAAACTGACGCAGGACATAGTGTTTTATGCGCATACTCCCGTAATTTCGTTTGAAAGCAAACTGGAATGGAACGACGAGCATAAATTCGTGAAATCGCTGTTCCCTACGAATATCGCTTCCGATTATCTGCGCAGCGAAATTCAATTCGGATATATCGACAGACCGACAACGCGTAATACAAGCGAAGAGCAGGCGAAATACGAAGTGTGCAATCATAAATGGTCGGATCTTTCCGAGCCGCGTTTCGGGGTTTCGTTTTTAAACGACTGCAAGTACGGGATATCCGCAGACGGCGGCACGGTGGGCATTTCGCTTTTAAAAAGCGGAAAACGCCCGAACGTTTCGGGCGAGAACGGCGTGAAATATTTCAATTACGCGATTTTACCGCACGAGAGCGGATTCTGCGCGGAAAACGTGATTCTCCCCGCGTATGCGTTTAATCGTAAGCCTATTTTGTGCACGGAGGAATTCACGTCGCCCGTAAAAGAAATCGATTGCAAAAATATTATTGCGGAAACGGTGAAAATCGCCGAAAACCGCGACGGGATCGTTGTGCGTTTATACGAAAGCGAGAGAACGAGAACGAATTGCCGCGTGTATCTGAACGGCGACTACGAAATATACGAATGCGATATGCCGGAAGAAAACAAACGGCGGACGGGCACGGGAAGCGTTGCGGAATTGTCTTTCAGACAGTTTGAAATAAAGACGTTGTTCCTGAAAAAAATATGCAAATAAACCGAAAACTAAGGCAACGAACATGATAAATTCCGATACGAGAGATTTTCGTATCGGAATTTTTTTTAAAGAAATTACGGTAAAAAGCGGAAAATAAGGCAAATATTTTCATATTTTATAATATAAAAAGAAAAAATAATTTTTCAAAAAGTAAAAAAAGTATGAAAAAATATTTGACGTTTATAATATGCCGTGATATAATATAGATACGATAAAAAGGGAAAACGCCATATACGGAAAATTCGGAAAAAAGAGAAGAGGCTTATGTTGAACAGAGGATTGATTGTATCCTGTCAGGCTTGCGAAAACGAACCTTTATACGGATACGGAATAATGAATTTAATGGCGAAAGCCGCCGTCGCGGGCGGGGCGTGCGGGATCCGCGCGTTGTATTACGATGTGGAAAGCATCAAAAATACCGTGAACGTACCCGTGATCGGATTGGTGAAACAGGTGTATGCCGACAGCGAAATTTATATCACGCCGACAAAAAAAGAAGCGGATCTTGTGATGGCTACTTCCGCCGATTGCCTGGCGATGGACGCCACGTTGCGCCCGCGCCCGAACGGCGAAACGCTGGAAGAATTGGTGGCGTATGTGCGGAGCGTGCGCCCCGATATGGAGATTATGGCGGATATAGCCACGGAAGAAGAGGCGAAGAACGCCGAAAAATTAGGCTTCGATTACATATCCACGACGCTTCGCGGCTACACGAAAGAATCGAAAAACGCACGTCTGCCCGATATCGGGTTTATGAAAAAAGTGGTGAAAACGATTAAAAATTCAAAAGTGATCGCGGAAGGCGGCATTTTTGAACGCGGAGAAATCAGAAAAATCAGCAAAATTAATCCGTATGCCGTGGTGATCGGTTCGTCGATTACCCGCCCTGCGGTGATTACGTCGCGTTTCGTGAAAAATCTGAATCTGAGATGAAAAAAATCGTGTATCTGCCGTTGGACGAACGGCCTTGCAACTATGCGTTTGCCGGATTTTTAAGCGAAGAAAATCCGTCGTTTACGCTTATACGCCCCGATATCGGGATTCTGGGAAAGAAAAAAATTCCGGCCGACTGCGAAAAGATAAACGCGTTTCTGGCAGAAGAATGTAAAGACACCGATTATCTTATCGTATCGACGGATATGCTTCTTTACGGAGGAATCGTGCCTTCGAGATTGCATCATTTAAGCGAAGAAACGCTTACAAAGAGGCTTGACGTTCTTAAAAAAGCGAAAGAAGATAATCCGTCTTTAAAAATTTACGCGTTTTCGCTGATTATGCGCTGCCCGTCGTATTCCAGCGCGGACGAAGAGCCGGATTACTATGAAGAGTGCGGCAGAGAGATTTTTCTGTACGGGCAGAACGAACATAAATATTCCGCGGGGATAATAAAAAAGGCGGAATACGAAGAAAAGAAAAAAACGCTCGGCGCCGCGTGCGGAAAATACCTTGACGATTATCTCGCGCGAAGAAAAACGAATCTCGCACTTGTGAAAAAGTGCCTTGCGCTGTACGAAGAAAAAATCATCGATAAATTCGTTATCCCGCAGGACGATTCCTCGCCGTACGGCTACACGGCGATCGATCAGGCGGAAATAAAAGCGATCATCAAAGATAAAGGACTGCGCGTGGATATTTATCCCGGAGCGGACGAAACGGGGCTGACGCTTCTTGCCGCCGCGGTTTGCGATTTCGAGGGGATTTCTCCGAAAATCTGCCCCTTGTATCCGAACGAACTGTGCAAAAAAGTGATTCCTTTATACGAAGATCGCGCCGTAGAGGAGAGCATAAGAAAACAGATCGAAAATGCGGGCGCAACGTTTTGCGAAAGCGAAGCCTCCGCCGATATACTGCTTTTCTGCAATCTTCCCGCAGGCGAAATGAAAAACGCGAACGATCAGTGCGGGGAAGCGTACGATCTGCGGAATCTTCCCGCGTTTCTCGAAAAGATCGAGGCGGCGAAAGTAAGAGGAAAAGGGTTTGCCGTGGCGGATCTTGCCTATGTGAACGGCGGGGACAGGGAATTTTGCAAAATGCTTTCGGAACGCGTAGGCTTATTGAATTTATGGGGCTACGCGGGCTGGAATACTTCGTCGAATTCGTTGGGAACGGTGATCTGCCAAAGCATTTTCCGCAAGTTTTTCGGCGATACGAAAACGCACAGAAAATTCACGGCGGAGAGAATTTACGAGGACGTGGGGTATTGTTCGTACGCGCGGAAATATCTTTGCGACGAATATCTTCCGAAGATCGGTTGCGATTATTTTCATGCGGACGGATATACGGGAAAAGTCAGCGAAAAGGCGAAAAGCGTCCTGGAAGATTTTATCGGAAAGAATTTCCCGGAGATTTCTGAAAAATATCAAATCGGCAGATGCTATATGCCCTGGAAAAGAATGTTTGAAGTGGGGCTGACCGTGGAAAACAGAGCAAAGGAGCAAAAACAATGAAAAAGACGAAATCGAAACTGATCTGTACGTTTGTTTCGGCTGCCGTTTTGTGCCTGACGGGCGGTATGCTGGCGATGAACCGGGAATCCGTTTCGGCTGCGGAAACGAGCGGGAACTGGGGGAAAAGCAATATTACACTGAAAGACGTTACGGCTTCCGTGGAAATCAAAAATATCGTAAGCAACCCCGTTACTTATAAGGATAATGCCGAAAACGGTACGTTGGTATCCGCTTCCGAAACAGTGAACAACGCCGTTATGACGAGCGGGCAGACGGTGATTTTCACCGCCGCTTATCCGTACACCACCACGAAGAGAACGGGAAACTATATCGAATATTCCGTAGAGAAAAACAGCGACGGTAAATACTGCGTAACGGCGGCGAACGGAAACGGCGACGGGAACACGTATATTCCCGTGGGCGGGTTTGTGCTGTCCGTGGCGAAATCGGAATCGTACGCGCTGAACGTGAACGACGTGGTGGAACTGGGCGGCACGGCGATTACGATCGCCGATAAAGCCGTGGAATCGGAATCGGGAAGCCGCGTGGCGATCGATCTGATCAACGGCAACAGAAGCGCTCCGATGGTGGTGTATTACGATTATGATTTCGGCGATAAAACGGGAACGAACGTATACGGAACGGAACTGGCTGCCGTATACGACGAAACCTGCGGAAAATTCGTGGTGAGAAATTTTCGCGCATTCGGCGAAGGCGACGCTTCGGGCATGATCATTCCCGATAACGGCTTTGTACTGAGCGCGTACGGCGAAGGGTACAGGGGCGTTATGATGGAAAATCAGCGCTTTTCCGTAGGCGATAAACTTACGATGGTGGGCTTCGACTATATCCGTTTCGGCGGAGAGGCGATCTCGTACGTGTATAATTACGATTATTACGATTCGCAAAGCAGCACCGACGAATTTAATTTCAATAACGGAAGAATGGAGACGGCTACCTCTCCTTTCGCGGCGTATCGTGGGGCGGATCAGACGATTATCTATCACGACGGATGGAGTTATAACGGCTCGGCGGGTACGGGCACGAACGTTTACGGGTACGAAGCGGCCGTGGACGCTACGGGCACCGTGGTGGAACGCGGCGTGAACGTCGGCTCTATCCCTGCGGGCGGCTACGTGATCAGCGGGCACGGCAAGGGCAGAGATTTTATCCGCTCGAATATTCCGCTCGGGGCTACGGTGGTGCTCGATCAATCGAAGAAAACGTATTATGTAACTACGTCACTGAACAGTTATTACGTAAGCACGCGGGCTACCGTGGAAGACGCTTTGACTTCGGCACAGAAAAAGATTACGCAATTATACGATATCGATGCCGAAGAGGCGAATAAAAAGATTACGGAAGCGCAGACGGAACTGGATAAACTGCTTGCGTTCAAAGAAGATATAGAAGCGAAGACGGAGCAGAACACCTGGACGGCGCAGGAAAAAACAAATGCCCTGATGGCGTACAACACCGCAAAACTGAAAGCGGAGAGCGTGGCGCAGGAACTGATGGCGTTATCGGCAGAAAGCAAACCGGTTACGGCGCGCGCGGTGTGGCATCGCCCTACGGAAAAGACGTTGGAATCTCTGACGGAGACGTTGGACACCTATAAGAATACGGGAATCAATCTTATTCTTCTGGAAACGTTCTTCAACGGCTATTCGATGTTCCGTTCCGATTACGTGGAATATCATAAAGATTTCGTTTCCGCTTCGTACGGAACTTATAAAGATTATGTATCGGCGTTCACCGCTCTGGCGGAAGAACGCGGCATCGAAGTGCATGCCTGGGTGGAAGATTTCTACGTGGGGCTTACCACGGATATTAAATTGTTGCGCGAACATCCGGAGTGGATCGTATACAACGACGACGGCACGATGTATCAGCGCAAAGAAGGCGGGGCGTACATCTTCATCGATCCTTCCGATAAAGCCGTCGGAGATTTTCTGATCGCGTATTATAAAGAACTGATCGAAAAAAATCCTCTGATCAAGGGGCTGAACCTCGATTATATCCGTTATCCCGTGTCCACGCAGAAAGAGGACACCGGTTACACGAAAAATTCGATGATGGAATTTGCCGCTTCCGTGGGCGTGGCGGATAAACTGAACGCTTCTTCTTCCGTGAAGGATATGATTTCGGCATTCAGAAAATGGGTACTGAATTCCAATTACAACGCCGACGCGGAAGAAAATTATCAAAAATGGTGCGATTATCGCGTAAACGCCGTAAATTCTTTCGTGGAGCGGGTGAATAAAGAGGTGAAAGGAGAAAGTTCGTTGCTTCTTTCCACGGCGGTGTTTTCGTCGCCTACCTCTACGGTGGAACAGAAAAAACAGGATTGGCGCACATGGATCGCAAACGGCTGGATCGATATTGCCACGCCGATGGCGTATTACGATTCTTCCGTAGACGTGTTGCAGGGCGTAGCGGATATGATTCTTATTTCCGGCGGCGCGTGCTATTATTATACGGGGCTGGCAAGTTCGTTCCGCGGACTTCCCGCTTATGAAAACGTGAATCAGATCGAGGCTTCGTATCTCGGCGGAGCGGACGGCTATGTGATTTTCTGCTCTACGCAGATCATCGGGCACAGCGACGTGCAGAACGTGCTGAAAGCGGGATACAACTCTTCGCCCGCCGTATTGCCGCACGCTTCCGTAGATAAAGTGCTGAAAGCCTACTTCGATAAAATGCTCGATCGCGCGGATCGGCTGTATATCCCCGCCGGAGGAATGACTTCTGAGCAGAAATCCGCACTGGAAGCGAAATTCACTTCGATTCTCGGAATGCCGTATTCCACGGCGGAAGAGATCGGTGCGATCGAAACGGCGGTGAAAGACGTGGCGAAAACTTCTTCTCTTCGGAAAATCGCAAGCGGATATGCGCAGGCAAGGCTGAGCGAAACGCTTTCCGAACTTTCTTCTTTGCTGGAAAGAAAGAAGACGATGCTCGAAGCGAAAAACGTTGCGCCCGATCCCGTAGATCCCGTAGATCCTGTAGATCCCGGAAAGAAGGACGATAATACCGACGGGAAAAAGAAGGGATGCAAATCTTCCGTAGGCGCGGGCGCGGCTCTTATCACGCTTGCCGCGGCGGGTGTTCTGGCAGCCGTAAGAGGAAAGAAACGAGACGAATAAGATCCGGAGAAAATCAAAAAAATAAGCGGCGGAAAACGTCGCGGGAAATAATGGAGGAATATTTATGAGACACAAAAAACTGCTGTTTACGGCACTGGCATTCGCGCTGACGATGTGCACGGCAACGGGCGTTGCCGCTTGCAGCAACGATAAGCCGGATAACGACGATCCGAAACCCGGGGAACAAACGTTCACGAAGCCGAAAATTACGATCGCGAGCGGAATGGAAACGTTGGAAATCACGCAAGGCACGCCCGAAGACGAAATCAATCTTCTGGTGGGAATTACGGTGACGGACGATTACGATTCCGGACTGAAAGTGACTATTGCGGACGACGGCGGTTTCGACGTAAACACCGTAGGTTCGTACACCGTAAAATATAAAGCGACGAATTCCAAAGGCGAAACGGCGGAAGTTACGCGTACGGTGAAAGTGTCTGGTGCTGAAAGCGGAAAAAGCCATCGATTCAAAATGGGCGGACGGCGCAATAATGAAATTTTCGCACGATTTATTCTATACGCTGACGGCGGACGAGACGTACGAAGATTATAAAAACGGCGTATTCTATAACGCTTCCGAAAGCAGTATCGTGCTCAGTATCGCGGGCGGCGGCGGAGAAGCGGCGATCCTTACGAAAAACGGTATGGTGATCGAAGGAAGAGACGGCGCAAACGGCGCGTTGATGAACGTCGATCATCCCCAGCGCGTAGGATCTACGGCGAAGAGTTTTGTGTATGACGGCACGGAATATTCCGTGGCGAGCGATACTTACAAATATATGACGATTCCCGCAGGCGGTTATGCCGTAGTGGTGACGTCGGGGATGATGGGAGAGGGATTCGATTACGACGGAAGATCTTTCATCAATAAAAACGTGATTTATCAATACGGCACGTCTGTGCAGTTGTATTGGGAAGACGAACCGGAAACGATTCTTACGCCGTACATCGATAAAGCGCCTATCGTGAAAAATTGTCCCGCGCTTACCGTGGCGCTCGGTACGAGCGAAGAAGATATGCGCGCGCTTGTGGTGAGCGGCATATCCGTTTCCGACGATAACGGTACGTTCGATCTTTCCGACGATATTACGAATCTGCAGATCAATATCGACGATCTCGGCGGCTACAACGGCGACGAGCCCGGCGAATACACCGTGGAACTGAACGTTTCCGACGCAAACGGCAACGTCACGAATTTCACCCGTAAAGTGGTGGTGGCGGATAACGTTACGAACGTTTCCGTCGGTTCGGCGAAAACGGGAATTGAAAATATCGTGATCAAACAGAACGTTTCCGTTTCCGATTACACGAAAGTGGATTTTGCAATCTATACGAAGGATTTTACGGGAACGGTGACGGACAGCGCGTACGGTCAGGCGTTCGTTATCGATAACGCTTCCTCGAAAATCGTCAGAATTTACGACGGCGCGAACGCGAAATATTTCGACGCGGAAAATACCGCCGGCGTGGCGGGCTCTACGCTGGAAACGGCATTGACGCAGCAGAATTTCATCTCGCTCGCGTACGCTTCTCTTTCCGAGGGCGAAACGCTTGTGATCGCGCCTCGTTACGGTATGCACGGCAACGCCACGTATACCTTGTTCTCCGGGAACAGAAAAGTGAACGAAACCCTCCTGATCGACGGATATACGTTCGGCTTGAAAACGGTGACGGCGGGCACGGCGAAAGCGCAGTTTAAAGTGCTTAAAAACACGACGTGGAGCAATGCGGCAGGCGTTGTGATGATGTACACGAAAGATTATCAGGGCGAAATCAAAGCGAACGGCTACGGCTTTGCGATTATCCTGAACGCCGAGAACAAACTGATTAAAACCTACGACGCGGTGAACGGCTATTATATGGACGAAACGCACAGCGCTCTTACGGGAGATGCCAACGTACGTCAGAAATTTGCCGATTACAACACGGAAAAAGGATTTACGGGTGACGCGGCCGTAAGTACGGCAAATTACGTGGCGCATGCTTTTGCAAATCTTGCGGAAGGCGAAACGCTTGTGGCGTTTCCTAACGACGGTAAAAATGCGGCAGATTCTGCGAGAACGTTTGCAAACGCAAATCTTCGCGCCGGCTTCGGAACGAAAATCGTTTCCGTGGATATGGTGACGATCAACGAAAACAACGTGACGATCGGGAACGATTCCGCTACGTTTGCGGTGAACGTGAATGCCTCCTGGACAAATACGGCGGGCTATGTGAACGTCTATTCTAAAAATTACGCGGGCACGGTGCAGGGCAACGGCTACGGTTTTGCTTTTGTGATCGACGCTGCCAGCGGAAAGATCACGAAGATTTACGACGCGGTGAACGGCTACTATATGGACGAAACGCACAGCGCTCTTACGGGGGATACCAACGTCCGTCAGAAGTTTACCGATTACAATACGGAGAAAGGCTTTGAAGGCGACGCCGCAGTGAGTACGGCAAACTATGCGGCGCATGCTTTTGCGAATCTTGCGGAAGGGGAAATTCTCGTGGCGTTCCCCAACGACGGCGCAAACGGCGCGACTTCCGCGAGAACGTTTGCAAACGCGCACAGAACGATCGGCGCGAAAGTATCGTTCTTCGGCATCGATCTTACGAAGATCTGAACGTAAGGAAAAAATTATCGTAAAGCACAAGAAGGAACGGTTTTCCGCTTTTTCGGCGGAAAACCGCGCCGTCTGTGAAAAAAGCAAACAAAAAGAGGGTATAAATTATGAGAAAGGCATTTTTCTGTTTTCTCCCGGCGGCGCTTGCCGCGATTGTTTGCGGCGCGTTTATCCCGCAAAGCGTCGGACGCGTTTCGGCGGAAAATCCCGTGAACGCCGTTACGGAAAAAAGTATAAACGGGCTGACGTACAAAAAATTTGAATACGAAGACAACGGCAGACAGACGTTGTTTTACGGAGAATACAACCCCGCTGCCGAAGGCGCCGAGTATGAATTCGTGATTCATAACGTGAAAAACGACGCGGGAAAAATCGTGAAAACCGCCGTGAGCGACATTGCGGCGGATTATACGGCAAAAACGGGAAAGAAAGTGACGCTTGCCACGAACGGAGATTATTTCGATCTTACTTCGGGGCAGAATATGGAAAGTCTTGTGATGAACGGCGTTGTGTATACGATCGGCAGTTTTTCGACGAAACATTGCCTCGGCTTCGATAACAAGGGCAAAGCGGTGATCGGCAGAATGACGCAGGTTTCGTCGTTTTTGGAAGTGCAGACGGAAAAGTCGCTTACATACTACCCGATATCCGCGATCAATCAGCCGCCCGAAGAGGGACGCCTTTCCGTATATACTTCCGCAAACAACGTAAGCCTTACCGCTTGCGGCAAATATAAATTCAAAACTTCCGATCCGAACGTGTTGCAGTTTCCCACCGCCGCCGTCTCTACGCGCATGGTGGAAGGAAGCGTGACCGATGACAAATCGCTTACGCTAAATTCGGGCGAATTCGCGGCGGTGATCAAAGGCGAAAATGAAATTTCGCGGTTTTTTTACGACAACGTTACCTACGGAACGAACGTAAGGCTGGTGAACAAGCCGGACGGCGAATATAAAGATATGCCCTGGGTGATCGGCGGTTACAGCATACTGGTGGATAACGGCGTTGTGAATACGAACGTGCATACGGATAACGCGGGGAACGTATGGGGCACGCCCAGAACGTTTATCGGCGTGAAAGAGGACGGCACGATGTTTCTTGCCGTTCTGGACGGCAGGCAAGCCCCGTACAGCACGGGATGTTCGGTGACGAGAGAAGCGGAACTTGCCGCGTATTTCGGCGCGAAGTATGCGTTGGAACTGGACGGCGGCGGTTCGTCGGCGTTCCTTGCGGATTTATCCGACGGAGAGGGTTTGAAACTTCGCAACAAGCCTTCCGACGGCGCGGAACGAAAAGTGAGCAATGCCGTTCTGCTGGTGGAAAAGGATAAAGATAACGGCGGCAACGCGGGCGGGGGCGATATTCCGCCCGAGGATAACAAGACCGACGATACGACGAAAACGCAATCGGGCTGCAAAGGCGCGGCTGCGGAACTTACGGGGATCGTTGCGGGAATATGCTGCGTGGCTGCGGAATTATTAAAGAAAAGAAACGGAGGAAAAATATGAATAAAATCCGATTGAAAAGTGTTTTGGCTGTGTTGCTTGCGACGGCGACGTTTTCGTCGCTGGCGGCTTGCTCGAAGAGCGACGAGGATTACGGAATCAATATGAATATCGATCTGAACAATAAGATCGATCTGAATATACTGATGCCGAATTCCGGATATACCGTGGAAGAAGTGAACGCCGATCAGAACGCGGCGGTGGTGGAAGAGGTGACGGGGTATCACGTGAATTACTCGCAGTTGCCCGCCACGAACGCTTCCTCTTCGCTGAACACGCAGATGGTGGCGCGCGAACAGTACAACGCGATGAAACTCACGAGTTCGCAATTTGCCGATCTGGTGGCGCAGGACGTATTGCTGCCGCTCGACGAGGTGCTGGATAAATTCGGCGCGGATCTTAAAAGCGTGATTTCCGAGGAATCGTGGGACGTCGTGCGGGTGAACGGGAAAATTTACGGGATTCCCGAACGCGCCTCCAGCGATAATATCGAATATCCGATGGTGTTCCGTCAGGACATTCTGAACGAACTGAATCTTTCCGTACCTTCGACGAAAGACGAATTATACAACGTTCTGAAAACGATAAAAACGGAAACGAATATGATTCCTCTGACGTTCGATATGTATACGCCGCTCGTGTATTCGGTTTCTTCCGCGTTCGGCATTTACAGCAACTGGCAGGAATACGAAATCGACGGCAAAAAGGAAGTACGTTATTACATGGACGCGCCGCAGTACGGCGAATACGTGGAGTTTATGACGAAATTGTATTCGGAAGGGCTGATCGATTCTTCCGTTTCCACCAACGCTTCCGCCGACTGCGTTCTGAAATTTTCTTCGGGAAAAGCCGCGGCGATTTCCACGTCGCTCTGGAGCGTTTCCGCGATTGTTTCGGGGCTGGAATCGAATAAGATCATCAGTTCCACGCAAGCCGCCGCTACGCAGGAAAACACGATGGCGTATTTAAGAGCGCTGGAAAACGAGAACGGCGAAGAAAAAGTGTACAGAAAAAGCGGCTATACGTACATAACGGCGATTCCGTTTTACATGGCTGAAAACGCGGGGTACGCGATCGACTGGATGAATTCCAAAGTGATCGACACCGAAGAAAAACACAATTTCCGCGATATCGTTATCGGGCAGGAAAATTATCATTGGACGTATAACGCTTCCACGGGCTACGCGCCGCTTTCCGATCATTTCTCGGAAAAGGATACGGCGAGTTATTATCTTACGGGCACGAACGAGGGCGTATACACGCAGTATTGGCTTGCCCGCGTGAAAAAGCAGAAAGAATTGTATCGCGCGTGGAGCAAAATGATGGAAGACGCCGACGAAGTGGGCGTGTACAACGTGGTGGACTTTGCTCCGCCGATCGCAGATTACACCTCCACCCGCGGCAATATCGAATTATACGCGCAGGATCAGTTTTACGTGATGATGGTGACGGATAAAGGCACGGGCAATCTTGCCACGTACCTGAAAAAATTCAAAGACGACGGCGGAAGCAAGGCGACAAAAGCGATCAACGAATGGTATTACGGCAAATAAAACCGGAAAATGTGGGTAGACGGGTATGAACAGTGTAGTGAAAAAACAATTAAAGAAGTATAGGGGACTGTATTTGTTCCTTATCCCCGCCGTTGTTTTTGCGTTGATATTTTCTTATCTTCCGATGGTGGGGCTTCTGATCGGATTCAAGGATAACATAAATTTCATTCGTTATTCCAATCCGCTGGAAGCGTTTTCGCATGCGAACTGGACGATGGCGCATTTCGCGAAAATTTTCAGCGATCCCGAAATTTACAGGTACATTATGAACACGCTGATCATCAGTGTGATGAAAATCGTGTTCCTGTTCCCGTTGCCCGTATTTCTTGCCGTAATGATCGCGGAGGTGAAAAACAAAGCGTTTTCCACGTTCGTGCAGAGTATGGTGTTTTTGCCGCACTTCTTATCGTGGGTGGTGATTACGGGTATTTTCAAAAATCTGCTCGCGGCAGACGGGCCGATCAATTCGCTTTTCGGCATTTCTTATAACTGGTTTGCCGAGCCCGGATTTTTCCGCTGGCTGGTGGTGATTTTATCGGGCTGGAAAGAAATCGGGTACAGTTCCATCGTGTATATTTCCGCGATTATGGCGATCGACGCGAATCTGTATGAAGCGGCGGATCTCGACGGCGCGGGAAAATTGAAGCAGGCGTTCAGCATCACCATTCCGATGATCATGCCTACGATTATCGTAATGCTGATTATCCGCGTAGGGTATCTGATGGACGCGGGCTTCGATCAGGTGTACACCATGATTTCTTCCACTACGAGAAAGACGGGCGAAATCATCGGTACGTATGTATACCGTATCAGTCTTGGCGAGAACGCGGGGAATTACGGCTTATCTACCGCCGTAGGCTTCTTCAACGGAATTATCTCTTTGATTCTTATTGTCGTTACGAATAAGATCTCGAAAAAAGTGACGTCGGAGGGAATTTGGTGATATGGAAAACGCAGCAGAAAAAAAGATCCGAAAAAAGAAAATATCCGGGCTGACCGTGGCAAATTACGCGATTCTTGCCCTGATTGCCGTGATTTGCATCGTTCCGTTTTTTAACGTTGTGTCGAAATCGTTTTCCACGTACGGAAAAACGATCATGATCCTGCCGAAAGGCTGGACGTTATATAATTACAGGCAAGTGTTTTCCACGTTTGCGTTCTTCCGTGCGTTTTTCGTTTCGGTGGGCGTGACGGTGGCGGGGACGGCGCTGTCGGTGACGATTATGTTTATGGCGGCGTATCCGCTCAGCAAGAAAGATCTGCCGTTCCGCGGCGCGATCATGGTGTTTTTTACGATTGTAATGCTTTTTTCCGGCGGTATCATTCCGAATTTCTTCGTTGTGAAAACGTTGGGACTTCTGAATACGCCGTTTGCGCTTGTGCTGCCCTCCGTAGTGCAGGTGTACAATATGATCCTTCTGAAAAGCGGCCTGGAAGGGATTCCCGCGGAAATAGAGGAATCGGCGCGTATCGACGGCGCGGGAAACGGAAGGATTCTCGCGGCGATTCTCTTGCCGATTTCCATTCCGTCTATCGCCAGCGTGGGGCTGTTTACGGCGGTTTCGTACTGGAATAATTATTTTCAGGCTTTGATTTATCTGATCAATGCGGAACGTTATTATCCGCTCGCCATGTATATTCTCAATCGGATCAACAGCGCTCCCGATATTCTCGGCGATCAGAAATTGTATCAGCAGAAGGAATTTATCGATTCCGCGATGATTATTTTAAGCATTTTGCCGATCGTGTGCGTTTATCCGTTCGTTTTGAAATTTTTCGTGCGCGGACTCACCGTAGGCAGCGTGAAGGGCTGAAAACAATGAAATTATGTGTGGATCTCGGTGCGACGAACGTGAAAAGTTCGTTGATTTCGGACGGAAAAATTATTCGGAGCGCACTGACGCCTACGATTACGGATCGCGGGATAGAAGGCGTGACGGAATCGTTGCGGAAATCGATAGATAAACTGATGAACGGCGACGTTAGCGCCGTATGTATCTCTTCCGCGGGAACGATCGACAGCGCGGAGGGAAAAGTGATTTACGCCACCGATAATCTGCCCGGCTATACGGGATTTGAAATCGTACGGTGGGTGAAAGAACGTTACGGCTTACCTTGCGCGGCTTTAAACGACGGACATGCGGCGCTGCTCGGCGAGATATTTCTCGATCCCGCGTTACGGGAAAGCAGGACGGCGATGCTTACGCTCGGTTCCGGCGTGGGAGGCGCGTATGCCGTGCGGGGAAAAATCAAGGCGGACGAAAGCAACGATTATGCGCGTTTCGGGCATCTTCCCGTGGAAAAAGACGGCGTTTTATGCAATTGCGGCAGACGGGGCTGCGCCGAACAGTATCTTTCGGGCAGAGCGATTAACCGGATGGCGGCGAAGGAAGGCATAGGCGCCGACAAACTGTTTGAAGAATATGCTTCCGGAAACCCGATCGCGCAGAAAATCGTGGCGAGATTACGGGGATATCTTTGCGTGTTGTTGCGGGAAGTAGAAAAAACGAGTCCGTTCGACGTGTGCATACTCGGCGGCGGCGTGACGGACGGGATGAAAGAGACGTTTGACGCGTTTATTGCGGGGATTCCATGCGACATACGCCGCGCGAAAGCGGGCAATGCGGCGGGAATGCTCGGCGCATATTATTTCGGGAAGGATCTTTGATGAAGACGATGAATTTCGACGTGGTGATTTTCGGCGGAAGCCTCGGCGGCACGCTCGCCGCATATTCCGCGGCAAAATCGGGAAAAAGCGTGGGGCTTTTCGAGAAAACGGAATGGATCGGCGGGCAACTTACTTCGCAGGCCGTTCCGCCCGACGAACATAAATGGATAGAAGAAACGGGGTGTTCGGGGACTTACCGCGCTTATCGCAACGCCGTGAGAAATTATTACCGTAATCATCCCATGATTGCGGACGAACTGAAAAATAAGGAATTTTTCTGCCCCGGCGGCTCTACGGTGTCGCGGCTTTCTCATCCGCCGCGTCTTGCGCTGAAACTGCTTACGGAGATGTTGCAGCCGTATATCGATTCGGGAAAACTGCAGATTTTTTATCGCTGCATTTTACTTGAAGCGAAAACGGACGAAGACACCGTTCGATCGATCGGGGTGAAATCGGGAGAGGAAACGTTTTGCGTTACGGGGAAATATTTTCTCGACGCCGACGACGAAGGCGAATTGATTTACAAAAGCGACTGCGAATACGTAACGGGCGCGGAGAGCAAAGATATGACGGGCGAGCCGTCGGCTTGCGACAGATATATGCCCGAAGATCGTCAGCCCGTCACCTGGTCGATGGCGTTTGAAAACAGGCGTACGGGCGATTACGTGATCGAAAAGCCCGAAGAATACGATTATTTCGTTAAAAAAATTATGCCGTACGATCGATATCCCGTTTTCAGCATGTACGGGCCCGATTCGTCTACGGGGAAAGCCAAACGCTTCGGTATGTTCAACGGCGAGACGGATCAAAGCGGCGGGAAACTCTTCGGTTTGTTCACTTACCGTCGGATCGTTAATTCCGCGTATTTTAAGGGAAACTATGAGCCTTTCGATGTCACGATGCTGAATTGGCCGCAGAACGATTATTTTTTCGGCAACACGTTCGACGACGCGCGGGAAAACGAACACAGATATATGGCGAAGCAACTTACGAAAAGTTTCTTTTACTGGTTGCAGACGGAAGCCCCGAACGGAGAGAAAAAAGGATATCCGTTTTTTGCTCCTTCGACGGAAGCGACGGGAACGGACGACGGCATGA
The DNA here is from genome assembly GCA_905203015.1 of uncultured Christensenella sp. Classification (GTDB taxonomy): domain Bacteria; phylum Bacillota; class Clostridia; order Christensenellales; family Borkfalkiaceae; genus Scatosoma. The sequence goes on along the minus strand of CAJKUC010000002.1, from coordinate 212,279 downwards.
CGAAGACCTATTATGTGCGCGAGAGCAGAAGAATCAAAGCGAAATTCACCGTGAGGGAACAGGATCTGACGGAAGGCAACCCCGATTTCTTCGACAGCGTGGGCGTGGGAAGTTATCCCATCGATCTTCATATCACCACGAAAACGCATTCGTTCTTTTATAAACCGAGCCAACGTTTTACGATTCCTTTGGGCTCGATGATCCCCGTCAGAATCAAAAATCTGATTCCCGCGTGTAAGAATATCGGAACGACGCACCTTACGGGCGGCTGCTACCGCCTGCATCCCGTCGAGTGGTCGGTGGGAGAAGCGGCGGGATTTCTGGCGAGTTATGCGATCGATCGCGACTGTGAGATTGCGGAAGTGCGGGAAAATCCCGAAAAATTAAAGGAGTTTCAACGACTGTTGCGGGAGAACGGCGCGCAGTTGCATTGGTGAATATCCGGAAAAGGAAGATGATTGTTTGCATACATGTATGCGCATACGAGCGAACGTCTGCGCGCGGACGTGCGCCCAAACAAATTATACGGAACATAAAAAACGAGCCTGCGGTATATGAAAAACAGGCTTGTTTTTCGTATGCTTTCCGGGCAAAGAAAACAAGCATAACGTCAAGAAAAATTTTATCGCCGCATGGGCGTTTTGAGGCGCGGCAAAGAGAAAAAAGAGCGGACACTCGGCGAAAAAAGCGTGCGAAACAAAGATTTTATGCAAAAAAAATTTAAAAAATTCGTCGAAAAAAACAGATCAAACGCTTGACAGGAAACGTCCGTTGTGATATTATAAATTTGCGCAGGATAGAAAAGCGCGTTTATTTTCCCAAAATTTGGAATCGATTCCAAATTAAAAAACGAGTTTTTACGAAAGGGAAAAAGCGGAAAAATCCGCAAAAAAAAGGTACGAAACGGATGAATTTCATCCGAAAGAATATCATAACCGGAGGAAAATTATGAAACAAAGGAAATTTTATGAAACTCCGAGTGTTTCCGTAAGCGATTGGGGAGGAAGCGACGTAATTACCTCTTCGGGAAACACGGAAAAAGATTACGATCTCGGCAAAGCGGACATTTTCGATCAGGATTGGGGGACGGTGAAATGAGAAACGCGAAAAGAAAAACGATGATTTGTGCGGTGGCGGCGATCGCGGCGATTTCTTGCGGCGCGGCGTTTTCGATGACGGTTTCGGCTTCTGCGGCGAGTGCGGAAAACGAATATTTCGCTTCGGCGAAATTCGTTATGCGCGAAGGCGCAAGCGTGCGTTATTATACGGGAAGTTCCGAAAGCGAAACGAAGAAAGACTGCGGCTTGCGTTTTTCCGCCACGCTGGATAAAGAGACGTATCTCGCTTTGGAAAGCCTCGAAACGGCGGATAGCGAAGGCGCGGGAGATACGAGCGTTTCTTACGGCATGCTGATCGCGCCGTATTCCGCAGTGCAAGAGCACGATCTTACGGCGGCTACGGTGTTCGGCTTCGGCGGCGAAAGCGGAAAAGTGTACACATGGGAAGAAGAAAACGCCGAGGGGAAAATTCCCGTTCTGAATATTACGTATAACGATTTGCTGCCGATGAAAGATTCGGAAGAATTTTACGAAATCAACGGCTCGATCGTAGATCTGAAAGAAAGAAATTATACGCGGGAATTTGTAGGCAGAGCGTATATCAGATACGAAAAAGACGGCGTAGCGGAATACACATTCGCGGATTACGCCGGCGGCAACGTGACGAATAATGCGCGCAGCGCAACGTACGTTGCCCAGAAAGCGCAGGAATCGGATAAAGAGAGCACTGCCGCGAAAGAATGGGTGAAAACCGCTTATATCGAAGGCCTCGCCGAAGAATATAAAGCCACAACGTATACGGTGAATACGTACGTGAACGGCGATCTCGAACAGAGCGAGGATAAAAGCGCAAAGATCGGCGAAACCACCCCGGAAGCAAGCGTATATCAAGGCTTTACGTTCGACGAAGCAAATTCGAGCAAACGGCAGAGCGTAGTATACGCCAACGGAAAAACCGTATTGAACATGTATTATACGGCGGACGACGCGAGCGAAAGCAATCGTACGCAGATAGCCGACGGCGGTTTTGAAAAAGGCGGACTCGGAGAAAACTGGACGATGCAAGGCGACATCGGCGGTGTTTCTTCGGAAACGCATTATTTCAAGAACGACGAATTATCGGCGGAGGGATTCCCGTTCGGGCTGGACGGAACGTATATGTTCAGCGCCTTTGTTACATCGAGCGGCGACGAAAAAGTAGGGTGGCTGAAATCTTCCGTTTTCACCGTTTCCGAAAACGGATGGCTTACCTTCAAAATGGGCGGCGGCGGAGATAATCGATTGCTTTATATCGACGTGATCGAAAGCGGAACGGGAAAAGTATTGAAACGCTTTGCAAATCAGAATTTTACGAAAGAAACGGAAAACAACGTAAAACCCGGCTGCAGGCTGAACGCGTATAAGGCGAATCTGAAAGATCTGGCGGGAAAAACCGTGTATCTTCGCGTAACCGACGGCGACGCGGGCGGAAGCACCAAAGAATACGGCACGATTTTCCTCGATTCGTTCAATGCGATGCATATCGGCGAACCGAGCGATGCGTTCGCGCTTGCTACGGATCTTTTAACCGTTTCCGATTATAACGCAAACGCTTTGTATAACGGAACGTTCGACGACGGGCTTGCCGGATGGAAAATGGAAGGCGAGATCGGCGTGATTCAGAATACGACGGATTATTGGGGCGACGGAAAGTACGAAAATAACGGTAATTTCTTTTCCGCTTATAAAACTACGGGAGATGGCGGCGGAAACAGTCTTGAAAATAATCAGGGATCGTTGCAGTCGGCGCCGTTTATACTCGGTGCAAGCGGAGTGGTGACATTTCGTATCGGCGGCATGGGAGATTATGAAAAAGTATATCTTGAAATTCTGGATTGGGAAACCGGTGAAGTTTACGGGAAATATTATAACGAATATATGAATCGTTGCACGCTGATTTCGTATTATGCCGATTTATCGGAATACATCGGAAGAACGTTGTATTTCCGGTTTACGGACGCGGCGGGCGGCGGAAATTACGGCTTGCTTTTCGCCGACGATATTATTACGTATTATAAAAATGTACCGACTGCAAAATCGTTTTGTTTTGCTAAAAATTTAGTGTACAATACGTTTGTAAACGGAGGATTCGAGCGAGGATCAGATGGCTGGAAATTAGAAAACGGCGACGGAAGCGCTTACGTTTCGGCTTCCACCTATTGGGCCGGCGATCAGAATTTCTGGTGGCGCGCAAAAACGAGCGATTCGGAAAGCGACGAGGTTGTGACGGTTCAACGGTTTGAGAAAGACGGCAATAATTTTTATATGAGCGGTGACGCTTCGACGGGTACGTTGACGTCGGATGCTTTTAAAGTCGGCGGAGACGGTATTCTGACATTCAAACTCGGCGGAAATAAAGAAAATGTGAGAGTGGAAATTTATCGGGCCGATACCAACGAAGTCGTTTCCACGGTAATAAACGAGCAGTTTAACGATCCTTTATGCGCACAGACGATGTTGCGTCGTTACGTGGATTTATCGGCGTATATCGGGCAGGATGTGTATGTGAAGATTGTCGATAATAAAGAAGGCGGTATCGGGTTTGCTACATTCGATTCGATGATGCTGTTAACGAAATCGGAAGCGAAGATGATTTTCGATCGGGACAAGGCGTATTATGCAACATATTTCGATGAGTTGATGAGTAATACGGAAGCGACTTTGCCGGGAACGGGAAACAGGGCGAAAGAAATCGTACAGACGATTAAGGATTATTATGCAAATCTGACTCTTCCGTTCTGACGGTTTTTTAGCGAAAAAGAATCGACGGAGAAAAAACAGAATGATACTTTGTGTGGGAGAAATTCTTGCCGATATGATCGGCACGGAAAAAGACGGAAGTTTTTATTATGAAAGAAAAGCGGGCGGCGCGCCGTTTAACGTGGCTTGCGCCGCGGCGAAATTCGGCGCAGACACTGCTTTTATCGGCAGCGTGGGCGACGATCTGATCGGCGATTTTCTTATCGGTTTTGCAAAAAACAACAGCAAGGCGAAAACGTACATTCAAAGAACGCCCGATTACAATACGACGCTCGCTTTTGTGGAACTTTCCGGAAACGGCGAAAGAAATTTCTGTTTTTATCGCAAAAACACGGCGGATTATCGCTTGCCCGAAATTCCCGCCGACGTATGGAAAGAAGCGGATATAGTACACGTCGGTTCTTTGATGCTTTCCGAAAAAGAAGGGCTTTCTTACGCGCTCGATCTTGCGAAAAAAGCGAAAGAGGAAGGGAAAACGGTGAGTTTCGACGTGAATTTCCGTTCGGATATTTTCCGAGATATGCCTTCCGCCGTACGGGAATACAAAAAAGTGATCGCTCTTGCCGATATCGTGAAATTTTCCGAAGACGAAACGGGTATTTTCGGGGCAGATTATATTAAAAACGATCTCGGCGAAAAACTCGTCTGCATTTCGCTCGGAGGCAAAGGGAGCATGTGGCGGTATCGCGGCAACAGCGAAAAAGTGCCGTCGATCGCCGTGAAACCGATCGATACGACGGGCGCGGGAGACGCGTTTTACGGCGGGGTGCTTTCCGTGCTGGAAAGAAGCGGCGGAAAAGCGCGCGACGAAAAAACGCTGAACGAAGCGTTGAAATTCGGCAATGTATGCGGCGCGCTGAACACTTTAACGCGGGGCGCGATCGACGGATTGCCCGATCTGAAGACCGTGGAATCGTATCTTTAAGAAAAAAGGCGGAAACGCCTTTTTTACGGAACGGATTCGGAATCGATTCCAAAAAAATTCCATGGATAAGCGACGGAAACAAGAATCAAAAACGGCGGATTTATCGAAACTGAAAAAGGAGACTGTGCAGGAACGAAAAAGATGAGAAAAACGATTTTGAAAAACAAAAAAAGAAAAACGGCGGTGATCGCGCTCGGCTCGCTTTGCGCGGCATGCCTGTTTTGCGGCGCGGTTACGTTGAATTACGCAAAAGCGAGCGCGGCGGAAGCGGATTCCGTTTCGCTGGAAAGCGCGGAAGATAAATTTGTACTCACCGACGTAAATTATGCGGCGGGGGAAAGTTTTGCGTATACCGCAGAGGTGAAATTTTCCGAAGGGCAGGCGGCGGGGCTTGTTTTCGGCGGCGACGAAGAGGGAAAAACGTATTGGGTGTTTAATGCGGATCGCTACGAAAACCGCGTGAAACTCCTGTATTTTTCCGTGGACGATGACGGCGGATTCGGCGCGAAAGTGCTGTTCGAGGATTATTTTATCGGAAACGATAACATGACGGAAGGCGAAAAGAGCAAAGTGAATCCGAAGGTGGCTGCGCTGGATAAGGTGTGGCTGAAAGTGATCGTCTCCTGCGAAACCGACGGCGTATGGGCTGAATTTTACGCCGACGGAATCCGCAGATTCGGCGCGGATAACGCGATACTTCTTTCTTCCGCGAATGCCGGAAGCGACGGAACGGCGGAGGAAACGGCGGAAAAAACGGAAGACGGAAAGACGATTTTCACAACGGGTGAAGCCGTATATACAGGCGGAAAAATCGGATACAACTGCTTTAATGCTTCCGTGACGTTTTCCGACGTGTATTATGCGGCGAGCGATTATTCCTATTACACGGAAGCGTATCGCCAGCAGTATCATTTTTCGCAGTTCGCGCACTGGAACAACGATCCGAACGGACTTGTGTATTACAACGGCTGGTATCACCTGTATTATCAGCATCATCCGTTCAGCAATTATTGGAGCGATATGTACTGGGGGCATGCGAGGAGCAGAGATCTGGCGCATTGGGAACTGTTGCCGATCTGTCTTTTCCCCGATACGGAAAGCGACGGCTTCGGCGGCGGAGACGGGTATATGTGGTCGGGCTCGGCGATGGCGTATCGCAAGGGAACGAGCGCGGCGGTAGACGAGAAAAACTGGTTTGAAAACGGCAACGGCGACGGACTGATCGCGTTTTACACGCGCGACGGCGCGACGCAGGATCAGGTGGTGATGACGAGCGACGACGGCGGCATGACCTGGACGAAACGCGTTCGTATTACGCAGACGACGGCAACGCAAGGCATCACCGCGAAGACGGATTGCCGCGATCCGAAAGTGTTTCCCGTGGAAAAATCGGGCGACGCGGTGACGCTCTGGGGCATGGCTTTGACGGGCATGGCCACGAACGACGTCTGGTTTCTGAAATCGGAAGATCTGCTGAATTGGTCGTATGCGGGCGGATTCAAGGCGTATCGCCCCGAATGCCCCGACGTGGTGCGACTGACGGCGGACGACGGAACGGAGAAAACCGTGATGACTTTCACTGGCAGGCGGTATCTTGTAGGGGAGATTTCGTATAATGCGGCTACGGGGAAAATCGTGTTTTCCGATCTGAACGGCAACGATGTTTCCGCTCTTGCGCAGGACGACATACCTTTCCGTACGATGGACTACGGCGTTGATTCGTACGCCACGCAGACCTATTATATCGACGATAAACAGAGCGAATATTACGGAAAAATCGTTTCTGTAAGTTGGTTCAGCGGCGTGCCGGGGGCGGAGGCTTCGATCGAAAGCGGGGCGCTTGCGGCGCTGAGAAAAACGTGGAACGGCGGGGGATTTACGATTCCCGCGGAATGGGGGCTGAAAAAGAGCGGCTCCGACTACGTGCTTACGCAGACCCCGATCGTGAAATCTTCTTCGGCGTTTGAAAAGAAAAACAAAATAACGCTGAAAGATACGGCATATACGGCGGAATCTGAAAACCCGCTGAAAAACGTATATTGCAGAAATTTTGAACTTTCTTTAACGCTCGATAATCCCGATCTTGCCGACGTGGCGATCCGTATCGGCGTGGGCAACGGAGAATATACGGAAATCGGCTGGACGAAAGACGGCGGCTATTATTTCGATCGCTCGCACACTTACGACGGCGGGCTGGCGATGGGAAATTATCACAGAAAATACATCGCGGGAGCGGCTGCGGGCGTTTCGGCGGGAAACGCCGCTTCGGCTGAGGAAAGCGGCAGAAAACTTTCGTTCTACGTGCTGGCGGATAACGGCGGCATAGAGGCGTATTGCGACGAATTTTCCGTTCCGTTCTATATGCTTACGTTTATCTCGCCCTATTCGCAGGGGATGAGCCTCGAAACGAGCGGCGGCGTGACGATCGAAAATCTTACGGTGAACGAAATTTCTTCCGTGTGGAGAAGCGGAGAAGCGACGGACGAGACCGTGCTGTATTTATCTTCGGATAAACTCGAACTTTCCGAATCTCTTACGAAACAAAAGGAAATTTCCGCGTATTCCGCCAACGGCGGCGATGTTTCCTGGAGCGTTGCGGAAGGAGACGACGTAATCGCGCTCACTCTTTCGGAAAACGGTGCGATCGTTACGGCAAAACGCGCTGGCGAAGCGAAGTTGAAAGCGATCTGCGGAAAAGCGGAAAAAACGATTCCCGTCACCGTGTATTCCGGAACGGCGGATTCGGATATAGCGCTGAGCGACGAAGGTATCGTTTCGGGCGACTGGCTGATTACGAAAGACGGACTTACGGGAGAAAAAGAATCGGGCGACGGATTTTTACTCTCTTCCGACGCAGGCGGGGATTTCACGTATGCGGCGCGGTTTAATCTGAACGGAGGGACGGCGGCGGCTCTCGTGTTCCGCGCAAACGGCGATATGAGCGATTACTATATCGCGAATTACGATAACGCGGGGCATGTGGTGAAACTCTGGACGCCGCACGGAGAACTGGGCAACGTAAGCGCGACTGCCGATCCGTCGGACGTGTATCTTTCCGTTACGGCGGCGGGAAACAGAATACTCGTATCGCTGAACGGGAATACGTTGATCGACGTGACCGATGAACGGGAAAACGCGCCCGAAAACGGCTTGTTCGGGCTGAACGTGTGCGCGGCTCGTGTGAATTTCGTTTCCGTGGGGCTGGAACAGAGCGAATACGAGTATTCCGCGGAAAAGGAATTTACCGTGAGAAGCGCGGTCGAACTTTCCGTATACGAAGCGTACAACGATACGCTGAGTGCGAAAATCTTTTCGGCATATTATAAGGCTTCGGGAAGAAACGTGACGTTTGAAAAAGATTATTTCACGTTTCTGAAAGCGGGAGAAACGTATACGTTTACGCTGAAAGGAAGATCGGGAAGTTATTCGTTCAAAGTGCATACCGGCAGTGTGCCGCAGGCGGCGCTTTCCGATCTGACGATAGAAGAAGGAACGAACGCAACGTTCTTCGTGGGAGGCTGCGCGATTACGGAAGTGAAAGTGAACGGAGCGGTGGCGGCGGAAGAGAAATACCGCGTGGCAAACGGCGTGCTTACGCTGGATAAATCGCTGTTTTCCGTAGGAGAAAATTCCGTGGAAATTTCTCCGCTGGGAGAAGCGAAAGTGACGGTGAAAGCGTTGCGCCGCGAAGAGGATACGAAAGCGCAGGGAAAAGGCTGTAAATCGGCGGTGACCGCGGGCGGGGCTGCCTTATGCGCAACGTTGATCGCTTCGGCTTTCGCGATGGCGGCGCACGGGAGGAAGCGCGATGGCAACGACGATTAAAGACGTGGCGAAATATGCGGGCGTAGGCGTGGGAACGGTGTCTCGCGTGCTGAACGGCGGAGAATCGGTGAACGAAGAAAAAATCCGACGGGTGCGGGAAGCGATCGAAGCGTTGCATTTCGTTCCGAATAAAAACGCTTCAAAACTGCGGAGAAACGCCAGCAACGTGCTTGCGTTGCTCGTGCCGCTGGTAAATCATCCGTTTTTCGCGAATCTGGCGTATTACGTGGAAGACGAAGCGGATAAATACGGATATTCGATTCTTCTGATTTCTTCTCAACGACGGATTTTCAAAGAAGAGGAAATTTTGCGGAGAATACGGCGGAAAGAAGTGGACGGCGCGATTTTCGTGACGCATTTCGAGCACGACGAGCGTTCGCTGGAAGATTGCAGCATCGTATCGATCGATCGTCCGCTGGGGCGCGACGTGCCGTACGTCACTTCGGATAACTACGAGGCGACGGAACGCGCGATAGAATATCTGATCGGAAAAGGGTGCAAAAAAATCGGGTACATAGGCTCAAAGCCGCTGGTGGAATCGGAAGTGTTAAAGCGGGAAGAAGCCTATCTCGACGTGATGAAAAAACATAACATGCCGCCGAGGATTACGAACGACGTGATTCTGCACGGCGAGGAAAGCAACGTGGCGGCGCGATTTCTCGACGAATACGGGGACGTAGACGGCGTGTTCGCTTCGGGATATACAATGGCACAGGTGCTGTATGAAACCGCGGCAAAACGCAATATCCGCATTCCCGAGGACATGCAGGCTGTGTCGTACGACGGTTCGTTCGAGCAGTGGGGCGGCGGAAGACGGCTCACCTGCGTGGAACAGCCGATCGAGGAAATGGCGCGTGCGGCGGTGCGACTTCTGATCGATAAAATCGAAGGGAAAAGCGTGCCTGTGCGAACGGTGCTGAAAACGAAATTCGTCGTGGGCGACACGACAAAATAAAACGACAAAAAACGAAAAGGGCATGCCCTTTTACCGTATTGCAGATACGGTAAAAACATTTATGAAGCAAAAAAAATTTTTAAAACGAAATAAAAATTTCGGGAGGTAAAAACATGATGAAAAAATTCTGGAAAGGTTTTATGACTACGGCGGCGGCTCTTGCGCTTACGTTCGGGGCGGCGGCTTGCGGCGGCGGAAACGACGATACCGATCAGGGCGAGGTGGATACCGACGGAAATAAGATTGTTTCCATTATGTTCCACGTGGATTCAAAATCGGCGGAGGGCAGAGCCTATCAGAAGCGCGTAGACGCTTTCAACGCGGCGTATAAAGATAAGAAAGTGAAGGCGAGCGCACGCTTCATCGCCCGCACGACGGGCGCTACCGATTACGAAACGCAACTGGGCAATATGCTCAACGAAGGAACATTACCCGACATCATCACGTTCGACGCGCCGAACTGCGCGAGTTATGCGAACGCCGGGCTGTTGTACGATATCACCTCGGTGATCGATGACGAAACGAAAAACGATTTTCTGTCGCTGAACGAATATCAGGGGAAACTGTACGGGCTTCCCATTCAGGAATCCAGCGCGGGGTTCTATTACAATAAAGCGTTGTTCTCGAAGGCGGGTATCAACGTGGATAATTACACGGTGGACAATCCCTGGACGTTCGATCAGTTTAAAGAAGTGTGCAAAAAACTGAAAGACAGCGGCGTTTCCACGCCCGTGAATATGCGGCTCAATTCCACCACCGACGAAACGGCGACGTATCTTCTGTATCCGTTCGTGTACGCGGCGGGCGGCGAATTTCTTTCCGATGACGGCCTGACCGCTACGGGATATTTCAATTCGGCGGCTACGCAGAGCGGCTTTCAGTTCCTTAAAGATCTGATCGTAAGCGGATACACGTCGTATTCGGCTACCGACGAAGAATTCTTTACGGGAAAATCGGGCATGTATCTTTCCGCGGGCTGGACGATTCCGGACATCGACAATAAATACACCGACGCTTTCCCGAGCCGCGATTCGTGGGGCTTGCTTCCTTATCCGAAAGGGACGGCAGCCGCAAGCGCAACGGGAAGTTGGTCGTTCGCGATCACGGATAATCATCACACGGATAAAACGTATTCCAAAGAATTGCTGTTATGGCTCACTTCCACGGAAAGTTCCGCGGAAATCACGAACGCTACGGGTATGATCCCTGCGAGAAAATCGGTGGAGAAAAATTACGCGGCAGGTTCGCCCGAATACGTGCTTCGTCAGCAACTGGAAAAAACGGGGAAGGCGCGTCCCGCGACGGTGGGGTATCCCCAGTTTTCCTCGGCGTTCAGAAACGTGATTTACGAATTGAAAGATAACGACGTGGCGAGCGTTCTGAATAATAAAACCGCCGCGTTGCAACTGGAACTGGATAAATTAAAGAAACTCGGTTAATCGAAGGGGGAAATGCGGCATGTGGGGTTCGTCGCTTATCATTCTCGCGGCATTTGCCGCCGCGTTCGGCGCTGTGGCGGTGAAGGATATCGTAACGGCAAAACGCAACGGCAGAAAATATCTGAAACGCAACTGCGTAGCGGCATACACGATGATGTTGCCCGCCGTTGTGCTGGCGTTTATCTTCGTGCTTCTGCCGATCGTGTATTCGCTGGGCTATGCGTTCACGGATTATTATCTGTTAAAGCCGAATAACATTCATTTCAACGGCATCGAAAATTTCAAGACGATTTTCAAAAGTTTTTCGGATAAAGGCGACGTGTATAACGCCGTGAGAAATACGGCGAAATTCGTTGTAGGGGTAGTGCCCTTGCAGATAGGCATGGCTCTCGGGCTTGCTTTGTTCGTCAACCGCTCGAAAAGATTCGTCGGCGTATTCAAGGTGTGCTATTTCGCGCCCGTCGTAATTTCGCTTACGATCACGGCGTATCTCTGGCTGCAGATTCTCTCTCCCGCCGAAACGGGGCTTCTGAATTCTCTTCTGAAAAAATTCGGGAAAGAACCGCAGGATTTCATGCGCGACGCCAAAGCCGCGATCCGGTGGATCGTGTTTATCAGCGCGTGGCAGGGCTGCGGCTATCAGATGCTGATCTTTCTTTCGGGACTTACGAACGTGCGGAAAGAATTGTATGAAGCGGCGGCGCTCGACGGCGCGAACGGCTGGCAGCAGTTTCTTCACGTCACCTGCCCCGGACTGCGTTCCACGTTTCTTTTCGTGCTGATCACCGTGTTTGTGGGCGCATGCCGCGTGATGGTGCAGCCGATGTTGATGACGGGCTATCAGTCGCATACGATTACGCTCAGTTATTACATGTACGTGCAGGGGTATTCCTATCGTCTGGTGGGCGAATCTTCCGCAGTGGCGTTGTTGATGACGATCGTGATCGGTACGATTACGCTGATTCAGAGAAAAGTGTTGAAGGAGGATTGAAAAATGACGAGCGAAGCAAAAACGCTGCCCGGAGAGAGCGAAACGTTTCTTTCCGGAGAACAGCCGGATAAAGACGCAAACCGTCTTGAAAAACGTGTGCGCAGAGCGAAAATCGCGAAAAACGCGGCGTATTATATCTTCGGCGTATTGATCGCGGTGTTCTTTTTGTTCCCTCTCGTATATATGCTTGCCACGTCTACGAAAAGCGAATCGGTATATGCCGCCGACGCGGGAACGTTGCGCATGTTTCTTGCCGATTTTGCGCATTTTTCAAGGATGGCAGACAACTATAAGAAGGTGTTTACGGAATACGATATCTGGAAATACGCGTTGAACAGCCTTATGTATGCGGCGGCGGTGATCGTTCTGAATATCGTAATCAACGGGCTGGCGGGATACGTAATGGCGAAGTTTGATTTTCCAGGAAAGGATTTCTTTTCGTTCATTATTCTGTTTCTGATCGTAGTGCCCGTGGAAACTTCGATTATTCCGCTGTATTCGATCGTGAGAAATATGCTCGGGCTGAAAGGAAGCGCGTCGGTTCTGGCGGTGATTCTGCCCGCGTCGATCAGTATTTTCAATATCTTTTTGTTCGTGCAGTTCTTTCAGGGGATTCCGAAAGAATACGAAGAAGCGGCAACGCTCGACGGCGCGGGAAATCTGAAAATATTCTTTTCGATGATTCTTCCGCTTTCCAAGCCGATCGTGGCTACCGTGGCTACGTTCTGCTTTATCGGCGTGTGGAACGATTATATCTGGCCTACGATGGTGCTTTCTTATCCGAAGCCCGGCGAATGGCCGCTGTATCCGATTCAGGCGGCGCTTACGTCGATTCAGAGTATTCAGGGAATCACGACGGGCGAAATCATGGCTTCGCTTGTGGTGACCAGTCTTCCCATCTTCATCGTGTATATCGTGGCGCAGAAATATATCGTGCAGGGATTCGGCAGCGCCGGCTTGAAAATGTGATACGGTTTTGCGGATAAGATTTTCGATTCCGCAAGGCGGAGCAACCTTAAACGAGAGGGACTTATGAGAAATAAAAAACGTTTTGCGGCGATACTCGCCGTATTGATGACGGCGTCGACGCTTCTTTCGACGGCGTGCAAAAAAGACGATACGAAAGGGAACGAAGAAGCGGAGTTGTCTCCCGTCGTTTCCTATTCGTTCGACGAAACTTCGGGAAACACTACGAAAGAAAGCGTTAGCGGCAAGGAATACAAGATCGAATACGTATTCAACGCGGAAAATCAGGCGTCGCTTTTAAAACCCGCTTCCGATCCTTTGCGTAAAGCGGGAGTATCGGGGAAATCTTTGTATATGGATGGCTTTTCAAACGCCGTTACGAATAAGGATTTCGTGATGCCGAGAAGGGCGATTACGCTTTCGGCGTGGGTGGCGCCGCGCGTATTCGAGAATCTTGCGGAATACAACGATCAATCGGACGCAAAAGGCAATCCCCGCCTCACTTCCGTGATCAATAAGGGCGATATAGAAATGTGCGAGGGCTTTTTGCTCGGCTACGGCAGGCTGGGCTTATGGGGCGTGCAGATCGCGCTTGAAAACGCGGAGGGAGAAGATTTCGTTGCGGCGTTTTACGATCCGCTGAACGCGTTGCCTTTGTACGAATGGTCGAATATCGCCGTGTCGTTCGATTCGGCAACGGGGTATATCGGATTGTTTTATAACGGGGAAGTATCGTATGAAGCGGTGATTCCCGAATTGCAGGGAACGCGGATCATTTCATCGGAACAGCCGCTGTATATCGGAAAATATTGCTCTCCGATGGTGGAATACGGCGTAAAACGGCAGATGATTTCGGGGCTTCTCGACGAGGTGCGCGTATATGCGAAGTCGCTTTCGCCGAAAGAAGCGAAAGAAAACTACGGCGCGTTTGCGAAAGACGGACACCCGTCGCTTGATTTTTCCGAAATCGCGCTCGATTCGTCGGTGTATGCGGGGGATCGGTATCGCCCGCAGTATCACGCGATTCCGCCCGCCGTGTGGATGAACGAACCGCATTCGCCTTTCTATTACAAAGGGCGTTACCATGTGTTTTATCAGCATAATCCCTCGGGCCCGTACTGGTCGCAGATCCGTTGGGGGCATCTTGTCAGCGACGATATGATTCACTGGGAATACGTGAAAGACGCGCTTGTTCCCACGGCGGGAATCTGCCCCGAAGGCGTATGGACGGGCGGCGCGTGCATCGGGCCGGACGGCACGCCGTGGCTTGTGCTTACGGCGGGAACGAACACTTCTTCGTGGAGCGGACAGAATATCGCGTTCGCGCATGCGAAAGATCCCGACGATCCGGATCTTACGGATTGGACAATCGAGAAAACCACGGTGATCACGCAGCCGGGCGACGATTCGCAAGGCGAACGGGATCAGTTCCGCGATCCGTTCGTCTGGTACGACGACGGAACGTATTATATGCTTGTCTCCACGTCCGTTCCCGGGCGGGGCGGCTCGGCAAACGTATACGTTTCCGAAAACATGCGCGAATGGGAATACAAAGGCTATTTGTTTGAATGCGATTATTCCCGCTATCCCGAACAGGGCGCGCATTGGGAATGTGTGGTGATGTTGCCGATTTCCAAGAAAGACGGCTCGGAAACGAAATATATCCTCTTCGATTGCCCGCAATATACGGTGGACGGATTTACGGTGGATTGCTATTACTGGATCGGCTCGTTCGATAAGGAATCCTGCCGTTTTATTCCCGACAACGAACAACCGCAACTTTTCGATCGCGGAAAGGGCGTATATACGGGCCAGAACGGCTATTGCTTCCTTACCGAAGAAGATATCGCGGCCGGAAAAACGCAGTATACGCAGGGCAGAACGGTGATTTATGCCATCGCGCAGGGGAAAGACGCGGGAACGCAGCAGAACGAACTTTCGGGCTGGGCGCACAACTTCGCGATTCCCCTCGAACTTTGGCTTTCGGACGACGGCACGCAGGTGCTTCGCGAGCCGATTAAAGAAATAGAATCGTTATACGGCGAAACGGTGTACGAATACGAAGGCGCCGGAAAGAACGCGGAACAGATCAATTCCGAAATTTCTGCGCTTCGGGGCGATATGCTGAGAATCGACGCGGAATTTACCCTCGCTCCTTTGCAGGAAGCGTATGAAAGCGGTTTTTACGTGCGCTATAATCCCGTAGAGACGATTCTCGGTACGGAACGCACGAAGATCGTCTTCGGCAACGACGGCGTGTATGTGGATCGTAAACTCTCCACGTTATGGGATTACGTAAAGAAAGATCCCGGGTACACGTGGGATAATAAGGCGAAATCCTTCGGCGTAACGATTCTGCTCGATCGTTCCATGCTGGAAGTGTATGTGAACGGCGTGATGAGTTTCACTACGAGAATCTATCCGAAATACGGCAATTCCGATTATCTGCGCCTGTTTGACGAAAACGGCGGCATGAACGTGACGAAACTGACGATACGCAGAATGAAAGGCGCGTTTACGGAAAACCCGGAACCCGCATACTACGGAAACGTAGGCGATCTTGCGTAAAAAAGAGGGAGAAAAAATGAAGAACAAAACGAAAAAAATATGTATCGTTTCTGCGGCGTTGCTTTCTCTTTCGTGCATAGCGGCGGGCTGCGCCGCGAAATCGGACGCAAACGGCGCGGAAAGCGGCGAAAAACGCCCTCTTACGATCGTGAACGGCGGCTTTGAAAGCGGAGACCTTTCGGGCTGGACGATCGTATCGGGCAATGCGTTCACGAACGATTCCGTTTCTTCGCAAAAGACGTTTTCTTATTCGTACGACGAGAAAAATACGCAGATCCCCGTGGATCAGACCGGGAACTGGTATCTTTGCGGCAAAGGTTTCGACGGCAGGCAATCCGTTTCCCGTACGGGAGTGCTCAGATCGACGAATTTCGTGCTGGGCGGCGACGGCAGCGTTTCGATGAAACTTGCGGGCGGCGCGCTTGCCGCGGGTAAGGGCGAAAACGCGGCGATGAAAGACGAGGAAAAGATTTGCTTTGTGGGCGTATACCGCGCGTCGGACGATCGTATGATCGCGCGCCAGACGAACGAATATTTCCTCGAACACACGGAATCGTACGTGAATCTTTCCAAGTATACGTCGGGCGTATACAATACGGATAACTTCTATTCTTATACGCTCGATCTTTCCGAATATAAGGGCGAAGAACTCTATCTTCAGATCGTGGATAACGATACGAATTATTATTACGGGTATCTTTCCGTAGACGACATCCGTATCGGCGGCGAAGACGAGCAGAGCGAAGGCGCGTTTTACACGAAAACGCGTATGTATGAAACGGAAGCCGCCGCGCCTTCGGAATACGAAATAAAGAACGGCGGATTCGAGACGGGCTCGCTCGCGGGATGGACGGTGATTTCGGGAACGGCGTTTTCAAACGAAGGCGTAAATTCCGAAAACACATGGTGGAACGAAAACATCACGTATTCCCGCGACGGAAATTATCATTACGGCATGTATAATCCTTCGGCTACGGGCGTAATGCGTTCTTCCGAATTCGTGCTGGGCGGTTCGGGCTACGTTTCGTTCAAACTGGGCGGCTGCTCGGATAATTACAAGACGTTTTTGCGCTTTATGGCGAAGACGGAATCGGGCGATAAAGAAGTGGCAAGATTTTCAAACGAAAAATATTGGAATTTCCAGTTCCCGTACGTTGAAAACGGCATGCGGCTTTTAAATCTCGTGCAGTATTACGCCGACCTTTCGCCGTATCTCGGCAACACGATGTATATCGAAGCGGTGGATAACAACGATTCCGCCGACGATCTCGGCTGTATGACGCTGGACAGCGTGCAGACGTATTGGGAAAACAAACCCGTATGGTATGATAAGCAGTCGTTTGAACTTAAACTGAATTCCGATACTTCCGACGTGGAGATCGACAGCGAATACCAGGTGAAAAACGGTACGTTCGAGACGGGCGATCTCACGGGCTGGACGATGCAGGGCGAAATCGGCGTCGTTTCATCCGACAGCGGCTGGTGGGCGGAAAACTTCCCGTATAACAAACGCGGCTCGTATCTGTTTACGGGCATCACGCACGAAGGCGGAAAGGGCACGCTTACAAGCAGCGCGTTCACCGTGGGCGGCACGGGCACGATTACGTATCTTCTGGGCGGCGGCGGAAATCCCGCGCTGTGTTATCTTTCCGTGATCGACGCGGAAACGGGCGAAGAACTGGCGCGCTTTGCAAACCGTTATTTCCACGATCTGGGCACGGGACTTTTGAACCGCGGCTCGAATCTTGCGAACATGGTGTATTATAAAGCGGATCTTTCCGCGTTCCTCGGCAGAAAGGTGAAACTGCAACTTGCGGATAACGCCGAAAACGGCTGGGGGCTTCTTACGGCGGATTCGTTCATCACGTATTACGCAAACGCGAACGCCGTGCCGAAGAAGGCGAACGAAGCGCTCGATATTTTACCGAAACGGGAAACGGAAAACGAATATCAGGTGAAAAACGGCGGCTTTGAAACGGGCGATTTCACGGGCTGGACGATGACGGGAGATATTTTCGGAATCTCTTCGGAAGAGGGCTGGTGGAACGAATGGTATTCGTATAATAAGGCGGGCTTGTATTTCGCCAACGGCTGGATCGGCGGCGAGGACAAAACGGGTACGCTGACGAGCAGCGCGTTTAAAGTGGGCGGCTCGGGTTGGATCACCTTCCGCCTCGGCGGCGGCAAAAATACCGATCTGTGCCGCGTGGAAATCATCGATGCGGAAACGGAAGAATTGCTGGCGGCATACGGCAACGAAAAATTCAGGGATATGAGCCGTTCTTATACGTGCGGCAGCGTGCCCACGGATCTTTCAAAAGACGGCGTATATCTTGCGAATATGGCGCTGTATAAAGCCGATCTTTCCGCATTCCTCGGCAGAAGCGTGAAGATTCGCATCGTGGATAACGCCACAAGCGATTGGGGGCTTCTCTTCGCAGACGATTTCGTGACGTATTACGAAACCGTTTCCGACGTTCCCGAAAGCGCGAACGAGGCGCACGATCTTACAAAAGCGCAATAAACGGCGCGAACGCGGCGCCCGCATAGCGAAAAAACGCGCGGGCGCTGCGAAAGAAGAAACAGACAAAAGCAAAATACTCGGAGGCAGGTTTTATATGAGTATCGATAAAAAATTACGTCCGCATTTTCATATCACGGGCGGAGAAGGCTGGATAAACGATCCGAACGGGCTCGTTTACTATCGCGGGAAATATCACGCGTTCTATCAGTATTATCCCGAGGCTACGCATTGGGGGCCGATGCACTGGGGGCACGCAGTGAGCGGCGATTTAACGCATTGGGAAACGCTTGCGCCCGCATTGTACCCCGATGAAAACGACGACGGCTGTTTTTCGGGAAGCGCGCTGGTGTGGCAGGATAAACTGTGGCTTTTATATACGTCGTTCACCGAAAACGGCGGCGGAGAAAATATCCGTCAGCGGCAGGCTCTGGCGGTGAGCGAAGACGGGGTACATTTTGAAAAACTCGGCGTGGTGATCGGCGAAAACGATCTGCCCGAGGGGTATTCTCCCTGCGATTTCCGCGATCCGAAAATGTGGAAAAAAGACGACGCGTTTTATTGCGTGGTTGCCGCGAAAAAAATCGGCGGGAAGGGCAGAATTCTGCTGTATACCTCGGAAGATCTGAAAAAATGGCGGTTCGTAGGGGATCTTTTCGGCAAGGATTCAAAAGGCGAAATGATCGAGTGCCCCGATTATATCGAAGATAAAGGCCTATTGCTTTGTTGCGAACAGTTTCAGCCCGCCGAGGGAAAAACGCACCTCAATATTCATACGGCGCGTTATTATACGGGTACGCTCGATTACGCCACGGGCAGATTTACGGCCAAAAACGAAGGGATCGCGGATTACGGCTTCGATTTCTATGCTCCTCAGACGTTCTCGGGCGCAAACGCGATGATCGCCTGGCTGAATATGTGGGATCGTTCGATTCCTTCGGAAAAATACGGCTTCGCGGGCATGCTCACCGTGCCGCGCGCGCTTTTTGTGGAAAACGGCGAACTGCTGCAAAAGCCGATTATAAACGGCAAAACGGCGTTGAAAGAAACGGGAAAAGGCGGCGTGACGATCAGCGATCGTATCAGATACGGCGCGCTTCGTTTCTCTTTGAAAAAACTTCGTTCGTTCACCGCTTATCTTCGGGCGGAAGAGGACAGATATACGAAAATCACGCTGGAAAACGGCGAATGGATTTTCGATCGCTCGGGATCGGGCGAAAAAATCGAAGGCAGAGAAACCGACGAAGACTCGCTGCACGGAATCCGCCGCATGCCGTTTGCGGATAAAGAAACTACGGAAATCGAAATCGTGCTCGACGAATTTTCCGTGGAATTTTTCGCTGACGGAAAATCGCTTTCTTCTACGATTTATCCCGATCCTTCCTGCGAAGACGGCTCGTATTTCATGATCGACGCCGAAGAGTATTCTTACGAGAAAATTACGGTGTGACGAAATAAAATTACGGCGTAAAGAAAGTGCAAAGCGGAAGAAATAAAGAATAACATAGAAAAAACGTAGGAAAAAGAAAAATTTTTTTTGCCTTTTTTCGCGTTTCTTCGCGTTTCTTCGCGCAAAACGTTTGACAAAACCCGTCCGTTTTGGTAAAATGAATACAGAATCACGCGAAGAAAGCGAAACAACAGTCGTTTTTCTCGCTTGAAAAAACGATAATTCAATAACTTGTCGGCAAAACCGTCGTAAGGCGGCGACGCAAAGCCAAGGGACTTTATATGAAACGCGGCGCGCGAAAAGAGAATTTTCCGTCGCGCACGAGAAGAAGAAAAGTCAGCCCGGTTGCAATTTTGTACCTGAGAAAGGTGTAATTGCAGCCGTTTTTTTTGCACTTTTTTACGGGTCTCGGGCGGCGCGGCGGGAAGAAAACCTGTGCTGCCGACTGCCGACGACAACCGCCGGCGCCGTACGGCATAAACGCAACAAACCAACGAAGATAAACAAACGTAACGGCGGGCGTAAAAATACGCCGAAAAATACGAAAGAGGAGGAAAACGTAATATGAAAGAAGGAAAAGAACCGTTTTCCTCGCTCAGAAGAACGGCGGGGGAAGTGAAGCGGTACAGAACGTACCGCCGTGTGATCCCCGTGGCGATCGGCGCGATCGTGGCTTTTTTGTCGATCGCGTACGTAGTGTCGCTGCTGTTCAATAAATACGGCAGTTTCACCGTATCTGTGGCGGGGCGCGACGATCGGAAATATTCGCTTGCGCTTTCGGAATCGCCTTCGTTTTCACAGCCTACGTCGCGGCTGAATTGTACGGCGGCGAAAGACGTGACGAATATCGACGGCAACACGCTTCCCGATAATCTGAACGACGTGAACGGCGAACATAACGGCGAAAATTACGTGGCGTATACGTTTTATCTGAAAAACACGGGCGAAGAAAGTTGCTCGTATCGCTACAGTATCGTGATTTCCAAAATGACGGCGGGAATCGACGCCGCCGTGCGGGTGCGCGTGTACTACACGCCGTTCTATTACGATTCCGAAACGGGCAAAACGGATTACGGCGGGGCGTACGTAGATTACGCGAAGCCGAAAACGGGCGGCAACGGCGCGCCCGAAATCGATCCCGACGGCAGAGTGATGACCAATTTTTACAGCGGCAACACGGTGCTTTCCGATCAGACCGACGGCTTTAAAGCGGGCGATATTTCCAAAATCACCGTGGTGATCTGGATCGAGGGGAACGACCCCGAGTGCACCGACGATTGCCTCGGCGGAGAATTCAAAGTGGATATGCTGTTCGAGATCGCGGGAACGGGCGAAGAAAAGAGCCGTTCGGCGGGCGCGTAAAATCGTGTGTAAAAGCACAAAACGGCACGAAACATATTTTATCACGATTATTTCCGCGCGGGCGTACGCGGCGATAATAAAAAACAAAAGTCTTATAAAAGGAGAAAAGACAAATGAAAAAACTCAAGAAACTCATTCCTGCGTTCTGCATGCTTCTGGTTTCCGTTGCAATGCTCGGAACGTCCACCTTCGCATGGTTCTCCATGAACAAAGAAGTTAAGGCTACGGGGATGCAGATCACTGCGAAATCCGATTCCGTATATCTCTTGATTATGGGAGGCGAGAAAACGGCGCCGGAGGTACAAACGAATAATTCGGCATCTGCTGCGGCAACGAATCCCGAAAATACCGCTATGCTTCCCGCGGCGCACGAAACGATCGCTAAAACGGAAGATGCCGAAGCAAAAGAAGCCGATACCACGACATACAGCAACTGGTATTATCAGACTGCTGCAAAACCCACCGAATCGACTGCCGAAACGCCCACGGCTAAGACGAAGTTGACGACGACGTCGTTCAACCAGTATGTGTTGGAATATACGTATACGATTACGTTGGCGAAAGGATCGCTGGAACAGGGAAAACTGTCGGCTACGGCGAAGATTACCGCGCAGAACTCTGCGACGGGTACCGACAAAACCATCGAACCTGTGAAAGTGCTCGTTACCACCACTCAGAAAGCCGCTGAATTTACCACGACGAATATGACGACGGCTCAGGATCTGTATGCGGGTTCGATTACCGATACGACGGCGATTGTTGTGAAAGTGTATATTTATCTCGACGGCGCAAACGAAAAGGTGTATACGAACAATATCACCAATCTTGATGGCGCTAAGATCGATCTGACTTTCAACGTAGATAAGGCTGCTTAATAAGCAAAAAAATACTTAAAACGTCGGATGCGGAAAACGGAAGAAAAACTTCCGCTTTCCGCGAGGCGTTCTCAGCCGCAGGCGGCGCGAATTTGCGCCCGAAGCCGCCGGATGCGAAAGAAAAAGCAAAACGTAGAAAATAAAAAAGCATTTTATTTCCGTGGAAAACGCTTATATACGCTTTTCGCGGAATCATTGTACCGAAAGGGAGAAAAATTTTATGGAACAGACAGCGCAAAAGGGCAAAGGAAAAAAGATCGCGGGAATCGTTGTGAACGTGATTCTGTGGATTTTCGTGGCGTTCTGCGTGTTTGTCACCGTTGTGGTGGCTTCGGCAAATTCCAACGCGAAAAACGTAACGGAAATCGGCGGAAAATGCTATTTAAACGTACTTTCCGATTCGATGAACGCGGAAAAGCCCGAGGGCGTGCCTGAAGATAAGCCGTCGGGCTTTAAAAAAGGCGATATGCTGATCTCGAAATATATCGCGGAAGACGACGAAGCGATCGATTCCCTTCAGGTGGGCGATATTATCACCTTTGAATGGGATATCAACGGAGACGGCAGTCTCTCTAAAGGCGAATACAATACGCACCGTATCGTGGAGATCGAAAGAAACGGAAACGAAATCACGTCGGTCACCACGCGGGGCGATAATACGGAATACAGCAAAGGGCAGGTGGAAAAGGTGCGCCGCTCGTCGATCATTGCCGTGTACACGGGCAAGAAAGCGGCGGGAATCGGATCGGTGTTCACGTTTTTATCTTCGCGGCTCGGGTTCGGGCTGTGTATACTTCTGCCAATGGCGGCGTTCTTTATATACGAAGCGGTGGTGTTTGCAAAAACGCTGATCAGCGTGAAGAACGACGGAAAGAAAGTGATTTCCGCTGCGGACGAAGAGGCGATCAAACAAAAAGCGATCGAGGAATATCTGCGCCGCGAAAAAGAAAAGGCGGAAGCGCAGAAAACGGAAGAAAAGGGAGAAGACGGCGAAAACGAATGAGAGCATTTCCCGAAGCGTTGACGGAGGTAAGGTAAAGTGGACGGATTTTTGTACGGATTTTTGACCTGGTTCAAAAAATTTTTCAGTCACATGCTCGGCGGGCTGCTGACGATTTTCAAGGGAATATTCTACGGATTCGTCGATATTTTCGATTTTTCCTATTATTTCAAACTCTGGTCGGAAGAGAGCGCGTCGTTCGGCGTGGCGGACTGGATTTTTTCCGTGCTGGCGTTTATTCTTACGTTCGCCGTATGGGCGGGCGTGGTGTTTCTGATCGTGATCGGAATACGTAAATTCGTGCGGTTCAGAAAAACTCTGGTGGGGAACGAAGATCTCCTCGAAGAAATTTCGGAATTGCACCGCGACGTATTGCGCCTCACGCAGGAAAAAGAAAGAATCATGCAGTTGAAAGTGACGCAGGCGGGGCTTTCGTACGAGCAGATGAAGCGCATGTTCGAGGACGAATTCAAGGAAGTGGAAAACGCTCTGGACGGCGAAGAGGGCGAAAAGCAGAGCGTGGAAAGTCGTTTCGCGCGGCTTACGGCGGTGGACGAGAAATATTCGTTCTATCAGCCGCCCGCTTACGATAATTCGTTGGATCTCGAAGGTATCTGCGACGATTTCAGAAATTACGCCTGCACGGCTGCGCATTTGTACTATGATAAAAAGACGATCCGTCTTATGCTGGCGGGGCTCTCGGCTACGAAACTCATCGTATTGCAGGGTATTTCCGGTACGGGTAAAACTTCGCTGCCGTACGTGATGGGAAAATATTTCCTGAACGACGCCACGATCGCTTCCGTACAGCCTTCCTGGCGTGATCGCAACGAACTTTTCGGGTATTTCAACGAATTTACGAAAAAATTCAACGAAACGGAAGTGCTCCGCCGCATTTACGAATCTTCGTACAACGACGATATCAATGTGGTGGTGCTGGACGAAATGAACATTGCGCGCGTGGAATACTATTTCGCCGAAATGCTGTCCATACTGGAAATGCCCGATCCGAAAGAATGGAAGATCGAACTGGTGCCCTCTTCGTGGGACAGCGATCCCAAGCGTCTTGCGGGCGGAAATCTGTTGATTCCGCAGAACGTATGGTACGTAGGCACGATCAACAACGACGATTCCACGTTCTCGGTATCGGACAAGGTGTACGACCGTGCGTTCGTGATCAATCTGGATACGAAAGGCGTGCCGTTCGACGCGCCCGCAACGCCCGCGAAGAGAATTTCTTATTCGCACGTGGAAAACCTCTACAAAGAGGCGGTGGAAAAGAACCCCGTATCCGACGTGCTTCTGGATAAGATCGCCGATCTCGATTCGTACGTGATCGAAAAATTCCGCGTGGCGTTCGGTAACCGTATCATGAAGCAACTGAAAATTTTCGTGCCCGTATACATGGCATGCGGCGGCGACGAAACGGAAGCGGTGGATTACATTCTGGCTACAAAGGTATTCCGTAAGTTTGAAAGCCTTAATCTCTCGCTGATCCGCGACGAAATACGCGGGCTGATCGATTATCTGGATAAACTTTTCGGCAAAGGAAAGATGAAAGAGAGTATCGCGTTCTTACTGAGATTGCAAAAGACGTATTAAAAAATCGGCAAATCGTGACGGAATCAGGCGCAAAGATCGCGCAGCCGCCGACGAATCTGCGGGAACATTAAAAAGAAGCGGGAAAGATCCGTAAAAATAAAACAAAGACGAGGAAAAATTATCGTGAGCGAAACGAATCAGAAACTTGAATTGGAAGCGACTCCTTTGGAACGGCCGCAGGAAGAATGGGTGGGAAGATTGCAGTATGAAAAATCGTTTTTAGCCAAACTGGCGTTGGCGGATGACAACGTACGCAATTATTATGCGATTTTAGCCACGCGCTACTTATCGTATGATAAAGTGAAATCCCGCACAGGCTGGGCGGGCGTTTCGTTCTCGCATCGCAGAAACAAACTCGCCATGATCACGATTAACGGAAAAACGCTTTGCCTTTATCTGGCGATCGATCCCGCAACGATCACGGAAGGAAAATTCCGCACGAAAGACACTTCGGTTTTGAAAAAATACGAAGATACGCCCGTTTTATTGAAAATCAAAAGCGGCGGCGCGCTTCGTTATGCCCTGAAACTCATCGAAGAACAGACGAGAAAACAGGATATAGAATACAAGAAAAATCTTCCCGCGCCGATTACGGCGAAAAGTCTGCCGAAAGATACGTTCGATAATCTTGTGGCAAGCGGTATGATCCGTATGATCCGCGGAAGATCGCCGCATACGGCTCCCTGCGTCGCCGCGGAAGAGGGTGATTCCTCTTCCGACGGCGACGCCGACGGTGAACGAGGCGTAAACGATAAATTAAACCGGAACGTTGCAAATCAAAGCGCCGGAGAAAGCGCGGCTGCGAGCGATGAGGAAACGGCGAGCGCACCCGAATATACGCTCGAAGCCGTGAGCGAGGCGGAAGCGATCGCGGAAGAATCGACGACGGAAGCGGCGGAAGAAACTGCGAAAAGGGAAGAGTCTGCGGCGGAAGCAGGCGGCGGAATCGCGCCGTCCGTTTTTCCGTACAAAGAAATTCTGGAATTATTGCTGGGCGGCGAAACGGCGATCAGAGCCACGAAAAAATACGTGATCAGAAGCGTGGACGAAATGTGGGTGAAAGCGGCGGAAGAGTGCCTACCCGCACTGGATACGCTTACGAGAAACCCTACGGGCTTCATTGCGGAAACGGAAGAGATTCTGCCGATCGAAATGACGAAAAAGATCACGGGCAGATCGATACAGCACCTCGGGCGGCATGCCGATTATCTTTCGGAAACGGACGACGGCGAACTGATGCCCACGAAGATGCTGAATATTTTCCGCGAAGATTCGTTGCAGACGTACGAAAACAAATTTTTGAACACTTTGCTTTCGCGGCTGTATATTTTCGTGCATCGCCGTGCGGAAGCGGCACGGAAACGCCGGGCGGAAGAAGAGGTGTATTCGCTGGATCTTGCGGATACGTTCCGCGACGGAGATTTGCGGTGCAAAATTTCGCTGAATATCGAAATTTCGCGTAAATGCAGCGAAAACGCCGCCCGCAAGGCGGAAATCGAAGCCTCGCTGGAAGAACGGATCGAAAAACTCGACGCCGTATTTTCGGCGTATATGACGTCTCCGTTTGTGCAGAAAATGGGCGCTTCGTATATTCATCCGCCGATTTCCCGCACGAACGCCATTCTGAAAAACAAATATTTCCGTCAGTGCCTCGCGCTTTGGGAATTTATCGAAAGTTACGACGACTCCGAACACGGCGTGTTTTTCGCGGCGGAGGAAAAAGAACTTTCCGACGAGTGCCTGAAAGAAACGTACGAGAGCGCGGCGCGCCAATACGTCACCTTTAAAAACGCGATGGCGCAGGCGTTTGAAGAGACGGAAGAGACAGAGGAAGAGGCAACGTTTACGGACGAAACGGCTGTTTCGGAAAGCGAAGAATCCGCGGCGGGCGAAGCGGAAGAAAGCGGCGAGACGGAGAGTGAAGAAGCGGGCGAAGAGGAAATCCGCGGCGGAAAGAGATACAGAAAGACGTTCCTTGCGAATCTGATTTTGTCGGACGAGCAGACGAAAGAAAACTTCGCCGCGATCGCGAATGCGTTCCTCAAATACGACCGCGTGAAAATGCGGATCGGAAAATACAATTGCGTATTCTCGCGCGGGCGGGAACGGCTGGCACGCGCGGAAGTGCGCGGAAAGACGGTGAAACTGTATCTTGCGTTGAACGCGGGCGAAGAAGAAGAGAAATACCGTCTGCGCGACGTATCGGCGATCAGGAAAAACGAAAAAACGCCCGCTTTATTGCGCGTGAGATCTTCGCGGTCGGTGAAATACGCGGAGATTCTGGCGGATAAAATCGCGGGAAAACGTGGAATACTGCTTGCGAAGAAGCCGACGGCAATAGTTTCCGCGGCGGATTACCCGTATCGCACGAGAGAAGAACTGATCGAAGAAGGCTTGATCCTCGTATCGGGCGAGGGCGAACCCGTCCGCTTCCCCGTACATGCGTTTGCGGGCAGAATCGGCGAGCGGATCTCGCAGAATCTGCGCGAACTGGAAAAGCATTTTTCCGACGTTCCCGCAAAGGGCGCCGGCAACGGTGCGGAAGAGGCGGAAAAGAGCATCGAAGAAACGGCGAAAGAAGTGCGGGCGGCAGAAGAATTCCGCGCGACGGAAGCCGAAAAGGAAGA
Organism: uncultured Christensenella sp.; assembly: GCA_905203015.1. Lineage (GTDB taxonomy): Bacteria > Bacillota > Clostridia > Christensenellales > Borkfalkiaceae > Scatosoma. The sequence goes on along the minus strand of CAJKUC010000002.1, from coordinate 185,316 downwards.
CGAAGCGGCGATTGCTCGCGAAGCGGAAGAAATCAAACTGGACGAAGAACAGAAACGCGCGGAAAAGGAAGTGCGGCAGAAGGACTTCCCGCAGATCAGATTCCGCGTATCGAACGATTATTCCAATCCCGCGCAGTCAGGGCTCGACGATACGAAATCCTTCCTGAAAGACGAGGCCGCGCAGGCGGCGGAAGCAAAAGCGGCGGAAGAAAAGAAAACGGAAAGTTTCGGCGGATTTTTCAGAAGATTGTTTTTCTCGCGAAAAAAACGCGCCGAAAGAGAAAAAAAGGCAAAGAAAGGAAAGAGGAAATAATACGTTCGGCGAAATCGGCCGACGCGCGGAGCGACGATGAACGAAGAGAAGACGCCCGCCGTAACGGATACGGCGGAAAAAAAGAAAAAAACAACGGTGAAAAAGTTCGCCGCATGCGTATTGTACGTATTGCTTGCGGCGGTGCTTATCCTGCTGTTTTTTTCCGTCGTCGCAAATAAATCGAGCGGAAAGCCCTCTTTTATTTTCAATCACAGCATATTGCGCGTGGAAACGGGCAGCATGGAAAGCGCGATTCCCGCAAAAAGTTATATTCTCGTGAAAAAGGCGGACGCGGAAGATCTGAAAGAGGGCGACGTGATCACGTTCGTATCGAAAGACGAAACGTTGCCCGTGTACGGCGAACTGGTGACGCACAGAATCGAAAAAATCACGGAAGACGGGGCTTTTATCACGCGCGGCGACGCGAATGCCGCGGCAGACAGAGTGCCTGTGCAAAAAGAAGACATTGTGGCGGTGTACGTTACGAATCTGAAACTGCTTACGCTGATCGGGCGGACGTTCTCTTCGCGTTTCGGGCTGATTTTAATCGTGGGTGTGTTTCTCGTTTCGTTTTGTTTTATCTATCTGCCCGATTTTCTTACGGCATTGAAAGAAAAAGACGGGGAAACGGAAAACGAAAGTGTTTCCGATGAAGAAAAACAAAAACTGATCGACGCGAGAGTGGCGGAAGAAGTGAAGAGGCTGGAAGAAGAAGCGAAAAACCGCCCGAAAGAAAATCCGGCGGAGAATAATGCAAACACGTGCCCCGAAAGCGGGCGGAAGAAGAACGGACGGACAGACGGATGAAGAAATTTTTTCGTAAATACGGCAAAGAAATTTTATTTGTGATGATCGCGATCGTTTGCGCGGGATTTTTCATCAGCGTTTCCGCTCTGGCAAACGATTATTCTTCGAGCGTAGACGAACAGGCGATCGAGCGCGCGGAACTGTATTCGATGGAACAGAGCGCGTTACTCGAAGAGCAGATGATCGGGATCAAGGCGGAAACGGAGGCGTTTGCCGCCCGCCTTGCGTTAAGCGAAAACGAGGCGGAAGCGAAACGCCTGATCGGCAACGTGCGGCTTGTATCCGGCGAACGCTACGATAAACTGAAAGACGTTCGGTATTTCAAAGACGGAAAACAATACGATTCCGCCAATATCGAAGATTCTTCATACGAAGAAATCAATAAACTGGCGGACGTTTCGGGTACGGTGATTTCCCGTGCGTTTCAATACGATAATCTGTTGATGTCGGTGGCGGTGAGCGCGCCCGTGAAAAGCGATTATATCGATCGGATCGTGTTCATTTACGATCGCACGATTTTATCCGTGGATTCTTTCAAATACGCCGACGATTCAAAAACGACGTTGATTCCCGGAATGGCTGCGGCGGATTTCACGCTGTTTTGCAAATACGACGGGAAAATTCTCGAACGGCAGGAAAACGTGAGCGGTTACGATATCGGCTCGGAAGCGGTGCAGGACGGAATTTTACGGCGGGTACTGAAAGATACCGCCGCATACGAAGAAGCGATTCGTGCGATGAGCAGTACCGACGAAGTGCGCGAAACTTCCGTGCAGACGAGGCTGGGCACGGAAAAATATGTGATGACGGTGACAGCGTTCGGCAATGGAAACGGCGATTTCGTACTGCTCGGTTTTTACGCGCTTTCTTCCGTTTACGGCCCCGGCTACGAACTGGTGAAAAATATCTGGAGCACGCTGCTGCTCTGCGTGCTGATTTTAGTGTGCGTATCGATTCTGTTCCTTTCCGATCATATGAAGGTGCGCAGACAGATTTACAAACTCGCGATGGTGGATGCAAAACTGGAATGTCCGACGCCGGCAAAACTGGAACACGATATGGGCGCGCTGCTTGTGCGAAACAAAGCCACGGCGTACGCCGTGATCATCGCCAGGATTCACAAGTTCAGTTACATAGCCGAACGTTTCGGCGAAGAAAACGCCGACGCTCTTTTAAAGTACGCGAAAAATACGTACGAACGCTCGCTTCTGATCGACGAAGCGTACGCTTACAGCGCGGGCGGCGAATTTGCTCTGTTCCTGCATTATAAAGACAGAAAGGGGCTGACGGAACGCTTGCGCGCGATTTCCCGAAGAATAGAAAGTTTCGACGGACTCGGCGATCCCGAATACAAGATCGTGCTTTCGTTCAATATTTACGAAGTGGATCGCGGCGTAGACGAATCGTGCAGACGTATGATTCAGAAGGCATTGGTGGTGCGGAACGAAACGGGCAGCGGCGGCACGGGTTCGTGCGTATTCTACAGCGATCTGATGAAAGAGGGCTACGCACAGCGCGCCGAAGTGGAAGCGAGAATGGAAATCGCGCTGAAAAACAGCGAATTTCACCTTTTCTATCAGCCGAAATACAATCTGCGAGAAAAGCGGATCGACGGCAGCGAAATTCTCGTGCGGTGGTTCGATACGAAAATCAACGCCTACCGTAAGCCCGCCGAATTTCTGCCCGTATTCGAGGAGAACGGATTCGTCAATCAACTGGATCGCTTCGTATTCTTCAAAGCGTGCGAAAACGCGGCGGAACGCGTGGCGCAGAGAAAGACGGCGTACCCCGTTTCGGTGAACGTATCCCGCGTGACGGCAAGTCAGCCCGATTTCCTCGATTATTACATAAGAATCAAGAAAAAATTCAATATCCGCGATTCGTTCATTACGCTGGAATTCACAGAAAGTTACGCTTACGAAAATTACGAGCACCTTCTTGAAATCATCGCGAAATTGCACGAGGCGGGCTTCCTTTGTTCGCTCGACGATTTCGGTACGGGGTATTCTTCTTACAATATCCTGAAAGTGCTGGATATGGACGAGATTAAACTGGATAAATTCTTCCTCGATAAAGGCGCTTCGCCCGAACGGGACAATATGATTCTCGAAAGCGTGATCGCCACGGTGAAACGCCTCGGCGTGAAAGTGACGCAGGAGGGCGTGGAAACGAAGGACGACTTCGATAAACTGATCGCGCTCGGCTGCGATACTATTCAGGGCTACTATTTCGCGAAGCCCATGAAATATTCCGATTATCTGGAATTCGTGGATAAAAACTTCGGCGATTTATCCGTAACCGAATAAAAAAACGACCTTTTTACATAATAACGTATGTTATTTTACGAAAAGGTCGTTTTTACGGTTGGTTACCGCGAAAAAAAGTGTTATAATAAATTATGAAAAGGTAAAAAATTGTCGCTTAACGAAGAAAAAGGGTAATACTTATGAATGATTACGCGAAGATGACGTCGTTGCAGGCGCAGGAAGAAATGGAAAAATTCAGAGAGGTATTCAACGTCGTGCGGTTGATCGACGCCGATACCTTACGCGAGACGAACGACGAAAAAGTGTATGCCCGAAGAAAAGCCGAAGCCGTAGAGCCCTGCGATAAATGTTATGATTTCTGGGGAAAGCGCAATCCCTGCGAAAATTGCGTGGCGTTTGCCGCCCTTGTGGGAAAGACGCAGAAATCCAAACTGGAAATTGCGGGAGAAACGATTTATCAGGTGATGGCGCGTTACGTGGAGATCGACGGGAAGCCGTACGTAATGGAATTGATCAAACGCCTCGACGACGACGCGGTGCTCGATTTCAAGGGGCACGAAAAACTGATCAACAGGCTGAACGATTATTACGAAAAAATTTATAAAGACGTATTGACGGGCGCGTACAACCGCCGCTATTACGAAGAGCAGATCAAGCAAACATCGCTTTCCTGCGGCGTGGCGATGGTGGATCTCGACGATTTTAAAATTTACAACGACGTATACGGGCACGTGGCGGGCGACGCCGTGCTGAAAGCCGTGGCGTCGGTGATGAAAAAGAGCGTACGGAAAAGCGATAAGGTGATCCGTTACGGCGGCGACGAATTTTTGCTGATTATGCCCGAGATTCACGAAGAACCTTTTCTTCGCGCGCTTTCCGATATAAGGCAGTCGGTACACGGAATCGATGTGCCCGGGTACACAGAAATTCAGGTGTCGGTGAGTATCGGCGGCGTGATCTGCGAAAACGAAGCGATCGACGCAGCGCTGGAACGCGCCGATAAACTTTTATATCTTGCCAAAGAGCAGAAAAACGCGCTGGTGAGCGAGCGCGACGTGCGCTCCGGTTTTACGGGCGGAAAAAACACAAAACCTACGGTGCTGATCGTAGACGACGCGCAGTTGAACCGTGAAATTCTCACCTCGATTTTAAAAGAAGAATTCAACGTGATCGAAGCGGAAAACGGCGAAGAGGGAATCCGCCTTCTGGGGCAATACGGGGTGGGTATATCCTGCGTATTGCTGGATATTATGATGCCGGGAATCGACGGATTCGGCGTTCTTGAATTTATGGCGGATAATCATATCATCGACGACGTGCCCGTGATCACGATCACGGGCGACGAGTCGGAGGCTACAATCCGCCGTGCGTACGAAATGGGCGTTTCCGATTATATCAATCGTCCGTTCGATTCCAAAGTGGTGTTCCGACGGGTGTTCAATATCGTGAAATTATACGCCAAGCAGAAACGTCTCGTTTCCATCGTCACTTCACAGATGCTGGCGAAAGAAAAAAACAGTCGCCTTTTGGTGGGGATTTTAAGCCAGATCGTGGAATTCCGCAACGGCGACAGCGGTTGCCATGTGATTCATATCAATGCGATCACGCAGGTGCTTTTGGAAAGGCTGGTAGAAAAGACGAACGCTTACAAACTGAGAAGTTCGGATATTTTTCAGATCGCTACGGCTTCGGCATTGCACGATATAGGCAAAATCGGGATTCCCGACGAGATTCTGAACAAGCCCGGGAAACTTACGCCCGAAGAATTTGAAATCATGAAAACGCACACTCTGATCGGCGCGGAAATGCTCGATAGGCTGGAAGCCTACCGCGGCGAACAACTCGTTCGCTATGCGCACGATATTTGCCGCTGGCACCACGAACGTTACGACGGCAAGGGTTATCCCGACGGCTTGAAAGGAGAGGAAATCCCCATCTGGGCGCAAGTGGTGGCGCTGGCGGACGTATACGACGCGCTTGTAAGCGAACGGGTATATAAAAAAGCATACCCGCACGACGTAGCCGTGAAAATGATTCTGAACGGCGAATGCGGGGCGTTCAATCCGTTGCTGTTAGAGTGCTTTAAAGAAGCGGAAAAAACGCTTCGTCCTTCCGCAGACGGCATGGGGGGGGGTACTGAAAAATACCTTTATGTAGATGAAATTTCCGCTTCGGCGGGAAAGATACATCCCCGGAAGAAAGAATGAATCCAAGCGAAACATAAGCAAAGGCAACCCGCGCATTTTCGGTGCGTACGACGGGAGAAAACAAATGGACGATTATAAACGGAAAAAATATAAAGGAGCAAAAAAGAAAATTACGGCGGCGATAGCGGCTGCATGTGCGTTTTTTTTCGCGGCGGCGGCTTTCGGCGGCTGTGAAAAGAAGGATACGAGCGAGGCGGAGGCGAATAATCTGCCCGTTTTGCGAATAGCCAGTGACGAGTATTCTCCGTATTTTTATTTCGGAGAAACCGGCGATTTCGAGGGAATCGATGTGGAACTTGCCACGGAAGCATGCCGACGCATGGGGTATAAGCCGCAATTCATGAAAATCGTCTGGTCGAATAAAGATGCGATTTTAAACGAGGGCGAAGCCGATCTGTTATGGGGATGTTTTTCGATGACGGGCAGAGAAGATCGTTACGAGTGGGCAGGGCCGTATATGAACAGCCGTCAGGTGGTCGTAGTGAAGCAGTCGAGTGAAATTCAGACGCTTGCCGATCTGTATGATAAAAGAATCGGCGTGCAGATGACTACGAAACCCGACGAAATTTTTTCTGCGGGGGCGACGGATAAAATTCCCGAAATCCGCGATCTGTATTGTTTTTCACAGATGGATTATACGTTTGCCGCGCTGAGAAAGGGCTACGTAGACGCGATTGCGGGGCATGAAACCGCCGTGATGAATTTTATCGGAAACGCCGCTACGAAATATCGTGTTCTCGACGAACCGCTGATGAAGGTGCAACTCGGCGCGGCGGCGAAAAAGGATTCTCCCGAAGGGAAAGCGCTCGCGGGAAAATTGACAAAAACTTTTGAAGAAATGGGAAAAGACGGTTTTACGGCGAAAGTGCTGACGAAATACGGGCTTGACGCCGAAAAAGCGCTGGAAGGTATTTCCGACGGAGGCGACGAATGAGTACGAAGAAAATCTTATCGCCGATTCCGAAAAAGCGTCGTAATTTTATCATTGCGGTAACCGTGCTTCTGGCAGGATTGATTTTTCTGGCGATCGTATGTGCGATGTCGGTGGAATCCAGCCGTCGCGATGCAAAAAATCGTGTGGACGGAGTGATTGAATACATCGGAGAGCAATGCAGCCGTTACGACGATCTTGCGGCGGAAGAACGCACGAAAAGCCTTGTGCGGATTATAGATCAGACGCAGGAATTCCGCAGAGATCTTTCATACGAAGATTTCGCCGTAGACCAATCCACGCTGGAACGTTATATAGAAAATCAGCGGCTGACGGGAATGATCGTCACCGACGAAACCGCAGGCACGCATTATGCTTACGGCGAAGATGGCAAGACATATGAGGATTGGCAGGATATTCTTGCGAAATATCCGGGGCTTTCGGATGTGCCGATGAAGAGTTGCACCGACCGTCTGTTTTCCGACGACGGAAAATATTGCTACGATTATGCCATCATGGCGCGAAACGACGTAAAAGGGATTATTTTGTGCTATCAGCGGCAGGATACGGATTCCGTGATCGGTACGCAGTTATCCATCCGCACGTTGCTTTCCGGATACGAATTCGAGACGGACGGAATCGTTGCGGTGACGGACGGCACCACGATCATCGCTTCCAACGAAACGCGCTGGAACGATATGCGGGCGAAAGATTGCGATCTTGTGCGGAAAGTGCGCGAATCGGATAAAGCGAGGTCTTTCCTTGCGGTTTCCTCCGATGATGGGCGGTATTTTGCCACGAGAGGAGAAAGTCAGAATTATTACATCTACGTTTTTTGTACTTACCGCAGCGTATATATGCGGCACTGGATACTGATGTTGTATGCGGTGGTGTTTTATCTGATTTTAGTGGCGTGCGTGTTTGCCGTGCGGCATAAATTGATTGTTTCGGGCAGGCGCGAAATGCAGAAACGCGAAACGGAATACCGCAGCGAATACGATCGTCTGGAAAGTGACGCGCGTGTAGCGAACAACGTGAAAACGGATTTTTTGCGCCGTATGAGTCACGATATACGAACGCCGATCAACGGCATTCGCGGTATGCTGGATATTGCAGATTACTACGCGGACGATTTACAGAAACAACAGGAATGCAGGGATAAAATCCGCGAGGCTTCGGGATATCTTCTCGAACTGGTGAACGATATACTGGATATGAGTAAACTCGAAAGCGGCGAGATCGTATGGAAAGACGAGCCGTTCGATCTTCGGCAGGTTTTAAGAGAGATTACGTCGATTACGAAATTGCAGGCGGCGGAAAGAAATATCGATTTTTCCGTGGTGGAAGATAACATAGTGCATGCAAAACTGATCGGCAGCACCGTGCTTTTAAAACGAATCTGCTTCAATCTGATCGGCAACGCGCTGAAATACAATAAAGAAAACGGCTGGCTGCGCGTTTCCTGCAACGAAATAGCGTTCGACGGCGAGAGCGGAGAATACGAATTCGTTTGCGCCGATTCGGGAATCGGCATGAGCGAGGAATTTCAGAAACGCATGTACGAGCCGTTCGCGCAGGAAGATCCTTCGTTTAAAAATTTTTACAGCGGATCGGGGCTGGGGCTTGCCATCGTGAAAAAACTGGTGGACGCTTTGGGCGGCACGATCGACGTGCAGAGCACGCGCGGCGTGGGTACGACGTTCACCGTGCGGCTGCGTTTTAAAACGGATAAGGAAGCGGCAAACGGCAATGCCGATACGGCGAAAGAAATTGCCGCGGCAACGGAAGATACGGCAAAAACCGCAGGGGAAAAGAAACCGCTTGCGGGCGTGAAAATTCTTCTTGCCGAAGATAACGAACTCAATCTGGAAATCGCGCGGTTTATGCTTACGACGGCGGGAGCGCAGGTAGACGAAGTGTATAACGGCAGAGCCGCGCTGGATACATACCTTGCTTCGGAAGAAGGGCATTACGACGTATTGCTGATGGATGTGATGATGCCCGTGATGGACGGGCTGAGAGCCACGAAACTTATTCGTGCTTCTAAACGAAAAGACGCTTCTTCGCTGCCGATTTTCGCGATGACGGCGAACGCTTTTCCCGAAGACGTCGTTCGTGTGCGCGAGGCAGGGATGAACGAACATTGTCCGAAACCTTTGAACAGAGATAAACTGATAGCAATGATATTAAAATACGTACATCGGAGGAAGAAATCATGACGATAGAAGAATGTTATAAAAATGTGGGCGCCGATTACGCCGACGTAATCCGTCGGCTCGGATCGGAAGAAACGGCGCGTTATTTTGCTCTGAAATTTTTGAACGACGGCACGTTTTCGCAATTGGAAAGCGCTCTGAACGCGGGCGACGGCGAAACGGCGTTCCGCGCGGCGCATACGCTGAAAGGAATCGCGCTGAATCTCGGCTTCGATTCTTTGTATAAGGCGGATTTCGATCTTACGGAAAAATTGCGCGGGCGCAGCACGGACGGGTGCGAAGAATTTTTTGCCGCCACGAAAAAGGCGTACGAAAGCCTGTACGAAGATCTGAAAAAGGTGAAAGAATCCGTATAACGAAAGACGGCTAAAAAACAAACATAAGCGAAAAACAATCGAAAAATCCGTCGCGAAAAAATCGCGACGGATTTTTTGCGTATCTCCCGAGCCGAATGGCTTTGGCGAAAAGTTAAAGCCGATCAAAAAGTTTGATTTTTACTTTCAAAACGCCGAAAACAGTGAATATTTTTCTTTTTCCTTGACAAAAACGAACAAATTATAGTATAATCGAAACGTAAAGAGTGCGGCAAAACAGCCGCGAAACGAAAAACGGAAGCGGAAAAATTTTAAAGTCCGCGTAAAATAAAAACAAGGAGAAAAGCAACATGGGAAGATACGAAGAGGCAAAAAAAGCGTATGCCGCATACGGCGTGGATACGGAAAGCGCGTTGGAAAGACTGAAAAATATTCCGATCAGCGTACACTGCTGGCAGGGCGACGACGTGCTCGGTTTCGACGGGAGCGATTCGCTGGAAGGCGGGATTCAGACGACGGGAAATTATCCCGGAAAAGCCGTGGGCTTCGAGCAACTCAAACAGGATATAAAAGAAGCGTTTTCGCTGATGCCCGGGAAGAAACGCCTGAACCTTCATGCGAGTTACGCCGTACTCGGCAAAGACAAGGGAAAGGTGGATCGCGACGCCTATACGTACGAATACTTTAAGCCGTGGGTGGATTTCGCGAAAGAAAACGGCTACGACGGTATCGATTTCAACCCTACGTTTTTCTCGCATCCGAAAATGAAAAACGGGCTGACGATCTCTTCGGGCGACGAAGAAATCCGTTCGTTCTGGGTACGTCACGGCAAAGCCTGCATGAAGATCGCCGCCGAAATCGGTAAGGCGATGGGCTCGCCCTGCCTTGTGAACCTTTGGGCGCCCGACGGCAGCAAGGATATTCCCGCCGATCGCCTTACGCCGCGTCTCCGCATGAAGAAATCGCTGGACGAAATTATCGAAGGCTACGATAAAGAATGGGTGATTCCCGCCGTGGAAAGCAAGGTGTTCGGTATCGGTGTGGAAAGTTACACCGTGGGCAGCAACGAATTTTATCAGAATTACGCGGCAACGCGCGGCATCTGCTGTCTTCTCGATACGGGGCATTATCATCCCACGGAAGTGGTTTCCGATAAGATTCCCGCGTTGCTTGCTTTTTACGATAAAGTGGCTCTGCACGTTTCCCGCCCCGTACGCTGGGATTCCGATCACGTTGTGATTCTGGAAGACGAACTGAAAGAGATCGCGAAAGAGATCGTAAGAAACGGCGCGGAAAGCAAAGTGAAGATCGCGCTCGATTATTTCGACGCTTCGATCAATCGTATCGGCGCGTGGGTGACGGGGCAGCGTTCCATGCAGAAAGCGTTGCTGTATGCGATGCTTCTTCCCAACGATATGCTTAAAACGTTGCAGGAAGAGGGTAAGTTCGGCAAATTGATGTATATGCACGAACTTTTCAAAATGATGCCGCTCGGCGACGTATGGAACGAATACCTTTCCCGCCAGAATCTTACGGAAGAATGGTACGGGGAAGCGGAACGCTACGAAAAAGAAGTGCTTTCTTTAAGAAAATAAATCGGGCGTATATCCGAGCTGTTCGCACAAACGAATCCGTCGATAAAATAATAAACGAAACGCCTGGAGAATATAACGCGGGCGAAGAATAAAGAAGCGATTTCCGGTAAATATGCCGGATTTCCGCTTCTTTGTTTTTTTGCCGTGTTTTTTTGCCGTGTTTTTTCTGTGTCTTTTTGCGTGGAACAGCGGAAAACCGTATGAAAAACATTGACAAAAAAAGACGATAAATTTTTCAAATCGGGCATTTTTATGGCGCTTTAATTGAACTAAAATGCTTTTTTGTGATATAATAAAAACAGTAGAAAATGCCGCTTGTTCAGCGGGAAAGAACGATTAACGTCTTAAATAAATACTCTTTATGCCATAATGGTAAGCAGTAATCTTTTTTTGTAAAAACGAGGCAAAAAACAGTGAAGACAACGATGGGGAAAAGAAAAAAATTTTTCAGAGCCGTGGCAGAGGGAATAGTTGCTTTATCCGTGGCTTTTAATTTCGTCTCCTGCGGAAAAAAGACAAAAACGGAAGCGACGGTGTTGTCGCTGGGGATATCCGCCGACGACGAAGCGGCGGAAGCGGATATGGGAAATATCGTTCCGTTTGAAAATATCCGCGTTCTTCTTGCCGAGGACAACGAATTGAACAGCGAAATTGCTTCGGTTCTTCTGCGCGAAAACGGGATAGAAGCGGAGTGCGCCGCGAACGGAAAACAGGCTTGCGATATGTTTTTTGCGCATAAGGAGCATTATTACGATCTGATTCTGATGGACGTGATGATGCCCGTGATGGACGGTATTGCCGCCACGAAAGCGATCCGTTCGTCCGATCATCCGCTTGCGAAAACGATTCCCATCGTGGCAATGACGGCAAACGCGTTCGAGGACGACGTGCGTAAAATGCGCGAAGCGGGCATGAACGAGCATTTATCAAAACCGATCCGTATTACGGAAGTGTTGAAGACCATCCGTCGGGTGCTGAAAACCTCGGGGGGGGGGACGAATAATCCGTAATTCTTCCGACGAAAAAGCCGCGCCGTAACGCAGGGCGCGGCATGTGACGCGGCGAAGATATGACGGTTGCGCTTGCAGTAGTTTTTTGAGCGGAATCTGTTCGGAAAAGCGGAAAGCGATGCTATTCCGATCGTTTGTGTTCGATTGAAAGGATAAAACAAAAAAACAGAGGATTTTATTGAAAAAGTGGCGCAAAAACGGTTGCGCTTTGAAAAAAAATATGATATACTACAAAAGCGATTTTTGAAGAACGGGGTATTTTCGTTCGGAGACAACACGGCCTTGTGGTCAAGCGGTTAAGACGGCGCCCTCTCACGGCGCAATCCCGGGTTCGATTCCCGGCAAGGTCACCAAACAAGTTAAAGGCGAACCCGTTTCCGGTAGGAGACGGATTCGCTTTTATCATATACTTCAAAAAGACTTATTAAACGAAAAACGGCGTGCGAGAGTATATCTCACGCGCCGCTTTTCGTTTTATTCGGCGGAAATAAAAAATACGCCGTAAAATATAAACAAACGTTCGTATTTTCTTGCGCTTTAAGAAAAGAAGTGATATAATAGAATTATCCGGAACAGAATCATAAAGACGGATCGGCGGAGAAGAAGGATATGGCGGGCAGAAAAAGAACGGCGGCGGAGAACGCAGAAGAAACGGAAAAACTCAGAATCGCGTGCGAAACCGCGTTGAAAAATGCTTTGGAACGCGCTTTATCCGCAAAAGACAGCGGCGAGAGTGCCGATACGGTGACGGGGAAATCGGCGAATCCGCGCGAAGATAAAAAAGAAACAAAACCAATAATAAAAGAAAAACATCTCGAAAAAACGACGGAGGACGGCTCGTTATACGAACTGACGGACGAGCAGAAAGAAGCGGAACGGGCGATCGCACAGTGGTTTTTCAACGAATCGAAACAGACGTTCGTTCTTACGGGCTACGCGGGAACGGGAAAGACGTTTTTGCTTTCGCACGCCGTGAAATTCGCCCTGCATTTAAAAGCGGGGGAAGAAGCCGTATTTATCGCGCCTACGGGGAAGGCTGCCGCCGTTCTCGTGAAAAACGGCACGCCTGCGGGCACGGTGCATTCGTTGATTTACATGAAAGACGAGGACGATTACGACGTGGACGAAAACGGCGAAATCATACGTCCGTCCGCGCCGAAATTCATACGGCGGGAAAAAATCGACGAAAAAATCAGGCTGATCGTAGTGGATGAGGCCTCAATGGTGGATGAAATTCTGTTGACGGACATTCTTGCTTTCGGCGTGAAATGCCTGTTTTGCGGGGATAAGGCGCAGTTGCCGCCCGTAAAAGGCGAGGGACTCGTGCTTTCCGCCGCAGATGCCGCGCTGACGAAAATCGTGCGGCAGGCGGAGGGAAACCCCATTCTCGAAGCGGCGCAGGCGGCTCGGGAAGGGAAATTCTTCGCCTACGGAAATTACGGCGGAAAAGTACTTGTTTTGCCCAGAAGCGCGTTTCGGGGAGAACGGCGGAAACAATATCTTCTTGCCGCCGATCAGATTATCTGCGGCAGAAATGCCACGCGCGCTATGCTGAACGAAGAGATACGCGAATATAAAGGATACGATACGCAGTTGCCGCAGGACGGGGAAAAACTCGTCTGTACACTGAACGATTGGGAAAAGCCGCTCGATTCGCGGGGAAGATTTTTCCTTGTGAACGGGGTGATCGGCTTTGCGAAAAACGTATCGAACGAGGGGAAAGGGCTCGCTTCTATGGATTTCTTTCCCGAATTTACGGCGGGCAGCGTACGCGTGCCGTTCGATACGGGCATTTTTACGCATGGGGATTACCGCTATTTTTACGGCGATCGCGCCATGGAATTTACCGACGGCACGTTTGCGCACGAAGGCGATTTCCGCGCGCTGGAAAAAAAGAAAATCGTGCACGACGAGCCCGTGTGCCGCTTTGAATACGCTTATGCGATCACCTGCCATAAGGCGCAGGGCTCGGAATTCGATTACGTGATCGTTTTCGACGAATCGTGGGCATTCGGCGAAGAACGGCGGCGGTGGCTGTACACGGCGGTAACGAGGGCGAAGGAAAAACTGATTATCGTCAGATGATGCAGGTGATGTCTCCCGAAAAAACAGGCGAAAAAGAGTTGCCGAAGAAAGCCTTTATGTGATATAATATCCAACGAAAAATTAACGTAAAAGGCACGAATTATGGCAAAAGTACTTACGGAACGGGAAACAATCGAACGCTCGATCATTACGACGTACAGAAAAGGAATCTGGTCGCCGTTTGTTCTGGCGGTGAAAAAATATCGGCTGATAAAAAAGGGAGATAAAATCGCCGTGTGCATTTCTGGCGGAAAAGATTCCATGCTTCTTGCAAAATTGATGCAGGAATTGCAAAATCACGGCGAGACGGAATTCGATCTTCGGTTTATCGTGATGGATCCCGGTTACAACAAAGAAAATCGGAAAAAAATAGAGGAAAACGCGAAACTTCTCGGAATTCCGATCGAAATTTTCGAGACGGACGTATTCGCTTCGTCGCTTGCGGCGGCGGGGGATGCCCCTTGCTATTTGTGTGCACGTATGCGGCGCGGATACCTTTACGCCAAGGCGAAAGAACTCGGTTGCAATAAAATCGCGCTGGGACATCATAAGAGCGACGTGATCGAAACGACGCTGATGGCTATGCTGTACGGCGGGCAGATTCAGGGAATGTTGCCGCGGCTGAAAAGCAAAAATTTCGACGGACTGGAACTGATTCGTCCGCTGTATTGCGTGAACGAACAGGACGTTCTGAAATGGAAAGAAGGGAACGGACTCGATTTCATCGCGTGCGCCTGCAAATTCACGGAAAATACGGCGAAAGAAGCCGTTTTTTCGGCAAGAAAACGCGTGAAACAACTGATCGCGGAATTAAAAAAAGAAAATCCGTGCGTGGAGGACAATATTTTTCAGAGCATACACAACGTGCAACTCGATACCCTGGTGCGGTATAAAACGAACGGCACAGAGGTGAGTTTTTTGCAAAAATTCGACGATTAACCCTTACGGGAAACGAAAATGACTTGTCGGAAATTCGTCGGACGATCGGAGCGGTGAAGAGGTTTCGGCGGTTTGTATGCCGATTATGCTAAGCAGTGAAAAAAATTGTCGGTGAAAAACGAAAAAAACGGCGGGAAGTATTGACAAACGCGCCGGAGAGTGCTACAATTATTACAGAATAAACGCTTTGCCGCATAAATAAATACAAAAGGCGAAGCGAGGAGGATTTTTTATGGCGAAATGGTTCTATAAACAGAACATTTTGGTGCAGATCATTCTTATGTTGATTCCCGGCGTGAACTGGGTGGTGGAATTGTGCGTCCGTTGGTCGGCCTGGACTTCCCGCCCTACGTTGCCTACGCTGATTTGCGCGATCCTTACGATTCCTTTCGGTATCATTTTCGGCTGGGTGGATCTGGTATGGTTGCTGCTTTTCAGACACCTGTTGTTTGCGAAAGCGTAAAAACGAACGTCGTGTTTCTTTCCGAAGCACGGCGTTTTTTTAACGGAGACCGAATATAATAAGTACCGATAGCGGAATGGATATCGGTTGCGTAACGTTTTGAGGCAAAATTCGTTTCAAGGAAAGAAAAAACGGGTATATTCAAAAAGTAACGGTTGCTGTATCGAATTTCCGCGTCGGAAAAAACGGCCGGCAATTCCGTCGGACGATTTTCGACTTTCCGCGAAAAGATTTCCGCGAAGAGATACAAAAAAAGAAATGCCGGAAAGCCACGATCTGAAACGGCGACGAAAAGTAAGATAAGGAGAAAAAAAGATGATTAAAGAAGAATTCACTTTAAAATCCGCATATGACGGGCTGGATATTTCCTGCGCGGCGTATTTTCCCGATGAAAATGCGGAGAGTGCAAAGGGCGTAGTGCAGTTGGTGCACGGCATGTGCGAATACAAAGAGCGATATGAAAATTTTGCGGAATTTTTAACGGATCACGGCTATATCGTGTTTTCGCACGATCATCGCGGGCACGGAAAAAGCGTGAAAAACGAAGAAGATCTCGGCTATTTCGGCGATAAGAAAGGCAGAGCGATCGTAGACGATACGGCGATTGTGACGGACGAGATCAAAAAACGCTATCCGGATTTACCTCTTACTTTATTCGGGCACAGCATGGGTTCGCTGGTAGTGCGGGCGTATCTGAAAAAATACGAGGGGGAGATCGATAAACTGATCGTTTGCGGATCGCCCTCGAAAAATTCGCTGGCGGGAACGGGGCTGTTTCTCAACGGCATTATTTCCGCATTCAAAGGAGAACGGCACAGAAGCGGAACGATGGCGAAAGCGTCTACGGGCGGCGGAGACGACGAATTTCCGAACGAGGGCAGGAACGCCTGGCTGACGAGAGACGAAGCCGTGGTGGAAAAATACAACGCCGATCCGAAATGCAATTTCACGTTTACCTGCAACGGTTTTTCAAATCTTCTGCACCTCGTGAAGGAAACCTATAAAAACAATTATCCCGTTTCTTGCCCGGATCTTCCGATTTTCTTTATTGCGGGCGGAGACGATCCCGTGATTCAAAACGCGGAAAAATGGGAAAAAGCGCAGGAATTTTTGCGTAAAGCGGGATATAAAAACGTATCCGGGAAACTGTACGAAGGGATGCGGCACGAGATTTTAAACGAGATCGGGAAAGAAGAAGTGTATGCCGACGTGCTGGAATTTATAGAAGAAAGCCGATAAAAGATGAAATAAAGGAAAAATTTACGGCGATTTTTCCGAATTTTATCGGAAATTATCGAAAAATTCCCGTAAATCGTTGATTTTTGTAAACGGATATTATATAATAAATATAAGGTTTTTCCGCCGTGGGCGGCGATTCGCCGAAAATTCGGAGGGCGGAAAGGCAAAAGGAGAAAACATGTTGAATTCGTTACTTATCAGCGGCGGAGCGATCGCGGCGATCGTTATCGTTGCCGTGGTGCTCATTGCGGTGATCGCGATCGTTGCATGGTGGATCAAAACGGCGAACGCGCTTGTGCGCCTGAACAACAAAGCGGAAGAAGCGTGGGCGACGATCGACGTATTCCTTAAAAAGAGATACGATCTGATCCCGAACCTTGTGGAAACCGTGAAAGGCTATGCAAAACACGAAAGCGAAACGCTTACCAACGTGGTGGCGGCGCGTAACGCGGCGGGCGCGGCAAAGACGCCCGAAGAAAAGATGCAGGCGGCGAATGCGCTCAACTCTTCGTTGAAAGTGTTGCTTAACGCCGTACAGGAATCGTATCCTCAATTGAAAGCGGACGAAAACTTCCGCGATTTGCAGAACCAGTTGAAAAATCTCGAAGGCGAACTGGAAAGCGCGCGTCGCTATTATAACGGCGTTGTGAAATCTTTCAACAACAAGATTCAGGTGTTCCCTTCCAGCATCGTGGCAAACAAGAAAGGCTACGAGAAGAAGAAGTATTTTGAACTGGACAGCGAAGAAGAAAGAAAGAACGTAAAAGTTCAGTTCTGAAAATACGGTAGCGGGAGGTTGCGCTATGGCGAAAAGATTTACGATACCTTCCGTAACGGGAAAAGCGAAATTGCGGACGCGGCGGTTTGCCGCGCTCGCGTTTTTGTTTTTTTTCGTTATTGCGTTTTTTGCGTGCGGCGGCGCGCTTTTTACGCGGAACGGAATGACCGGCGGGGAATCCGCCGACAAACAGAGCGCTGTTACGGCTTCCGCCTATTCGGAATATGCCTTTACGGTGAACGAATACACGGCGGAAGTACGGGTGAACAAAGACAGAACCGTACAATTTCACGAACGTATTTCCGTTACGATGCAAACGAGCGGAACGCAGTTTTACCGTTCGCTGCCGATCGATTCGGGCGACGCGTATTTTAACGTTTCCGCGAAAAGAAGCGATACCGACGGAACGCTTGTATCCGACGAATTCAGCGTAATCAATAATCCGGATAATTCCGATTATATCGATATCGTATGTTACGACGGCGTTTCGTACGGCGCGGCATGGATTTACGATTTTTATTATTCCATGCGTTCTTCCGAAACTACGGCGGACGGCATGACTCTTGACGTAGTGGGCGGCGGCTGGACGGTGCCTTTGAATAACGTTACGGTGACGGTGACGTTCCCTTCGGCGTTCAGATACGAATATTACAGCGGTTCGTTCGGATCGAAAGGGCACGGAAACGTTACGGCCACCGAAAACGGGAACTCTCTGATCCTCACTTCGCCCGTTCTTGCCGTTGTGTATAATTCTACATACGACGATTATTCCGCTTCGCCGATTACGCTGCAATTCACGCTGGAAAGCGGCGCGATGTCGTCTTACGTATCGATGCTTCTTTCTTCGCCCGTATTCTGGGTGACGTTGCTGGTATCTGCGGGCATTGCCGTGGCGGCGTTCTTCCTTACGTCGTTTTTCAAAGTAGATCATGAAATGGTGACGGTGGTGAGCGTGAAGCCGCCCGAAGGGATGGATCCTTTGATGATGGGCAGAATTATCGACGGAAAGGTGGACACCGAAGACATCACTTCGATGATTTATTATTTCGCCGATCAAGGCTACCTTACGATAGAATTGCCGGAAGACAAAAAGGGAGATCCGATTCTGCATCGTACGGATAAAGAAATTCCGCGCGAGATGCCTTCGTGGCAGAGAGTGCTGCTGGAAGGTCTGTTCGATAAAGACAGACGGAAAGACACGGAGATTTCTCAATTACAGAACAAATTCTACGCTTCCGCGGATAAAGCGAAAACGTTGATTTCCGCCCGTCGCGGCGCGGAATACGAAACGAAATCGATTGTGGGCATGGTGATCTGCGCGATTCTTGCCGTAGTGCTTTACGAACTGATTCCTTTCTTCGTGGGGCGTGCGAGAATAGGCGGCGGCTATTCGTATCTGAACGGGCTCTTTTCCGCCGTGCCGATCGCGCTTTGCTGCGCAGGCTTTTTCATGGTGGAACAGCGGCGGTATAAAGATAAGGCGAGCCTTCGCCGTTGGGAAAAGATCGGGCTTACCGTTCTGCTTGCTCTTTTCGGCATATGGTATACGTTCGCTTTCGCACGGCACATTCTTACGGTGTACGAGAAGTTGTTTATCTCGATCGGGGCGACGCTTTGCGCCGTAATCGCGCCGCGCTGCATTTCCAGAACGGAAAAATACATGCAGACGCTGGGATCGATTCTCGGCTTTAAAGATTTTATTCTGTACACGGAAGAAGATAAAATCAAATTCATGCTGGAAGAGAATCCGCAATTGTATTACGATATTCTGCCGTATGCGCAGGTGCTCGGCGTAAGCAACGAATGGGAAAATAAATTCAAATCTATCGTGATAGAACCGCCGAAGTGGTGTACGGGAAACGTTTCGTTCTCCGTATTCGATTATATGATACTCAATTCGATGTTGCGCGCTTCCTTCCGTTCGGCTATGGTACGGCCGCAGCCGAAAGGCGGTACGTTCCTCGGCGGCGGTGGCGGCGGAGGGCATTTCGGCGGATTTTCGGGCGGCGGCCACGGCGGTGGCGGCGGCGGCGTGAGATAACGCGGAAAGCAGAATTTCTATTCGGCTGCAAAACGGCGGGATTATGAATTGTATGAAGTGAAAAAGATCGGCGGATGCGTTCTTCGTGGGCGCAAAACCGATCTTTTTTGTGTTTTTTTATGCGGGCGGCGGGCTCGATACGGTAACGCGTTCTTTTGTGCGCTTTGAAAAATTTGCCGTTTTCCTACGAACGATAAAAAAAGCAGTTGCCTTTTTCCCGCACAACTGATATAATGTAACCATGAGTATTTATGCGATCGGAGATCTTCATTTGTCTTTCGACGATACGAAGCCGATGAACGTTTTCGGCAGGGCGTGGGACGGTCATTTTGAAAAAATTTCGGAAGATTGGCGGGCGAAAGCGACGGAAAACGATATCGTGCTTATCCCTGGGGATATTTCCTGGGCGATGAAACTGCCCGACGCGCTGAAAGATCTTTCGAGGCTGAAAGATCTGCCGGGCAAGAAAATTTTTATCCGCGGAAATCACGATTACTGGTGGAACGGTATCACGAAACTGCGTGATTCCGCCCCCGATTCGTCTTTTTATTTCTTACAGACGGACGCCGTGAAGATAGGAAAGCATATTTTCGTCGGATCGCGCGGCTGGACGTGTCCCGGTAGCCCCGACTTTTCTGCGGAGGACGAAAAATTGTTCGCGCGGGAGACGGAACGATTCCGCCTCGCGCTCGATTGCGGCAAGGCTTTAAGAGAAGAAGGAGACGAACTGATCGTTCTTATTCATTATCCGCCATTTTCGCTGCGTT
Organism: uncultured Christensenella sp.; assembly: GCA_905203015.1. Taxonomy (GTDB): domain Bacteria; phylum Bacillota; class Clostridia; order Christensenellales; family Borkfalkiaceae; genus Scatosoma. The sequence goes on along the minus strand of CAJKUC010000002.1, from coordinate 165,344 downwards.
CTCCGGATACCGATTTTACACGTTTATTCGAGGCGTACGGCGTGAAGAAGGTGGTGTTCGGGCATTTACACGGCGGATCGTATTTCCCGCTGAAAACGGAAAAAAACGGCATAACCTATTACCTCACTTCGTGCGATAAAGCGAATTTCCGACTTACGGAGATAGAAAAAGGCGAGGCCTGAGCGCGTTTTTTACGTTCACGCAAACGGCGGCGCGAATCTTTAAATAAGCGCGCGTTACAGCAAGCGGAACGCGGGAATAGAGGGAAGATCGGAAAGCGGCAATGCTTTGAAAAGAAGCAGTCCGCCTGCGGCGACAAAAAATACGGCGCATAAAAACAACAAACCGACGAGCGGCAGAAGATTACGTTTCATATCCGTAATATGCGCCGCTCGGCGAAAAATATTTATTTTATGCCGAAATTCGTTGTAACAACATATCGGCACAAAGGAGAAGGTATGACGAAAATCAGAAAATCGCCCTTCGGCGTATTCGAGGGGCAGGAAGTGGATAAGTATACGATGACGGAAGGCGATATTTCCGTTTCCGTACTGACGTACGGCGGAATTTTACAGAGCATAGTGATTCCGGATAAAAACGGCGTGAAACGCGACGTGCTTTTGGGCTATGACGATCTTGACGGGTATCTGAATAACGGCGGCTATCTCGGCGCGTTGATCGGAAGATTCGGAAACCGTATCGAAAAAGGAAATCTGACGATCGACGGCGTTACGTATGAATTATACCGTAACGATCGCGGAAATCATCTGCACGGCGGAAAAATCGGCTTCAACGCGAAAATCTGGAAGGCGGAAACGCTGAACGGAACGCTGGAACTTTCTTATTTTTCGCCCGACGGTGAAGAAAATTATCCCGGAAACCTTACGGTGAAAGTGGTGTATTCCCTGAAAGACGGGGCTCTGAACATTTCTTATTTTGCCGTGTCGGATAAAAAAACGGCGATTGCCATGACAAATCACGCCTATTTCAATCTGAACGGCGAGGGAAACGAAGAAACGGCGGCGGATAATATCCTGCAAATCGACGCGCCTTATATTACGCCGACGGACGATACGCTGATTCCGCACGGGGAATTTCGTGCCGTAGCGGGAACGCCTTTCGATTTCAACGAGCCGAAAGCGATCGAACGCGACGTGGAAGCGGATGATCCCGATCTGAAAAAGGGCGGCGGATACGATCATTGCTTCGTGTTCGACAAAAACAGAGACGCGAAAAAGCCGTATGCCGTTGCATACAGCGAAAAAACGGGAATCGAAATGAATTGCTATACGGATATGCCCGCCGTGCAGTTGTATACGGGCAACGGACTCGATCAATACGGAAAAGGCGGACATCATTACGGAAAACGCAACGCGTATTGCCTTGAAACGGAAGCGATTCCGAACAACGTGAACGTGCCCGCTTATGCGGAATACGGCTCTTCGATTTACGACAGGGGCGAAGCGTATCGCTTCTTTGCAACGTACGCTTTTTCCGTTAAAAAGTGAAAACGCAAGGATAATTACGTATGCGAAGCGCGGAGAATAACGAAATGGCGGAGAAATGTTTTTTCAGAAACGAATATGTGTCTCCGCTCGGAAGAATAACGATGTATTCCGACGGGGAAAATCTCGTGTGCCTCGCGCTGGAAAAACAGCGGGCGATACGTGCGGCGGAAAATGCGGCCGAAGAAAATCTGCCCGTATTCGGTCTTGCGGCAAGATGGCTCGATCTGTATTTTGCGGGAAAAAATCCGTGCGCGTTGCAGGTGCCCGTCCGATTTACGGAAGGCAGCGATTTTGCGCGGCGGGTGTGGGAAATTCTCTCGGAAATTCCCTACGGAAGAACGACGACGTACGGCGAGATTGCCCGCAGAATCGAAAAAGAACGCGGCACGAGAATGAGCGCGCAGGCAGTGGGCGGCGCGGTGGGAAGAAATCCCGTGGCGATTATCGTGCCGTGCCACAGAGTGCTCGGCGCAGGCGGGGCGCTTACGGGCTATCAGGGCGGGCTCGATTATAAAAGAAAACTGCTCGGAATAGAAAAGATACGATATAAAGATCGTTGATGCGGAAATTTTCCGCGGGTAAATAAAAAACGGGCAACCGCCTTGCAAACGGTTGCCTGTTTTTTCATGATAGGAACGATCAGTTTTTAAAATATTTTACGGCGGAAGCGAAAAGTTTCATATCGTATTCGCCCGGTACGTTTTTATAAAGGTCGGGGGCATAGCGTTCGGAGTGCCCCATTTTTCCGAATACGCGCCCGTCGGGGGAAGTAATGCCTTCGATCGCATATGCCGAGCCGTTCGGGTTGAAACGTATGTCATTGGTCGCTTCGCCGTTTTCGTCTACGTATTGCGTTGCGATCTGCCCGTTTTCGGCAAGTTGCTTTATCAAAGATTCTTCCGCATAGAAACGACCTTCGCCGTGCGAGATAGGCACATTGAAAATATCGCCCGGTTTCACGCCCGCCAGCCAGGGGGATTTATCCGAAACCACGCGCGTACGCACGATTTTCGATTGATGGCGCGCGATTTTATTGTAGGTGAGCGTAGGGCTGTGTTCGTCGGCGTCCAGAATTTTTCCGTAGGGAACAAGCCCCAATTTGATCAGCGCCTGAAAACCGTTGCAAATACCGAGTATCAGTCCGTCGCGTTTTTCAAGCAGAAGTTCCACCTGTTCTTTCACCGCCGCGCCGCGGAAGAAAGCGGTGATGAATTTACCGCTGCCGTCCGGTTCGTCGCCGCCCGAAAATCCGCCGGGAATAAAGATCATCTGCGATTTTCCGATGAGTTCGGCGAAGCGTTCCGCGCTGCGCGCCACGTTTTCGCTGCTCTGATTGTTGATGACGAAAATTTCTGGCTCTGCGCCTGCGTCGCGCATGGCTTTCGCGCTGTCGAATTCGCAGTTCGTGCCGGGAAAAACGGGGATCAGTACGCGGGGCTTCGCCGTTCTGATCGCGGGGAATACGCGTTTTTCCGCTTTATAAGAAAGTGTGGGCACGGAGGACTTATCAAACTGGATATTGCAACGGTATACGCTTTCCAGTTTGTTTTCGTAGGTGTGAAGCAGGCTGTTTAAGGCGATGCTTTCCGCGCCCTTGGTAATCTTTCCGTCGGCTGTGATTTCGCCGAGGAGAATGCCGCCTGCAAGATCTTCTTCCGCCGCGCCTGCCGATACTTCCACGAGGAACGAGCCGTAAGAATAGCCGAAAATCGTTTTATCGGATGCGTTTTCGTAACGGAAACCGAGCCCGTTGCCGAAGCACATCTTCATCACCGCTTCCGCGATGCCGCCGTAAGCGGGCGTGTAACAGGCAACCGCCTTCTTTTCGCGCAGAAGAGCGGTGATTTTGCCGAATACGGCAAGAAGAGATTCCGTATCGGGAAGGCGATCGGCGTTGTATTCGGGCGAAAACAGCCATACTTTGTCGCCCGCGTTTTTAAATTCGGGGGAGACGATATCCTTCGTTTTCGCCGTAGTGACGGCGAAGGAAACGAGCGTAGGGGGAACGTCTAATTTCTCGAAAGAGCCGCTCATCGAATCTTTGCCTCCGATAGAAGCGATCTGCAGATCGAGTTGCGCGCGGAATGCGCCGAGAAGAGCGGATAAAGGTTTGCCCCAACGATTTTCGTCTTTTCCGAGGCGTTCAAAATATTCCTGGAAGGTGAGGTAGACGTCTTTGAATTCCGCGCCCGTAGCGATCAGTTTGCTCACCGATTCGATCACGGCGAGATATGCGCCGTGGTAGGGGCTCTTTTCCGTTATGAAGGGGTTGTAGCCCCATGCCATCAGCGAGCAATCGTCGGTATGTTTTTTCTCTACGGAAATTTTCTGCACCATCGCCTGTACGGGGGTGAGTTGATTTTTCCCGCCGAAGGGCATAAGCACGGTGCCCGCGCCGATCGTGGAATCGAATTGCTCGGAAAGCCCGCGTTTCGAGCATACGTTCAAGTCGTTTGCAAGAGTTTCGTAATTTTCTTTGAACGTGCCGTGCACCTCTCTTTCGTAAGGAAGGGACTTTTGCGCATGTGCGTCGGCGTGTTTTTCCGCGCCGTTGGAATTAAGAAATTCGCGGCTGATATCTACGATCGTTTTGCCGTTCCAGCGCATCGTAAGGCGAGGCTCTGCTTTCACCACGGCTACGGGGCAAGCCTGAAGATTTTCGGTGCGCGCAAGGGCGAGGAATTTTTCCGCGTCTTCTTTTGCCACCACCACGGCCATGCGTTCCTGCGATTCGCTGATCGCCAGTTCCGTGCCGTCGAGCCCCTCGTATTTTTTCGGTACGGCGTTAAGATCGATGTCGAGTCCGTCGGCAAGTTCGCCGATGGCTACGGAAACGCCGCCCGCGCCGAAATCGTTGCAGCGTTTGATCAGAAGACAGGCTTCTTTATTGCGGAAAAGGCGTTGCAGTTTTCGCTCTTCCGGCGCGTTGCCTTTCTGCACTTCCGCACCGCATTTTTCAAGGGATTTCAGCGTATGCGATTTGGAAGAACCCGTCGCGCCGCCGCATCCGTCGCGCCCCGTGCTGCCGCCGAGGAGAATTACGACGTCGCCCGCCGCGGGCGTTTCTCTGCGCACGTTTTCGGCGGGAGTCGCCGCGATCACCGCGCCGATTTCCATACGTTTCGCCGTGTAGCCGTCGTGGTAGATTTCGTCTACGATTCCGGTTGCCAGCCCGATCTGATTGCCGTACGAAGAATAGCCGTCGGCGGCGGTGGTGACGATTTTACGCTGCGGCAGTTTTCCGGAAAGCGTTTCGCTCACGGGGGTAAGGGGATTGCCCGCGCCCGTCACGCGCATCGCGCCGTATACGTACGAACGGCCCGAAAGGGGATCGCGGATCGCGCCGCCGATGCAGGTAGCCGCGCCGCCGAACGGCTCGATTTCCGTAGGGTGGTTATGCGTTTCGTTTTTGAAAAGCAGCAACCAGTCTTCGCTTTTTCCGTCCGCGTCCACCTTGATTTTCACCGTGCAGGCGTTGATTTCTTCCGATTCGTCCAGTTTATCCAGTTTACCCTGTTTTTTCAGTTCTTTCGCGGCGATCGTGGCAAGATCCATCAGGCATACGGGTTTGTTTTCGCGATGCAGATCTTTTCTTACGGCAAGATATTCTTCGTACGTTTTCTGAAGAAGTTCGTCCTCGAAAGAGACGTTGTCGATGTGCGTGAGAAAGGTGGTGTGGCGGCAGTGATCCGACCAGTAGGTGTCGATCATGCGGATTTCCGTCATGGTGGGGTTGCGCTTTTCCTTTCTGAAATAATCGCGGCAGAATTTCACGTCGTCTTCGTCCATAGCCAACGCGTATTTCACGGCGAAATCTTTGAGTTGTTCGCCTTCCAGATCGATGAATCCGTCGATCGTCGCTACGCTTTCGGGCACTGGGTGCGCGATTTCCAGCGTTTCGGGAAGATCCAGCGACGCTTCGCGGGCCTCCACGGGGTTGATTACATATTTTTTGATCGCCGCCAAATCGCTTTCGGAAACGTCGCCGTACAATACGTATACTTTCGCCGTGCGGATCAAAGGGCGTTCTTTCTGCGAGATCAACTGAATGCATTGCGCCGCGGAATCCGCGCGCTGATCGAATTGCCCGGGAAGGTATTCCACGGCAAACACCGTGCCGTCGCCGAAATCGGGATTTTCGCAGGCAATATCCGTCTGCGGCTCGGAAAACACCGTCTTTACGGCATAATCGAACGTTTCCCGATCGATATTTTCCGCGTCGTAACGGTGGATAATCCGTACGTCCTTTACGGAGGAAATGCAAAGGAGGTTGTTGATGTCGGAAAGAAGCGCGCGCGCTTCTCCCGCAAGTTCTTTTTTCTTTTCCGAATAGATACGATAAGGCATAATGATAATTTTCTCCTTGGTGGTTTGCGGACGATCCGCGTTTACACGATGAAAAACGTCGCGGCCGAACGAATATCCGCGAAAGGGCGCATGATTATTCCGCAGATACGAGCAACGCTTTTTTGCCGATGTCTTTTCTGCAATATTTGTTTTCAAAGCGGATCTGTTCCGCCTTTTCATAGGCAAGATCCACGGCTTCGCGAAGCGTGGGAGCGACGGCGGTCACGTTCAGCACCCGCCCGCCCGCGGTGAGCAGCGTTCCGTTTTCCCCCGCTTTCACGCCTGCGTAATATACGCTTTGTTCTATGCTTTCGGGCACGGTGATTTCAAAGCCCGTTTCGTATTTTTTCGGGTACCCCTGCGAAGCAAGCACCACGCACGCGGCGGCATTGTTTGAAAATTTCACTTCCGTTTCCGCTAATTTTCCGTAAGTGACGGCGCGCATTACGGTGAGCAGGTCGCTTTCCAGAAGAGGAAGCACCACCTGTGCTTCGGGATCGCCGAAACGGCAGTTGTATTCGATCACTTTCGGTCCGTCCTTCGTAATCATCAGCCCGAAATAGAGGCAGCCCTTGAACGTTCTGCCTTCCGCGTTCATCGCGCGGATCGTGGGAAGAAAGATTTTTTTCATACATTCTTCCGCTATGGCTTTCGTGTAGAAGGGGTTTGGCGCGATCGTGCCCATGCCGCCCGTATTCGGGCCTTCGTCGTTATCTTCGGCTCGTTTATGATCCATGGAAGAGATCATCGGAACGATCGTGTTTCCGTCGGTAAACGAAAGCACCGATACTTCGGGACCGCTTAAAAACTCTTCTATCACGATTTTCGAGCCGCTCTCTCCGAATACTTTATCAAGCATCATCGAACGGATCGCGTTCTGCGCTTCTTCTTTCGTTTCCGCGATGATAACGCCCTTGCCGAGAGCGAGTCCGTCCGCTTTGATTACGGCGGGCAACGGCGCAGATTCGAGATAGGAAAGCGCGTCTTCCGCCTTATCGAACACTTCGTAAGCAGCGGTGGGAATACCGTATTTTTTCATCAGATTCTTTGAAAAGACTTTGCTGCCTTCGATGATCGCGGCATTTTTTTTCGGACCGAAGCAGGGAATTCCCGCCGCTTCCAGCGCGTCTGCCGCGCCGAGAACAAGGGGATCGTCCGGCGTGACCACCGCGTAATCGATCTTTTCTTCCACGGCGAATTTCACGATGTTTTCAACGTCTTTCGCGCCGATGTTCACGCATACGGCGTCTTTCGCGATACCGCCGTTTCCGGGCAGCGCGTAAATCGTCGATACGGATTTGTTTTCTTTGAGTTTTTTAATAACGGCGTGTTCGCGTCCGCCTCCGCCTACCACAAGTATTTTCATAAATCGTTCTCCTTTGCGGTGCCGTATTGGTGCATGTTTATCGTTGTATGATCAGTGATGGAAAAGACGCATGCCTGTGAAGCACATCACGATGCCGTATTCGTCGCAACGGCGGATGACGTCTTCGTCGCGGATCGAGCCGCCCGGCTGCGCCACGTAAGAAACGCCGCTTTTATAAGCCCGCTGAATATTGTCGTCGAAGGGGAAGAATGCGTCCGATCCGAGGGAAACGCCGCGGATCGAGGAAAGATAGGCGGCAATATCGCTTTCCGTGAGCGGGTCGGGGCGGGAGACGAAATATTTCTGCCAGGTGCCTTCGGCGCAGACGTCTTCCTCGTTGCGATTGATGTATCCGTCGATAACGTTATCGCGCGTGGCTCTTCCTATATCGCTTCTGAAAGGCAGAGAAAGCACTTTATCGCATTGCCGTAAGAACCAGGTGTCCGCTTTCGAGCCCGCAAGACGGGTGCAGTGGATTCGCGATTGCTGACCCGCGCCTACGCCGATCGCCTGACCGTCGAACGCATAGCAGACGGAATTGGATTGCGTGTATTTCAGCGTGATGAGGGAAACGATCAGATCTCTTTTCGCACTTTCCGGAAGATCCGTATTTTTCGTAACGATTTTGTCAAGAAGAGTTTCGTCGATTCTGAAATTATTTCTGCCCTGCTCGAACGTGATTCCGAAAACCTGCTTTCTTTCGAGCGGTTCGGGTACGTAATTTTCGTCGATCTGAACAACGTTATACATGCCCTTGCGTTTGCCTTTCAGAATTTCGAGGGCTTCGGGCAGATACCCCGGTGCGATCACGCCGTCGGATACTTCGCGGGCAAGGAGTTTTGCCGTGGGTACGTCGCATACGTCGGAAAGAGCCACCCAGTCGCCGAACGAACACATGCGATCCGTGCCTCTCGCGCGGGCGTAAGCAAGGGCGAGGAGGGATTCGTCTACGCCTTGTACGTCGTCGACGAAGCACGCCTTTTTCAATTTTTCGCTCATAGGCAAGCCGACTGCCGCGCCTGCGGGGCTCACGTGTTTGAACGACGCCGCGGCGGGAAGAGAAAGGGCTTCTTTCAGTTCTTTCACCAGTTGCCAGGAATTGAACGCGTCGAGAAAATTGATATAGCCGGGGTGACCGTTTAAAACGGCGACGGGAAGGTCTGTTCCGTTCTGCATGAAAATGCGCGCAGGTTTCTGATTGGGATTGCAGCCGTATTTCAGTTGAAGTTCTTTCATTTGTATATCTCCGAAAAAGTGGAATCTTCAGTGTTTGTTAATCAGTCGGTCGGTGTAAGTTCCCGTCGCGATATCGATATAGCGCACGTACAGGGAAATTTTGTTTTCTTCGTTCAGGGCGTTCCAGAGAAGATCGGCGAATCGATCCGCAGTGTCGGGGATCGCCACTCTCACGGGCTCGCCCGAAAAGGTGGGCAGAGGGTTGCCGTCGTTTATATAAGTGCGGATGAAGTGCCCGATTCCCGCGATCGGCGCATAAGAAAACGTATAGCGGTGGCAAGCCGAACCGTTTTCGTCGGCGCTTTTTAAAATGCTCAGTTCGTATTTTGCCTTATTTTCGTCGCCCGCATATAAAATGCCGCTGATGCGGGGCGTGAAATTGGGGAAATCGGGCTCGAAACAGCGCGATTCCAAAGATTCGGAAAAGGTTTTTCCTTGGCTCATTCCGTCGAAAACCGTATCCGTCTGATCGCCGTTCGTAACGATCGTGTTTTTTTGTAACTGCCGCACGGCGTTATAGATGATCAGCGAAGGATCAGTGACTTTCGACGGATCGAACGGAATCGTGCGGAGCGTGCCGTCCGACGTTTTTTCAAAGACGCGGTTGCGGCTGTTTTCGCTTCTGCCGCTGATAAAATAGGCGAGCGCGAAATGTTTTTTATCGGGCGTTGTGCCGAGGATGATTCCGCGCCCGGGGTAAGAGATGTTTTTAAGAAGCGAATCCGCTTCGTAAACTTTATACGTTTCGTTTTCCATTTGTTTTTTTTCCTTGTTTTGTGCGCAGAGGCTGTGTTTTTTGCGTAAACTCCGCGTTTGTTTCGCCTCCGTCGGGAGGGAAAAGAAGAGCGGAAGCGAAATTATTCGTTCGCCGCGCTTCCGCGTGCGAGCATGTTTTCGCATACCTTTTCGGCGGAGAGCGGAAGAATTTTCCATTCCGCTTCGCGCATTACGCGTTGCTGTAACGTTTCGGGGATATCGTCGGGCTGAATTTCCACGGCTTTCTGCATGATGATTTTGCCGCCGTCGGGGATCTCGTTCACGAAATGAACGGTGGCGCCCGTCACCTTTACGCCGTAAGCGAGCGCGGCTTCATGCACGCGCAGACCGTAATAGCCCTTTCCGCAGAAAGAGGGAATCAGGGAAGGGTGCACGTTGATGATTCTGTTTTCGTAATTTTTGACGAACGACGGCGAGAGAATACGTAAAAATCCCGCAAGAACGATCAGACCGATATTATATTTTTTTAAAACCGCCGTCAGGTCTGCCTCGAATTCCACCTGCGAACGGCCGCTTTTTTCCGCGATCGCCGTATCTTTTCCCGCATTTTTCGCCCGTTGCAGAGCATAGGCGGAAGGATTGTCGGAAACGACGAGCACGATACGCCCGCTATGGATTATGCCGTTTTTTTCCGCGTCGAGCAGTGCCTGAAGATTCGTGCCGCCGCCCGAGACGAAAACGGCGATATTTACTTTTTCGCCCGAAACGTCGTCTTTCATTTCAGCGTTACCTTTACGTCTGATTTCACGATTCGGCCGATCGTATAGGCGTCTTCTCCGTTGGCGCGTAAAATTTCAAGCGCGGCGGCTTCGTCTTTTTCCGCCACCACTACGCTCATGCCTACGCCCATATTGAACGTATTGAACATATCCCGTTCGGGCACGTTGCCCGCCTTTTGGATCAGACGGAAAATCGGAGGGATTTTCACCGCGGATTTTTCGATTTCCGCACCCAGCCCGTCGGGAATACTGCGGGGAATGTTTTCAAAGAATCCGCCGCCCGTGATGTGCGATACGCCTTTTACTTTCACTTTATCAAACAGGGCGAGCATAGGCTTCACATAGATTTTCGTCGGCGCGAGCAAAGCCTCTCCGAGGGATTTCCCGTTCAGTTCTTCGCGGGGGCTTTTCAGATCGCAATGCTCTATGTCGAACACCTTGCGCACCAGCGAAAATCCGTTGGAGTGTACGCCGGAAGAGGGCAGCGCGATCACAACGTCGCCTTCCCGCATCGTTTTATTGTCCAGAATGTTTTTCTTATCCACCATGCCTACGGCAAAGCCCGCAAGATCGTATTCGTTCACGGGATAGAATCCGGGCATTTCCGCCGTTTCGCCGCCGATTAAAGCCGCGCCGCTCTGCACGCAGCCTTCGGCTACGCCCGATACGATTTCCGCGATCCGCTCTGGAACGTTTTTTCCGCAGGCGATATAATCGAGGAAGAACAGGGGCTTTGCCCCGCAGCAGATCACGTCGTTCACGCACATTGCCACGCAGTCGATACCCACGGTGTCGTGTTTATCCATAAGGAAGGCGATTTTCAGTTTTGTGCCCACGCCGTCGGTACCGCTCACCAGCACGGGATGTTCCATGCCTTTTACGTTCGGATCGAATAATCCGCCGAATCCGCCCACGTCGGAGCAAACTCCGTCGGTGACGGTGCGCGCGATATGTTTTTTCATCAGGTCCACGGCTTTGTAGCCCGCGGTGATATCAACGCCTGCGTCGGCGTAAGATTTGGAATAAGAATCTTTCATAGGTGTCACTCCTTGTTGTTTTCCGAAATTTTCGTTTCAAAACGATTTTTCATGGGGGCGGAAGGAATTTCGGTGGGGTATACGCCGTCGAAACAGGCGGTGCAATAGCCGCTGCCGTTTACGCCTTTCGCCATCTGCTTCGCGCTTTCCAATCCGAGATAGCCCAGCGAATCCACGCCGATGAGTTTCGCTATTTCGGGAACTGTGTGTTTGCACGCGATCAGGTTTTCCTTGGAATCGATGTCCGTTCCGTAGTAGCACGGATTCGTGAACGCGGGGGCGGAAACACGCATATGAATTTCCGTCGCGCCCGCTTCGCGGAGAAGTTTAACGATACGCGCGCTCGTGGTGCCGCGCACGATCGAATCGTCGATCAGCACAACGCGCTTTCCTTTCACCACTTCGGAAACGGGGTTGAGTTTGATTTTCACTTTGTCCTCGCGGCTTTTCTGCCCGGGGGCGATGAACGTTCTGCCGATGTATTTGTTTTTGATAAAGCCGAGTTCGTAGGGGATTCCCGATTGGCGAGAATATCCGATGGCGGCGTCGATGCCCGAATCGGGTACGCCGATCACCACGTCTGCCTGAACGGGATGTTCCAAAGCAAGGAACGCGCCCGCTCGCATACGCGCGCTGTGTACGCAGCAGCCTTCGATCACGGAATCGGGGCGTGCGAAATAGATATACTCGAAAACGCACAGCGTGTGCGGCGCTTTGCCGCAATGATCCTCGATGGAACGGATGCCGTTTTTATCGAATACGAGAATTTCGCCGGGGCGGATATCGCGGATCAGCGTTGCCCCCACGGCGTCTAACGCGCAACTTTCCGAAGCCACGATGTAGCGCCCGTCTTCCGTTTTACCGTAGCAGAGCGGACGGAAACCGTGTTCGTCGCGTACGGCGATCAGTTTCGAGGGGGAGGCGATCACCAGCGAATACGCGCCTTTCAGTTTGTTCATCGCGGCGTTGATCGCCTGTTCGATGGAAGGGGCGGTGAGCCGCGCTTTTGTGATGAGATAGGAAATCACTTCCGTGTCACTGGTGGTGTGGAAGATCGAGCCTTCCAGTTCGAGAGAACGGCGAAGTTCGCCCGAATTTACGAGATTGCCGTTATGCGCCAGCGCCATTCTGCCTTTTACGTGGTTCACCACGATGGGCTGTGCGTTCGATCGGTCGTTGCCGCCCGTGGTGCCGTAACGCACGTGCCCCACGGAGATGTTTCCTTCGCCGAGTCTTGCAAGATTTTCGGGCGTGAACACGTCGTTCACCAACCCGACGTCTTTATACGACGTAAAAACGCCGTCGTCGTTGACGACGATGCCGCAGGATTCCTGCCCGCGATGCTGAAGCGCGAACAGGCCGTAATAGGTGGTGCCCGCCACGTCGCAGGGGGTGGGGGAATAAACGCCGAATACGCCGCATTCTTCTCTTAAATTGCTCATAAATATTTCGTAGATCCTTAATATTTTACGGGCAACGAACGCCCGGAAAGTGAATTTTCGCTTTATGCGGGAAAGAAACGGGCAGGATTAACCGAATACCCGTTTCATCATTTCTTTGTACGCGTCTTCCACGCCGCCCATATCGCGACGGAAGCGGTCTTTATCCAGTTTTTCATTGGTCTGCGCGTCCCAGAAACGGCAGGTGTCGGGCGAGATTTCGTCGGCAAGCACGATTTTTCCGTCGGCAAGTCTGCCGAATTCCAGTTTGAAATCGATCAGTTTTACGTTCAGCGAAAGGAAGTATTCTTTTAAAATATCGTTCACTTTGAACGCCATCGCTTTGATTTCATCGATTTCTTCGCGCGTGGCAAGATTCAGTGCCAACGCGTGATATTCGTTGAGAAGCGGATCGTGCAGATCGTCGTTTTTATACGAAAATTCGATCGTGGGGGATTTGAATACGATGCCTTCTTCCACGCCGTAACGTTTTGCGAAAGAGCCTGCGGAAACGTTGCGGATAATTACTTCGAGCGGAACGATGGATACTTTTTTAACGAGCGCTTCGCGGTCGTTGAGTTCTTTCACGAAGTGCGTGGGAACGCCGTGCTTTTCCAGCAGAGAAAAGAGGAAGTCCGACATTTTGTTGTTGACAACGCCTTTGCCCGCAATCGTGCCTTTTTTCAGTCCGTCGAGCGCCGTGGCGTCGTCTTTATACGAAACGATGACGAGCGCGGGATCGTCGGTGGCGAATACTTTTTTTGCTTTTCCTTCGTAGAGTTGTTCTTTCTTTTCCATAATGAATCCTCCGTTTGATTGAATAAGTGTACGCTGAGATGAGATATTATGCGATGCGGCGTTTAAAGATCTGCCCGAGTATGACTGGGAATACGGGGCTTATAACGTAAACGCCGTTTTTAACGTTGATGGGAATAAAATTATATGTTGAATTGCGCTTCGATCGCGGCGTTTTTCGCCAGCACCTTTTCGGCATCGGCGGCGCGTGCCGCAGCCAGTTTTTCGCTCAGCGATTCGTCGGTGATCGCCAGCATTTCAACGCAAAGAAGCGCGGCGTTCGTCGCGCCGTCTACGGCAACGGTAGCCACGGGAATTCCCGAAGGCATCTGTACGGTGGCAAGAAGGGAATCCAGCCCGCCGAATGCCCCGGATTTTACGGGAATACCCACAACGGGAAGCGTGGTGTTCGCCGCGATCGCGCCCGCAAGGTGCGCCGCCATGCCCGCCGCCGCGATAATCGCGCCGAAGCCGTTCGCTCTGGCGTTTTCGGCAAACGTCTTTGCTTCCGCAGGCGTACGGTGCGCGGAAAATACGTGCATTTCGTAGGGAACGCCGAAGCGTTTCAGCGTGTCCGCCGCTTTCGATACTACGGGAAGATCGCTGTCGCTGCCCATGATTACAGCCACTTTTTTCATAAAACAATGCCTCCTGAAAAAAATTGTTCGTCGCCGGAGCGGCGGGGAATGAAGCAAATATAAAAACGAAAGACGCGAATGATTCCGTCAATGAAAAAAGGCACACTTATTCCCGTAAAAAATAAGAGTGCCCAGACGGTCGGCGTTGAAGTCTTCTGTTCCACGTGGTGCTCCACTTGCGCCTCAGAAACGCGCTGCCGCCGAAAAAGGAAAAATAGATTCCCGTATCCGTCGGACATACCGTCAGGGACAAAAGATCTGTTCGATTTACGATAAGATTATAGCACACCGTTTTGAAATTGTCAAACGTATGGCTGACATTTTTTTGAGAAAAAACAAAAATGAAAAGTTTGCCGTTGGCGGGTGCGAGCCCGTATACGAAGATTATTTTTCTGCTTTATCCGCGATGAGGTCCGCTTCCGAAGAAGAGTCGTCCGCTTCGCCGTTTTTTTCGGGATCGGGAAGATTCGCCGTGATTTTCTTATAGGTGACGAAGAAATAGATCATTTCCGCGATCGCGGTTAAAATCCATGAAGCGGGGTAGAGGAGATACAGCGAAAGCACCGTGTGGAAATGGGCGAAGACCGTGTAGATCCAGATAATACGGAACACGCACGAACCGGAAATCACGATAATCGTGGGAATAAGGCTTTTTCCGATGCCCCGGGAAGCGGCGATCGTGCCGTCCATAAACGCCGAAACGGCATAAGAAAGCCCCATGATTTTCAGACGTTTCATGCCTTCTGCCACCACTTTCGGATCGTTCGTGAAGATCGAGAGAAATTGTTCGCCGAAAATAACGAGCAGCACGCCCATGACGAGCCCCGTTAAAAGCGCATAAAGCACGGAAATCCAATAGCAGGCTTTCATGCGGTCTTTCTTTCCTGCGCCGAAATTCTGCCCCATAAACGACGAACAAGCCGTATAATATGCCGCCATTACGTCGTACACGAGCGCGTCGGTGTTCGCAGCGGCGGAATTACCGTCGAAAAACACTTTCGGAAAATAATTCACGGCTTTCTGAATGAACAGATTCGCTACGGAAAATATAGCGTTCTGGCAGCCCGAGGGAACGCCGAGCGCGAGGATTTTTTTCGCCTTTTCCGGGGATATTTTCAATTCGGAAACGCGCACGAATACGCTGCCTTTATTACGGACCAGAGAAATGAAGATCAGTACGGCGGAAATATACTGCGACGTGATGCTGGCGATTGCCACGCCCGCCACGTCGAGATTGCAGACGATTACGAAAAACAGATTGAGAAGTACGTTGATCACGCCCGCGATACCGAGGAAAACAAGCGGGCGTTTCGTATCGCCCGAAGCGCTCAGTACGCCGTTACCGAAGTTGTAGAGGGCAAGAGCGGGAAGCCCGAACGCGTAGATTTTTAAGTATAAAGATGCGCCTTCGATATAATCGGGTTTTGTGTCCACAAGATTTAAAAGGGGTTTTGCGACGAAGAACAATACGGCGCAAAGAATCCAGCCCGTAATAAAGCATACGATCGCGGAAGAGTGTATCGTTTCGCGCAGATCTTTCTCGCTTTTTGCGCCGAGGTAATGCGCCGTCAGGGCGTTTACGCCGCTGCCCATGCCGATCAGAAATCCCGTGAAAAGCACTACGGTGGTGGCGGTGGCGCCGGCCGCGCCGAGCGAGTTTGCGCTGCCGAATTTTCCCACGACGGCGATATCGGACATATTGAAGAGCACCTGCAATACGTTCGAGAGCATAAGCGGCAGGGAAAAGAGCATAATGCCTTTCCATAAATTTCCGCGCGTGAGATCTTTTTCGTTACTCATATATACCTTCCGAAAAATCAATTCGTGCGCCGCGAAAAACGGGCAAAAAGCCGAAATGGCTCGGGCTCGCTTCGGGCGAAAGAACATCGAGAATAATGTAAAAGAAACGGCAAACGCCTTTTTTCGGCTGTTTTTCCCCGTTTCACTTGTTACATTATAAAGATTTTGCGGCGTAAAGTCAAGAAAAAACGCCGCTTCAAACGCGCGGCGTAAAAATTTTTTCGTAAAATCGATCGATACGATCGTTTTTTTAAAAGATCGCGAGACTAATCCTCGTTGCTTTCGCGTTTGGCGAGGATTTTTCCCGTTTCTCCGTCGAGAAGAAACGAGCGGACGTTGTTTTTGCGATCGACGATCCCCGCATAATAATAATTTTTTCCTTCGGAAGAGATCAGCCTCAGGCGGATTTCGCCGAGAAAAACATTTTCTTCGCGAAGCGATCCGATCAGTTCGATTTCCGTTTCGCTTAAACGGGCAAGAACGTCGCGCGGGGAAAGCGTCGTTTCCGTTTTCACGCTTTTTGCCAGAAAGGAATATGTGCGCTTGCTTTTTTCGTCGGTGATTTCCACGTGCAGCGACGTTGCGTCCGCCGTATTTAAGGGGCAGGTGTAATAATATTGTTTTTTTACATCGTCGTACGAGGCTTCTCCGCCGCCGCAAATATCGCCGTTTTCATATTTCAGGCTGTATACGGCGGAGCCGTCTTTCGCGCAGAAATAAAACGAGGTGAGTTTTTGCATTTCTCCTTTCGCGCCGTCGGAAAGGTAGGGGGATTCCCGTTCGATCGAATACACCGTGAGAAGGGATATTTCGTCAGCCGTTTCGTTTCCGCTTTCCGCCGTTTCCGCAACGAGCACGTTGCCTCGGCATTCGGATACGTAATCGTATAAATCGAAGCGTTTTTTCGCGCAGGAAAAGAGGGTGAAAAAGCAAGCGCAGACGAACGCGACGCAAAATAGACTTTTTATAAAGTGGCGGGAAGCGGCATAACGGAAAAAATGTTTCTTCATATCGTTAATAAGGTATGCATATCCGCGCCGAAGATATGAAAGCGAATAAAAAAAGAAAACGAAAATCGAAAAAATCGTGGCGGAATCTTCCGCTATACGGTTGATTTTTCTTTTTAAACGTGGTAGAATAATAAGGAAAAGAGAATTCGGGCGTGCGGAAACGTTCGTCGCGGGGGCTTGTCGCGTGAAAAAGATCATCTGGAATTCCATACTTGCCACGTTGCTCGGTACGCTTGCGCTTTGCGCCGTACTCGTTTTCGCGTGCGTATGCTTTTTCCCGCCCACCGTTATGGAATTCGCTTACAGCGTAGGATGGGAATCCACCGCGATGAAGTATGCGGAAAGATCCTACAATCGTTTCGGCGACGCGTATTACATCGCTTATGCGATGGAAATCGCCGCAGACGAGGAACTGGACGAGGATACGGAACGCTACGCCGAATCGCTGATCGCGCATAAAGATTTCGAGAGTTATTGCGAGGGCATAGACGCGAAGAGTTTTTATATCGACGAAAACGGCAACCGTACTGACGAGAAACTGAAAAGCACGTATAAACAGCATGTATACGTAAACCTTTGCACGGCGAAATACCGCCTCGGGAAAAAAGACGAATCTTTCCGGCTGGCGTACGAATCTCTCGGCGGGAAATTTCCTCCGAACAATTCTCTCGCGGCGGTGCTGATGTCCGCACTGAAAGCGGGGGATACGGAAACGGCGGAAAAAATATCCGTTTTGCTGGAAAGTTTCGACGTTTCCGCGCTGGAAACGGCGGACGCGGAATACCTCGCCGCGATGAAATATCTGATCGCAGTCGCGGGCGCGCAAAGCGGCGGCTCGGAAGGCTGATTACGGCTGAAAAAAATAAAAAGGGCGATAAAAACGCTCTTTTTGTTTGCGGGAACAATCAACGGTGAAACGACGAAAGTTTTGCGTGTTTTTCGCCGATTGCGATTTCCCGCCCGATCGATAAAAAGTAAGAAAAAATTTACGGAAGGTGTAAGAAGGAATGAAAGAAAGAGAAAAAGTGCTCGTCCTCGATTTCGGCGGACAATACAATCAGTTGATCGCTCGCCGCGTGCGCGATCTCAACGTATATTGCGATTTGAAAAACTGCGATATGACGATCGACGAAATCAGGGCATACAACCCGATCGGCATTATTTTTACCGGCGGGCCGAACAGCGTATACGAAGAAACTTCGCCGCACGTTCCCGCGGAAATTTTCGATCTCGGAATTCCCGTGCTAGGGATTTGCTACGGTTGCCAACTCATCGCCTACACACTGGGCGGTACGGTGACGCACGCGGAGACGAGCGAATACGGCAAGCGAGAAATCCGCGTGTTGAAAAAGAACGTATTGTTTGACGGAGTGCCCGAAACGAGCATAAGTTGGATGAGCCATACCGATTACGTTTCCCGCGCGCCGGAAGGCTTCGATTGCCTTGCCGATACGAAGGCGGGCACCTGCCCCGTGGCGGCATTCGGCAACGACGAGCGCAGAATTTACGGCGTACAGTTCCACCCCGAAGTGGTGCATACGCAGTACGGCGAAAACATCCTGAAAAACTTCCTTTACGGCGTATGTCATGCGAAGGGCGACTGGACGATGAGCGGCTTCGTGGAAGAACAGGTGGCTGCGCTGAAGAAAAAAATCGGCGATAAAAAAGTGCTGTGCGCGATGAGCGGCGGCGTGGATTCCGCCGTGGCGGCTACGCTTGTGCACAGGGCGGCGGGCGATAATCTCACCTGCGTATTCGTGGATCACGGGCTTTTGAGAAAATACGAAGCGGACGAAGTGATGAGCGTTTTCAAAGACGGGCTGGGCATGAATCTCATCAAAGCGGATGCGAGCGAAGCGTTTTTATCGAAACTGAAAGGCGTTACCGAGCCCGAAAAGAAGCGTAAGATCATCGGCGAAGAATTTATCCGTACGTTTGAAAAAATTTCCAAACAGATCGGCGCGGTGGATTTCCTCGTGCAGGGCACGATTTATCCCGACGTGATCGAAAGTGGCAAAGGTAAATCCGCCGTGATCAAGAGCCATCACAACGTGGGCGGTTTGCCTTCCGTGGTGGATTTCAAGGAGATCGTAGAGCCTTTGAGAGATCTTTTCAAAGACGAAGTGCGCAAAGTGGGGCTGGAACTCGGGCTGCCGAGAAAAATCGTAATGCGCCAGCCGTTCCCGGGCCCCGGGCTTGCGATCCGCATTATGGGCGAAGTGACGCCCGAAAAACTGGAAACGCTGCGCGATTCCGATTATATCCTGCGCGACGAGATCGCGAAAGCGGGGCTCGACGAGCAGATCTGGCAATATTTCACCGTGGTGACGAATTCTCCTACGGTGGGCGTGATGGGGGATTTCCGTACGTACGAAAACGTGATCGCCGTGCGCGCCATCACCAGCGTAGACGCGATGACTGCCGATTGGGCGCGGATTCCTTACGACGTGCTTGAAAAAATCAGTACGCGTATCGTGAACGAAGTGAAACACGCAAACCGCGTGGTGTACGACATCACCTCGAAACCGCCGGCAACCATCGAATGGGAATAATATAAAAACGGCGCGATACGAGCCGCAGGCAGGCGTAGAATAGCCGGGCCGTATTATGCGGCTTTATAAAAACAAAAACAAGTCCGTTCGGGAAAATCGTAGCCGAACGGACTTTTCTTTTCATATACTGTATTATAAGACGTTATCCGTCTTAAATACGTACGTGAGGAAGAAAGTTTTATGTGTAATCAGAATTGCGGAAACCGCCGCGCGGGTGGTTGCGCGAGAACGATCGCATGGCTGTTGCTCGGCGTAAATCTCGGCAGAAAATGTTGCGAAAAGAAACGCGAATGTTTCTGTGTGACTCCCTGCCCTCCGCCTTGTAAACGCCCGTGCGAGACCCCGCGCCCCGAACCCCGTTGCGGAGACAACATCGATTGGTATTACGCCCGTCAGTACGCGCTTTATCCCTGCGATCGCCCCTGCTTCAGATGCGGCGGCGGATATCGCGGAGAGGAAAATTTTGCGAACGATTCCGACGACGGATTCGGAAACGATGGCGGTTGCGGATGCCGCGGATTGTTTTAAAGCATAAGATTTTTTCTCTTTGAACGCCTTTCGGGCGGAACGAGAGGAAAATTAAGCGGAAAGCCCGCCTCGGAACTTAGCGTTTCGGGCGGGTTTTTCCTTTCGCGTTATGATTCGCCGCAATTTTCGCCCTTCGCCGTGCGAAAGGCGGAAAAACGCGTAAGCGGAACAAAGATTAATTTTTGCCGTTCATATCCAGTTTGCCGTCTGTGATGCAGGGCGAAATGATCAGCCAGATCGCGGAAAGCGCGATCAGCGTGTATACGATCACGGCGAAAACGCTGCGTGCGCCGCCGAAGATTGCCACGAGATTGAAATTGAAGAAGCCGAAAAGCCCCCAGTTCAGCGCGCCGATCAGCACCAGTACGTAAGCGACGATGTTTGCGATTTTCATAATTTTTTTTCCTCCTGAGATCAGTGTGCGCGGCTTTTTCGTTTTTATGCGGCATGCAGAAAAAAACAACGGAAGATTGCGGCGAAATCCGCGAAAAAGGAGGGCGAAACCCTTGCGGAAAAGCAAAAAATATGCTATACTGTCAGCGTGTCGTGGAAAAATATCGATTTTCGCAAATATAAAGGGAAATGCATTTGCGTCGCCTGTTCCGGCGGCGCGGATTCCGTTTGCCTGCTCCATTATATGAAGGAGAGGGAAGAAGCGGACGGCTTTACTCTTTGCGCCGTACATTGCGAACACGGTATTCGCGGAGAAAACAGTCGCGCCGACGCGGAATTCGTCGCCGATTTCTGTAAAAAGAATCGGATTCCGCTTTTTAATTTTTCGGAAAATTGCCCGGATCTTGCGGCGAAAGAAAAAATAAGCCTCGAAACGGCGGCGCGAGAATTTCGCCGGCAATCGTTTGCCGCATTGCTGAAAGACGGCAAAGCGGATCTGATCGCCACGGCGCATCATGCGGACGACGAGGCGGAAACCGTACTTTTTCATTTGCTTCGCGGCGCTTCTTTGACGGGTGCGGGCGGCATGAAAGACGAGAGTGATCGTATCATCCGTCCGCTTCTGAACGTGACGAAAGCGGAAATTCTCGATTATATCCGTGAACATCGCCTTACCTACCGCACGGACGAAACAAATTTCGAGGCGGACGTTTCGAGAAATAAATTGCGGCTGAAAGCGTTGCCGCTTCTGGAAACGATCGTGCCGGGAAGCGCGGAAAATCTTGCGAGGTTTTCGCGCACGGCGAGAAAAGACGACGAGTTTTTATATCGCCTTTCGGAAAAACTGCTGACCTCGGAAAAGGACCCGCAGGGCGTCGTCAAACGGGTTTTCGTGCAATATTCGGAAGAAGAACCGTTGTTTTTCCGCGCCTGCGTTACGGCGATGAAAACGCTCGGCGTAACGAAAGATTATACGTACGCGCATCTTTCCTCTTTGCGATCTCTGTTTACTTCGGACGGGGCGCAGACGGGAAAGGAAATCTCTTTGCCTTGCGGCGTACGCGCGAAAAGACGTTACGATCGGCTGGCGTTTTATTTGTCGGAAGCGAATAAAAACGGTGACGCGGAAAGCGCGAAATCGGTGCAAAACGTTGAAAAATTCCGCCTCGGAGAAACGGATTTTCTCGGAAAGAAAATTTTAATCACCGAGGATAAAGCGGAAGCGGAAAATTTTTCCGAAAAGCACGGCGGAGTGAAAATTTTGTATGCCGACGAGGAAAAAACGGCGCGGTGTGTTCTTCGCTCGCGGCGGGCGGGGGATATGATAGAAAAATTCGGCGGCGGAAGAAAAGCGCTGAAAAAGTATCTCACGGATAAAAAAATTCCCGCGGAGGAGAGCGCGATGTTGCCGTTGTTTTGCGAAGGCAACGATGTGAAAATAATTTGCGGTACGGAAATTTCCGAAAACGTGAAAGTAACGGAAAATACGAAAAAAATCGTTTACGTCGTTTCATGTGCGGCGGACTGAAAAAGCGATCCGATAATACGGATAAAAATACGAAAGAGGTGCAGTAAAATGGATTTAAACGAGAACGTGGAAAGAGTGATGATTTCGCGCGAGCAGATCGAAGAAAGAGTGAAAGCGCTGGCGGCGCAACTGGATAAACTGTACGAGGGCAGAACACCCGTGGTGGTGTGCATTTTAAAAGGCAGCGTTATGTTTTTCGCCGATCTGATCAGAGAGATGAAAACGCCGATGCAGATCGATTTCATGGCGGTATCTTCCTATGGAAAGAACAGCATTTCTTCGGGAAAATTGCAGGTGAAAAAAGATCTCACCGTGAATATCTGCGGCAAAGACGTGCTGATCGTGGAGGACATCATCGATTCGGGAAATACGCTTTACGAATTGAAGAAAATGCTCAATTCCCGTTCCCCCGCCAGCGTAAATATCGTAACGCTTCTCGATAAACCGGAACGCCGCGAAGTGCCGATGGAGCCGGAATACAAGGGCTTTGTCATCGAGGACGAATTCGTGGTGGGCTACGGACTGGATTATGCGGAAGATTACAGAAATCTGCCGTATGTGGGCGTTCTGAAACGCTCCGTTTACGAAAAGTAAAAAGGACAAAAAACGCGCGGCGCGGAGCAAAATGCGGGGTGCGAAAACGCGCACGGAAAACAGAATACGCCGATTTTAAGAAAAGGGTTTAATAAAAAACGGCGTGCGGGAGTAAAAAAATGACGAAATTTCTGATTATCCGTCACGGACAGAGCACGGCGAATCTTGAAGAACGCTACGCCGGGTGGTACGACGCGCCGCTTACGGAACTCGGGCGAAAGCAGGCGGCAATCACGACGGATTATATATTGAAAAATTATCATGTGGACGCGGTGTATTCCAGCGATCTTATCCGCGCCGTAGAAACGGTGAAAGAAATCGCCGCGCGGGCGAACGTGCCGCTCGTTAAAGAGAAGGCGCTCCGCGAAATCGACGGCGGCGAATGGGAAAGAAAGCAGGTGGAGGAAATCGCTCGGAAATATCCCGAACAGGCGTACCTGTGGAAAACGGACATCGGCAAAGCCCGCCCCACGGGCGGAGAGTCGTTTGCCGAATTACAGGTGCGGATAGATTCCGCGTTTCGTAAAATCGCGGCGGAAAACGACGGAAAAACGGTGGTTGTCGCATCGCACGGCGGCGCGATCAGAACGATGCAATGTCTTTTTGAAAACGTGCCGATCGAGGATATGCGGAAAGTACCCTGGACGCCGAACGCTTCCGTTTCGGAAGTGAACTACGAAAACGGGAAATATACGCCCGTGAGGCTCGGCTATACGGGGCATCTCGGTACGCTGATCACAGAAATACCGTTGATGCGCTGAAGCCGTGCGGGGAAATATCCGTTACGGAAAAAATACGCTTTGCATAAGTTTGCATAAGTAAAAAATAACCGTCTCCGATTTTTGCGGTTTCGCAAAGATTCCGGAGACGGTTTTGTATATCGCGGAAGCGACGTTTTTTTAATCGGGCAGTTTCATATCGCCGAATTTAATCGCGCCTTTTTTACGGAACAATTCCGAAAGCGCGAAATTTAAAATCGCGGGAAGAACGATCATCAGCAGAATGATTCCGATCGAGCCGAGCGCGCCGGACGTATATCTGAACGAATCGAAAATCCCCACGAGCCCGCTCGTGCCCATTCCGCCGCCGCTCGCGCCGCATTTCACTTTGAAAACGCAGGTGGAAAGTGGACCTGAAATTGCCGAAGAAATGATCATCGGAAGCATGATCACGGGCTTTTTCATGATATTCGGAATCTGCAACATACTCGTGCCCAGCCCCTGCGCGATCAGTCCGCTCCATTTATTTTCGCGGAAAGAAGCCACGGCAAAGCCGATCATATGGCACGCGCAGCCTACCGTTGCCGCACCGCCCGCAAGAAGCATGGCGTTGTAATTCGCTTCGCTCACCGTTCCCGCGGCATAGCCGAGAAGCACGGGATTCGCCACGGAAATCCATATGGCGGCGGAAGATGTGGGCATCGTGAGCACGATTCCCATCACCACGGAAATGACGATTCCCATAACGAATGGCGTAGCGTCGGTGGCGAACGCGATGAAATCGCCGAGTCGGCCGATCAGCCAGATGAAAGGATATGCGGCGAATATTCCCGCGAAAGACAGAAACAATGCGCCGAGGGGCACAAGAATAATATCCAGTTTCGTTTTACCCGCATAGGCGGAAACGATTTCCACAACGAGCATCGTGGCGACGTACGCGCCGATCGGGTTGCCGGGCGCGCCGAGTTTCAGAGCGGTGAACGCCGAAGATGCGGAAGGGAAGAAATTTTCGGCGAACGCGCCGACGGTTCCCGCCACCGCGGCGGAAAAAATCAGCAGTTTATTTTTGCCAAGTGCGTGCGCGATGCCTACGCCGATTCCCGCGCCCATCAGGGTTTTCGCGATGTTCGAGATTCCCGTAAGCGTTCTGCCGAAATAATTATCGCCGCACCAGCCTGCGATCATCGCGAGGATCGTTCCTGCGATCAGCGTTACGAAAAGACCTTGCGCCATGCCCGAAAACGCCGTGATGAAATAGCGTTTCGGCAGGGCTATCAGATAGGCTTTCACAGCGTTCGTTTTGGGGGTGGTGTCGCCCGCGTTGCTATCCTTCTGTGCCGCCGTTTCGCTTGTTCCGGAAAGAGGCTCTGGGGAAGAGTTGCCGTTTTTTTCTTCGTCGTTCATTTGTGTTTGCCGCCTGTAAATATTTTTTCCGATATATCTTAACACTTTTTTTAAAAATACGCAAGCGAATAACGGCTTCTGCACAGGCGTTTTAATAAAAATGCGCTTTCCGTGCGCCGTGCAATCGCTTGACGGATAAATCGCAGATATGATATACTATATAAAATAAATATGTACGATTGCGCAGTATCGAAATCGGCGAAACGGAGAAAGGAGCGAAGAGGCAGAAGCAATGAGTAAAGCGGATAAGATTTTCATCGGAAACATGACGGATATTATGGAAAACGGGTTCTGGGATACGAATCTGAACGTACGCCCGCATTGGGAAGACGGCGCGCCCGCGCATACGGTGAAAAAATTCGGCATAGTGAATCGCTATAATCTGCAGGAGGAATTTCCGATTCTCACGATCCGCCGTACGGCGTTCAGATCGTGCGTAGACGAATTATTGTGGATCTGGCAGAAAAAAAGCAACAACGTACACGATCTTCATTCGCATATCTGGGATAGTTGGGCGGACGAAAACGGTTCGATCGGAAAGGCATACGGTTATCAACTCGCCAAAAAATCCATATATAAAGAGGGCGAATTCGATCAGGTGGATCGGGTGCTTTTCGATCTGAAAAACAATCCCGCTTCCCGCCGTATCATGACGAATATCTATAATTTCGACGATCTGCACGAAATGAATCTGTACCCCTGTGCGTATTCCATGACGTTCAACGTTACGGGAGATACGCTGAACGGTATTCTGAATCAGCGTTCCAACGATATGCTTACGGCGAACAACTGGAACGTTACGCAGTATGCCGTGCTTTTGGTGATGTTTGCGCAGGTATCCGGTCTGAAAGCGGGCGAACTGGTGCACGTGATCGCCGACGCGCATATTTACGACCGGCACATTCCGCTGGTGAAAGAAGTGTTGGAAAAGCCGCAGCATCCCGCGCCGAAACTGATTGTAGATCCTTCCGTGAAGAATTTTTACGATTTCACCGTCGATTCGTTCGCTCTGGAAAATTACGAGAGCGAAAAACTGGACAAAAAGATTCCCGTGGCGATCTGAACGAAGAGCAGAGCGAAGAACGTTGTAAGGAGAAAAGATAATATGATACGCGCGATTTTACACGTAGATAAAAAATGGGGCATCGGCAAAAAAAACGATCTGATGTTTTCTTTGCCAAAAGATATGAAATTTTTCCGCGAGACCACTTCGGGGCACACCGTGGTGCTCGGCGAAAACACGCTGCTGTCTTTCCCCGGAGGAAAGCCGCTGAAAAACCGCAGGCACATCGTATTGTCGCCCACGGCGCAGCGCGACGATTGCGAAATCGTGCGTTCTCTGGAAGAAGCGCGCGGGGCGATGAAAAAAGCGGCGGAAAACGGCGAAGACGTGTACGTGATCGGCGGCGCGTCGGTGTATAAGCAGTTGCTTCCCTATTGTAACGAAGTGTACGTAACGAAGGTGAATGCCGACGGCGGAGCGGAAGTGTTTTTCCCGAATCTAGACGAGGATAAGAATTTCGTCTGCGTGAAAGAGGGCGAGCCCGAAGAGGATAACGGGCTGGAAATACGTTTTTGCACGTATAAAAATCTCGCTCCGCTGCCGCTGTAAGAAAGCGGCGGCTCCGCGGCGAAAAATCGGAAAACGGCGGAAAAACGGCGGCGGAAGCCGAAAAGAGGGAAAAACGGAGAAAAAAATCCGTTTTTTTGCATAAAAATCGGCAGATGCTTGTGAAAATCGTTGCCAAAGGCGTAAAAAAAGTATAAAATATTCAACGGATTAAAACAAAGAAATTTTAAAGACATGCGCAGGAAACGGCGCGCGGAAAGCGGCGCGGCGGCGGGCGCATAAATGCGTGCATACGCAAGGAGATACGAACAGTGATCAGAGAAGATTTGAGAAACGTGGCTATTATCGCTCACGTCGACCACGGCAAAACGACGCTTGTAAACCAGATGTTGCAGCAGGGAGGAATGTTCCGCGAAAACCAGCAGGTGCAGGATCGCGTGATGGATTCCAACGCGCTGGAAAGAGAACGCGGTATTACGATTCTCGCGAAAAATACCTCCGCGCATTATAAGGGCGTGAAAATCAATATTGTGGATACCCCGGGGCACGCGGATTTCTCGGGCGAAGTGGAGCGCGTTCTGAAAATGGTGAACGGCGCGCTGATTCTGGTGGACGCGGCGGAAGGTCCGCTTCCGCAGACGCGTTTCGTTATGCAGAAAGCGCTGGAACTCGGGCTGAAACTGATCATCGTTATAAACAAAGTGGATCGCCCCGACGCTCGTATTTCCGAAGTGGTGGACGAAGTGCTGGAACTGATGATGGATCTCGACGCGACGGACGAACAACTGGAAAGCCCGATCGTATATTGCTGCGGCAGAACGGGTACGTCGTCTCTTACGCCCGATAAGCAGGAGCCGAACCTCAACCCGCTGTTCGATACGATTCTTACGCATATTCCTCCTATGGATATGGACGTGGAAGGTCCTACGCAGTTGCTTGTTTCCTGTATCGACTACAACGAATTCGTCGGCAGAATCGGGATCGGCAGAATCGAACGCGGCGTGGCGCGTACGAACGAACCCGTCACCGTGTGCAATTACAACGATAAAAAAGTGCGTACGAATTGCAAGATCGTAAACCTCTACCAGATCGAAGGGCTCGATCGCGTGCCCGTGCCTACGGCGCAGGCAGGCGATATCGTGGTGTTTTCGGGTATCGACGGGCTGAATATCGGCGATACGGTGTGCGCTCCCGATAAAGTGGAACCCGTACAATTCGTGAAGATCGAAGATCCCACGGTGGAAATGACGTTCTCGGTGAACGACAGCCCCTTCGCGGGAAAAGAAGGAAAATTCGTCACCACGCGCCAATTGCGCGAACGCTTGTATAAAGAACTTCTCCGCGACGTATCCCTTCGCGTGAACGATACGGATAGCGCGGATTCCTTCCGCGTCTGCGGCAGGGGCGAAATGCATCTTTCCATTCTGATCGAAACGATGCGCCGAGAAGGATACGAATTTCAGGTGTCTACGCCGCGCGTGCTGTATAAAGAAATCGACGGCGTACGCCACGAGCCTATCGAAAGATTGGTGGTGGACGTTCCCGAGGATATGACGGGTCCCGTATTTTCGGCTATGGGCAACCGTAAAGGCACGCTGTTGCACATGAACGCGATGGGCAGCCGCATGCGCCTCGAATTCGCCATTCCCGCGCGCGGGCTCTTCGGCTACAAGAGCGAATTTCTTACGGATACCAAAGGGCAGGGTATTATGAACTCCATCTTCTACGGATACGAGCCGTATAAGGGAGATATGCAACGCAGAAACACGGGGTCGCTTGTGGCGTTCGAGACGGGCGAAGCGGTGACGTACGGGCTCTTTAACGCGCAGGGAAGAGGTACGCTCTTCATTACGCCCGGTACGCCCGTTTACGAGGGCATGGTGATCGGCTATACGAATCTTGCCGACGATATCAACGTGAACGTATGCAAGACGAAGCACCTTACGAATACCCGTTCTTCAAACAGCGACGACGCGCTTACGCTGATTCCCGTAAGCAAGATGAGTCTGGAAGAATGCCTCGAATTTATCGCAGACGACGAACTTCTGGAAGTGACGCCGAAATCGTTGCGTATCCGTAAGCGGATTCTGGACAGCGAACTTCGCGCGAAGGCGAGATTCAAGGAAAAGAACGCGAAATAAAACGATTTGTGCGGGGATTTCCGTCTGATGTAAAACGGGAATCCCGGCGCGGAGGCGAAATGGCGGAGAACTCGGAAAAACGGGAGGGATATCCCGATCGTAAAACGGCGGAAGCGATGCTTGCCGAAGCGGAAAAAATCGATCCGGGGCATTGGGGCAATCACTGCCGCGTCGCGGCGTATGCGGCGGAAAAAATCGCTTTATCCTGCGGCATGAACGGCGAAAAAGCCTAGGTGCTCGGGTTGTTGCACGATATAGGCAGAAAATTTTTCGTACGCGATCTCGGGCATATTTATAACGGCTATCGCTATATGCAAAGCCTCGGCTATTTCGCCGTGGCGAAAATCTGCCTTACTCATTCGTTTCCGAATCGAGACCTCGATATATACATCGGCAGAATCGATATACCCGAAAGTGAGGCGCTCGAAGTACGCCGATTGCCGGAAGAAGCGGAATACGACGATTACGACAGGCTGATCCAACTCTGCGACGCTCTGGCTGGCAGCGAGGGGATTCTGGACGTGGAAGAACGCATGGCGGACGTAAAACGGCGTTACGGAAACTATCCGCAGGCGCAATGGGATAAAAATCTGGAACTTCTCGGATATTTTTCCGAAAAAGCGGGCAAAAACGTTTACGCGCTGCTGCGGCGCCGAGATCGTTGATTTTTTACGGAATATCCGATTCGTTTGCGGCATACGATAAAGTATGCAGGAAGTAAATCATTCGATACAGATCGACAACAGAAAAAACGTTACCGTGACGGGCGTGGAAGCGGTGAAAAGTTTTTCGCCCGTACGGATAGAACTGTCGCTTGTTTCGTCGAAAACGATTCTGTCTTTCAGCGGCGGCGATTTTAAAATCACGGGGTTTTCAAAAGAAAGCGGTACGTTCCGCGCAAGCGGCACGGTGGATTCGTTTAAATACGGCGGATCGCTGAAATCCCGCCTGTTCCGCTGACGCGGGAAGGACGGAGCGTTATGGATACGGCGGGGCAACTTCCCGCGTTTCTGATATGCGCAATGCTTGGAATCGCGGCGGGGCTTTTATACGATCTTCTGCGCCCGTTACGGTTTTGTAAAATATCGGAAGCGTTTGCCGACGTGGCGTTTTTTCTGCTTTCGGCGGCGGTGTACGTGGCTGTTGCCACGAAATGCGCTTTTCCCGATTTCCGTGTTTTCGTTTATTTCGCTTTTGCCGCAGGTTTTATAATATATTCAAAATCTTTGCGCAGAGTAGTTGCATTTTTTCAAAAAATATGCTATAATAGATGCGAAAAGTGGAAAAATACGGTCTTTCGGGCGGTTTTGAAGAAAAAAAAGCGGGAAGAGCGTAAAAATCAAGAGAAAAAAAGGGCTCGCTTATGACTCAGGAAAAAATGAAAAGAACGGTAATCGCGTCTGTGGTGGCGGCTACGTTATTGGTAGTCTGTCTGCTCGCCGTGATTATCTATCAGGTCGTTTCCATTTCCGTGGCGAATAAGCGGATCGAACGAATAAAAGCGGAAAACGCAGAATTACAGCAGACGATCGATCGTCAAAGCGGGGATCTCGATTATTACCTTTCGCTTCTCGGAAAAGAAGAACTGGCGCGCAGACAGGGATACAAGAAACCGTAACGGAAAGAAGGTACGCTCGGGAAAGTTTTCGGCTACGTTCTGAGGAGAAATACGAAAACGCTATGAAAAACGAAACGTTCCGCGGAAAAAGCGCGGTGATAGACGTCGGCTCTAATTCCGTTCGCCTCATGCTTGTGGCGGACGGAAAAGTTTTATATAAAACGCTCGATACAACGCGCCTCGGGGAAGGAATCGCCTTTTCCCCGCGTTTAAAAGAAGAGGCGCAGGAGCGTACGGCGAACGCGATCGCCGCATTTAAAAACAGGGCGGAAGCGGAAGGCGCGGCGATTGTGTACGCCTATGCCACGGCAGCCGTGCGCGAAGCGGAAAACAAAGACGAATTTCTTCGCCTCGTGAAAGAAAAAAGCGGGATAGATCTCAGCGTGCTTTCCGGCGAAGAAGAAGCCGCGCTCGGGATGAGTGGCGCACTGCATTCCGCCGACGGCGCAACGCTCGACGTGGGCGGTGCGAGTACGGAAATCGCCGTACGGCAAGCGGGAAATATCGTGTATAAAAAGAGCGTTCCGCTCGGTGTGGTGCGGCTGAAAGATCTTTGCGGCAGAGATTTGCGGAAAATCGGCGAACTTTGCGAAAGTGAAGCGGAGGAATTTCGCGACGCAAAAGATTTTTTACGCTTCGTATGCGGTAACATGACGGCGATCGGCGGCACGGCAACAACGCTCGGCGCGATGAAAGCCGATCTGAAAGAATACGACGGAAAAAAAGTGACGGGTACGAAAATTACGGCGGGCGAAATGAAAAATTACGCCGAAAAACTTTTAACGTTGCCCGTTTGCGAGATAGAAAAGTTTCCGGGCATGCCGAAAAAACGTGCCGACGTGATCGGCGGCGGGGCGGCTTGGATCGAAGCGTTGATGCGTACGCTTTCTTTATCCGAAATCACGGTTTCCGACGAGGACAATCTCGAAGGATATGCGCGGGAAAAAGGCTTGCTCTGATTTTCCGCGGCAGATCTATCGGGAACGTTACCGTAAAAAGTTTTGCGACGGGTGCGCTAACGGTTGCGCAATACGGCGGGCGAAAAGTTTTTTAAAGATAATTTTTTGAAGCGGAAGCGGGGAAAAATCAAGTGAAAAAATTTCTGAAAAACGCATATGCGATTGTGCTTTCCGCGCTGTGCGCGGCGGCGTTTATTCTGTTGCTCGTGCGGGCGGAAGATAAAATTATTTATCCCCTTATCGGCGGGGTGGCGGGGCTTTTGCTCGCGCCGTTTTTTCACGAGGCGGGGCATGCGTTTTTTGCGAAAATAAACGGTTTCCGCGTGGTGTATCTGAAATTTTTCGTGTTTAAATACGACCATACAGGCGAAAAAAGGCGTTTTTCGCTCTGCTCTCCGTTCTCGGCGGAGGAAACGAGGGCGATACCAAAATCGGCGGGGAACATGAAAAAACGCGCGGCGGCTTATTCTGCGGGCGGCTTGATTTTCGGCTTGCTCTGGTGCGTTTTGCTCACCGTGGCGGCGGCATGTACGATCGGAAAAGGCGGAGCGGCGGAAAACGTTTCTCTCGTTTTTCTCGGGGCGTTGCCGTATGCCGCGTATCTGTTTTTTCTGAACGTCGCTTTATTCTGTTACGGCGGCGGGAAAACGGACGGGCTGATTTTTACCGAGATCGTGAAAGACAAGCCTTGCGGCGTTCGTTTCGTGGCGGCGTTGAACGCGCAGGGGCGGCTGAACGAGGGAAAATCGTACGCGGAAATCGATCGGGAGTTCCTTTATTCATTGCCCGCGATCGCCGAAGACGAGCCGCTGTTCATCGCCAATCTGTTTCAATTGTATTACGCGGAAACGGAGCGCGGAAATACGGAAGCGGCGGCGGGGTATCTCAATCGTATCGCTTCGCTTTCGGCATACCTTACGCGGGAGGAAGAAAGTCTCGCTCTTTGCGAACTTTTATATACAAATTCGTGCGTGGGCGATGAGGAACAGGCGGAAAAATGTTTTGGCGCCGTGAACGCGCGGAACGGAGAAAAAAAGGAAAAATCCCCTTCGGCGAACCTTTCCGTGGCGGAAAAACGCGCGCTTGCCGCATATTATAAAATGAAGGGAAGCGAAACGGAAAGCCTGAAATATACGGAAAAAGGGTTGTCGCTTACGTCGGAAATTCGTACAGCGGGGGAAAGAAAAACGGAAGAATTGCTTTTAAAACGGCTGTAGGCGTTTATAAATACGGCGGGGGAACAACGCGGAACGGACACTTTTCCCCGAAAAAAGCGGATACGACAGGGAGAAAAAATGCAGGAAGAAAAGACGGAAAACGGAAATGCCGATAAGCCCACGGAAGAATTTTTACGCGAATACGCAAGGTTAAAACCATTGTATTCGGGCGCGTTGAAAACGGCGTGCTCGCGTTTTGAAATACTCGACGACGAATTTTCGTTTACGCACGGGCACGATCCGATTCATCATATCGAAAGTCGTTTGAAAACGCCCGAAAGTTGCTACGAAAAACTTCGTCGGCGCGGCTACGGGCAAACGCCCGAAAATCTGAAAAAACTGACGGATATCGCGGGCGTGCGCGTGGTGTGCGGCTATGTGGAGGATATTTACAAGATCGCGCGGGTGTTTCTGAATCAGCACGACGTGCGCCTGATACGCAGGAAAGATTATATAGAAAAACCGAAACCGAACGGTTACAGAAGCCTGCATCTTATCGCGGAGGTACCCGTTGCGCTTTCGTTCGTGGCTACCGTCGTTCCCGTGGAAATACAGTTGCGCACGATTTCCATGAATATGTGGGCGAGTCTCGAACACGAAGTCTCTTATAAAGCGGGCGCGGAACTGAAAAAATCGGCGTTTACGGAACTGCGTTCCTGTGCCGACGATCTCTTTTCCGTGGAAGAGCGCATGCAGAAAATCTGCGGCGATATACGCGCCCTGAACGAACGGCATACGGAAGAAAAAGGCGACGAAAAATGAATTACGGCAAAAGGGCGGAAATCGCGAAGAAAAGAAAACGCCGTGTGCAAGCGGCGGTGGGTGCGGCGGTTGCCGTAGCCGTGGCGGGGCTTGTCGTCTTTTCCTGCTTTGTGCCGCCCGAAACGTGGAAGTATCGCGTGTCGAAGCCGAAAACGACGAAACGGCGGGAAGGAGAATGTCGGCTGCACTTTCTCGACGTAGGGCAGGGCGACAGCATACTTATCGAATTGCCCGACGGGAAGACGATGCTGGTGGACGGAGGCGACGCCGATCCCGCGCATACCACATACATATTGCGCTATATTTATTCGCTCGGAATAAAAACCCTCGATTATCTTGTGGCTACTCATTCCGACGCCGATCATACGGGCGGATTGGATAAAGTGACGGAAATCGTCGGCGCGTCCACCGTGTATCTTCCGTACGTTACGTATACGGCGGGAAAAGAATACGACGAATTTATCGCCGCCGTGGAAGAAAAAGGCTGTGAAACGGAAATTTCGGAACGCGGGATTTCCCTTTCTTCGGATACGGGAGAATATCCGTATACGCTGTGGTTTTTATCGCCGCACGGCGCGGACAACCCTGCGGGCGAATATGCGAAAGCGAACGACAAGAACGGAGATACCGCCGAGGCGATTAACGATACATCCGCCGTAATCTGGCTTGATTATTCCGGCAGCAGCGCGTTGCTTTGCGGCGATATTACTTCGGAAGAAGAGAAATCTCTTTTAAACGAAGCGGAGGCGGGGCTTCTGCGTTTCGGAGAAAAGAACTTTTCTTTCGGCGGCACGGAAATACTGAAAGTGGCGCATCACGGCTCGAAAAGTTCTTCTTCGGCGGAATTTCTTGCCGCGCTGGGAGTTCGCGACGCCGTGATCTGCGTAGGAGAAGAAAACGCATATGGTCATCCCGCGAAAGAAACGCGCGAAAGGCTGGTTGCCGCAGGCGCGGAGATTTGGAGAACGGATGAAGACGGCACGATCGTCGTGACGATGAAAACGGACGGAAAGTATGAAATCCGCGCGTCGAAATAGAAAAACGGAGAAAAAACGGTAAAACGGAACAGGCAACGCCTGTTTTGCACGGAATATATTTTTTTATGCGTAAAAGCCGCTGCGGTTGACGGCGATTTTCCGGGATGTTATAATTATATCCATATCGAAGCCGCCGTCCGTATCGCGGGTTTCCGTTTCGGAACGCAGCGGGAAGCGGGCGATAGATACCGACTTTTATGAAAGAAAATTCGGAACGGCTCGCGAGAGAAACAATCGAAAGACTTTGAAAAACTGAGAAGAAAATGGAAGTGAAAGAACTTGTGGCGCAGATGACGCTCGAAGAGAAATTACGGCAACTCACTCAACTGAACGGAATATTTTTCGACGAATCGGACGAAACGGCGGCTACCGGACCGAAAGCCGAGGTGAAAATACAAAAAGAGGATATTCCCGGAATCGGATCGGCGTTGAATTTTCTCGGCACGGATCAGGTGCGGACGATACAGAAAAATCACATGAAGGCGGACAGGAACAAGATTCCGATGCTGTTTATGATGGACGTCGTGCACGGCTGCGTTACGCAGTATCCGATTCCGCTGGCGATGGGCGCAACGTTTTCCCCCGAACTTTTAAAAGAGTGCGCGGCGATGGCGGCGAGGGAAGCGAAAACGATGGGGATCGACGTGACTTTCGCGCCTATGGTGGATCTTGTGCGCGACGCCCGCTGGGGACGCGTGATGGAATCGACGGGCGAAGATCCGTATCTGAACGCGCAGATGGCGGCGGCACAGGTGGAAGGTTTTCAGAGCGAGGGACTTGCCGCTTGCGTGAAACATTTCGCCGCATACGGCGCGCCCGAAGCGGGGCGCGATTACAACACCGTGGATATGAGCGAACGCACGCTTCGCGAATTTTATCTGCCCGCATATAAAGCGGCGATCGACGCAGGCGTAAAAATGCTGATGACATCGTTCAATTCCCTGAACGGCGTACCCGCCGCGGCGAATAAAAAACTGGTGAAAGGGATTCTGCGCGACGAATGGAAATATAACGGCGTGGTGATCAGCGATTACAATTCGTTTCGCGAACTGATGCAACACGGCGTGGCGGAAGACGAAAAAGAATGCGCGTATAAGGCGATTTCCGCAACGAACGATATCGAAATGATGTCCGCTACGTATCTGCATTGCGTGAAAGAACTGATCAAAGAGGGAAGAGTATCGGAAGCGCAGATCGACGAAGCGGTGACGCGCGTACTGAATCTGAAAAAAGATCTCGGGCTTTTCGACGATCCGTATATTCACTGCGGAAAGACGAAAGAAGAAGCGGAAAAGAATTACAAAGCGGAAGTGTTGAGCGCGGAAAATCGTAAAACGGCGAAGAAAGCGGCGGAAAAAGCCGCCGTGTTATTGAAGAACGACGGATTGTTGCCGTTTACGGGCAAAGAGAAAAAAATCGCCGTAATCGGTCCGTTCGGCGATACGGGAAAAATCAACGGTGCATGGTGTTGTTATGCAAGCGAAAAAGACGCGGTTAAAATTTCCGATGGCGTGCGTGCGCTTCTTAAAAATGCGGATGTGGAATGCGCTACGGGGGTGGACGGCGCGCTGAACGCCGAGGCAAACGAAGAAGAAATACAAAAAGCGGCGGATCTTGCCGCCCGGGCAGACGCCGTAATTCTTACGCTCGGCGAACCCGAAGGGGATTCGGGCGAGGGAAACAGCAAACAGAATCTTGAATTGCCGGAGGCGCAATATGCGCTTTTGAACGCCGTATTGCGGGCGAATCAAAACACCGCAGTGCTTCTCTTTTCCGGCAGACCGCTCGCGATTTCCCGCCTTGCCGAAAAAGCCCGCGCGATTTTTCTGATGTGGCAACCGGGAACGGAGGGCGGAAACGCGGCTGCGGAACTTTTGTTCGGCATAGCGACGCCCGAAGGAAAATTGCCCATGTCTTTCCCGTATGCCACGGGGCAGTGCCCGATTTATTATAATCATTGCAACACAGGCAGGCCGCGCGTAAACGACGCCGTGCGTACGGGATATTGTTCTTCGTATATCGACGGACCGAACGCGCCGCTGTATCCTTTCGGCTACGGGCTTTCGTACACCGCGTTTTCGTATTCGTCGCCTGCGGTTTCTTCCGCCGTAATGCGCCGCGGCGAAAAAGTCACGGTGAGCGTGACGGTGCAGAACGTCGGCGCAAGAGCGGGCACGGAGACGGTGCAATTATATCTGCGCGACAAAGCGGCTTCCGTAACGCGGCCGATCAAGGAGTTGAAAGGCTTTAAAAAGGTGTTTTTACAGGCGGGCGAAGCGCAGACGGTGCAATTTACGATAACGGAAGACATGCTGAAATTTTATAACGCCGAATCGGAATACATCGCGGAAGCGGGGGAATTCGAGGCGTATGCGGGCGGCGATTCGGATTGCGCGGAAAGCGTATCGTTCAGATTACTGTAAGCGTTTCGCGAGCAAAAGAATGTACAAATAAAAGCGGGTGCGCTTTTTCGGCAAGGGGGAAAATACGAATGAGGAAATTAAGAAAAGTTCTGTTGTTTTTCGTGTGCGCGGCAATCACGTCTTCTCTCGTTCCGGGCATTTCGGCCTGTAAGAAAACGGGAAACGAAAGCGCGGGAAGAACTGCGGAAAGAGACGTTTCCGAAAACGACGGGAAAAATCCGCAGGGCGGCTCGGCCGACAACGATCCCTCGAAAGAGGACGAAACGGGCGATTCCTCAAGAAAACGTTACGCGATATATTACGCGGACGGCGAAAAGATCGGCGAAATATTGCTGGAAAACGGCGGTATCGGCAAAGACGATCTCGCCGTTCCCGAAAAGCGCGGCTATCTCGGAAATTGGAAAACTCCGACGGAAGACGAAAACGGGAATTTTTACATAGAAGCGGAATACACGGCGATTGTATATACGATCACGTACGCCGTTTTGCGCGGAGCGGATAATTCGGGAAATCCCGATACGTATACGGTGGAAACGGAATCGTTTTCGTTGCTTCCGCCGAAAAGCAACGGAAGAGTGTTTCTCGGCTGGTATACGGACAATAATTACGAAAATCCGATCGGCGGCATTGAAAAAGGTTCGATCGGTAATCTCACCGTTTACGCAAAATGGCAGATCGCCGAAGAAGAGTAAATCCGCGGAAATAACGGCTTTTACGGGGAAAGTTTTTGCTTTCCCCGTTTTTTAAATTCGGCAAAAAAAAGCATGATTCTCGATTGCTTCGCTGTTATAAAAAACAAAAAATGAAAAAATATTTTTCCGTTTTTTTGCCGTAAACGCTTGCTTTTTCCGAAAAAATCTGTTATCTTATACATGTAGTTAGCGATTGCTAACTACATGTGCGGCGAAAATACAGAGATGGTACGAAAAGATGCGGAAGCGACTTTGTATATCGGATCATGTGCTTTCGCATATTTTTTAGCAGATAGTTAGCAATTGCTAACTATTGAAACGGAGGAGATAATTTGAGCGAGACGGAATATCTGGTGGGAAAAAATTGCGGAGTGACGTTTGCGGGAATAAAGCCTGCGAGCCTCGTAAGCGTGAAAAGGGAATATGAGGAAAAAACGATCGGGATCGCCGAAAAATTTTCGGAACGGGGCTTTTTCTGTGTGTGTCTTCGGTGTCTGCGGGATAGGTGCGTAATGCTTATTTATAACGAAAACGCATTGAAAGAAATTTTGTTTTCCGCGGAAAATCGGGCGTTTTTAAAGGAATACGGCTACGAATACAAAAGCGTAACGGAGGCTTTGGAAACGCTGGCGCGGCGAATGAGGAAAAGCGACTTTCCGCACGAAGTGGGCGTGTTTTTGGGGTATCCGCTTGCGGATGTGAAAGGTTTTATACATAGCCCGAAAGAAGGCTTGAAATTATGCGGATACTGGAAAGTGTACGGCGACGTACAGTCGGCGGCTAAAAAATTCGATCGTTATAAACGGTGTTCGGAATGTATTTGCAGAAGAATGGAAAGCGGGGAAAGTCTGGCAAAAATTTTTAAAGTGGGCTGAATAAATCGGCTTGAAAAAGCCGCGAAACAAAGCGAAAAATTATAAAAAATCAGAGGAGGTTTTTTAATATGAAGGTATCGATAGTTTATTGGTCGGGCACGGGCAATACGGAACTGATGGCGGCTTCTGCGGCAGAGGGCGCGAAGCGCGCGGGGGCGGATGTGGAAATGCTGACGGCGGCGGAAGCGGATGCTTCCGTGCTGAAAAGCGACGCGCTTCTTTTCGGCTGCCCCGCAATGGGAGCGGAAGAACTGGAAGAGACGGAATTCGAGCCGTTTTTCTCGGCGATCGAAGGAAAACTCGCAGGGAAGAAAGTGGGGCTGTTCGGTTCGTACGGATGGGGCGACGGCGAATGGATGCGCACCTGGACTGAACGCGTGAAAAAAGCGGGCGGCGTGATGATCGCGGACGGCGTGATCGCCAACGAAGCGCCCGACGAAGCCGCAAGTGCGGAATGTGAAGCGCTCGGCGAGAAAGCGGCGAAAAGCGTGTGACGGAGACAATTGCGCCGTATCGCGGCACATATTGAAATTGTGAGTATGTATATACGATCAATTTCAGAAAAACGGAGGACGATATGGCAAAAACGACATTGAATCAAGCCGATTTCAGCGGCTTGTACGGCGAGGATGAAGTACCCGTCACCTTTGTAAGCAATCAGGTGACGACGACGATCGTGGAAGGGCTTACCGCTACGCTCAGCGCAAATAAACGCTATTAGGTGGACGGTGCGCTTGTGTATACGATTGTCGTGGAAAATAAATCGGGCGAAAAGTACGCAAAAGGCGTGCTGGCAGATAAACTCGATACGGCGAACGTTGTGTTCGACGACGAATACGGCGTGGACATCGACGGAGAGAAAACTTCCGATTATACGTTTACGGGCGGAGTCCTCAGCGTAAATCTTCCGGATGTTTCGGACGGTTCGTCTCTGACGGTTACCTTTCAGGTTACGCAAGCGTGAGATTTTGCAAAATTACTCTTTTTCGCGCCGCCCGACGTGCCGA
Organism: uncultured Christensenella sp.; assembly: GCA_905203015.1. GTDB lineage: Bacteria > Bacillota > Clostridia > Christensenellales > Borkfalkiaceae > Scatosoma. The sequence continues at coordinate 126,653 of CAJKUC010000002.1, read as the reverse complement.
AATAGGTTTGTATTGTTGGAAATATAAAAAATAATGCCGTCTATAATCTTATTTATGCAAAAAAGATCGTGTGTTGTGCCACGTCGTGCGACAAATGTGAAAAATATCTGTGTAACGGCGGTTTTCGCGGCGATTCCGTGCGAAAAAAGTAAAAAATCGGGAAGATCGATAAATATCGCGTAAAATATTCGTTTTCTGTGCGAAAAACGGTTGACACTATCGGAAAAAGGCGTTATAATACAAACAATAAAATAATCAGATAGAGGCGCGTCCGATATGATAAACGTCGGTGCGGATTACGAAAAACGCGATTTTGCGGAAAACGTAAAGCCGACGCGGGAAAGGAGAGGACGCCGAAGAGAGAAATCAATATCCGATGATTTCTTGTCTGGGCGCAAGGGAAACACTTTTGCGACTGTCGCGGCGAAAGCGAAAGCCGATTGCCGCGTTGCGCTATTGAATATGCAGGCTTCGCCGATTTTTTGCGAAACGTCACGATATTTGATAGTATCGTGATTTTTTTATTTTCAAACGCAAAAAATAATTTTTTAGGAGCCTTTTATCATGAAAAAGTTTTTGAAGTCTTTGATTATTTTATTGATTACGGCTTTCACAATATTTGGTTTTTTTGCTTGCAACAGTACAGATGACAAGAAAAGCGGAAATACACTCACTGTAGGTATGGAGTGTGGATATGATCCCTTTAATTTCACGCAGGCATATGTAGGGGAAGGTTCGGTGAAGATTTCCAATGCCGACGGATATGCAAACGGATACGACGTGATGATTGCTAAAAGAGTTGCAGAAGCACTTGGGCGAGACCTGGTAGTTGTGAAATACGATTGGGACGCGTTGATTCCTGCTGTACAAACGGGTGTCCTCGATTTTATTATCGCTGGTATGAGTCCTACGGCAGAAAGAAGTGCTTCAATCGATTTTTCTGATGCATATTATGAAAGTCAACTTGTAATCGTTGTAAGAAAAGACGGAAAATTTGCTGATGCACAGACCCTTTCCGATTTTAATGGAGCGACGATTGTTGCGCAAAATGGTACTTTTCACGATAAAGCATTGGAACGCGAGGCCGCAGCAAATGGTATCAGTCGTTACACGCCGCTTGGAACATTTCCTGAAATGATTAACGCACTCAACACAAAAGTTGTTGACGGCTACGTCGCAGAAGAACCTGGGGCGATTGCGGATTGTTCTAAAAATGCAAATTTTACCTATATACATCTTGTAAATAATCATACGGGATTTACGGCATCAAAAGAGGATGTGCAAGTCGCTGTCGGCTTAAAAAAAGGTAGCGAACTCACCAAGCAGGTCAATGAAGTACTTGCGCAAATTGATGCGGAAACCCGCTTGGAAATGATGCAGAAAGCCAACGAATATTCAGCAGAAAAAAATAATGGCGGACTGTTTAAAATTATAGCCACGTATTATTCTTGGATTTTTAAAGGGATTGGATATACGTTGTTGGTTTCTTTAATTGGTACGGTGATCGGACTTTTGATTGGTTTTCTGGTGGGAATATACCGCACAATGCCGAAGCCGAAGAACCGATTTCTGTGTTGGATTAAAAAGATGGGCGATTGGATTTTAAACGCTTACGTGGAAATTTTTCGCGGCACTCCGATGATGGTGCAGGCTTTGGTGATTTTTTGGGGATTTGCGCTTCTTAATAACGGAAGAACTCTCAATGTGATTTTTTCGGGATTACTAATTGTTTCCGTCAATACGGGCGCATATATGGCGGAAATCGTACGCGGCGGCATTATTTCTGTGGATAAAGGGCAGTTTGAAGGCGCGCATGCGATCGGCATGACGCACGGGCAGACGATGCTGAACGTTGTACTTCCTCAGGTATTCCGAAATATTCTGCCGAGTGTGGCAAACGAATTCGTGATTAATATTAAAGATACATCGGTACTTAATGTGATCGGTTTTACAGAATTATTTTTCCAGGCAAAGACAATTGTTAGCGCAACGGCGGATACGTTTGTTACTTACTTATTAATTGCGGCGATTTATTTCGTACTTACGTTCACGGTTACCCGTTTGCTCCGTTTGCTTGAAAAGAAGATGGACGGCAAGAAAAATTACACCGTGTTCGGTTCGCAATCCGATTTTGAAGCGGAAATTCACGTTAGGGAGGATTGAGCGATGGAAGACCAACAAAATACCATGAAGGAAGAAACTTCGGAGAATTTTCCGGAGGGGGGCGATACGCCCGTTCTGGAAGTGAGAAACCTGCAGAAATCATTCGGCGATCACGCCGTATTGAAAGATATTTCTTTCCGCGTGAATAAAGGCGACGTGATTTCCGTAATCGGCCCTTCCGGTTCGGGAAAGAGCACGATGCTCCGCTGTATCAATCTGCTGGAAACGCCCTCGGGCGGGCAGATTCTGTATCACGGCACGGATATTACGGATAAGTCGGTGAAACTCACCGAATACCGCGCGAAAGCGGGAATGGTGTTTCAGTCGTTCAATCTTTTCAATAATATGACGGCGTTGCAGAATTGCGTGAAGCCGCAGACGGTGGTGTTGAAACGCGATAAAGCCGAGGCGAAAAAAATCGCCCTCGGATACCTCGATAAAGTGGGGATGAGCGCGTATATCAACGCAAAACCTTCGCAACTTTCCGGCGGGCAGAAACAGCGCGTGGCGATCGCCCGCGCCCTTTCGATGAATCCGGAAATCATTCTGTTCGACGAACCGACGAGCGCGCTCGATCCCGAAATGGTGGGCGAAGTGCTGGAAGTAATGCGCGATCTTGCGAAATCGGGGTTGACGATGATCGTCGTGACGCACGAAATGGGGTTTGCCCGCGACGTATCGGGCCGCGTGATTTTTATGGACGGCGGCGTGATCGTGGAAGAGGGCACACCCGCGGAAATTTTCGGCGCGCCGATAATGCGGCGCACGCAGGATTTTCTTTCCCGCGTGCTGTGAAAAGAAACGGTCGTTTCATGGCAACGGTATAAACTTTATATCCGCTTCTGCGAAAAACGCAGGGCGGGTATTTTCTTATGCGAATTTCCTCAAATGTCGCGTCGTTTTGAACGATTGTCACAAAAAATACGGGTTACGGATAGTTTTTTTCATTCTTTCACGTGATTTTTTCGTTTGCCCCGTCAGTTATCTTGACAAAGAATCTCAAATATACTATAATAAACAATCGGAGAGGTGGATAAAAATCTGTAGCCTTTCTTCGGAGGACATAATGGTACCCCTAACTATCGCAATCGTCGTACTCGTGCTTTTATCGGGGCTTTTTTCCGCTACGGAAACGGCATATTCTTGTGCGAACCGCATCAAATTGAAGAGCATGATCTCGCTCGGCAAGAAGAACGCCGCAAACGTATATAAATTCGCGGAAGATAAATACGACAAGTTGATCACGACGATTCTGATCGGTAATAATATCGTCAACTTAACGGCGTCCGCGCTTGCCACGGTGCTGTTTACGAAATTGCTTGCAAATACGTCGTGGGATGCCACTACGGTGTCCACGGTGGTGATGACGGTGGCGGTGTTGCTGTGCGGTGAAATCACGCCGAAATATTTCGCGGGCGTTTATCCCGAAAAATTCGCGTTCGCGCTGTATCCGTTCATACAGTTCTTTTACTGGATCTGTATTCCGCTCGGCTGGATTTTCGGCGGCTATAAAAAATTGCTCGCGAAAATTTTCCGCCTGAAGCCGAACGACGCTATCACCGACGCAGAACTGATTTCGCTTGTAAACGAGGCTGAAGAAGACGGCACGCTGAAAGAGGACGAATCGGAACTCGTGCGTTCGGCTCTCGAATTCGACGATCTGAAAGTGGAAGATATTCTGGTGCCCCGCGTTGACGTGGTGGCGGTGAATATGAACGCCGATATGGAAGAAATTTTCAAGGTGTTCAAGGAGAATTGTTATTCCCGCCTGCCCGTGTATAAAGATACGATCGATAACGTGGTGGGGCTGATACACGAGCGCGATTTCTATAACGCGTATCTTCGCGGCGATAAAGAAATCTCTCACGTTGTGCAGGAAATCGCGTTCACTACGGAATACACCCGTATTTCCGCGCTTTTAAAGCAGTTACAGAAACAGAAGATTCATATGGCGGCGGTTTCCGACGAATACGGCGGACTCGTGGGCGTAGTGACCCTGGAAGATATTCTCGAAGAACTGGTGGGAGAAATCTGGGACGAACACGACGAAGAGGAAGTGCTGTACGGGAAGATTTCCGACGGCGAATACTGGGTGGACGGAAAGTGCGATCTGGAAGAATTTTTCGATCTGTACGACATCAGCGAAGAGGACGAGAATTTTGAATCGAATACCGTCGGCGGCTGGGTGATGGAACGTTACGGCGGCATACCGCCCGTCGGAGAAGTGATCCGCTTTAAGTTTCTGGAAATCAAAGTGGTGAAAACCACGAAGCAGAAGGTGCTGAAAATCCGTTCCAGACGGGTAGACGAAGAGGCGGAAGAAGACGAATCCGCCGAGGCAAAGAAACACAAAAGCGACGAATGACGCTTTTTTCGCGGGAAAGAATTGAACGGCGGATCGTACGGCGGCGGAAAGGCGCTTTCCGTAAGATCGTATGACGGGCGTACGGCTTTGAAAATCGAATAAAAACGCAATGCAAACGCCCGCAACGCAGATTGAAACGCGGTGCGGGCGGGTACAAATAATACAGAGAAAAATTTTTAAGAGGTGGTAAAATGCAAACGATTCTCGTAACGGGCGGCGCGGGCTTCATCGGCTCGCACACGGTATTGGAACTTCTGAACAAAGGGTACAACGTAGTGGTGATGGATAATCTTTGCAATTCCAGCAAAGAAAGCCTTCGCCGTGTGGAAGAACTCACGGGAAAGAAAGTAACCTTCTACGAAACGGATATCCGCGATAAAAAAGGAACGGATGAAATTTTCAAAAAACATAAAATCGACGCCGTGATTCATTTCGCGGGGCTGAAAGCGGTGGGAGAAAGTTGTCAGATCCCTCTTAAATATTACGAAAACAATATCGGGGGCACGGTGACGCTTCTCGAAGTGATGCAGGAAAACAACGTGAAGAAGATCATTTTCTCGTCTTCCGCCACGGTGTACGGCACGCCCGAAAGATTGCCGCTCGACGAAAACTGCCGCCTCTCCACCACGAATCCTTACGGCAGCACGAAACTGATGCTCGAAACGGTGTTGCAGGATCTGTATAAATCGGATAACGAATGGAACGTGATTCTGCTCCGTTATTTCAATCCCGTCGGCGCGCACGAAAGCGGCAGAATCGGCGAAGATCCCAAAGGAATCCCCAACAACCTCATGCCGTATGTGGCACAGGTGGCAAGCGGAAAACTCAAATGCATCCGCGTATTCGGCAACGATTACGATACTCCGGACGGTACGGGCGTACGCGATTATATCCACGTGGTGGATCTTGCGTTGGGGCATATCGCCGCAATCGAGCACTGCACCGACGCGGGCGTACACATCTATAATCTCGGCACGGGGCACGGATACAGCGTGCTGGATATGATTCATGCTTTTGAAAAGGCATGCGGGAAAAAGTTGCCCTATGAAATCTGCCCGCGCAGAAGCGGCGATATCGCGGCTTGCTATGCCTGCCCCGATAAAGCGGAAAAAGAACTGCACTGGAAGGCTAAATACGGCATCGAAGAGATGTGCGCTTCGCAGTGGAAGTGGCAGAACAACAATCCGAACGGTTACGAAAACTGAACAAGTGACAGATAAAAAACAAACGGAAAACGTTACGTTCCCGTTTTCGTTCTCGGTTGTGAGATCGAAACGCAGAACGCTTTCCGTATGCGTGGACAGAACGGGGCGGGTGACGGTGCATGCGCCGTTGTCTTTAAGCGAAACGCACATTTTCGCGTTTCTTCAAGAAAAAAGCGGCTGGATAGAAAAACATGTCTCACGTGCGACAATCGCCGCTGCGGAAACGCCGATCCCGCTTTGTGCGGCGGAGGGCGTAACGTTTCCGTTCTTCGGAAAAACGACGACGATTCGTCTGTTTCCGGGGCATACGGGCAGAAAAACGCCGTCGGCGCTTTTGGCGGGCGATTCGCTGTATCTGCGCGACGACGAGCCCGAAAAACACCTGATCGCTTTTTTGAAAAAAACGGCGAAAGAATATCTTTCGGCGGAAACTGCGCGGATTGCGGCAATCATGGGCGCGAAATATGTTTCCGTATCCGTCAACGGGGCGAGAACGCGCTGGGGCTCGTGTTCGTATAAAAACGGGCTGAATTTTTCGTATCGCCTGATTTATACGGCGAAAGAGACGATTTCGTATGTGGTGACGCACGAACTGGCGCACACGTTCGAGAAAAATCATTCGCGGAAATTCTGGGCGATCGTAGAAAAATACGAGCCTCGATATAAAGAACTCCGCGCCGATCTGAAACGGCACGCGCATTATATGGAAATTTTTTAACGGAAATATTTTTGAAGCGTTGCGTAAACGTGCGTATAACGTAGCGCGGGAAATATACCCGAAAAGTTTAAAAACCGGGAAAAAAGCCGATACTGATCCGAAAGAAAACGAAGAAGAGAGACATTACCAATGATCGAATTACGGAATATTACCTATCACGTGAAAGACGAAGCCGGAGAAAAAGACGTACTCGATAACGTTTCGTTGACTCTCGACGGGCATTTCGTGGCGTTGACGGGACCGAACGGCGGGGGAAAATCCACGTTGGCGAAAGTCATTGCGGGGATCATCCGCCCCACGGCGGGAAAAGTGCTGTGGAACGGCGAAGACATCACGGATCTTTCCGTGACGGAACGCGCGAGAAAAGGCATTTCGTATGCTTTTCAGCAGCCCGTGCGCTTCAAGGGACTTACGGTGAAAGATCTGCTGTCGATTGCGGCAGGCAAGAACGCCACGCTCGCTACGGCTTGCGAATATCTTTCGGAAGTGGGGCTCTGCGCACGCGATTATCTCGATCGCGAAGTGAACGCTTCTCTTTCGGGCGGCGAACTCAAACGCATCGAAATCGCTACGATTCTGGCGCGCGGAACGAAACTTTCGCTTTTCGACGAGCCCGAAGCGGGAATAGACCTGTGGAGTTTTTCGAGCCTTATCAACGTGTTTGAAAAAATGCGCGAAAAAACGCAGGGCGATATCATCATCATTTCACATCAGGAACGTATTTTAAGCGTTGCGGATCACATCGTTGTGCTTGCAAACGGAAAGGTTCAAAAGAGCGGCACAAGGGAAGAAGTGTTGCCTTCGATACTGGGGGCGAACGCCGCGTGCAAAACGCTGACGGAAAAACTTCCCGAAGAGAAAACGCAGGCAGTGCGCGAAGAGGAAAAAGCGTAAGGAGACGGGATCATGGACGCGTTGGAACGCGATTTATTATTGAAAATCGCCGATTTGCACGGTATCCCCGAAGGGGCGTACAATATTCGCGAAAACGGCAAAGCGGCGGGGCGTAAATCCACGGCAAATATCGAAATCGACGGGCGGAAAGACGGAAAATCGGGAATCGACATATTCATTAAACCCGGGACGAAAAACGAGAGCGTGCATATTCCCGTGATTGTAAGCGAATCGGGGTACGGCGAAGTGGTGTATAACGATTTCTACGTAGGAGAAAACAGCGACGTGGTGATTATCGCGGGGTGCGGGATTCGCAATTGCGGCAAAGCGCAGTCGCGCCACGACGGCGTGCATACCTTTCACGTGGGCAAAAACGCCAAGGTGAAGTACGTTGAGCGGCATTACGGAGAAGGCGACGGCGAAGGAAAGAAGATAATGAATCCCGAAACGATCGTTTTCCTCGAAGACGGCGCAAGCATGGAAATGGAAACAACGCAGATCAAGGGTGTAGACGATACGCATCGCGTTACGAAGGCGGTGCTCGGGGAAAAATCCGATCTCGTCGTACGTGAAAAAATTTACACGAGCGGAACGCAGCAGGCAAGCACGGAATTTTCCGTGGATATGAATGGCAAGGATTGCCGCGCCGACGTAGTGTCCCGTTCCGTAGCGGCGGAAAATTCAAAACAGCATTTTTCTTCGACGATGAACGGAAACGCGGCGTGCCACGGGCATACCGAATGCGACGCGATCATTATGGATTCCGGTTCTGTAACCGCCGCGCCGTGTCTTTCCGCCAACGATCTGAATGCGGAACTGATTCACGAAGCGGCGATCGGAAAAATCGCGGGCGAGCAACTCGTAAAACTCATGACGCTCGGGTTAAGCGAGAAGGAAGCGGAAGAACAGATCATCAAAGGATTTTTACATTGATCCGCATACGAATTCTGCTTTAAAAACGGCGGGAACAGGGCGATCGGGCGTAAAAAAATCTGCGATGGTTTACATTTCGGCGGAAATTTACATTACGAATATGAAAAGCGACGTAATCGCGGCATATTATAAAAGGTATTAAACGAAAGAAAATTTACGGAGGTATTTAATAAAATGAGCGAACTTGCATACAAAAGAACGAACGTGTACGAAGTGGCGGATAAGAAGACGATGAAAGAAATCTTCTCTTATGCGGACGGCTACAAGAAATTCATCGACGGCGCGAAAACGGAGCGTGAAGCCTGCGCATACGTGGCGGCGGAAGCGGAAAAACGCGGCTATAAGCCCTATGAATTCGGTACGAAACTGAAAGCGGGCGATAAGGTGTATTACAACAACCGCGGAAAGAACATTTATCTGATCCGCGTGGGAACCGACGACGTAAAGAAAAACGGAATCCGTATCGTGGCTTCGCATATCGACAGCCCGAGGCTCGATTTCAAGCAGGTGCCCTTGTACGAATCCGACGGGATCGCGCTTGCCAAAACGCATTATTACGGCGGAATCAAAAAGTATCAGTGGACGACGATTCCGCTTGCGTTGCACGGCGCGGTGGTGCTCGGCGACGGCAGCAAAGTGGAAGTGAAAATCGGCGAGGATGAAGGCGATCCCGTGTTCTATATCAGCGATCTTCTGCCGCACCTTGCGCAGAAACAAAGCACGAAAACGCTTGCGGAAGCGTTCACCGGCGAAGATCTGAATATCTGGCTGGGCAATATTCCGTATACGGCGGCGAAAGAAGACGGCGATAAAACGGTGAAAGAAAACCTGCTTCATATTCTCAACGAAAAATACGGAATCAAGGAAGAGGATTTCCTTTCCGCCGAACTTTCCCTCGTTCCCGCGTTCAAGGCACGCGACATCGGCTTCGACAGAGCGTTGATCGGCGCGTACGGGCATGACGACCGCGTTTGCTCGTATCCCGCATACACCGCGCTCCTGGATACCGAAACCGACGGAAAGACGGTGATGGTGGTGCTTGCGGATAAGGAAGAAATCGGCAGCGAAGGTACGACGGGCATGCAGTGCGCGATTTTCACCGATCTGATCGACGCGATCGCCGATTCGTTCGGCACTACGTCGGCTGTGATCCGCGCTCACTCCAAATGCCTTTCCGCCGACGTGAACGCGGCGTACGATCCGAATTTCAAAGACGTGAACGAACCCATGAATTCCACGTACGTTTCCTGCGGCGCGGGACTTACGAAATTTACGGGCGCACGCGGTAAGAGCGGCTCGAACGACGCTTCCGCAGAATTTATGGCGGAAATCAGAAAGATCTTCAACGACGAAGGCGTGATCTGGCAGACGGGCGAACTCGGTAAAGTGGATCAGGGCGGCGGCGGCACCGTGGCGAAATATATCGCGAAGATGAATATCGACACGGTGGATATCGGCGTTGCCGTGGTTTCCATGCACGCGCCTTATGAAGTGATCTCGAAAGCGGACGTATACGAAATGTACCTCGCTTGCAGAGCGTTTATGAAGTAATTTCCGATTTTTCGGGTTGTAATACGTAAATACGTCTGATCGCGGCGGGCGGGAATCTGTTTCCCGCCCGCTTTGAAATAATTGCGGCGAAAAAACGTAAAATTTTGTTTTATAGCGGGTTGCCGTGTAAATATTTCCGGCATAAGGCGGAAACGGCGCGAAAAAGAGTAGAACCGTTTGCACGGGGTAAAAATTCGTTGTTTTCCGTATGAAACGTCCGTCAAAAGCCGAAATTAAAGGAAACGGCGAAAAATCGCCGCCCGGAAGCGCAAACCTTGCGATTTCTCGCTTCGGGGCAAGAAAGTACTCTGCTACGCATAACTGTTATGCCAAGCATAGCAATAAAAAGGCGCAAAATGGGGTAAAAATCGGTTGTTTCGGCCGAAATTCCGCCAAAAACGTGCTATGTCAGATATAATATTTATGCCACGCATAATAATGAAAACGAGAAAATTAAGGAGCGGGCGAAAAGAGGAACGATGAAAGAACGCGTGATTTTATATTCCGATCTGAATAATTTTTTCGCTTCCGTGGAAACGGCTTTGCATCCCGAATATGCGGGGAAGCCGCTGATCGTCTGCGGCGATCCGAAGGAACGGCGCGGGGTGGTATTCGCGAAAAACGAAGAGGCGAAAAAATACGGAATACGAACGGCGGAAACGGTGTATTCGGCGTTGAAGAAATGCCCGCACGTTCTGCGCGTGCCTACGCATTTTTCGGAGTACAATCGTTACTCGAAAGCCGTGCGGGAAATTTATGCGCGTTACACCGATGTGATCGAGCCGCTTTCCATCGACGAATGCGCGATGGACGTAACGGAGAGCGAACGCCTTTTCGGCGGCGGGGAAAAGATCGCGGAAGAGATCAGAAACGCCGTGAAAAACGAATTGAAGATCACCGTGTCGATCGGCGTGTCGTTTAATAAGATTTACGCAAAACTCGCTTCCGAGATGAAAAAGCCCGACGCGGTCACCGTGATTTCCCGAGAAAACTATATGCGGAAGGTATACCCATTGCCCGTATCCGATCTTTTGTACGTGGGCAACGCCACGGGCGAAGCGCTGAAAAAAAGAGGTATCCGCACGATCGGAGATCTTGCTGTGGCGGACGTGGCTCTTTTAACCCGGCTTTTCGGCAAACGCGGGGCGATTCTTTCCGCCAACGCGCGAGGCGAAAACAACGAAGAAGTGAAGAAAGAATCCGACGAAATAAAATCGATCGGAAATTCCATGACGTTGCCGTACGATATCAATGACGCCGAAAGCGTGAAAAGACATTTTTACGTGCTTTCGGAAAGCGTCGCTTCGAGGCTTCGCGAGGCCGACGTGGGAAAATGCTCCACGGTGCATATTACGGTGAAAGACGAAAATTTGCGTGAAATCACGCGGCAGAAAAAAATCGCGCCCACCGCGCTTTGTGAAGATATAGCAAAGGCGGCGTTTGAATTGTATACGGAATCGGTGTCTGCCGCCACAAACGCGCATATGCTCGGCGTTGCGGTATCCGATTTCGATTTCAACGTAGAACAACTTTCTTTGGGCGGCGTAGGCGGCGCGCGGGATAATTACGAAAAGCGACGGCGCGCGGAAGACGCGGTGGCGGAAATACGGAAAAAGTACGGCTACGCGAAAGTGCAAAGGGGAATCGTGATGGAGGACGAATCGCTGATCGGCGCGGATATAGAACACCGAAAGGACTGACATTGCAATAAAACAAAATCCCCGCGATTCCGATTTTTATCGGAAAAGCGGGGGCTTTGAGTTTGAAACGAATGATTTTGCTCCGTTCGGTGCTTGTTTATTTTCGGTTTTCGTTCGTTTTTCGTAATAATTTTATTTCGTCAGTTCTTTAATGCAGTCGTAATACACTTCGCACATCATGCGGATGCGATCGAACGTAACGTATTCGTTCGCCTGATGAATCGTGGATTCTTCGTCTTCCATTTCGGGCCCGAATCCGCAGCCGCATTTCAATGCGCGGGCATACGTTCCGCCGCCGATCGCGATCGCTTTTTCGTTCTTGCCCGTATGCGCGTTGTACACTTTCATCAAAGTGGAGATCAAAGAGCCGTTCGGGTCGTTGTAAAGCGGCTGTTGATAGTGTGTAAACTCGAATTTTACGCCCGATTTTTCAAACGCTTCGCGCACTTCTTCCGCCTTGTGCGTGGCGGGAAAACGAATGTCCGTGGTGACGACAAGCGCACCGTCCTCGATTTTCGCCACGTCGGGGGACATGGTGAGCAACCCCGTTTCGTCGCGCATTTCACGCAGGCGGTATTCGTCGGCGCAAAGCAGATCATAGGCTTTTTTGCAGCCCGCGTCGAAAGCGGAGGCGAAATCGAGCAGCGCTTCCAGCGCGTTCACGCCTTTTTCGGGCGTGGAGCCGTGCGCGGATTTGCCCGTGAACGTGATCGTGCGGGTGGCGGGATCGTATTCCCATTTCGCGCCGTTTTTCGCTATATGCGCGGCGCGTTTACCTTCGGCTTTGCCGTCTGTCGTGGTGTCGGAAGACACTTGTTTTTCCGCATTCTTTTCGTAATCGGCAATGTATTTTGCCGATTTTTCGGTGAGTACGGCGCTCGCTTTCGCGCAGACCATATTCGCCGCTTCGCCCGCCGACAGAGATACGAACGAATCGGGGCTGACGGGGAAATACGCGTTGCAGTGTATGATTCCTTTTTCCGCGTAAATTGCGGGGAAAGAAGCGTCGGGCGAAAAACCTTCTTCGGGCATTTCCGCCACTTTTTCGTAATGTTTCAGGCACGCCCAGCCCGTTTCTTCGTTGCAGCCCACGATGAATTTAATCTGCCGTTTCGGAATGAACCCTTCGTCTTTCAGCGCTTTCATGGCGTACAACGTAGCGATCGCGGGACCTTTGTCGTCCATCGTGCCGCGCCCCCAGATTTTCATTCCGCCGATGCCGCCGTCGGAAACTTCGTCGTCGATTTCTCCGCCGAAAGGAGGATGCGACCAGCCGTCGCCCGCCGGTACTACGTCGAGGTGCGCGAGAATGGCGAGGGGCTTTCCTTCGCCGAAGATCACTTCGCCGACATAGTTGTCGTAATTGTGCGTTTCAAATCCCATTTTTGAAGCGAGATCGAGAAAATAATGCAGGCAGTCCGCCGTTTCTTTGCCGAAAGGGCAATCGCCCTCGGCGGGTTTTAAAGAAGTATCGAATTTCACGACGTCCACAATCGAAGCAACGACGTCGTTGAAATATTTTTCAGTTGCATGAGCCATAATTTCAGCCTCCGTAAAAATTCATTTTTTCAATATTTATTATACACTTTTTTACCGTCGCGGTAAACGAAAATGCTAAGGAAAATTCCGAAAAATCTGAAAAAAGATGAAAGAGGAGAAAAAATGCTGCCGTATTTTCGACTATCGCCGTTCTTAAAGCGGGCAGATCGTTGACTTTTTTTTTGCCGTGTGTTAAAATATTTTTGTGAAAACGTGTGTTAAAATATTTTCGTAAAAAACAGAAGTATCGTGCGCCCGTCGTGCAAAAACGGATTTTTTCCGCACACACGATAGAAAGAGTCGCGCCGGACACACGAAAAAATGAGAGAGCGGCGGCGTGCGGGAAAACGGCATGAAAAAAAATACGGAAACAAAATCGGAAACAAAATACGAAGAAAACGAAAAACGCGGTGAATCGTCTGCTCGTGGCGGAATTTTTCCGAAAGAGCCTGCGGATATTGCCGCGTACGAAGCGGACGAACGGGAAAAGAAGAGCGAAACGGTGCAGAGTAACGGCGAAGAAGAAAAAGAGAACGCGAAAAAAGAAAAGAACGCCGTGCGCGCGCTTCTGGAATCTCTCGACTGGCGAAACGCGTCCACGTATTTTTTGCTCGGAAAAATTATGCTGTTCGTTTTTATGCTGGTGATCGAATCGTTTATTCTGATTCCGCAGATCGCGTATGCGCGCAGAGAGCATGCGTACGCGGGGCTTGCCGTCGTCTGCGTTTCCGTGCTGACGCTCACTGCGGCGGAAATCGTGCGCATTGCGGCTCTGAAAAAATTCAGGGCGAAACTCTGGTGTTATTGCCTCGACGGCATTGCGGCGTTTTTTCTCACCGCGGTAACGGGCAGCCGATACCTTTCCACGCTGTATATGATTATTCTTACGGATTATTACCTGAGCGCGGAAAAAATGACCGCTTCGTTTCTCGGGTGTTTTGTCTCGCTTGTGGTGTACATCGTAACGATGTGGGTATCGGGGCTTATCAGGGAAACGAGCGGATCGATGTGGGGCGTTCTGGCGCAGTCGTTCAACGATCTCGTGATCTTATGCGTGCATTTTATTGCCGTAACGTTCGGAGTGCGTTTTTACAGACAGTCCGTGCGCCTTTCGGAAACGCTCCGCAGGCTCGACGAAAGCAATGAACGCCTCGAAAAAGCATATGCGGATCTCGCGGAAGCCACCGCGATCGAAGAGCGGCAACGGATCGCCAAGGATATTCACGATACGGCGGGGCATTCGATCACCACGGTGATCATGCAGACGGAGGCGGCGAAACTCGTGATCGATAAGAATCCCGCGGAGGCGAAAAATCGTATCGTTGCGGCGAATCTGCAGGCGAAACATGCGCTGGAAGAACTGCGCGAAAGCGTTCACCTTCTTTCCGGCGCGCAGGAAAACGTCACTTTGAAAGAGGCGCTTCTCGCGATCGTGCGCGAATCGTGCGACGGCACGGGGATAGCGATCCGTTTCGACGTGGACGACGCGGACGTGTCGCCTGCCGTATTCCGTTTCCTGTGCAATTCGCTGAAAGAGGGAATCTCCAACGGGCTTCGCCACGGCGGCGCGACGGCGTTTTATTTCGAGTGTAAAAAACGCGACGGCGAAATCGGTTTTCTGCTTTCGGATAACGGAAGAGGCGTGGCGAAAAACTTTAAAAAAGGGTTCGGCCTGACGGGTATGGAAGAACGTGCGAAAAGCCTCGGCGGAAGCGTGACTTTTACGGGAGACGAAGAGGGCGGTTTTGAAATAGCGATCGTTGTGCCCGCGGCGGAAACGCAAGACGGAACAAGCGACGGAAAAGCGGCGGAAAAAACGGATCGGCGCGGAAAAGACACGGAAGCGGATACGGAACGTCTTGCGGACGGGAGATGAAAGAAATGGCAGAGAAAATCAAGGTGCTGATCGTCGACGATCAGACGATATTGGCGGAAGGAATCAAAAGCGTGCTGGAAACGGACGCAGAAATCGAAGTGGCGGGGATTGCCGCCGACGGCGCGGCGGCGATAGAAAAATGCCGCGTATACCGCCCCGACGTGGTGCTGATGGATATCCGCATGCCGAATATGAACGGCGTGGTGGCAACGCAGCGGATCAAGGCGGAATTTCCCGAAACGAAAGTGATCGTGCTCACCACGTTCGACGACAGCGATTATATTCTGAACGCGATCAATCACGGGGCTTCGGGGTATCTGCTGAAAGACATCGGTTCTTCCGCTCTGATCGACGCCGTGAAAAACGCCTGTGCGGGGGATACGATTCTGCCCGCGAAAATAGCGAAGCGGATCGCGGACGCGGCGAAAGACGTATCTTCAAACCGCGAAATCCGTCTGAAACGCGCGTTTTCCTTATCGGAAAGAGAAACGGAAATCGCGCTGATGATGTACGAAGGTTTTACGAATCGGCAGATTTCTTCCGCGCTGAAACTTTCGGAGGGAACGGCGAGAAATTACATTTCCGCGATTTACGTCAAAACGGGCAGCGATAACCGCGCCTCGTTTCTTGCCGCCGTGAAAAAAGCGCTCGGCTGAATATATGCGCACAGGTGAAAATATGATTTACGAAAATTACGATACATACGTTTTCGATCTCGACGGAACGCTGCTGAATACGTTGGAAGATCTTACGATTTCCGTAAACGCGGCAATGCGCTTTGCGGGGCATAAAGAACGGACGAAAGACGAGGTACGTTCGTTCGTGGGCAACGGCATAAGATTATTGATGCTCCGAGCGCTGGATATGAAAGAGAGCGGGACGGAAAGCGCGGCGGAAGAGAAAAAATTTCAAACCGCGTTCGGGTATTTCAAAGAGCATTACGCGAAACATTTATCCGATCACACCGCGCCGTACGCGGGCGTGGAAGAAATGCTGAGAAGGCTGTGCGCGGCGGGAAAGAAAACCGCCGTGGTGTCGAATAAGGCGGATTTTGCCACGAAAGAACTTTGCCGTCGTTATTTCGGCTCGCTGGTGGGCGTGGCGATCGGCGAAAACGAGGCTGCGGGAATACGAAAGAAGCCCGCGCCCGATTCCGTGTTTGCCGCCATCGGAACGCTCGGCGGAAAAAACGCCGTGTATATCGGAGATTCCGAAGTGGATATCGAAACGGCGAAAAACGCTCGCCTGCCGTGCATTTCCGTGTGCTGGGGATTCAAAGACAAAGATTTTCTTGCGGCGCACGGCGCAAGCCGCATTGTTTCGGATCCTTCCGAAATTTTTTGAAACGAAGGCAGGAAAACGGCATGAAAACTTTTTTGAACGTCTTTCTCGATGTTGTGGTCTGCCTGTCGTTCATTCTGTCTACCGTCGCGTTGATTGCGGGAATAAAGAAGTTTTCCTCGCGGGCGGAAAAAATAGCGATTCCCGAAGAAGAAGATCCCGATCGCAAGAAAAAGCAACAGGCGGCGGAAAAGTCGCTGTTTCGGCTGGAAATGAAAACCGCGGCGCCGGTTCTGCTCTGTTTCGCCGTATCTTTGATTTCGTTCTTTTCCGGCTCCTGCCCGAAAGAATTCGACGAAGCCACGATTCTTGCCGTGCCCGTGCTGATCTGCGTAATCGGCGTAGCGTTCGGCGGGATTTTCCTCGGCAAGTATTTTCTGCGCGTGGCGCGGAAAACGGGAATTTTCAAAAAGACAGAAAACTCACGGGAGGCTTCCGAATTTTCACGGGCGCAATTCGGTGCGGGAATGTTTATCATGATGTATTATTCCGTGACGTTTCTGCTTGTTACGATCACCGTTTTTTGTCGGTGCGGTCTGCTCGGCTGAGGCGGAAAAAACGCCCGGAAAACAAGGCGAAATTCATCGATCGGGCAGACGGGCGGGGCGGCGGCGCGAAGAATTAAGCGGCACGGAAAATAAAAAGGGAAAGCAAGTCGGTTTTCGCTTTCCCTTAAATTTTACGTTTTTACGGCGTGGCGCGCCGTTCTGCCGCCCCGTCGTCGTTTCCTTTATTGCTTTTGAAAAGCGGGAGCGGCAGGCGCGGAAGATCCGAACGTCACCGTTTCGCTCTGTTTTGCGCGAAGCCCCAGTTCTTTAATCATCTGGTTTGTGTACGAAACGGGAACAAGCGTGATTTTATCGGCGTATTTGCGGCAGGCGTTCATGCATTTTGCGGGCAGAATGATTTTCTTGAATCCCGTTTTGATACATTCATTCACCCGCTTTTCGGCGAAAGACACAGAACGCACTTCTCCCGTCAGCCCCACTTCGCCGAACACCGCCGTGTATTTATCGATCGGCACGTCTGCCGCGGCGCTTGCGAGTGCCGCGCATACGGCAAGATCCACGCTCGGTTCGGAAAGGCGTATTCCGCCCATCGCGTTGATGTATACGTCAGATTGGTAGAAAGGGATGCCGCAACGTTTTTCCAGCACGGCGATCAGCACCACAAGTTTGTTGTAATCGATCCCGAGCGACATGCGGCGGGGCAAGCCGTAAGCCGTGCGCGAGATCAACGTCTGCAACTCCACGCTCATACAGCGGTTTCCGCTTACGGAAGGGGTGACGACGCTGCCTGCCGCCACGCCGCGCGTATCGGAAAGAAAGAGATCGGAAGGGCTCGTTACGCTTTTCAGTCCTTTTTCCGTCATCTCGAAAACGCCAACTTCCTGCGCCGAACCGAAACGGTTTTTCACGGCGCGGAGAAGTTTGTAATTTTCTTCCTGTTCGCCCTCGAAATAGAGCACGGTGTCCATAATGTGTTCCAGCACTTTCGGCCCCGCGAGAGAGCCTTCTTTCGTTACGTGTCCGATAATGAAAAAGGTGATTCCGCGGCTTTTCGCGATGCGCATCAGGGAAGCCGCACATTCGCGCACCTGCCCTACGCTGCCGGCGGCGGACGAAAGCGCGTCGGTATAAATCGCCTGTACGGAGTCGATCACGGCGTATTCTACGCCATCCAGCGATTCCTCGATCGCTTCCAGATTGGTTTCGTTTAAAAGGAGCAGGGAATCGGAAGATAAACCCAGCCGTTCGCAACGCATTTTCACCTGCGAACAACTTTCTTCCGCCGATACGTAAAGCACCTTATGATTTTTTGAAAGGTGCGCCGCCGTCTGCGTTAAAAGGGTGCTTTTGCCGATGCCCGGATCGCCGCCGAGCAGTACGAGCGAGCCTTTTACGATACCGCCGCCGAGAACGGAATCGAGTTCCGAAATTCCCGAGGAAACGCGCTGAAATTCTTCGTATTTCACTTCCGAAAGCGGGCGCGCTTTGCCGCCGGAAAGGGCGAACGCGGAACGGCTTGCGGCGTTTTTCGAGGGGCGCGGAGAAGCGGCGGGCGCGGGGGCGACGATCTCTTCCTGCATGGTGTTGAACGCGCCGCAGGAGGGGCATTTTCCCAGCCATCTGGGCGCGGCGTAGCCGCATTCGCTGCATACGTACTGAGTGGTTTTTTGTGCCATGATACTACCTCTTCCGGCGGAGCGATGCCGCCGTTGCAAGTTGATTGAAAACGCTGTTTGCGAAAGTGTTTTTCCGCTGGAAAGAGCCAAAGCGGCGCTTTCGGTTTTATATATTTTTCAGGAGCACGGCGGCGTTTACGGTGATGCCTTTTCCTTCGCCGATATAGCCGAGTTTTTCGTTTGTTCCCGCGGAAATTCCCACGGCGGAAACGGGCAGAGAAAGGGCGGAGGCAAGGGAAGATCTGATCTCGTCGATATAACGGGCAAGGCGCGGCTTTTCCGCCTGTATCGCCACGGAAAGGTTCGCGGGGGCGAAGCCCTGTTCCTTCACGAGGCAAAGAACGTTGCCGAGCATTTTCATGGAATCCGCGTTCTTCCATTGTTCGTCGGTATCGGGAAAATAATGCCCGATATCGTACAATCCCGCGGCGGAAAGAAGCGCGTCGCATACGGCATGCGCAAGCACGTCGCCGTCGCTGTGCGCGATCAGTCCGGATTCGGAGGGAATTTTCACTCCGCCGAGCAGAATATAATCCTGTTTTTTGCCGAAAGCGTGCGTGTCCACGCCGATTCCCGTACGCGAAAACGCCGCCCGAAAATCTTCGGCATAGGTGAGTTTTACGTTGGATTCGTCGCCGTCGCAAAGTTTCGGCGCGCGGACGTATGCCGCGTACACGGAAGAATCGTCGGTGAAATCGCGTTTTCCGTCGCGGTAAGCCGCTTCGTATGCCGAAGAAAGTTCGTCGCGGTAAAATCCCTGCGGCGTCTGAATCCGATAGGTGCGCGAACGATCGGGGTAGGAAAGGATACGCCCGCGTTCGTCCGCCGAGGCAAGCGTATCCGTGGCGGGAACGGCACAAACGCCGCTTTTGTAAGTTCTCACGGATTCTATGCAGTGCGCGATCGTTTCCGACGTAACGAAAGGTCTTGCGCCGTCGTGAACGAGCACGATATTGCCCGTCGCTTTTTTCAGCGCGTTATATACGGATAAAAATCTCGTTTCTCCGCCTTCGGAAAGTATCGCGCCGTATCTGGCGCAAAGAGGGGCTATTTCGCCACGATCGCACGGCGAAGCGGCGACGACGATTTCGTTTACGTTCGCGCCGACGAACGCGCAGATCGTGCGTTCGAGCACGGATATTCCCTGAATGGCTTTCAGCACTTTGTTCGAGCCGAAGCCCGCGCGGCTGCCTTTTCCCGCCGCGCAGACGATCGCCGTTATTTTTTCTATTCCGCGGGAAGCGGATGAGAGTGTATCTCCGTTCATGCGATCACCTCGTACAAAGAGGCCGCTTCGTCTTTTTTCACCGTTTCTTTCACGGAAAGAACGCGGCATTTCAGCGATCCGCCCGCGAAGAGAATTTCGATAATATCGCCTTCTTTCACCCGGGCGGAGGCTTTCGCGCTTTTGCCGTTGAGCAGAATTTTATCCGCGCCGCAGGCTTCCTGCGCCACCGTACGGCGTTTTAAAATGCGCGATACTTTTAAAAATTTGTCGATTCTCATATTGTCACCTTTATTGATTTTTTTGCGCGAAAACAACCGGAAAAAGCGAAAAAAGGAAGAAAAAACCCGAAATTCAAAAAAAATTTTTCCGAAGAAGGGAAAAGATTCAAAAAACGCTTGACATCTTTATTTTCCTTCGGTATAATTAGATAATGTATTATTATGCGTTACTCTCGCGTGCGAGGCCTTCCGAAGAAAGATTTCCCCTCGGAAACGGGGCGGAAAACGGGATCCGGATATGCGGTAAAGCGTATTTTTCAAGGCGTTTTTGCCGAAGAACTTCCGTTTACCCGCCTATTATAGCAAAACGGCGCGAAAAAGTAAAGCAAAGAACGAGAAAAAAGTAACCCAAACGCAAAAAATTGATTTTTATCGATGAAAAGATATACTCGGTAAATCGCCTCAACTACGAATAAGGAGCAATTTAAACCGATGGATTTACCTATTTGCAAGTACGGTAAGAACGAAAGACGTAAGTTCGGCAAGATCAACGAAGTGATCGATATTCCCGAACTCGTCGAGATTCAGAAAGAAAGTTACAGATCCTTTATCGAAGAGGGGATCAGCGAAGTTTTCGAGGACTTCTCGCCCATCACCGACTATTCGGATCACTTTGAACTGTACTTTCTCGATCACCGTTTCGGCGATAAGCCTAAGTACGACGAAAAAGAATGCCGCAACCGCGACGCTACGTATTCCCTTCCGCTGCGCGTGAAGGTGCGCCTTGTGAACAAGGTGAAAAACGAAGTGGTCGATCAGGAAGTGTTCATGGGCGATATGCCCAAGATGACGGAGAACGGCTCTTTCATCATCAACGGCGCGGAACGCGTCATCGTTTCCCAACTCGTGCGTTCTCCCGGCGTGTACAACGCTTCCGAGAAAGATAAGACGGGCAAGGAAATGTTCACCACCACCGTCATGCCCAATAAAGGCGCATGGCTCGAACTGGAACAGGACGCGCAGGATACGCTGTACGTTCGTGTGGACAGAAAGAAAAAACTTTGCGTTACGGTGCTTCTCCGCGCTTTGGGCTTCGGCTCGGATCACGCGATCGAGCAGTTGTTCCCCGGGGACAAGATGATTCGCGAAACCGTGGCGAAAGACACCACGAAATCGGAATCGGACGGCCTGATCGAACTGTATCGCCGTCTGCGCCCGGGCGAAGTGCCCACGGAAGATTCCGTGCGTACGCATCTTTATAATCTGTTCTTCGATTCCCGCCGTTACGACGTGGCGAAAGTGGGCAGATATAAATACAATAAAAAACTCAACCTCGCGTACAGATTGCCGGGGCAGATCGTTGCGGACGACATCGTGAACCCCGAAACGGGCGAAATCATGGCGA
Source organism: uncultured Christensenella sp. (assembly GCA_905203015.1). Taxonomy (GTDB): domain Bacteria; phylum Bacillota; class Clostridia; order Christensenellales; family Borkfalkiaceae; genus Scatosoma. Next base: position 105,332 of record CAJKUC010000002.1, on the reverse strand, counting down.
ACGCGGGCGAAAAAATTTCCGAAGCGAAAGCGCGCGAAATTCAGAACGCCGGCGTGAACGAAGTGTACGTTCTGGTGAACGATCCCGAAGACGGCGAAATCCGCCACAAGATCATCGCGAACAACACCGTTGATTTCTCCGCGCTTTCCGATATACCTTTGCAGGCGCGCGCGAAAGATTTCGGCTTGCTGCCCACCGTATATTATCCGAACTACGTTTTCTCGAAAACGATTGCCGCCGCTTGCGCGGAATCGAGCGTGGAAGAAGTGGCGGAGCAGTTCGTGAACGAAATCGACGCCTTGTATTACACGAAAGAAAAGCCCGTGGAAGAGGACGAGAAGCAGGAAGAGAAGAAGAATCGCGAAAAACGCCGCGACAACAGAAGAAAATTCGTTACCGCCTGCAAATTGTTCCACGAGATTCTTTCCCGCGAAGTGCCCGTTCCCACGAAGGAAGAAAAGAAAGAAATCCGTCCTCTGACGGACAAACTGTGCCACAAGCACGTTACGGTGGACGATATCGTGGCTTCCGTTTCCACCAACCTCGATCTGAAATACGGAATCGGCACGATCGATAACATCGACCACCTCGGCAACCGCCGCGTACGTTCCGTAGGCGAACTTTTACAAAATCAGTTGCACGTGGGTATTTCCCGTCTCGAAAGACTGATCAAGGAAAGAATGGCGACGCAGGATCCCATGGAAGTCACCGCGTCGGGATTGATCAATATCCGTCCCGTATCCGCAGTGATCCGCGAATTTTTCGGCTCTTCGCAACTTTCCCAGTTTATGGATCAGACCAACCCGATCGCCGAACTTACGCACAAACGTAAACTTTCCGCGCTCGGCCCCGGCGGCTTGAACAGAGATCGCGCCACCTTTGAGGTCCGCGATATTCACCACACGCATTACGGGCGTATGTGCCCGATCGAAACGCCCGAAGGTCAGAACATCGGTCTGATTTCCTCGCTTGCCACGTTCGCGAAAGTGAACGAGTACGGCTTTATCATGAGCCCGTACCGCAGAGTGGATAAAGATACGGGAATCGTTACCGATCACGTAGATTACCTTACGGCGGACGAAGAGGACCGCTACATCGTGGCGCAGGCGAACGAACCTCTGGACGAAACAGGCAGATTCGTACACGAACGCGTAGGCTGCCGCCATCAGGATCTGATTACGGAAATGCCCCGCGAAAAGATCGATTACATGGACGTATCGCCCAAGCAACTCGTCTCCGTGGCTACCGCGCTGATTCCGTTCCTCGAAAACGACGATACCAACCGCGCTTTGATGGGCTCGAACATGCAACGTCAGGCAGTGCCTCTTTTAAAGACGGAATCTTCCATCGTGGCTACGGGTATCGAAGGCGCGATCGCGCGCGATTCCGGCGTTATGGTGACGGCGAAAGAAGCGGGCGTAGTGGTGGCTTGTTGCTCCAATATGATCAAAGTGCGCGAGGATAACGGCACGATCGACGAATATCCTTTGAAGAAGTTCGAGCGTTCCAACCAGGGCACCTGCCTCAATCAGCGCCCGATCGTTTCCACGGGCGACAGAGTGGCGAAAGGCGAGATCATTGCCGACGGCCCTTCCACGAACAACGGCGAACTTGCCCTCGGTAAGAATATTCTTATCGGCTACATGGAATGGGAAGGCTACAACTACGAAGACGCTATTCTGCTTTCCGAAAAACTGGTGCAGGACGACGTGTTCACTTCGATCCATATCGAAGAACACGAAACGGAAGCGAGAGATACGAAACTCGGCCCCGAAGAAATCACGCGCGATATCCCGAACGTGGGCGACGACGCGCTGAAAGATCTGGACGAAGACGGTATCGTGCGTATCGGCGCGGAAGTGCAGAGCGGCGATATTCTCGTAGGTAAGGTATCCCCGAAAGGCGAAACGGAACTCACGCCCGAAGAAAGATTGCTTCGCGCGATCTTCGGCGAAAAATCGAGGGAAGTGCGCGATACTTCTTTGCGTGTTCCTCACGGCGAAGGCGGCGTGGTAGTGGACGTGAAAGTGTTCACGAGAGAAAACAAAGACGAACTCGAGCCCGGCGTATCCAAACTCGTACGCGTGTACATCGCGCAGAAACGTAAAATTCAGGTAGGCGACAAGATGGCGGGGCGCCACGGAAACAAAGGCGTTATTTCCCGCGTGCTTTCGCAGGCGGATATGCCTTTCCTTGCCGACGGTACGCCTTTGCAGATCCTTCTTAATCCTCTCGGCGTGCCTTCGCGTATGAATATCGGTCAGGTGCTGGAAGTCCACCTCGGGTATGTGTGCAAACAACTCGGCTGGAAGATCGCTACCCCCGTATTCGACGGCGCAACGGAAAAAGATATCGAAACTTTGTTCCGCGAAAACAATCTTCTGAACCCCGACGGAAAAGTAGACGGTAAATTCCAGGTGTTCGACGGCAGAACGGGCGAACCTTTTGAAAACCGCGTGACGATCGGCGTTCAGTATATGATCAAACTGATTCACCTTGTCGACGACAAGATTCACGCCCGTTCCATTGGTCCTTATTCGATGGTTACGCAGCAGCCCCTCGGCGGTAAAGCCCAATTCGGCGGACAGCGTTTCGGCGAAATGGAAGTGTGGGCGCTGGAAGCGTACGGCGCCGCGCATATCCTGCAGGAAATTCTCACCGTGAAATCGGACGATATCGTGGGACGTGTGAAGACGTACGAATCGATCGTGAAAGGCGAAAATATTTCCGAGCCCGGTATTCCCGAAGCGTTCAAAGTGCTTCTGAAAGAACTGCAATCGTTGGCTCTCGACGTTAAAGTGCTTACGGAAACGGGCGACGAACTCATTATCCGCGAATTCGACGACGAAGAAGAGGCTCGCGACGAAGACGAACGCAAGAGAGAACTCGCGAAAGAAGAGGAACTCGAAGATATCGACTTCTCCGAAGCGGACGACGACGAGGACGAAGGCGAAGACGGCGATGTTTCCCTGTTTGAAGACGAGGAAGAGGACGACGACAAGGCGGCGGACGACACCGACGCGGAAGAGGACGACGATTTCTCGGACGACGACGAAGATTTCAATTTCGGCTCTTTGTTTGAAGAGGTGGAAGACGACGGTTCGGACGACGAGGAATAATTAAGGAGATAAGATAATGTACGAATTAAACGATTTCAATTCCATTCAGATCAGCATAGCGTCTCCGGAAAAAATCAGAGAATGGTCGTACGGCGAAGTGACGAAGCCCGAGACCATCAACTACCGCACCCAGAAGCCCGAACGCGACGGTCTTTTCTGCGAAAAGATCTTCGGACCGATGAAGGACTGGGAATGTCATTGCGGTAAATATAAAAGAGTGAAATACAAAGGGCATATCTGCGAAAAATGCGGCGTGGAAATCACGCGTTCCAAAGTGAGAAGAGAGCGTATGGGGCATATCGAACTCGCCGCTCCCGTATCCCACATCTGGTATTTCAAGGGCGTGCCTTCCAAAATCGGTCTGCTCCTCGATATGAGCCCGAAGCCGCTTGAAAAAGTTATTTATTTCGCGGAATACGTGGTGCTCGATCCGGGCAGCGTAGACGAACTTTCCGTAAAGCAGGTGATCACCGAAAAACAACTTCGCGAAATCGAAGAAAAATACGGCGATTCTTCCGTTACGGGCCTGAAAGTGGGCATGGGCGCGGAATCTATCCGCGAACTGCTCATGGCTGTGGATCTTGATAAAGAAGCGGAAAATTGCAAGCAGATCATCGCCGAAAACCCGCAGGGGCAGAAAGCGGTGAAAGCGATCAAACGCCTCGAAGTGGTGGAATCTTTCAGAAAGAGCGGCAATCGCCCCGAATGGATGATTCTCACCGTTCTGCCCGTTATTCCGCCCGATATCCGCCCCATGGTGCAACTCGACGGCGGCAGATTCGCTACTTCCGATCTTAACGATTTGTATCGCCGCGTGATCAACCGCAACAATCGTCTGAAGAAGATGATGGAAATTTCCGCTCCGGAAATGATCGTCAAAAACGAAAAACGTATGTTGCAGGAAGCGGTGGACGCGTTGATCGACAACGGCAGAAGAGGCAAGGCGTTCTCCGGCCCTTCCAATCGCGAACTTAAATCCCTTTCCGCAATGCTCCGCGGTAAACAGGGGCGTTTCCGTCAGAATCTGCTCGGCAAACGTGTGGACTATTCCGGTCGTTCGGTTATCGTCGTAGGGCCCGATCTGAAAATTTATCAGTGCGGTTTGCCCAAAGAAATGGCGATCGAACTTTTCAAGCCGTTCATTATGCGCCGCCTTGTGGAAAGCGGGCAGTGCCATAACATCAAAACGGCGAAGCGCGCCGTAGAAAAGGCGAAAGACATGGTGTGGAACGTCCTCGAAGACGTCATCAAAGATCATCCCGTGCTTTTAAACCGTGCGCCTACGCTGCACCGTCTTTCCATTCAGGCGTTCGAGCCCGTTCTGATCGAGGGCAGAGCGATCAAGATTTCGCCCCTTGTCTGCGGACCTTTCAACGCCGACTTCGACGGCGACCAGATGGCCGTGCACCTTCCCCTCAGCATCGAGGCTCAGGCGGAAGCGAGATTTTTGATGCTTTCGGCGAATAACATTCTGAAACTTGCCGACGGTAAATCGGTTATGTCTCCTACGCAGGATATGATTATCGGCGCATATTGCCTTACGATCAAACGCCGCGAAGAAGGCAAAAAATACGATTCGCAAGGTCGCCCGGACGAAAACGGCGAAGTGTATATTCCGCCCGTATATTCTTCGGAAAACGAAGCGATCATCGCTTATCAGACGAAAGTGGCGCACGAACAGGACGAAATGTATCTGCAGCGCGTTGTGGAACTTCCCGAAGGGAAATTCGACGATCTGCCTCTGCCGTACACCTGCGAATGCGATTTCGATAAAGACGTGGCGGAAGGCAAAGCGCCGATCAAGTGCGCTACCGTTCGTCTGAACGAAAAGACGGGCAGAAGAGAAGTGGTGGGTATCATCCGCACCACGATCGGCAGACTTATCTACAACGACGGTTTGCCGCAGGATCTCGATTTCGTGCATCGCGATACGCCGCAGTCGTATCTTCGTCTCGAACTCGACGCCGAATTTATCGGCAACAAACGCGCGATCGGCAAGAAGCATCTTTCCAGAATCGTGGAAGCGTGCTTCAGAACGGGCGCGGCGCCCAAGGCCTCTTACGTTCTTGATGCGATCAAGGAAAGAGGTTACAAGTATTCTACGCTTGCCGCTCTCACCACTTCGGTATTCGATATGAAGATTCCCGAAGAAAAGACGGAAATCGTAGAAAAAGCCGAAGAAGCGGTGAGCAAAATCGCGAAGAAATATTCGAGAGGTCTGCTTTCCGAAGAAGAGCGCTACAACGCCGTGATCGATCAGTGGGACGACGCTACCTCGAAAGTGGCGAAACTGCTTGAACGGCAAGGAGAAACGGATAAGTTCAACCCCATCTGGATGATGGCTGACTCGGGCGCGCGCGGTTCCATCGACCAGATCAAGCAACTTTCCGGTATGCGCGGACTGATGGTGAACCCTCAGGGTAAAAAGATCGAAGTTCCCGTTAAATCGTGTTTCAGAAACGGCTTGTCCGTTCTCGAATATTTCATTTCTTCTCACGGTGGACGTAAAGGTCTTACCGACACCGCTTTGAAGACCGCCGATTCCGGTTATCTCACGCGTCGTCTTGTAGACGTTTCGCATGAAATCATCGTTCGCGAAGAAGATTGCTGCGCGGGCAAGAAACCTATGGGTATGCGCGTGCGTGCGATTCTTGACGCGGCGGGCGAAGAAATCGAAAGCCTGAAAGATCGCCTTGTGGGAAGATTTGCTTCGGAAGACGTGAAAAATCCCGAAAACGGCGAGATTATCGTGGGCGAGAACGAATTCATCACCGAAGAACTTGCCAACGCAATCGTAAAAGCGCACATCGTGGAAGTGCCTATCCGCAGCGTGTTCTCCTGCCGCTCCAAAGTGGGGGTCTGCGCGAAATGTTACGGCAAAAACATGGCTACGACGCTTCCCGTTCAGGTGGGCGAGGCTGTCGGCGTAATCGCGGCGCAGTCCATCGGCGAACCCGGCACGCAGTTGACCATGCGTACGTTCCACACCGGCGGTATCGCCGCTACGGGCGATATCACGCAAGGTCTTCCCCGTGTGGAAGAATTGTTTGAAGTGCGCCGCCCGAAAGGCTGCGCTACGCTCAGCGAATCGAAGGGCGTCGTTTCGATCGATACCAGCGACAATATGAAGCATGTGTTTGTGACGGATGACAAGGGCGAGAAGAAAGAATATATTCTTCCTTTCAATGCCGAATTGAAAGTGAAAGAAGGGGACGAAGTGCAGCCCGGCGATCTTCTCAATCTCGGCAGCGTGTATCCTCAGGATATTCTTCGTATCAAAGGCGTTGCTGGCGTACAGGATTATATTCTTGAACAGGTGCAGTCCGTATATCGTTCGCAGGGCGTTGATATCAACGATAAGCATATCGAAATTATCGTTCGCCAGATGATGAAGCGCGTACGCGTGGAAAATGCAGGCGATACCGATCTTCTTCCCGGCGAACTGGTGGATATGAACGTATTCCAGGAAGCCAGCCAGAAGGCGTTGCAGGCAGGCAAGAAACCCGCGCTTGCGAAACGTGTGCTTCTCGGTATCACGAAAGCGTCTCTTGCCACGGATAGTTTCCTTTCCGCCGCTTCCTTCCAGGAAACGTCGAGAGTGCTCACCGAAGCGGCTATCCGTACGAAGCGCGACGCTCTTATCGGCTTGAAAGAAAACGTGATTATCGGCAAACTCATTCCCGCAGGTACGGGTATGAAAGATTACAAACAACTTTCTCCGCAGTACGTCGGCTCGTATCAGAGCCTGGCACAGGCAAAGAAAGAAGAGCCGGCGGATTGATTCCGCTTGCGGGATAAAAAACAGGTCGGGCTTTTTTCGTCGTAACAGACGGGAAAAGCCCGTTTTTGTACTTTGATACGTACTTTTTGCGGAAAAAGCGAAAAAATCGATTAAAACAGAAAATTTATCGCTGTTTTCGCAGATAAATACTTGTTTTTTTGCGCAGGATAGTTTATTATATAGATATAATTATTTATCGGATTTTTTGTATGATTTTCCTGAAAACTGCGAAGAGCGGGCGCAGTATGAAAGAAAAAGCGCGCGGAGCGAACGGTGTGCTTTTCCGCAAAATAAATCGGATGCTTGTTTTTGTCTGTTCCGATCGGAAATATAGCGCATTTTCAGAATATAATGCATACGGAAATATATAAGTATTTTTTATAACAAAAAGAGGCTGCTATCGGGGAAGATCGACGAGCAGAATCGTAACGGGCGTTTTGCCTGAAAGAAGGTGGATTTATGAAACTGGCATTTTTTTCTTTATGGGATGACGAAATTACGGAACTTTCTTCTCTGCAACGTCGTTATATCTTTGAAAGCGTGCGAAGTCGCGAACCTTTATCTCAGAAAAACGCTTTGCTTTGCGAATGTTGCGACGGTGTTTCCGTGTACGGAAACGATCTGATCGGAGAAGATCTTCTGCGTACGCTCGCTTCCTATGGCGTGAAATTTTTGTCCGTGCGCGACGAGGATACGGTTGTGGACTATGCAGCCGCGCAGAAGTATCATATTCGCGTTTGCCGCGCGAGTTATCCGCCCGACGCGGTGGCGGAATTTTCCGTGATGCTGATTCTGATTGCCTTGCGAAAGTATAAGCAGGCATTATGGTTCCAACAGGTCAACGATTATTCGATCACACACCTGAAAGGTAAAATTCTTGCGCAGCAGAAAGTGGGCGTAGTGGGCGCGGACGATACGGCGCAGCGATTGGCTGAAATTCTTTGCGGCGTGGGCTGCGAGGTGTATCGTTATGCGGGCGAAAATTTCAAAAACGGGGAAAGCGCGGGAGAAAACGTTGAAACAGGCGAAAGCCGCTTGCTGACGTATACGGATCTGGAAGAGATTTATGCTTCCTGCGATGTGATCGTGTATCCGTCGCGATTGAAAGATACGGAAAAATACCGCGTAGACGGCAACGTGCTGAAGAAAATGAAAGACGGCGTGGTGCTGGTGAATACCGCGTCGGGCGACCTGTTCGACGTTCCTTCGATCATCGAGGGCGTGGAAAATAAAAAGATCGGCGTGCTTGCCATGGACGTTTTCAAAGGCGAACGCGGGATCTACCATGAAGACCGTGCCGACGATATTTTAAGAAACCGCGATATGGCGTATATCAGACAGTTCCCGAACGTAATTCTTACGCAGCATATGGGCTTTTTCACCGCATATTCTATGGAAAAACTGATCGATCGCAGCGTGGAAGGGCTGGTGCAGTTGATCCGCTCCGGGATCAGTGAGTATGAGGTGATTCCCGAATAAAAATAAAGTGGAGCGTTCCTCCGCGGAGAGAAAGAAAATACGCGGAGATTAAGAAAAAATTATATGAAACGCCCGAAAAACGCTTGACAAAAGGGTAAAAATAATTTATTATAAATAAGCGTTGCGCAAAAGAATTGCTTTGTCGCTACGGCCCAATAGCTCAGTTGGTTAGAGCGCCAGCCTGTCACGCTGGAGGTCACGAGTTCGAGCCTCGTTTGGGTCGCCAGATGCCTCGATAGCTCAGTCGGTAGAGCAAGGGACTGAAAATCCCTCTGTCGGCGGTTCGATTCCACCTTGAGGCACCAGACACGCCGGTGTAGCTCAATTGGCAGAGCAACTGATTTGTAATCAGTAGGTTGTGGGTTCGATTCCAATCACCGGCTCCACGGCTATTTAAAAAGCGTAACGCAATACGGACAGATTCCAGAGCGGCCAAATGGATCAGACTGTAAATCTGACGTCTTCGACTTCGGTGGTTCGAATCCACCTCTGTCCACCATTAAGACACACGCGAAAGGAGCGTATAAAACTCCGTTGTGTGTGTCTTTTTCTATGCAAAACAAAGGTTAAATGGAAAATTACCGTTTTTGCGGATACCGTTTTTGTTGTTTCTTCGCATATCGGCGCAGTGATTTGTTTTTTGCTCACTTGGCGAAATGAAAGCCTTGATGGTAATCGCAAGTCTCGTTGGGCATTGTACAAAAAGGATAGTTGCACGATCAACCTCTTATAAGTTTATTTGCCGTTACAGATTGTCGATTTGTACAAAATATTATCTGCTTCGGGCTGTTATTTTGTCTGCAATTTGTCGGTGTTGTTCCGTTCGTCCGTGCATAATTATAATGTTTTCGTATTGTCTGCATGTTTTTTCTGGCGGCTTCGGAAAAGTCCGGGCCGTTTTTTCTTGAAAGACGGCAGAGTGCTTGCTTTTATAATAATCGCCGGGAATCAGCGACATTCCGACGATGGCAGCCTGCGGTGGCGGGGTGATATCGTCTGCGGCGGTTTTCCCCGCGATCACGTCGTCGTAGTGTAAGACCTTTTTTGTGATATAGTCGAAAATTTGTTGCGCTTCGTTTGTTTTTTTCTGGCGAAAATAAATTGTTTGCACATGATTTCTCTGCGTTCGGCAAGCGTTCCGTCACCTTGTCGGCATAAATTCCCATAACGTTTTATATTTTCGATAGACATACCTCTACATTTCAGGCATTTTATTCCCATAAGCCGGTTGACGGATACTTCATCGAATATGCGGCGATTGCCGCCGTCGCGTTTTATGGGTAACAGATCGCGATCGGTATAGTAGCGAATCGTGTGTTCGCTTATCAGGCATATGCGCCGCTCTGGCAAGGGCGGGCAAACGAAATGCTTGCGGGAAAAGCCGTCGTTCGCATTGCGGAAAAATACGGAAAAACGCCCGCATCGGTGCTACTTCGCTATCAGACGAAAAACAGCGTCGGCGTTATACCAAGTCCGTACACGAAAACAGAATCAAAGAAAATATCGATATTTTTGATTTTTCGCTTACCGAAGAAGAAAAGCAAGAACTCGCCGCGCGCGACAAAAACGAGCCCATAATCGGCAAACCGAAGCGGCTCGATTTTACGGAAGTTGCAATGACATGGGGAGATAACGAAACGGATAGCAAGGCGATATGCGAAACCTCGCCGACAAATTTCCGAAAGCATTTCCGGTGTGAATCACAATAAAATCGTTGAAAAAATTATAGTTAGCAACGTCTAACCGATTGCGCTTTTTGTTCTGTTGTGATATAATTAAGAAAAAACGAAGGGAAGAGGCGGATAATGAAACATATTCATTTCGATGCGGAAACAGACGGATTTTACGGCGCGTATTGGCAGAATAAGAAAGCGGCGGACAGCGCGATCATCGCCATGCTCGGCGACGATGCGGAAGATTATATGGCGCGTTCTGCCGTGAAGTGGTTGCTGAAAAAGGGCGTGAACGTTCTTACTATGTCTCCCGCGAAGAAAAATTACAGCCATCACAATTATCCGCTGGAAAGGATAGAAAAAGCGATCGAGTGGCTTTTGACGCACGGCAATCGGGAAATCGGTATAGCGGGGGCATCCACGACGGGAACGCTTGCGTTGACGGCGGCGTCGTATTTTTCGCAGATTACGCTGACGATAGCGATGACGCCCAGCGATTTTATCTGGCAGGGATTCGAGCAGGGGAAGAAAGACGGTTGCGACGAATGGCCGATCGAGGGCGAATCGCTGTTTTCTTATCACGGCAAACCGCTGCCGTATATGCCGTTTTGCTATAAACATCCCGAATACTGGCATATCGTGAAAGAGGAGAGCAAAAAATCGGGAGATATGCTTAATTCGCTGAAAATTTTCGGCGATTCCGAGGCTGCGCACCCGATTACCGAAGAAGAAACGATCAAAACGGAAAATATTTGCGGAAAACTGCTTCTGGTGGCGGCGGAAGACGACACTTTGTGGAACGCCGCGAAATATGTGCGCCGCATAGAAAAAAGGCTTTCGGAAAGATCTCATTCGTGTGAAGCGGAAATTGCCGTTTACGCGCACGGCACGCATTACGTTTTTCCCGAAAGTTTATTGAAAACGATGCTGCCGATAGGCGCGGGGCTCTTCGTGAAAATCGCTTTTAAAGCGGCGAAGAAATACCCGAAAGAATGTAAACAAACGAGAATCGACATCGATCGCAGAATGACGAAAGCCATAGAGGAGTGGAAAAATAAATGAAATACGGCGTGATTCAGCGTTTTATGTGGATAGGCTATAAAGGAACGTTCCAAAAACACCTTTCAAAAACGTTACGCGAAGCCGAACCGAAAAAAGTGATGAAAGCGGCGCGTAAAAAGTATAAAGAGATTCTGTCTGGTATAACGGAATTTGACAAAGGCGACAGATTTTTAATCAATATCGTAAACTGCGCGTTGCTTTCTTCGATTTTGCTGTCGGCGGTAAAGAAGTACACGCCGGAAGAAGTGCGTGCCTATTATCGTAATGCGATGTGCGAAAACAAACTGACGAAGATGGCATGCGGCAAGAAAAGCAAGCCGTATACGGTAAAAGGCAGGGAAAAACTGAAAAGGCAGGCAAAACAAAGCGAATCGCTCACAAATCCTTATTCCTGGAAGTTTACTGTGGAAGACGGCGAAACTATCAATCAGTATACGGCAACATTTTACACGTGCGGGATCTGTTATCTTATGACGAAACTCGGGCTGCGGGAATATATCGCCGCAATGTGTACGTTCGATTACGATATGGCGGAGATGAACAATACGGCGTTTACGCGCGAATACACGCTTGCGGGCGGCGGAAAGTTCTGCGATTGTCATTACGATCATAAGGGGTAAGACGTGGAGAAAAAGGATTATTCAAACCTTCTGAAAGAAACGCGGATGCTCGATTTTTCGTCCGCCGCGATACAACGCCTGATCGCGTCTCGCGGATGGAAAAATCTCGGGGAGGCGGAACGTGCGAAAGCGGCTTATGATTTTGTGCGGGACGAGATTTTGTTCGGCTATAATATCGACGATAATATCGCGGCTTCGCGGGTGCTTTCCGACGGCTACGGGCAATGCAACACCAAAGGAACGCTTTTTATGGCGTTGCTTCGCGCGCTTGCCGTGCCTTGCCGCGTGCACGGGTTTATGATCGATAAAAGGCTGCAAAAGGGCGCGATGACGGGCTTTGTATACAAATCTGCGCCGGAGGAAATTTTTCACAGTTTCGTGGAAGCGTATGTCTGCGGCAGATGGTATGAAACGGAGGGCTTTATTCTCGATAAGCAATATCTTACGGCGCTGCGGAAAAAATTTATGCCCGAACAAGACGGATCGTTTTTCGGTTATGGTGTGGCGACGAAAAATTACCTCAATCCGCCGATCGAATTTAATTGCTGCGATACGTATATTCAGAAAGAGGGGATCGTGCGCGATTTCGGCGCGTACGACGATCCGGATACGCTTTTGCGCGATCACGGGCAGAGAATGGGCGTATTTAAAAAAGCGGCGTATCGCCTGATCGGCAGACGACTGATGAATAAAAACGTGAAGAAAATCAGAAACGGCTGATCCGCGCTTGCTTTTTAGCCGACAAAACGCGCGGAAGCGGCGGCGCAGACGAAAAAAATCAAAAAGGCAAACGAAAAGAAAAATATAAAAGAAAAAAAGCCGACCGCATTTTGCGATCGGCTTTCCGATAAAACGAAGATATTCAAAGCGATGTTTTACCGCGATGAGGAAAAAATCCGCGTGGTTTAATCGTTTTTCATGTGCACGTCCAACTGGTTGAACGGAATGGAAATGCCGTTCAGATCGAACGCTTTTTTCACCTGCTCGTTCATGTCGAATAAAACGTCCCAGTAATCTTCCGTTTTGCACCATACGGGGCAGAAGAGATCGATACTGCTTGCGGAATGAGCGGTGACTCTTGCCTTTGGCGCGGGATCCTGCAAAATTTTCGGATTCGCGGCGGCTGTTTCTTTTACGATTTGCGCCGCTTTCTCAAAATCGTCGGCATAAGAGATCGAATAGGTGAGATCAACGCGGCGGGTATCTTTTTCCGTATAGTTCACGATTTCGCTTGTGGAAAGTTTGCCGTTCGGCAGATAAACGATTTTATTGTCGTTCGTGCGGATTTTCGTATTGCAGATGAAAATATCTTCCACCGTGCCTTCATAGCCGTTAGCCGCAATGTAATCGCCGTCTTTGAAAGGACGGGTGAAGAGCAACATCATGCCGCCCGCGAAATTGGAAAGAGTGCCGTTCACGGCCAAACCTACGCCTACGCCGAGCGAAGCCACCAAAGCGGTGATCGCGCTGGTGTCGATGCCGAGGTATGCCACCAAAGACAACACCACCAGGATTTTTAAGGCGATTTTCGCCACGTAACTCAACGTTCTGTAAACGGTTTTATCTACGTGTTTTGTTTCTTCCAGTTTTTTACCGTGTTTTTCTATCTTTTTGCTGATTGCGTTGATGAGGGGGAATGCGATGATCAGAACGAGTATCGCGACGAGAATTCTTATTCCCGTCGTCGTAAGCCAACCCTGAATCGTTTCCCATATTTGCTGCCAATCCATGTTTTTTACTCCCGTAAAATTATTTTTAATTGTTCGGTTTGCCGTTTGCAATTGCGGCGGGCTTGTTTTTCCGATCGCAGTTTATTATAGCCGTTTTGCCGATAACTGTCAATCGTTTTCGTCTGTCTGTTTTTTTCTGCCTATGTTGAAAAGGACGATTCGCAGCGAATTTTTGTACGACGATTTCAAACGGTGCGGAAGAAAATAACGAAAAAATAAAAGAAAAAAACGACTGCCGATTCGCTTGACAAACGAAAATAAAGCGTGTATAATACATATAGAATTTTTAAATCGGTACAGAGATGCCGCTAAGATTTGAACTGAATCGATATGCGTTCCGTGCTTTTGGCGGCGGGATATGTTTCGGGTACGATCTTGTCGGCGGCGACAAGGTTTTTTTTATGGCAAATTCAAAAAATTTCGGATTACAGGAAAGAATAGACGCTTTAATCGCTCGTTACCGCAGCGAAGATTCTTTTATTCCCGTTATTTCCGATAATCTTATTCTTTTTCCCGGGCTTTGCGACGTGCACGTTCATCTCAGAGAGCCGGGATTTTTTTATAAAGAAAGCATCGGAACGGGCACGAAAGCGGCGGCGCACGGTGGCTATACGGCGGTATGTGCCATGCCGAATCTCAATCCCGTACCCGACAGTGTGCTTCATTTAGAAGAAGAACTTCGCGCGATCGAAAAAAACGCTGTGATAAACGTCTATCCGTACGGAGCGGTGACCGTGTGCGAAAAAGGAGAAAAATTATCCGATATAAAAGCCCTTGCGCCGCTTGTGTGCGGCTTTTCCGACGACGGTAAAGGGGTGCAATCCGAAAAGACGATGCGCGAGGCGATGAAAAGGATCAAAGAGTGCGGGAAGGTGCTGGCGGCGCACTGCGAAGACGAAACGCTGCTGCACGGCGGATATATCCGCGCGGGAGAATATGCGAAAGCGCACGGGCACAAAGGCATCGATCCCGCCAGCGAATACATGCAGGTGCGAAGGGACGTGCGGCTGGCGGAACAAACGGGTGTGAAATATCACGTGTGCCACGTTTCTACGAAAGAAAGCGTGGAGGCGATCCGCGAGGCGAAACGCCGCGGTGCCGACGTAACGTGCGAAACCGCGCCGCATTATCTGCTGCTTACGGAAAACGATCTGAAAGAAGAAGGGCGTTTCAAAATGAATCCGCCGCTCGGAAACGAGGAGGATCGCGCCGCGCTGATCGAGGGGATAAAAGACGGCACGATCGATATGATCGCCACGGATCACGCGCCCCATTCCGCGGAAGAAAAATCCCGCGGACTGGCGGGAAGTCCGTTCGGAATCGTGGGCCTGGAAACGGCATTTCCGCTTTTGTATACGCGCTTCGTGAAAACGGGCGAGATTACGGCGGAACATCTTGCAAGGCTTTTGTGCGTAAATCCCCGCGAAAGATTTTCTCTGCCTTTGAAAAAGGACGATTACGCGGTGTTTGAAATAAGCGAAAAATATAAAATAAAGTCGGAAAAATTTTTATCCAAAGGAAAGAGCACTCCTTTCGACGGCGCGGATGTATACGGAAGATGCCTGTTGACGGTGTGCGGAGGAAAAACGGTATGGCAAGAAAATTCAACAGAAAACTGATTCTTGAAGACGGCAGCGAATATATGGGCTACGGTTTCGGCGCGAACGAAGAACGCGTACTGGAAATCGTATTCAATACGTCGATGGTAGGGTATCAGGAAATTGTATCCGATCCGTCGTACACGTTTCAGGGCGTTGTGGCAACGTATCCCCTGATCGGCAATTACGGGATTAACAATGAGGACGACGAAACGAAAACGCCTACGATCGGCGGACTGATCGTGGCGGAATACAACGACGAACCCTCGAATTTCAGAAGCAAAGAAACGCTTTCCGAAAAGTTGGCGCGTTACGGTATCCCTGCGATCGAAGGGATCGATACGCGGAAACTCGCGCGCAGCATCCGCGATTACGGATCGCGTATGGGGATCATTACCGGCGCGGACGTAAGCGTGGAAGAGGGATTGAAAAAAATCGGGGAAGCGGGAGTGCGGCACGACGCGGTGCGCCTTGTTTCCGCAAAAGAAGCATGGCGCGCGCCCGTAGAAAACGCGAAATACAAAGTGGCGGCGATCGATTGCGGAATCAAACTGAATATCGTTCGTTCGCTGAACGCGCGAGGAGCCGACGTTACCGTGTTCCCGTATGACGTTACGGCGGAAGAAATCGAAAAATTCGCGCCTGACGGACTGTTCCTTTCCAACGGTCCCGGCGATCCGCAGGACGCTACGCCCGTGATCGCGCTGGTGAAAAAAATGAGAGGAAAGTTGCCGATTTTCGGGATCTGCCTCGGTCATCAGATTATCGCGCTTGCCTACGGCGCAAAGACGTACAAACTGAAATTCGGGCATCGCGGCGGCAATCATCCCGTGAAAAACCTTCTTACGGGAAAGGTGGAAATCACGTCGCAGAATCACAGTTACGCCGTAGACGCCGATTCCGTACAAGGCACGGATCTCGAAATTACGCACATCAATCTGCTCGATCATACGGTGGAAGGGCTGCGTTGCGAAAAGGACAACGTGTTTTCGGTGCAGTATCATCCCGAAAGCGCGCCGGGGCCTGAAGACAGCGGCTATTTATTCGACGAATTTATCGAACATATGCAAAGACAATCGAAAAAGTAAACGGTGGGTGAAAAGATTATGCCGAAAAGAAAAGATCTGAAAAAAATAATGGTGATAGGAAGCGGCCCGATCGTGATCGGTCAGGCGGCGGAATTCGATTATGCCGGTACGCAGGCGTGCCTCGCGCTGAAAGAAGAAGGGTATGAAGTGGTGCTCTGCAATTCCAATCCCGCCACGATCATGACGGATACGTCGGTGGCGGATAAAGTGTATATGGAGCCGCTTACGCTGGAATATACGGCGAAAATCATCCGTTACGAACGCCCCGACGCGATCGTGCCCGGGATCGGCGGGCAGACGGGGCTGAATCTTGCCATGCAGTTGGAAAAGAAAGGCGTGCTGAAAGAATGTCGCGTGGAACTTCTGGGCACGAAAAGCGAGAGCATCGAACGCGCGGAAGATCGCGATCTGTTCAAAAAACTGTGCGAAGAGATCGGCGAGCCCGTCTGCCCTTCCGAAATCGCGCACAGCGTGGAAGAAGGCGTGGAAGCGGCGAAAAAAATCGGCTATCCCGTAGTGCTTCGCCCCGCGTTTACGCTCGGCGGTACGGGCGGCGGATTTGCCGACGACGAGGCGGAATTCAAAGACATGATGGAAAACGCTCTGGAACTTTCCCCGGTGCACGAAGTGCTGATCGAAAAGAGCGTGAAGGGGTATAAAGAAATCGAATATGAAGTGATGCGCGATAAAAACGATACGGCGATCGTGGTGTGCAATATGGAAAACCTTGATCCCGTGGGCGTGCACACGGGCGATTCGATCGTGGTGTGCCCCAGTCAGACGCTGGCGAACAAGGAATATCAGATGCTTCGTAATGCCGCACTGAAAATTATTCGCGCCCTGAAAATCGAAGGCGGCTGCAACGTGCAGTTTGCACTCGATCCCGATTCGTTCAATTATTATGTGATCGAAGTAAATCCCCGCGTTTCGCGCTCGTCCGCTCTGGCGAGCAAAGCGAGCGGCTTTCCGATTGCCCGCGTTTCGGCGAAAATCGCAGTGGGGCTTACGCTGGACGAAATCAGATTGGCGAACACTCCCGCAAGTTTCGAGCCCGCGCTCGATTACGTGGTGACGAAAATGCCGCGTTTTCCGTTCGATAAATTCGCTGGAGCAAGCAACAAACTTTCCACGCAGATGAAAGCCACGGGCGAAGTGATGAGCGTGGGCAGAAATTTCGAGGAAAGCCTGCTGAAAGCGGTGCGTTCCCTTGAAATCGGCGCGAATCACCTGTTTTTAAAGAAAGCGGAAGCCATGACGACGGATGAACTGTTCGCTTACGTGCAGGACGCCACCGACGATCGGATTTTCAT
Source organism: uncultured Christensenella sp. (assembly GCA_905203015.1). Lineage (GTDB taxonomy): Bacteria > Bacillota > Clostridia > Christensenellales > Borkfalkiaceae > Scatosoma. The sequence continues at coordinate 87,872 of CAJKUC010000002.1, read as the reverse complement.
GATCGCGGAACTTTTCCGTCGCGGCGCGAACGAGGAGGAGATTGCGAAAAATACGAAGATCGATAAATTCTTCCTTACGAAAATCCGGCATATCACCCAAGTGGAAAAATCTGCGGCGGAACACGCTTTCGACGAAGAAACGCTGAAAGAATGCAAGCGTTACGGCTTTTCGGATAAAGCGGTGGCACGGCTTTGGAAAACGACGGAAAATGAAGTGACAGAGTACAGAAAATCGCACGGGATCACGCCGAAATACAAAGCGATCGATTCCTGCGCCTCCGAATTCGACGCATATATTCCGTATTATTATTCCACTTACAATGCCGAAGAAAACGAATCTTCGCGCGATGAAAAAACGAAGAGCATTATCGTGCTCGGCGCGGGGCCGATCCGTATCGGGCAGGGCGTGGAATTCGATTATTCCACGGTGCACGCCGTGCAGACGATTAAAAAATCCGGATATAAGGCAATCATTATAAACAACAATCCCGAAACGGTGTCCACCGATTACACCACGTCGGACAAACTGTATTTCGAGCCGCTTACCACGGAAGACGTGATGAACGTAGCGGATCTTGAAAAGCCGTACGGCGTGATCGCTTCGCTCGGCGGGCAGACGGCGATCAATCTTGCGGAATCGCTGGAAAAACGCGGCGTGAAAATTATCGGCACGGATTGCAAAGCGATCGATAACGCGGAAGATCGCGATCTGTTTGAAAAATTGCTGGACGAACTGAAAATTCCCAAGCCCGAAGGCAAAGCCGTTACGAATATCGAAGACGGCGTGAAAGCGGCGGCGGAAATCGGCTATCCCGTGCTCGTGCGTCCGTCGTTCGTTCTGGGCGGCAGAGCGATGCAGATCGTGGCGAACGAAGAAGATTTGCGGAAATATCTGAAAAACGCCGTGGAAATCGGCGAAGAAAAGCCCGTGCTCGTGGATAAATACATTGTGGGCAAAGAAGTGGAAGTGGACGCGATCTGCGACGGAACGGACGTATTCGTGCCCGGGATCATGGAACTCGTGGAGCGTACGGGCGTGCACAGCGGCGACAGTATCAGCGTTTATCCGCCGTTCAGTATATCCGATAAAGTAAAGGGCATAATATTACAGTACGCCAGAAAATTAGGGCTGGCGATCGGAATTATCGGGCTTTATAATATTCAGTTTATCGTGGATAAGAGCGAGCGCGTGTATATCATCGAAGTGAATCCGAGATCTTCGAGAACGGTGCCTTTTCTTTCCAAAGCGACGGGATATTCGCTTGCGGATATCGCCACGGAAGTGATTCTCGGAAAATCACTGAAAGAACAGGGGATCTTTTCCATCTATCCCGAAGAAAAGAAGAGAAATTACGTGAAAGTGCCCGTGTTCTCGTTTAGCAAAATCAGAGGTCTCGACGCCTATCTTTCCCCGGAAATGAAATCCACGGGCGAGGCGATCGGCTACGACGATAAACTTAACCGCGCGTTGTACAAAGCCTTGCAGGCTTCGGGTATGAAGTTGCAGAATTACGGCACGGTGTTTGTCACCGTATGCGACAAAGATAAAGAAGAGGCGTTGCCTCTCGTAAGGAGATTTTACAATCTCGGCTTCAACATCGAAGCGACGGGCGGCACGGCGGAATATCTGAAAGCGAACGGAATCCGTACGAGAAAACTGAAAAAAATCAGCGACGGATCGGACGATATTCCGAACGCCCTCCGTCAGGGGCATATCGCGTACGTGGTGAACACCAGCGACGTGGCGCAGAACGGCGCGAATACCGACGGATTCAAAATCAGAAAGATCGCCACGGAAAACAATATCACCACGTTCACCGCGCTCGATACGGTGAAAGTGTTGCTGGACGTGCTGGAAGAAACCACGCTCTGCGTTTCCACGATCGACAGTTGATCGCGGCTCGGTGCGGATAAGGCGTTTTGCCGCGGAATCGCCGAGTAAAACGGAGGCGAAGCGAAAAAGAAAAAATAAGAGAGGTGCGGAATGCAAAAAATATTTCCTGAAATCATTGCAAACGAAAAGATCGCCGAAAACGTATACGAAATGAAATTGCGCGGCGATTTTTCGGCGATAACGAATGCGGGGCAGTTTATCAATCTTACGGTGGAAGGCTGCTATCTTCGCCGCCCGATTTCCGTGTGCGACGTGGAGGACGGCGTGCTGACGCTTGTTTTCAAAGTGGTGGGCAAAGGCACAGAAATCATGAGTCGCATGCAGGCGGGCAAAACGGTGGACATGCTGGCAGGGCTCGGCAACGGCTATGACCTGTCAAAAAGCGGCAATCGCCCGCTTCTCGTGGGTGGCGGCGTAGGCGTGCCTCCGCTTTACAAACTCTGCAAAGATCTGATAAAACGCGGCGTAAAACCGATTGTGTTGCTGGGCTTCAATAAAGCGTCGGAAGCGTTTTATAAAGAGAAATTCGAGGCTCTCGGCGCGGAAACCTATCTTGCCACGGCGGACGGAAGCCTCGGTGAAAAGGGCTTCGTTACAAACGTGATCGAACGGCTCGATTACACCTATTTCTACGCCTGCGGCCCGATGCCGATGTTCAGGGCGCTTGAAAAAATCGCGAAAACCGACGGCGAGTACAGTTTTGAAGAGCGTATGGGTTGCGGTTTCGGCGTTTGTATGGGGTGTTCCGTGCTTACGAAGAACGGCGCGAAAAGAATCTGCAAGGACGGCCCCGTCCTGCAAAGGAGCGAAATTATATGGTGAATACGAAAGTAACTTTATCGGGCTGGGAACTGGATAATCCCGTGATTCCCGCCAGCGGCACATTCGGCTACGGAAAGGAATTTTCCGAAATTTACGATATCAACGTGCTGGGAACGTTTTCGTTCAAAGGCACTACGGTAGAGCCGCGCTTCGGCAACCCTACGCCGAGAATCGCGGAAAGCGATACGGGAATCGTCAATTCGATCGGCTTGCAGAATCCCGGAATGGAGCACGTTCTTGCGCACGAACTTCCCGAAATGAAGAAATTCTTTCATAAGAAAGTCATTGCGAACGTAAGCGGCTTTTCCGTGGAAGAATACGTACGCCTTTGCGAACGTTTCGGAAAAGAAGAGCAGGTGGGCATACTGGAAGTGAACGTGAGTTGCCCGAACGTGAAAGCGGGCGGACTTGCGCTCGGCACGTCGTGCGAAAACGTGTATGCCGTGGCGAAAGCGGTGAAAGAAGTGACGGATAAACCGATTTATATGAAACTTTCTCCCAACGTAACGGATATAGCGACGATCGCGAAAGCCTGCGAAGAGGGCGGCGCCGACGGGATCAGCCTGATCAATACGATGACGGGCATGCGCATCGATCTGAAAACGAAAAAGCCGATTATCGCGCGGAAGATCGCGGGATATTCGGGCAGAGCGTTGTTCCCCGTCGCACTCAGGATGGTGTATCAGGTGTACGAAGCGGTGAATATCCCTATCATCGGAATCGGGGGCGTATCTTCCGCGGAAGACGCGATCGAGATGATGCTGGCGGGCGCGAGCGCCGTAGGCGTGGGCGCGGCGAATCTGATCGATCCGTTCGCAAGCAAAAAAATCGTGGAAGATCTGCCCGCAGCGATGGAAAAATACGGCATAGAAAATTTAAAAGATATTATAGGAGCGGCGCACAATGGCTAAAGACGTAATCGTCGCGCTCGATTTCGCGGGCGCAAAAGAAACTCTGGAATTTCTGGATAAATTCGGCGGCAAGAAACCTTTCGTTAAAATCGGCATGGAATTGTTTTATGCGGAAGGTCCGTCGATCGTGCGGGAGATCAAAAAACGCGGGCATAAAATTTTCCTCGATCTGAAACTGCACGATATTCCCAATACGGTGAAAAAAGCGATGAAAGTGCTTTCCTCGCTTGACGTGGATATGTGCAATCTTCACGCCGCGGGCGCGGGCGAAATGATGAAAGCCGCGATTGAAGGGCTGACGCGCGAAGACGGCAGCCGCCCGCTGCTTATCGCCGTAACGCAACTTACCAGCACCGACGAAAAGGCGTTGCACGAAGAACTTCTGATCGGCGAATCGATGGAAAACACCGTAAAAAGTTATGCGCTGAATGCGAAAAACGCGGGGCTCGACGGCGTGGTGTGTTCGCCGCTCGAAGCGGGAAAAGTGCATGAAATCTGCGGAAACGGATTTCTCACCGTCACCCCCGGCGTGCGTTTTGCCGACGGGGATAAAGGCGATCAGAAGAGAATCGCCACGCCAGCAAAAGCGAGAGAACTCGGCTCGGATTACATCGTAGTGGGACGCCCGATTACCGCCGCGCCCGATCCCGAAGCGGCGTATGAAAGATGCATGAAAGAATTTCTCTGCGAATAAAAGGAGATACGAAAGATGGAAAACGTGAAAGAGACGATAGCGAAAGATTTGCTGAAAATCAAGGCGGTGTTTTTCCGCCCCGAACAGCCGTTCACCTGGGCAAGCGGAATCAAGAGCCCCGTATATTGCGATAATCGCCTTACGCTCACCGCGCCGGAAGTGAGAAACGACGTGGAAAACGCTCTTGCCGCCGTGATTAAAAGCGAATATCCCGAAGCGGAAGCGTTGATGGGCACGTCTACGGCGGGGATCGCGCACGCTGCGATCACCGCGCATATACTCGGCATGCCGATGGGCTATGTGCGTTCCGGCGCGAAAGATCACGGCAGACAGAATCAGATCGAAGGCAGACTGGAAAAAGGCGAAAAAGTAGTGGTGGTGGAAGATCTGATCTCTACGGGCGGAAGCGTGCTGGAAGTGGTGGACGTATTGCGCGAAGCGGGCGCGGAAGTGCTGGGGATCGTAAGCATATTCACTTACGGCATGAAAAAAGGCGTCGAAAGATTACAGGCAGCGGGCGTGAAAAACGTGAGCCTGTGCGATTTCGATACGATCGCAAAAGTGGCGGCGGAAGAAAACTATATCCGCCCCGAAGATGTGCAGCGCCTTATCGCATTCAGAAACAATCCTTCCGACGAAAGTTGGATCAAAGCATAACCGAAAAAGAGGCATTCACTTATGAGAAACGTACTGAATATTCTCGATCTCACTACGGAAGAAATCGACGAATTGATCGCCGTAGCGGAAGATATTGCGGCAAATCCCGAAAAATACGAAGATAAATGCAAACACAAACGTCTTGCCACGCTCTTTTTCGAGCCGTCCACGCGTACGAGGCTGAGTTTTGAATCGGCAATGCTTTCCCTCGGCGGGAACGTGCTCGGTTTTGCGGGGGCGGGGCTGAGTTCCGCTTCCAAGGGCGAAAGCGTTTCCGATACGATCGAAGTGGTGTCCGGTTATGCGGATATCATCGCGATGCGGCATCCGAAAGAAGGCGCGCCGGACGTGGCGATCAGGCGCTCGCTCGTTCCCGTGATCAATGCGGGCGACGGCGGAAGATACCATCCTACGCAGACGCTTGCCGATCTTCTTACGATCCGCCGTAAAAAAGGCGGGTTCGAGAATCTTACGATCGGTTTTTGCGGCGACCTGAAATACGGAAGAACGGTACATTCCCTGATCGGCGCGATGGCGAGATACAAAGGCGTGAAATTCGTGCTGATTTCGCCCGAAGAACTGCGCCTGCCCGATTACGTAAAGAAAGAATACATCGAAAAGAAAGGGATTTCCTGCACGGAAAGCCGTTCTCTGGAAGATTCGATCGGCGATCTCGACGTACTGTATATGACGAGAATTCAGAAAGAACGGTTTGTGAGCGAAGAGGAATACGAGCGGCTGAAAGACGTGTATATTCTTACGGAAGAGAAAATGCGACTTGCAAAACCAGATGCGATCGTAATGCACCCGTTGCCTCGTGTGAACGAAATTTCCGTAAAGGTGGACGACGATCCCCGCGCCTGCTATTTCGAGCAGACGCGTTGCGGAAGGCTGATGCGGATGGCGCTGATTCTGAAATTGCTTGCCGAAAAAGATCAGCCCGATCGCAGAAAGAAAAAGGACGAGTACGAAGATGTTTCCGCGATCTGCAAAAATCCCCATTGTATCACCACGAGCGAACAGGAACTTCCCCGCCTCGTGTATAAAGACGGCGAAGGGGCGCTTCGCTGCGTCTATTGCGACGAACGTATCTGATTAAAGAATCGGGTACGTTCCGAAAAAAAATCGGACGAAACGCAAAAAAAACGCGCTTTCGTCCGGTTTGCATATTCCGAGGCGTAAAAAAACAGGCGGTAGGGAGAGCCGAAAAAATAAAGCGGCGAAATCCGCCGAATCCGCGAAAAAAATCGGCGATTTTCTTGACACAAAAAAATCGGTGTGATATACTTATATAAATAATTTCGCGTAAGCCGTAAAAAGCGCTTTCATAAGCGGTTTCCGGGCGAATAAAACGCCGATCCGATCCTTTCCGCCCGGTCGGTTTGTTTTGTCGCCTGTACGGCGCGCTCTTTTTATATAAAATATTCGTACAAAGCGTCGATATGAAGCGGCGGAAGCAATATACGATCATGAATCGTTGAAACGGAGGAAAAACAGATGTCCGAAAAACAGTATCTTACGGATATAGAGATCGCGCATGCGGCGAAAATGCAGCCGATCGGCGAGATCGCGAAAAAAGCGGGGATCGGCGAAGAATACCTTGAACCGTACGGAAAATATAAGGCGAAAATAGATCTTTCGTTCGTGAACGGAAAAACTTCCGCTTTTTCGGAAAATACCGAAGGAAAAAAGGGAAAACTCGTTCTTGTGACGGCGATCACGCCCACCGCCGCTGGCGAGGGAAAAACGACTACGACGATCGGGCTTGCCGACGGTTTGCGCAGAATCGGAAAAAAAGCGGTGGTTGCGCTCAGAGAGCCTTCGCTCGGGCCCGTATTCGGCGTGAAAGGCGGCGCGGCGGGCGGCGGCTACGCGCAAGTGGTGCCGATGGAAGATATCAATCTTCATTTTACGGGCGATTTTCACGCGATCGGCGCGGCGAACAATCTGCTTGCCGCGATGCTGGATAATCATATCCAGCAGGGGAACGCCCTGAAAATCGACGTGCGCAAAATCGTATGGAAGCGTTGCGTGGATATGAACGACAGGCAACTGCGCAATATCGTGGACGGGCTCGGCGGAAAAGTGAACGGTGTGCCGAGGGAAGACGGATTCGATATTACGGTGGCGAGCGAAGTGATGGCGATTTTGTGCCTTGCTTCTTCGCTGAAAGATCTGAAAGAACGCCTTGCGAAAATCGTGGTGGCGTACGATATCGACGATAATCCCGTCACGTGCGGCGATTTAAAGGCGCAGGGCGCGATGACCGCGCTTTTAAAAGACGCATTGAAGCCGAATCTCGTGCAGACTTTGGAAGGTACGCCCGCGCTCGTACACGGCGGACCGTTTGCGAATATCGCGCACGGCTGCAATTCCGTGATCGCCACGAAAACGGCGATGGCGCTGGGCGAATACGCCGTTACGGAAGCGGGTTTCGGCGCGGATCTCGGAGCGGAAAAGTTTTTCGATATCAAATGCCGTATGGCGGGGCTTGTGCCCGATGCGGCGGTGGTGGTGGCTACCGTGCGCGCCTTGAAAATGCACGGCGGGCTTTCCAAAACCGAACTGACGGAAGAAAATCTTTCCGCTCTGGAAAAAGGATTGCCGAATCTGCTTCGCCATGTGGCGAACGTGAAAAACGTTTATAATCTTCCCTGCGTTGTGGCGATCAACCGCTTCCCTACGGATACGCAGGCGGAGATCGATCTCGTGATAGAAAAGTGCCGTGCGCTGGGGGTGAACGTCTGCCTCTCAAACGTATGGGCGGAAGGAGGCAAAGGCGGCGAAGCGCTGGCGCGCGAAGTCGTTCGGCTGTGCGAAGATCTTCCCGAATCGGAAAAAGGGAAATTCCGCTATTGCTACGAAGAAAACTCTTCGATCGAAGAAAAACTGAACGCGATCGCTACGAAAGTGTACGGCGGAGACGGGGTGATTTTTACGGCAAACGCGAAAAAACAGGCGGCAAGGCTCGCCTCTCTCGGTTTCGGAAATCTGCCCGTGTGCGTGGCGAAAACGCAATATTCTTTTTCCGACGACGCGTCTTTGCTCGGCGCGCCCGAGGGCTTTAAAATCACCGTAAAAAATCTGAAAGTGTCGGCGGGCGCGGGCTTTATCGTTGCGCTGACGGGCGACGTGATGACGATGCCGGGGCTGCCGAAAGTGCCTGCGGCGGAAAAAATCGACGTAGACGAAAACGGCGTGATCACGGGATTGTTTTAAGCATAAAATCCGATACGGCGGGCGCGGATAAGCGTTACCGCAATCGGCGTTAATTCAGAAAAAATATATTCAAAGGAGAAATAAAATATCATGGCGCAATACATCGACGAACCTTCGCATACCTTTAACGAATACCTTCTGATCCCCGGCTATTCGTCGGCGGAAGCGATTCCCGCAAACGTTTCTTTGAAAACGCCGCTTGTAAAATTCAAAAAAGGCGAAGAGCCGAAAATTACGATGAATATACCGATGGTCTCCGCGATCATGCAGTCCGTTTCGGGCGATAAAATGGCGATCGCGCTGGCGACGGAAGGCGGCGTATCGTTTATTTACGGTTCGCAATCGGTGGCTGACGAGGCGGCAATGGTTGCCCGCGCGAAGAATTATAAAGCGGGTTTCGTTCCCAGCGATTCCAACGTTTCGCCCGAAGATACTCTTGCCGACATCATCGCGCTGAAAGAAAAAACGGGACATTCCACCATGGCGGTTACCGACGACGGTACGCCGGAAGGAAAATTGGTGGGGATTGTCACCAGTCGCGATTACCGCGTGAGCCGTATGGATACCGCCACGAAAGTGAAGAATTTCATGACGCCGTTCGATCGCCTCGTAACGGCGCAGGAAGGCATTTCTCTGAAAGAAGCGAACGATATTATCTGGGATAACAAACTGAATTCTCTGCCGATTATTTCCAAAGACGGCAAGATGAAATATTTTGTTTTCAGAAAAGACTACGATTCGCACAAACAGAATCCGAACGAATTGCTCGACGAGCAGAAACGTTATGTGGTGGGCGCGGGAATCAACACGCGCGACTACGAAGAACGCGTTCCCGCATTGCTGGAAGCGGGCGCGGACGTATTGTGCATCGATTCTTCCGAAGGTTTTTCCGAATGGCAGAAACGCACGATTTCCTGGATCCGCGGCAAATACGGCGACAGCGTGAAAGTGGGCGCCGGCAACGTGGTGGATGCGGACGGTTTCCGCTTCCTTGCGGAATGCGGCGCGGATTTCGTGAAAGTGGGTATCGGCGGCGGTTCTATCTGCATTACGCGCGAAACGAAAGGGATCGGCAGAGGGCAGGCCACGGCGCTGATCGAAGTTTGCGAAGAACGCGATAAGTATTTTCAGGAAACGGGTATATACGTTCCCGTTTGTTCCGATGGCGGCATCGTATACGATCACCACATTACGCTTGCGCTTGCGATGGGCGCGGATTTCGTGATGCTGGGCAGATATTTCGCGCGTTTCGACGAAAGCCCCACGAATAAAATCATGATGGGCGGCAATTATTTCAAGGAATACTGGGGCGAAGGTTCGGCGCGCGCTCGTAACTGGCAGAGATACGATCTCGGCGGCGATAAGAAACTTTCTTTCGAGGAAGGCGTGGATTCTTACGTGCCGTACGCGGGAAAACTGAAAGATAACGTGGCGATTTCGCTTTCCAAAGTGAAATCCACGATGTGCAACTGCGGCGCGCTTACGATTAAAGAATTGCAGGAAAAGGCGAAACTTACGCTTGTTTCCGCTACCAGTATCGTGGAAGGCGGCGCACACGACGTGATTCAGAAAGAAAAAGCGCAATCCGTGAAATAAAGGAGGAAAATCGATATGCGTAAAAAGTTAAACGTTACGGACGCAATTTTTCCCATGCCCGTATTGATGATTGCCACCTATAACGAGGACGGCAGCGTAAACGTAATGAACGCGGCGTGAGGCACAATGCTGGATAGCGATAAAGTGGCGCTCAATCTCAGCGAAACGCATAAGACGGTGAAAAACATCAAGGCAAGAAAGGGCTTCACGGTGAGTATCGCGGATGCGGCGCACGTTGCGCAGGCAGATTATTTCGGCGTTGTTTCGGGAAACAACAATCCGAAAAAATTTGAGAACAGCGGACTTACGGCTACCCGTTCCGAAACGGTGGACGCGCCGATCGTCAACGAATTTCCCGTTTGTATGGAATGTGAATTTATCGAATTTCAGGGCGGTGAAAACGGTATCGGCGTGATAGGAAAAGTGCTGAACGTCACCGCCGACGAAAGCGTAATGAACGGCGATAAAATCGACGTGGCGCTTGTGAACGCGATCGCTTTCGATCCGTATACGCACGGCTATTATAAAGTGACGGAAAGGGTAGGCGAAGCGTTTAAAGACGGTCTGAAATTAAAAAAATAACGGAATAAGAAAACAGAATCGGAAATTTTTCGTTATATCGCAGTATCCGTATTTTGACGGACGGAAGAAAATAAACAGCAAAAAACAAGAGAAACTTTTACGTTTCTCTTGTTTTTTGTAAGCATAATTGAAGTTGTTTTTCGTTTGGAATAAAAGAGGACGATATATGAAACACCCCGCCATGCCCGAAAGAGCTGTGCGGGGCGTTTAACTTTTAATTGCGGAATGCACTGACGAAACAACGCTTGACTGATCGCGTATGTTCGTCGCCGTTTAATCTGCGTTCGTCGTTTTGGAGAACAGACGATAGAACAGTGCGAACAGCACTACGTTGAAAAGATAAATCACGGGAAGTACGACGTAGGCAAAAAGTACCGCCGTGGAACGGAGATCCACTTTCAAATATACGGCCACCATCGAGGCGAGCACCGTTACGATCACGAATACGACGAACGACGTTAAAATGTATCCGCATTTTTTCGTCTTGCGGACTTTCGGTTTATAGCCGCCCGCATACATAATCGTGCATACCAGAAACGTAAGAAATCCGCCTGCAAACGCTACGAAGGGGTACAGACCGTTCACGCCGAGTTCGTTGCGGAAGAAGAATACGGAAATGCTTTCGGCGAGCGCGATGAAGAAAATAACGAGCGCGGCTTTGAATAACGTTTTGCCTTTGTTGAAGAAGCCGAAAGAGGCGTTTTTATCGTTTGCCGCAACGTTTGCGATTGTCGGTTCGTTCGAGGAGGCGCGCCCGTTCGGCAGGTTTGTCGCGGCGTTTCCTGCGGTGCGCAGTTTGATTCCGTCGGCTTGTGCGCGTTCGTTGAGCATCGAAAAATCGTAACCGTTCCGATTCGCGCCTGCGTTTGCGTGGTCCGTCGCGTAAGCGTTGCCGCCGTAAGCGTTCTGCGCGGAGGCGGGGGCTTGTTGTGCCTGAGCCGGTTGTGCGGCGTATGCGGAGGGTGCGCCCGTTAAAGAAGCGTATTCCGCGGCGATTCGTGCAGCGTTGAATTGGCGCCTCGCTTCGTTCAAAGCCGTTTCTCTGCCTTCCAGTTCGTATTCCTTATCTTTCAACGCGGCTTCGCGGCGGGTGAGGCTTGCCGATTGTTCGCGCACGGCATTGATCGTCTGTGCCGTTTCTTCTTCGTTTTTCGCTTTTTCTTTTTCGTAAGCGGCTTTTTCCGCTTCCCATGCGGATCTTGCCGTAGCATATGCCTGCCTTTCTTCTTCGTAGCGGCGGCGTTCTTCCTCCCATGCCGTGCGCTCGGAGTGGAATTTCTGCAAATCGTCGTTGAACGCTTTCAGATCGGCGTTGTAGGCGCCGAGTTTATCGGCGTAATCGAATTGCCTGCCGGAAAGGGCGGAACGTTCGTTTACGAAATCCGATTGTTCGCAGCGGAACGCTTCTTCGCGCGCGTTCAGATCGTTCTCGCGGGAAGAAATCGATTCCTGCGTTGCGGAAAGTTCTTCCTGCTTTTGCGAAAGGATAGTTTCTTTTTCCGCCAGGCGTTTGTCGTTTTCGAGTAAGGCGTTTTCGCGGTCGGCGAGTTCTTTTTCCCTGTCTTCGATCGCCTGTTCCCGCATTTCGTATTCCTTTTCTTTGGTGGAAAATGTGTATTCTTTTTCGGCAAATTCGTATTTCTCTTTCTCGAAATCGCTCTTTTCCGAATCGAAAGCGGTTTTGGATTCCGCAAAAATCGTCTTGTCCTCGTCGAACTGCGTTTTTTCTTCGTCGAAGTTTGTTTTTTCCTCGTCGAACTGCGTTTTTTCTTCTTCGTAACGGCGGCGTTCTTCTTCGAGAAGGGATTTTTCTTCTGCGAACCGCGCTTTATTCGCCTCGAATTCCGATTGTGTTTCCGTAAGGCGGTTGCGCTCTTCTTCCGCCGCTGCTTTTTCCGCTTCCAGTCTGATTTTTTCTTCCGCCAGCGCGGCTTCCGCTTCTTTCAGAGCCGCTTCGCGTTCTTCTACGTTCTGCGCGGTTTCCGTCATCTTGCTTTCGGAAGATTGCATCAGCGCGGTGAGGCTTTGCACGGTCTTTTCCCGTTCGGCAAGTTCCGCTTCTTTTTCGGCAAGAGATTGTTTTTCTTCTTCGATTTTCAGAAGCGCTTCGTCCAGTTCTTTCTGTTTTTCTTCCATCGCGGCATGTGCGTCTGCCTGTGCGGCGAGGGCGGTTTCGATGCGTTGCTGCATATCGTCGAGTTGCTCTTGTTTCAGGTTTAATTCGTCGCGGAGGCGCGCGATGTGTTCTTCCTTTTCGGAAATTTCCGCTTGCTTGCCCGCAAGTTCGTTTTCGTCGGAAGTGATTTTCGCGCGAAGATCGGCGATGTCGTTTTGCGTGCTTTCGATCTGCGCGCGCAGCGTTTCGTTTTCTTCGCCGATCTTCGCGTTTTCTTCTTTCAGACTGTTTCTTTCGGCGATCAGATCGGAAGAGGCGAGCGCGCTTTCCGATTGCGCCAATGCGTTTTCTGCTTTCTCGTTTTCAAGATCCGCCTGCGCTTTTTTCAACGCCGATTCTTTTTCGTTCAGCGCCGCCGTTTTTTCGTCGAGTTCGGCAAGTTTTTCGTTTAATTCTCTTGTTTTTGCGCCGAGTTCTTCCGTCTTTTCGTTCAGCGCGGCGTTTTTTTCTTCCAGCGAAGCGGAAAGGGCGGCGATTTCGTCGGAGTCGCTCGAAGAAGCGTTTTCAAGAGTGCGGATCTGCTCTTGCAGGCGATCCATATCCCGATTGTTTTCTTCCGTTTCTTCGCGAAGTCGTTCCAGTTGCGCTTCGCTCGTTGCCAGTTCCCGTTGCTTTTCGTTTAAAAGCCGCTCTTTTTCGGCAAGTTCCCGTTCCTGCGAAGCAATCTTGTCTTTTAAATCGTTGTAATCGGATTTCTGAGAAGAAAGGGCGGTGGATTGTACGGATAAAAGCGAACGTTGGCGTTCCAGTTCGCTTTGCAGATTTTTCAGCGAATTTTTCTCTTCGGCAAGCGCTGCTTCGCGCGCGGTGAGATTCTTCTTGATCGCGTCCAGTTCTTTTTGTTTTTCCGTGATGAACGAAAAATCGAAATGCTTGTCTCCGTCGGCAATCAGGCTGTCGATGATCGTACGAGAATATTCCCATTCGGAAAGCGATTTGTTTACAAACTCTCTGCCTTCGTCGGTAAGGCGGAAATATTTTCGTCTGCCGCCGTTGGAAAATTCTCCGTAATAAGAAGCCACGTAATGCAAAGATTCCAGCCTCTTCAGCGCACTGTAAAGCGTAGGCTGTTTGATGGCGTACAGCCCGCCCGTTTTGCTTTCGATTTCGTTGAGTATATCGTAGCCGTATTTGTCGCCGTCGTAGAGGCTGCGCAGAATAATGGTGTTGATATGCCCGCGGATCAGATCGGAACTGATCGACATTCCTTCTTCGCCGCCCGTAATGGCGTCGTCGTCGGTTCCTTCGGTTTGAATAGCGTCTTTATAATCTGCCACTTCCGTATCTCCTTGATTTTTTCGTATAGTGCCCGAATTTTTCGGATTTTCTCTGTTTTTTTTGCAAAATATCGCCGTTTTCTCGTCTTTCGGCGTGTTTTCTCGTTTTTTTTCAATGCGGGGGAGGAAGTACCCGCATAGTTTCAAATTATTATGCCTGGCACAATTATAATGTCTGACATACTACGTTATACGTAATAATTATGCCTGACATAGCGGCTTTTAGGGACGAATTTATGGTAAAAATTACTGTGTTTGACGTAATAATTGCGTCAGGCAGAGTACGTTTTTCCGAAAAATGCATCGAAAACCGGTTGGTTTATGTCACAAAGCCGATTGTTTTATGTCACAAATATTATATCATAATAAAAAGTAGTTTGTCAACGAAACACGTCGGATATTGAAAAAAATTCGGTAAAAACAGAGGAAAAAAAGTGAAAAAAAGGCGATTTCGGCGCCAGTAAGTTGACTTTTCTCTTCGTATGGGATATAATGTATAGCGTTATGAAACCTTACAGATACGAAAGCACCTTCAAAACGGATTTTTGCGACGTGGATTTCAAGGACGAAAGGAAGATTTCTTCGTTCCTTTCGTTGTTTGAAGTGGCGGCTTCGGCGAGCGCGGAAGAACTCGGGTTCGGATACTCGTATTTAAAACCGCGCGGCTATGCGTTTTTTCTCTCGGAAATCCGTTGCGAATTAAAACGTGCCGTTCCGCTCGGTTCGTTCCTTCGCGTCGTCACGTGGCCCACGCCGCCTTCTTATGTTGTGTTCGGAAGAGAATTCGAGGGATACGACGAAAACGGCGAAAAAATTCTTGCGGCAACGTCGCGTTGGTGCGCCGTGGATTTTGCCTCGGGAAAGTTGCTTTCTCCCAAAGCGTTCCCCGAACAGAATTATACGGACGAATCGATGTATGATCCCGCCCGTTCGGCGGAAAATCTGCAAGGTAAAACGGCGCGCTTTCCGATGGAAGAGGGGGAGGAAAAGTTCTCTTTGAAAATCGCGAATTCGGAATACGATCATAATATGCACGTCAATAATACGAGATATGCCGATTATTGCCTGAATTGTTTCTCGGTGGAAGAACTTTCTGCTCGTCGGGTTACGTTTTTTTCGCTGGCGTACGTTAAACAGTGCAAAGAGGGAGAAACTTTGCGCTTTTTTCGCAAAGACGAATCGGATCGCAGCCTGATCTGCGGCTTTAACGAACGCGGCGAGAACGTTACGAGGGCGGAATTTCGTTTCGATCCGCCGCTTCCCTTCTGATAGCCGAAAGAAAACTCCGAAGACAGACTCCCGTTTCACGTGAAACCACAAACGATTGCTTTTTGCCGTTATGCGAGGCGGAAATACACAGAATAGGAAATATACCGAAGAGGAGTATTGCTTACGATGAGAAAAAATGCCGCGAATCGTATCTTTACGCCGCTTGAAACCGACGACGTAGAAGGCTTTTTTCCGAGCGAAGTTTTTCCGAAGATGAAAAGCGTACCCGTTTTTTCCGGCAGAGGCGGCGAGGTTGTGCAAAGCGGCATGCTCGGCGCCGTGTATTGCAAGCCCGCGGCAAACGTTGCGTATCTTACGGGCGGAAACCCGTTCGTTCCGTATTTTCACGCCGTGGCGGAAATCGCCGCAACGAAAGATAAGGCAAAAGCGGCGGTGTTTTTCGACGGATCGGAAAAGCCTTTTTCCGAAAAAGAAAAGGAACGCTGCGAAAATACGTATAAGGAAATTTTTTCCTCGCTGCGCATCGGGAAGAACGAACTGACGGGCTTCACGTGCGAGGGGAATGCTACAAGCGCGTTTTCGCAAAACTATGCTTTTTCGATCGGAGACGAGCCTTGCCGCCTGCGTGCGATCGTGCGGAGAAGAGAAGAAAACGAGGGGACTTCCTGGAATCAGTTTTTGCTTTTCACCGACGCGCGGATTTCTGCGGACGCGATGAAAAAAATGCTGGAAGGGCTGGCGGAAGATCCGCTGTGCGTACGTTCGCTGTCTTCCGATTCGGGCTTTTCCCTGTACGGCGGAGTATTCGGCGGAGCGGCTTTTTTATCGAGCGGTTGCGCGAAAAATTTCGAGGTGCGGCGCGCCGCCGCCGAATATGCGAAAACGTTCCGTATTCTGCGCGCGATTCTGCTCGATTTTCTCGAACGGGAAGCGCGGTCGCGCGGCGGAAGATTTTTTCGTATTTCGGTAATCGGCGCCAGATCGGCAAAAGAAGCGAAAGACACGGCACGATGCCTTGCCTCGAAACGGGCTTTGTACGTCGGCGTGAAAAACGGCGATCCCGATCCGTTTTGCGTGCCGGAAGCGGCGGGCGAAGCGGGGTACGGTGCAAGCGGGGCGTTGACCGCCACGTTAAGTTCATCGGCGGGGTTCGTTCGGTTGTGCAGCGCGGGCAGTCCGTTGTTTCCGGGAAAAGAAAAAGTGCGGGAAATTTTAGCGCAGGATTCCTTTGCTCTTACGGTGGATCTCGGTTGCGGCAATTATTCGTTCTCCTCCCGTTTGTTTGTGGGATCCGACGTACAAAAACCGACGGCGGAAAAGCATGCAGGCGGAATGGACGATAAGAATCTTTAAAAAGCGGGCGGATGATCCGTCTGCAAACGCGGTAAAAACAAATTTATAAGTTGTACGATCAAGGAGATAAAAAATGGACGTTTTATACGAAGAGAGCGCGGTGAACGCAAATGCGGCAAAAGGCGAAAAGAGGTATAAAATACTCAATCTTTTCACATGGTTTTTCGGTGTGCTCGCGTTGATTTTCGCCATATTGTTCGTGATCGGTCTCGTTTCGTTTCTGATGGCGATGAGCGCGATGAAAGCGGAAGATCGGGCGGCGGCGATCGGATCGCTGATTTTCTATTTTATGATGATTACGCTGTTCGGCGGACCGTGGCTCGCCTGCTTTTTGATGAAGAGAAAAATAAACGTGAGTTTCGATTACACGTTTGTTTCGGGTGAATTGCGTATTTCAAAAGTGTTTAACGTAAACCGTAGAAAATTTCTTTATCGGATCGATGCGGAGAGCATACAGAAAATGGGCGACACGGATTCTCCGAGTTTCGATCGGGTGATTTCCGATCCGTCGGTGAAAAAAATCGTCTGCACGCCGAACGCGGAACCTTCGGGCGGAAAATTCTTTTTGTATATCGTTACGTCGGAATCGGGCGGAAGAAGAGTGTATATTCTCGAATGCAGGGAAGAATTGCTGATCAATATTCTGAAATTCGTGAAACGCGGAATCCTCGAAAGCGACTACGTGATGCAGGAGAAAAAAGCACAGAAGCATGCCTGACGATCCGCCGTGTACCGGAAAAAACGCGGCGCGAACGGTGTGAATCTTACCGGGTGATTCCGAAAAATGCCGACGATAAGCGGCGGACGGAATCGCAAAGATCGGAAGAATCGCGAATGAAACGCGAACGAAAAAGGACGAACGAATGATCTATCTCGATAACGCCGCCACGACGAAACCCGACGGGGAAGCCGTGGAAAAGGCGGGCGTATATTTAAACGAAAAATATTTTAATCCCTCGGCTTCGTATAAAGAGGGCTTCGCGCTTCAACGCGAACTGAAAGAAACGCGGGAAAAACTGGTGGCGTATATTGCGGATAAAGAAGCGTACGATCTTACGTTCACTTCCTGCGGTACGGAAGCGGACGATACTGCCGTATTCGGCTATGCGCGGCGCGGTAACGCGGTGACGAGCGCGGGGGAACATTCCGCGATTCTCTCGCCGTTTGCAGAACTGAAAAACAGGGGAATTGCCGAGCCGAGATATGCGCCGCTGAAAAAGGACGGAAGCGTAGACGAGGAAAAACTGCTCGCGCTTGTGGACGAGAAAACGTCTTTCGTTTCCGTGATGCACGTAAATAACGAAACGGGCGCGATCAACGACGTGAACGAGATCGCAAAGCGCGTAAAAGCAAAAAATCCGCGCGCGGTGTTTCACAGCGACGGCGTGCAGGCGTACGGAAAAATTCCTTTCAGAATTTCTCCGTTCATCGATCTGTATTCGGTAAGCGCGCATAAAATCGGCGGAATCAAAGGCGTAGGCGCGCTGATCCGTAAAAAAACGTTGGCTTTTCATCCTTATATCCTCGGCGGCGGGCAGGAGAGCGGCAGAAGAAGCGGAACGGAAAACGTATTCGGAATAAAGACGTTCGAGTATGCGGCGGAAAAGAAATTCGCTTCGCTCAAGGCGGAATACGGCAGACTTACCGATCTGCGGGAAAAATTGTACGCCGCGCTCGATCCGGAAATTTTTCTTCGGTTATCTTCCGAAAATTCTTCGCCGTATATTCTTTCCGTGGCGGCAAGGGGTTGCCGCGGGGAAATTCTTCTGCACATGGCAGACGATAAAGGGCTTCTGATCGGCACGGGATCGGCGTGCTCTTCAAATTCAAAAAATCGTTACAGCCGCGTGGTGCTTGCCTGCGGATACGACGAAAAAACGGCGGACGGCGTTTTGCGGTTGAGTTTTTCGCCTTCCACCACGGAAGAAGAAGCGATAAAAGCGGCGCGGATTCTGAACGAGGCGGCGGCGGATTTCCGTAACGGAAAGGTGTGAAAACGGCAGGGCGATAAAAAGCGGATCCGACAATAAATAAGAGAGAAATAAACAATGCAGAAAGTGATTATAATCCGTTATTCGGAAATATTTTTGAAAGGGAAAAACAAGGGCTTTTTTGAAAAGACGTTTTTCGTGAATATCGAACGCGCGCTGAAAGGCTATGCTCATACGCTTCGCCGCCCGAGCGGACGATATATCGTGGCGGATTTCGACGAATCTCAGACGGACGGAATCATGTCCGCTCTGAAAAAAGTGTTCGGCGTGCATACGCTTGCCGTGGGCTATGAAACGTCTTCGTCGATCGACGACGTTTTTTTCGCCGCTTCGATCGTTGTGCCGAAAGAGGGTACGTTCAAAGTGGAGGCGCATCGGGGCGATAAACGTTATCCGCTTACGTCGCCGGAAATAGCGCGCGAAATCGGCGGCAGACTGCTGGCTGCATTTCCTGCACTTACGGTGGACGTGCACGAGCCGAAATGCACGGTGCGCGTGGATATACGCGAAAACGGCGCGGCGCTCGTATGCGGCGAAGAAGTGAAAGGCGCGGGCGGCATGCCCGTGGGAACGGGCGGAAAAGGTCTGCTTCTGATTTCGGGCGGAATCGACAGCCCCGTGGCGGGATACATGATGGCAAAACGCGGAATGAAAGTGGATTGCCTGCATTTTCACAGTTATCCCTATACGAACGAACAGGCGAAAGAAAAGGTGGCGGATCTTGCGAAAATTCTTTCGGGGTACACGCAGGGCACGCGGCTGAACGTGGTGTCGGTAACGCATATACAGGAACAGATTCACGAAAAATGCGCGCCCGAACTGATGATTACGCTGCTTCGCAGATTTATGTACCGGATTGCGGAACGCTATGCGAAAAAAATCGGCGCGCAGTGTCTGATCACGGGCGAGAGCCTCGGGCAGGTGGCAAGTCAGACGATCGAAGGAATGACGTCATCCAACGCCGTGGTGGAATCCATGCCCGTTTTACGCCCGCTCGTAGGATTCGATAAAAACGAAATTATAGAAAAATCGGTGCAGATCGGCGCGTACGAAACTTCGATTCTGCCGTTTGAAGATTGCTGCACCGTATTTCTGCCCGATTTTCCCGCGATCCGCCCGAAACTTTCCTTTATTCTTTCGGAAGAGACGAAATTAGACGTGGAAGGGCTGATCGAAGAAGCGTTTTCTACGCTGGAAGTGATTTCGTTATGACGGAAGAAAACAAGACGTCTTTCGGAAATCATGCTTCCGCCGAGGCTGGAAATTCGCAGAAGGCCTTGAAGTGCAGAGTGTCGATTCTTACGAACGCGGGCGGCGAAAGGATGCTTACGTTTCGTGACGGAGAATTGACGGCGGCAGGCGGAAAGTATATGATTTCTTATACGGATAACGAAAATGCCGCGGAGTTTTCGATTTGCGGCAAGCGCGCGCGCTGGGTGAGAAGCGGTGAATTCGCCGCAGATCTTTCGTTTGAAGAAGGCAAGACGACGGAAGGCAGTTTCGGAAACGTGGGATTGAACGGAAAAGCCACGATAGAAACGCATGCCGTTTCGGCTGAAGAGAGAAAAGATTCCGTTGCGGCGGATCTGAAATATACGCTGTATTTCGATTGCGGCAAGCAGAAAATGCGGGTGAGGATTCTTGCAAGAATCTGCGAGGAAACGGAAGCGATTCTCAGTTGAATGCGCGACGCCGTGCGAAAAACTACGGGATACGGTATCGGCGAAAAATTTAGCCGGGCGGAAAACGCTCCCGGCGGCAAAAAGAAGGGAAATACAGAAAAAGCGAGGAATACGACGGTGACGAAAGACAACGCTTTGCGCGAATGGGAAAAGGAATATGCGGCATTTTTGAACCCGCTCGGGATCGCTTCGTTGCGCTCTCTGGGCAGGTTTGTCGGCGTGCCGCAGGCAACCACGAGAAAAAAAGGCGAACTTGCAGAATGGATTTTAAATATCGCTACGGGGAAAACCGCTCCCGTTGAAAAGAGCAGACGAGGCGCGCCCGTAAAAGAAGATTTCGTCGATCCCGTGATTCTGGAAAAGTTGGAAGAACTTAATTTTTCCCGCGCGGCGATCGAGGCGGAATATACGGAAGAAGATTCATCCGAACGCGGCGGCGACATATTGCCCGAAGAGAAGAACAAAGAGGGCGATTTTCTGCTTCGTTCGTCGGGCGAGAGAAAAGAAGCGTATTACGAAAAAACGGTGTACGGCGGCGAACTGACGATGCTCGGCGGGGCGTTTTGCATAAACGTGGCGGATCCGAGGGAATATTTCGGCAGAAAAGCGGTGATTTCGGGAAAGAAAGTGAAGGAATCTGGCGCTCGCACGGGGGATCGCGTAACGTTTCACGGCAACGAACGGCTTGGTTTTTTGACGGCTACCGACGTATTATCCGTAAACGCCGTAACGGCGGGTTCGGGCGCTGCCGATTTCGATCGTGCGGAAGCGGAATATCCCTGCGAAAAATTATTGCCGCTTTCGGCGGAAGAAAACGATTCCCGATATATGCAAAGCGGCGTGAACGGCGAGGCGAAAGAAGGGGACGGAATTTCCGCTGCGGAAAGCGGAAACAACCCCGTTTTTAAATATTTCCGTATGTTGTATCCCGTAGGAAGAGGTCAGCGCGTGCTTATCGCAGGCGCGCCGAAATCGGGAAAGAGCACGCTTTTGAAAGCGTTGGCGGCGGCGATAAAGCGCGAAACGCCCGAAATACGGCTGGTGGCGGCACTGTGCGAACAACCGCCCGAGGCGATCGGCGAATGGCAGAGGGCGTTCCCTTCCACCGAGATTTACGTTTCGGGCTATGCCGACGAGGCCGACGAGCACGTATCGCAGGCGGAAAAGGCTTTGGCGAGGGCAAAAGAATACGTCTGCGGCGGATCGGAAGCGGTGTTGCTTGTAGACGATCTCAACGCGCTTGCTCGGGCGTATAACGAAACGGACGCGTCGGCGGGCGGAAGAACGTTAGACGGCGGAATCGAAAGCAAGACGGTGCATTATATGAAAAAATTTCTCGGAACGGCAAGAAAACTGAAATCGGGGGCTTCGCTTACGATTTTCGGCGTGCTTTCCACGGATACGGGCGCGCCGTTCGACGCCGCGCTTGGAAGAGAACTGCTTGCCGTTTCGTCCGCCGCCTGGCAACTTTCGGGAAATTTCCGCCGCGGACAATCGGCTTTGCCCGATTATGCCGCTTCGCATGCGGACGGGGAGGAAAAATTTCTTTCCGAGGAAGAACAGGAAATGCTGTCCGATCTTTTTGCCGTGGGGGCGCAGCACGTTTTCGAGAACGGCAGAGAGGGGATTTTGGAAGAAAGCCGTACGCCGCAGGAATTTTTAAACGCCGTGAAGCATGCCGCTTTAAATGATTTTTAAGATCGTGCCGCGATCTTTTCGATGCCTGCCGTCGTTTGCGCGGGCGAAGAAAAAAGCGTTTCGGCGTGAAGAACGAAACAAAAAAGGCGTAAGTTCGCGATTTTACTTGCGTTTGCCTTATAATAGTGATATAATAAATAGAAAGCGAATCGGGATTTAGTGCGGGAGACTACGGCTTTTTTTTACGAAATGTGTGCTCGGAAAGCAAAAAATCCCGATATGAAAATTGCTTTAAAGGCCGTTCGTACGCGGAAAAATCGCGGCGCGGCGGCTAAAAAATCGATCGTTATCGAGGAGCGCTTCGTTAAATCGTGACGGAATTTTTTCATCGTCTCACCGCTACGTGGTGGGGAATCACTTTAATCGTGTTGGCGGGGGTGGCGTTGCTCACGCTTTTTTCCGCTGTTTTTTACAGACAATTTTTTAAGCGTTTTTACGATATTTTATTGTCTTTCGTCGCTATCGTTATTCTTTCGCCCGTGATGTTGATTCTCATTATCGCGGGCGCAATCGCGATGGGAGGCAATCCTTTTTTTACGCAGAAACGCCCCGGAAAAAAGCGCGGAAACGGCGAGGAGAAAATTTTTCGCCTGATTAAATTCCGTACGATGAGCAATAAGCGCGACGAAAACGGAAATCTGCTCCCGGACGAAAAAAGGCTGAATAAATACGGCAGGATTCTTCGTTCCACGTCGCTGGACGAATTGCCCGAACTTTTTAATATTTTTATCGGCGATATGTCCGTCGTAGGGCCGCGCCCGTTATTGGTGGAATATCTGCCGCGATACAGCGAAGAGCAGCGCCGCCGCCATTGCGTGCGCCCGGGGCTCACGGGGTACGCGCAGGCAAACGGCAGAAACGCGCTTTCCTGGGAAAAGCGTTTCGAGTTGGACGTGTATTATGTGGATCACGTGTCGCTTTTTTTCGATATAAAGATTCTTTTCGCTACGGTGAAAGCCGTGTTCAGGCGTGAGGGAATCAGCAGCGGAACGAGCGCGACGATGGAAATTTTTTACGGCACGGAAGAAAAGAATAAGCCGATCGGAACGGAGCCGAACGCGCAAGACGGCGAAAATGCAAACAGTGCCAACGGCACAAACAGCGGGAAAGACGCGGGGACGGAGGTGCGGCAGTGAAAATTTTGTTTACCAGCGTGGGGCGAAGAGTGGAACTGATACAGTGTTTTCGTTCCGCCGCGCAATCGTTGCATCAGGACCTTGTAATATACGGAACGGATATTTCCGAAAACGCTCCCGCTTTGAAATTTTGCGATAAACCTGTTATCACGTGCAGGATCAAAGACGAAAAGTATATTCCGCAACTTCTTGCCTTATGCGAAGCGGAAAAAATAGACGCGCTGATCCCCACGATCGATACGGATCTTTTATTGCTGGCGCAAAACAGGGAACGTTTTCTTGCGATCGGCACGCGTGTGGCGATCGCAAGCGAATCGGCCGTAAAAATATGCAGAGATAAGCGCCGTACGGCGGAATTTTTCCTTTCCTGCGGATTGGATACGCCCGTTCCCGTAGACGACTATAAAAAGTATCGGGGAGGCTATCCCGCATTCATAAAGCCGTTGGACGGCAGTTCCAGCATCAACGCGTTCGGCGCGGGTTCGTATGAAGAACTGGCGGAACTTTCGCGCAGAGTGGGCGATTACATCGTGCAGCCGTTTATCGAAGGCGACGAATACACCGTAGACGTGTTCTGCAATATCGAAAACGGAAAATGCGTGTATATCACGCCGCGCAGACGTTTGCAGGTGAGAAGCGGAGAAGTATTGAAAACCCGTATCGTAAACGACGAAAAAATCGTTGCGGAATGCAGGAAAATAGCGGAGAATTTCTTTATTCGCGGCGCGTTCACCGTGCAACTGATCCGCGAAAAAAATACGGGAAAAGACTATTTTATCGAGATCAATCCGAGATTCGGCGGCGGCGCTCCGCTGTCGATGAAAGCGGGGGCGGATTCCGCAAAGGAACTGCTTTCGGAATTAAGCGGAAAGACCTCTGATTTTTGCAAAAATGCCGCCGTTCCCGGAACGGAATTCAGCCGTTTCGATCAATGCGTGATTACGGCTAGGCCGGAAGAACATGCGGGAATCCGCGCCGTGATTTTCGATCTCGACGATACGCTTTTCAACGAGATCGATTACGTAAAAAGCGGATACAGGGCGGTGGCAAAACATCTGAAAGACGTTTCTGGCGCATATGAAAAACTCTGCGAGGCGTTTTTCAAAGGTCGGCCCGCGATCGACGCCGTGTTGCAGGCGGAGGGCTTGTATACGGAAGAAGAAAAGGCGGAATGTGTGCGGATTTACAGGACGCATCTTCCCGATATTTCTTTGAGCGACGAGACGAAAGAACTTTTATCGTCGCTGAGGAATAAAGGCATAAAGATCGGAATCGTTACCGACGGCAGACCGGAAGGTCAGCGGGCGAAAATCGAGGCGCTCAGGCTGAAAACGCTGACGGACGAGATTGTGATCACCGATGAAATCGGCGGAAAGATATTCCGCAAGCCATGTGATATCGCCTATCGTATCATACAGAAAAAACTCAACGTACCTTTCGAGCAATGCATGTATGTGGGCGACAACCCCGAAAAAGATTTCAAAGCGCCTTTAAGCCTTTCGATGGCGGCGGTGTATTTTAAAAACCCGCGCGGATTATATTCGGGAAAGTACGGCGGGGCGGCGGAAAACGGAATTGTTACGATTTCGGCGTTGCCGGAAATTTTACGTATGCTGTGAAAGACGGTGTTTTGCACATGCGCTTGCCGGAAACATAAGCCGAAAAAACCGAAAACGATCGGAGAAAGAAACTGATGGAAGATCTTACAAACGTACATAACGAATTGCTTTCCATGATGAAAGACGTACATAAATTCTGCGTGGCGGAAGGCATAGAATATTCCCTCGCGGGCGGCTCGCTGCTCGGAGCGGTGCGGCATAAAGGTTTTATCCCGTGGGACGACGATATGGATATCGTGATGTCGCGGGAGAATTACGAAAAGTTCCGCGCCGCTTTTCCGAAATTCGAGGGGTACAGAATCGAACGGGAAATCTGGGTGCCGCGGATCAGACGCGGCGACGGGCGTTTCAGTATAGACGTATTTATTTTCGATAACGTGCCGAAAAATTCTTTTAAAAGAAAATATAAAGTGTTCCGCCTGAAATTATTGCAGGGCATGATGAAGAAAAAGCCCGATCTGAAAAAATACGGCTTCGGCGGAAAAATTTTAATTCTCGGTTCGCGTTTTCTCGGCTTGTTTTTTACAGATGATTTCAAATACAGGCGTTATTGTAAAATATCCGCCTCGGGAAACAACGCGCCGTCGGATTACGTATGCGCTTACAACGATTTGTATAAACTGCTTACGGTGAATTATCCGAAAAGCGCTACGGAGCACGTCGTGCTTATGCCGTTTGAAGATACCGAATTTTATTGTATGACGGGCTACGACGATTATCTTACTCTGCAATACGGAGATTATATGACGCCTCCGCCCGAAAGCGAACGGGTGCCAATGCACGGCGTATAACCGATATTCATCTGTTGCGTTCCGCCTTTTTGCAAAGCGGCGCACTTCAATCGGAGAAGATTTATGAACATACTTTTTTTATCGCTTTCCGCTTTCGGAAGTTATGAAGAACACGGTATTTATGCCTCGCTGATGCGAAAAATCGCGCAGAAGGGGCATGCCGTGTATACGATTCTTCCGAAGAAAACAGGCGAAAAAACCGCCGAAACCGAAAGCCTCGGCGGAAAGATCGTGAAAATAGATACGGGGGCGGTGACGGGAAAGGTCGGGCTTATTAAAAAGGGACTGAACACGTTGCGCCTCGGCGGAAGATACAAGCGTGCGATAAAGCGTTATTTCAAAAACGTGAAATTCGATCTTGTGCTGTATTCTTCGCCTCCGATCACGCTTTTAAAAGCGATTAAATATGCGAAAAAACGCGACGGTGCGAAAACGTATCTGCTGTTAAAAGATATTTTCCCGCAAAACGCCGTGGATCTCGGCATACTTACGACGGGCGGGTTGAAAGGCCTTATCTATCGGCATTTTCGCCGCGTGGAGAAAAAATATTACGCCGTTTCCGATAAAATCGGCTGCATGAGCGCGAAAAACGCGGAATATCTTCTGCGGCATAATCCTTGGATCGATCCCGAAAAAATCGAAATCAATCCGAACAGCGTGGATACCGACGGGCTTGACGAACGGAAAATTCTTTCGGCGGAAGATCGGGCGAAAATCCGCGCGGAATATAAGATCCCCGAAGACAAACGGGTGTTTATTTACGGCGGCAATCTCGGAAAGCCGCAGAACGTGGAATATGTCGTGAATTGCCTGAAAGAGGAAGAAAATAAAACCGACAGATTTTTCGTGATCTGCGGCAACGGCAACGAATACGGCAAACTGGAACGCTTTTTTGAAGAGGAACGCCCGTCGGATATGCTTCTGATCGGCGGTTTACCCGGGCCGGAATACGAAAGATTGTGTTCCGCGTGCGATGTGGGGCTGATTTTCCTCGATCACCGTTTCACCATTCCGAATTATCCCTCGCGCCTGCTTTCGTATTTATCGAACGGCTTGCCCGTGCTCTGCTGCACGGATAAAAACACCGACGCGGGCGACGACGCCGTACGCGGGGGGTACGGCTGGAAATGCGAAAGCGACGACGTTTCGTCTTTCGCCGCGGCGGCGGACGAAATCTGCCGCGAAAACACGGAAGAAATGCGTATAAACGCGATCGCGTGCCTTAAAAAATATTTCTCGGCGGAAGAGGGGGCGGAAAAAATTATCCGCTTCGCTTCTTCTTGCCCGTCGGGCGAAAAATCGCCTTTCGCGAAGGAAGAATCGCCGACGACAAAAGAAGGAAACGTAAAAAATACACAGAGAGATTAAGCCGCGAAAGACGGAGAAAACAATGAAAATATTATTAGTGAATTCCGTCTGCGGAAAGGGCAGCACGGGGAAAATATGCGGCGCTCTGGCGGAGATCGCGGAAAAGAACGGCGATAAAACGCTGATCGCTTACGGGCGCGGCGCGGCGGCGGAAAAATATGCGGAACGCGCCGTGAAAATCGATACCGACGGGGAAGTACGCCTGAACGGCATTAAGGCACGTGTGTTCGATAACGAGGGGTTTAACGCGAAAGCCGCAACGAAACGTCTGCTACATCTTATTGAAAATTGGCGGCCCGACGTGATACACCTGCATAATATTCACGGCTATTATTTAAACGTCGAAATGCTTTTCCGTTATCTGAAAACGTCGTATACGGGGAAAGTGGTATGGACGTTGCACGATTGCTGGGCGTTTACGGGGCATTGCTCGTATTTCGACGATCCGTTCTGCGATAAATGGAAAACGGGCTGTGGAAATTGCATACGCACGCGCGATTATCCGAAAGCGTTTTCCGATAAATCCGCGCGGAATTACGAAAAGAAAAAACGTGTTTTTACGGGCGTGAAAAATCTTACGATCGTAACGCCGTCGCAGTGGCTTGCCGATCTCGTGAAACAATCGTTTCTGAAAGATTACCCGATAGAAGTGATTCATAACGGAATCAATCTGAACGTGTTCCGCCCGACGGAAAGCGATTTCAGGGAAAGATTTAAAATACGCGAGAATCAATTTCTGTTGCTGGGCGTTGCTTTCGACTGGGGATCGAGAAAAGGGCTCGACGTGTTTGCCGAACTGGCGCGCCGCCTGGATAAAGAAAAATATAAAATCGTGCTGGTGGGCACGAACGACGCCGTGGATAAGCAATTACCGAAAGAAATTATTTCGATTCACCGCACGCAGAATCAGGCGGAACTTGCGGAGATCTACTCGGCGGCGGATCTGTTCGTGAACCCTACGCGGGAAGAAAATTATCCTACGGTGAATATGGAGGCGATTGCCTGCGGTACGCCGGCGGTTACGTTCAGAACGGGCGGCAGCCCCGAATGTATCAGCGAAAAGACGGGAAGCGTTACGGGCTATAACGATATCGACGCGTTGCAAAAAGAAATCGAAAGAATCTGCGAAACGAAGCCTTTTTCAAAGGAAGATTGCATAACATGGGCGAAAGAATTCGACGAAAACGTACGATTCAAAGAATATCCGGAATTATATAAGCGGTAAATGGAAGGCAAGAAAGTATTGAAAAACGCCGGGTGGATCATCGGCTGTAAAATAGTGCAGGCGCTGTTGACTTTAATCGTCAATATGCTCACGGCGAGATATTTCGGCCCTTCGGGGTACGGATTGATTAACTATGCCGCTTCGCTTGTGGCTTTTGCCGTGCCGATCATGCAACTCGGATTGAATTCCACGTTGGTGCAGGAAATCGTGAATGATCCCGAAAAGGAAGGCGAAATTCTGGGAACGTCGCTTGTGATGACGTTCGTTTCTTCTCTGTGCACGATCGGCGGCGTGATTTTATTCGTGCTGATCGCCAACGCGGGGGAAAGGGAAACGCTGATCGTATGCGCCCTGTACAGCCTGTTGCTGGTTTTTCAGAGCGTGGAAATACTGCAATATTACTTTCAGGCGAAGTTGCAATCGAAATATACGTCGGTGATTATGCTGATCGCGTATATTTCCGTGTCCGCGTATAAAATCGTGCTGCTGATTCTGCAAAAGAGCATTTATTGGTTCGCTCTGGCACAGACGCTGGATTATTTTATCGTTGCCGTTCTGCTGCGTGTTGCCTATGCGAAAAAGGGCAGGCATAAACTGACGTTTTCTTTTGCTCGGATAAAAAAATTGCTTGCAAAAAGCAAATACTATATCGTTGCGAATCTCATGATCGTGTTCTTCACGCAGACGGATCGGGTGATGCTGAAACTGATGGTAGGCGACGACGCTACGGGCTATTACGCCGCCGCCGCCATGTGCGCGGGCATGACGAGTTTTATTTTCGGCGCGATCATCGAATCGCTGCGTCCTTTCGTCTACGAAAAAAAGAAAGAAAACGAAAAGGAATACGAACAGAGCCTGATATGCCTTTACAGCATAGTGATTTATCTTTGTCTGTTGCAAAGCGCCGTGTTTACGGCGGCTGCGCCTCTGATCGTGAAAATTTTATACGGCGCGGAATACGTTCCGTCGGTATCCGTTTTGCGGATCATCGTGTGGTACAGCACGTTTTCGTATCTCGGCGGGGCGGGGGCGATCTGGATCCTTGCGGAAGGCAAGCAGAAATATCTTGTGCCCGTAAATCTGATCGGAGCGCTTCTCAATATCGGGCTGAACGCATTGCTGATTCCGTCGATGCAGGCAAACGGCGCGGCAATCGCCACGGTGATTACGCAGTTTTTCAGTACGGTGGCGGTGTTTGCCGTATTCAAACCCACAAGACGGAACGTTTATCTGCAATGGAAGGCGTTAAACCCGAAAAATTGCGTGGCGGCGTTTAAAGAAGTGCTGCTGAGAAGATCGCAGAAAAACGATGCCGCGAACGAAGAAGAAAACGCGGGCGGAGAAGAGGAAAAATGAGAGAACTGGGGATAGAAGAGCATAAAAAGATCGCGTTTGAAATTTTATCGGCATTTGCCGATTTTTGCGACGAAAACAATCTTACGTATTATCTTGCCTACGGCACATTGCTCGGCGCAATTCGTCATAAAGGTTTTATCCCGTGGGACGACGACGTGGACGTAATGATGCCGCGTGCTGATTACGAACGGTTTCTGGAGATTTTCCCAGGAAAATCGGAACATCTGAAATTGGCAACGCCTTACGATAAAGATCCGTTGTATTATTTCACGAAAGTGTACGACGATCGTACGGTGAAAAAAGAATCTCTGATCGATTACCGCAAAAGAGAACCGCTCGGGATCGACATCGATATTTTTCCGATCGATACGCAGCCTCCGAAAGGCGAAGAAAAAGAGTTTTATAAAAATTGCGGAAAACGGAAAAAACTCGAATTGCTGATTATGTTTTCCCGCGGCTTGCCGAAAGAAGATAAATCGTTCAGGCATCGTATCGGCGCAATGATCGGCGGTATGTTTTCCACGAAAAAACTGATTGCGCGATTCAACGCGCTGGCGAAAAAGTACGACGGGATAAAAAGCGATCGCGCGGGGTGTATGACGGGCTACGACGCTTTGGAAAACAGGCACGATATACGCGTTTTCGGCGGAAAGATAAAAGTGCCTTTTGAATCGGGTGAATTCTGGGTGCCGTGCGGATACGACGAAATACTTACCGATCTTTTCGGAGATTATATGACGCCGCCGCCCGAAGCGGAACGAATCACGCATCACGGCAATGCCGTGTATATAAAGGAATGAAAAAACAAAAAAGACAGGTGAAAATATGATCAATTTTACTGTGGGCCCGGTGCAGTCGGGCGAAGAGACGTTACGTATCGGCGGGGAGCAGATCCCTTATTTCAGAACGCCCGAATTTTCGGACGTAATGTTTGAAAACGAAAAACTGATGCTTGAATTTACAAGCGCGCCGAAAGGGGCAAGGACGGTGTTTCTCACGGGCTCGGGAACGGCGGCGATGGAAGCGACGATTATGAACACGCTCACGAAGAACGATAAAGCGCTGGTGGTGAACGGCGGATCGTTCGGGCATCGTTTTACGGAAATGTTGCAGATTCATGAAATTCCCTTCGACGAAATCTCTCTTTCCGCAGGGCAGGCATTGAAAGAAAAAATGCTTGTGCCGTTTTATAACAAAGGCTATACGGCTTTTCTCGTGAACATTCACGAAACGTCTACGGGCGTACATTACGATCTCGATCTGATCAGCCGTTTCTGCAAAGAAAACGGCATGTTCCTTATCGTAGACGCGATCAGTTCGTTTCTTGCCGATCCGCTGAATATGGAAAAAAGCGGGGTAGACGTGATGATTACGGGCTCGCAGAAAGCGTTGGCTTGCCCGCCAGGCGTTTCCGTGATCGTGCTTTCTCCGAAAGCGATCGCTCGCACGGAAAAGAACGATC
Organism: uncultured Christensenella sp.; assembly: GCA_905203015.1. Classification (GTDB taxonomy): domain Bacteria; phylum Bacillota; class Clostridia; order Christensenellales; family Borkfalkiaceae; genus Scatosoma. The sequence goes on along the minus strand of CAJKUC010000002.1, from coordinate 57,133 downwards.
CGAAATGTATGTATCTCGATTTAAAACTCGCCTTACAAAACGGCGAACGCGGGCAGACTCCTTTCACGCCTGCCGTGGGTACGCTGTTACAGATCAACGCGCGCCTTCGCGAGATAAAAAATAACGGCGGGGTTGCGGGCGAAATCAAAAAGATCGCGGCGCTGGCAGAATATTTCCGTGAGAGAATCAACGATTTTCCTTTCGAGATCGTATCGGAATCGATGTCGAACGCCGTTACGCCGCTGCACCCGCTTACGGCTTCGGCGTACGACGTTTTCACCGTTTTGAAAGACGAATACGGCATCTGGGTGTGCCCGAACGGCGGGGATCTGAAAGAAAAAATTTTCCGCGTGGGGCATATCGGTTGCCTTACTACGGCGGATTACGATACGCTGATCTCGGCGTTTGAAGATCTGAAAAAACGCGGCATAATATAAAGAAAAAGAACGGCAAAGATACGGAAAGAAAGCGGAAAAGGAGAAAATCCTTATGATAAAGGTGATCACTTACGGTACGTACGACGTATTGCATTACGGGCATATCAGATTGTTGCAAAGAGCGAAGGCTCTGGGTGATTATCTGATTGTGGGCGTAACCAGCGACGATTACGATAAAAGTCGCGGAAAAATCAATAATCGGCAGTCGTTGAGCGATCGCATGGAAGCCGTGCGTAAAACGGGGATTGCCGACGAAGTGATCGTGGAGGAATACGACGGGCAGAAGATCGACGATATACGCAAGTACGGGATCGACGTTTTCACCGTCGGATCGGATTGGGAAGGAAAATTCGATTATCTGAACGCATATTGCAAGGTGGTGTATCTTCCCCGTACGGAGGGCGTTTCCAGCAGCGACATCCGCAGCGAAAGCCGTAAACTGAAAATCGGCGTGACGGGCGAGAGCGTCGTGGCGAAGAAATTCATCGCGGAGAGCAAATACGTGAACGGCTGCGAAATCGCGGGAATCTGTTCGCAGGATAAAGAGTTTCTCGCGCGGGAATTTGTAAACGAATTCAAAACGGACGATTTTTCGGCGCTTCTCGATCGTTCCGACGCCGTGTATATCGCTTCGCATCCATCGTTGCATTACGCGCAGGCGAAAGAGGCGATCCTGCGGGGAAAACACGTCCTTTGCGAAAGTCCGATCGCGACGAGCGAAGCGGAATGCGCCGAATTATTCGCTTTGGCGAAAGAAAAAAATCTTATTTTGACGGACGGGATAAAAACGGCGTATTCCACGGCGTACGCCCGTATGCTGCTGCTGGTGGAAAGCGGGGAAATCGGGCAGGTGATGTCGGTAGACGCTACGTGTACCAGCCTTCGGTACACGGGGGACGAAACGCCCGGAACATTGGGGCGGAAATGGAACAGTATGTGCGATTGGGGGCCGATCGCGCTGTTGCCCGTTTTTCAGTTGCTGGGGGTGGAATACGAAAAAAAGATGATCGTTTCCGCTTTTGCCGACGAAAAGAAAACGTTCGATTACTTTTCCAAAATCGATTTCGTGTATAAAAACGCTGTGGCTACCGTGAAAGTGGGCAACGGCGTGAAAGCGGAAGGCGAATTGATCGTTGCCGGCACAAAGGGCTACGTATACGTTCCCGCGCCCTGGTGGAAAACGGATTATTTCGAGATCCGCTTCGAGCACCCGGAAAACAACAAACGGTATTTTTATCAACTGAACGGCGAGGGGATCAGATACGAAATCGTTTCGTTCGTAAAGGCGATAGAAAACGGAAAATCTTGCGATTCCGTGCCCGAAAAAATATCGGAAGCGATCTGCCGCGTGATCTCTTCCCGCGATCGTATCGAAATATAACGGGAATCGGCTTGACAAATTTGTTTTTGAAAGATATAATTAAAATACGTTTTTTCCCGGCGGACATTTTGTGAAAGGGAAAACAGACGAAAAGGAGGGCGGCGGATGTACGACGTTGAATGGATATATTTTTTATTGCCGATAGCGTGCCTTTGCGTTGCGCCGTTCTATCGCCGCGATAAAAAGATGATCACGACGGCGATCGTGTTGTCGTTTATCGTGATTTATGCTTTTTCGCTGAACGGGGCGGATATTCAGGGCTATGCCGCGCTGTATCGTCTGGTAGCGTCGAAAGCCACGTTCGACGCGGTACACGGCGAAATCGGCTTTAAGTGCCTGATGCTCGTATGCAACAAACTCGGCGTAAGTTACCTCGCGTTCCGCGTATGTTTTATATCTCTTTGTTCACTGTTGTTTTTTTACTGCGCGTATAGAATCAGTCCGAATTTTCCGTTGACCGTATTTTTTATGCTGACGTTGTTTGTGGTGTATCCTATTTCCACGTATCGTCAGTATATGGTGATGGTGCTTGCCGTATTCTGGTTTTATCAATACCATAAGGGCAGAAAAGTTCTGCCGTTTATCGGGCTGGGGGCAGGCGCTTTGTTCCATATTTCCGCGTTGTTTCCGCTGGCACTGTTGGCGGCGTATGCCGTATTCCGGAATAAAAAACTTTTAAAAACGGAAAAAGAAATGGCGTGGATCGCGTTGTCGTCGTTTGCGATACGCCTGCTTATGTACTTCGTTTCGCATATCGGGGCGATCTGGTCGATTTTAAGCCGACTGACGAACGGCTATTCCGACGACGTATCTTTGCTCTCGAATGGGCTTTTATCCCGTATGGTATTTCTCGGCGTGGTTTCCTATCTGTATCTTTCCAAAAAGCCGAAAAATCCGTTTACGGTGATGCTGTTCAATATCTATTTTATCGGTATCTGCATTTATATCTGCCTGCCGTACGAACTTCTGATGGGGCGGTTGGTGAATACCGTTCATTTTATGCTGGTGTTGTTGCTGCCGCTGTTGCTTTGCGGGGAAGGGGAGGCGTTGCCTCTGCGCTCTTCCGCGTACGTCCGCGGCGAAAAGGCGATTCTTCTGGATAAAGCGGTATTTTACGGCATATTCTGCCTTTCGTTTGTGATCCTTTTGAACCAACTTTTAAAACAGAGCGGCTATACGCCGTATTGCAACATTCTGTTCGGGGATAAATTCTGATAAGATATTTTCGCGGTATCGGCGGAATTGATCGATTTCCGGCGATTCGATGAAACGTAAATATGAAAAAGATTGCGCGGTTGCTTCGTCTTTTGGGCGAAACAACCGCGTTTTTATGCGGTAAACAGCGGAAATCAAGGTTTCTAAAAACAGAGCGGAAAAGAGATTCATTGAATCCCGTATAATTGTTTAATCGAAAAAACGAATCGATTTGATAAAAAATTCCTATCGGTGAAATTTCGGAAAACATAGTTCAAACATTTGACAAACTTGCGTAAAATAAATAAAATAGACAAAAATCATTTAAAATCCCGATAAAAACAATTTTTGACGGATTTTCTTTGAAATTGTTGTTACCGTTTATGCAAGAAAATTGCGGAAGTTTCACACAATAGGAAAGGCGACGAAAGACGTGCGGCGGAAAGAAAAATCCGCCGACGGAAAACGAAACCGTAACAGATTCTTTTCCCTGCATTCGGATAATATCGTAAATTACTCCCGCGGCGAATCGGCCGATAGGCGCGGGACAAAACAAATCGGAGGTATAAAAGCATGAAAAACATTAAAAAGACCGCTGCAACATCTGCGTTGGCTATGACGATGGCGTTGTCGTTCGGTATAACTGCTTGCTCTCCGAATCGTAAACCCGACGACGATTCAAGCGGCTATACTTACAGAACGTACACCACCGTAAGCCCTTCCAACTGGAATCTGCTTACGCAGTCGGATAAAAACGACAGACAGGTGAGCAATTATCTCAACAGTTCTTTCTTTGAATTCGACTTCGCTTACGACGACAGCGGAAAGATTATCGACGGCGGCTTCGCTGTGAAATATTCCGCGGCGACGAAACTGGAAGACGTAACGAGCGAATATGCCGGGCAATACGGCATCGAAGAGGGGACAACGGGAAACCGAGCCTGGAAACTCACGCTCCGAAGCGACCTTAAATGGAACGACGGAACGCAGATCGACGCGAACGATTTCGTTTATTCGATGAAGCAAACGCTTGATCCGCTGTTTATGAACCGCCTGGCGTCGCAGTATTACGGATCGAATATGATCGTTCATAACGCGAGAGATTACGTATATGCTGGCTCTTCGGGCTGGTTTGCGGCGGATTCGCCTTACACGAATTATACCGAAGATCTCGACGATAAAATCGTATTTACGCTGGGCAATGCCGACGAAAACGCCGAAAAATACGGCGGCGCGATCAACAGCATGAGAAGCAGCATGGGCTTCCCCGCAAGTTATACGGCGGCGCAGGTAGCGGCGTATATTGCGAAGAACGGTTTCAATAAACCCGTTACGGCTTCCGCGGAAGATATTCTTGCGCTCGAAGGAAAAACGTTTGCCGAAATAAAAGCAGATTCTGCGCTCCTTGCCACATGGCAAAAGGTGATCGCCAGTTGGCAGACCGATCCGAACGAAGAACTGGATTTCTTCGTAACGAATTACACCTATCCCGAACTTTCGTTCGACGAAGTGGGCTTCTTCGCGAAGAGCGATCTCGAACTTGTGGTGGTGTTCGACAATACGTTTGAGTTTCTCGACGAAAACGGAAATCTCACGTACGAAGCGCCGTATTATCTGCAGGAGTTCCCGCTGGTGAAAGAGGATCTTTACGAGGCGAGCAAACGCGCTCCGTCGGCGGGATCTACACTCTGGACGAGTAATTACGGATCTTCCGTGGCTACGACGGCAAGTTGGGGCCCGTATATGCTGACCAATTATCAGGCGGGCTCGACGTACACGCTTTCCCGCAACGAAAACTGGTACGGCTATAATATGGATATGTATAAAGGGCAGTATCAGACGGATCGCATCGTCTGCCGTACGATTCCCGAATGGGAGACCGCATGGAGAGCATTCCAACTCGGCGAAATCGACGATATTTCCATCGATCCCACGATCGCGGCGCAATATCGTACTTCCTCGCAGGCATACTACACTCCGCAGGATCTCGTAGCCTCCATTCATATTCAGTCCTCCGAAGAGGCGTTGAGAAATCGCCAGACGGCGGGCGTGAATAAGACCATTCTGTTGCAGCCCGAATTCCGTAAAGCGCTCTCTCTTGCGATCGATCGTTCCGCTTATGCGGCAGCCGCCACAACCAGTTCGCTCGCGGGCCTCGGCTACTTCAATTCGATGCACTATTACGACGTGGCGAACGGCGGGGTATACCGCGATACGGATGTTGCGAAACGCGCTTTGCTTCGCGCTTACGGTGCGGAGGAACAAACGGACGGCAGTTGGAAAGTGGGCGATAACACCTACGCGGATCTCGATTCCGCGGAAGCCGCGCTTACCGGCTACAATTTAACGCTTGCCCGTCAACTTGTAACGTCCGCTTACGAAAAAGCGCTGGCGGCAGGGGATATAAGCGCAAACGATAAGGTGGTGCTCACTTTCGGTACGTCTGACGACACGGCTGCTTCCCGCAGACACTACAACTTCCTTGTAGACGCCTGGACTACTCTGATGCAGGGAACGCCGCTGGAAGGCAGATTTTCCACCGAATTCACGACGCACGGCGATCAGTGGGCAAACAATTTCAGAAGCGGTCAGTATGAAATCGCTCCCGCAAGCGGATTCAGCGGCGGCGCGTGGAACCCGTACTATATGATCGGCGCGGAGGTGGATACCAACGAATCCATCCGTTACAATCACGGCTGGGATACCACGAAAGAATCGTTTGAATTCACGATGACGAATGCGAAGGGCGAAAAGGAAACCTACACGCTTTCCATTCAGGATTGGTACGACAGTCTGAACGGCCTCGACGGCGCTTCTCACGATTTCAGTCTGTATCCCACCGAATCGCGGCTTGCGCTTGTGGCGGAACTGGAATATTACGCGCTTACCTCGTACTGGGATATCCCTACGTTCTATGCGTTCTCCGCAAGTCTGCATTCTTATAAGACGGAATTCGCCACTTACGAATACAATACGTTCTTAGGCTACGGCGACATTCGTTTTATGACTTACAACTACACCGACGCCGAATGGACTTCTTACGTTTCTTCGCAGGGCGGGAATCTTAATTACGCAAAATAAAAAATGTGTGTGATACGTGAGAGCGAAGACCGTTTCGTCTTCGCTCTTTGCGTATAATGCGGCGGAAACGTGCCGTTTCTGCCCGAAAACACGAAATCATCTGCGGCTGCGCTGCACGAGGAGATTACTCTATGTATATGTTCAAATATATTCTCAAACGAATCGGACTTCTGTTGCTCTCGTTCTGCGTTATAATGCTGATGTGTTTCGTGCTGATCAAACTGTTGCCCATCACCATACAGGACGCGATCGGCGCGGATAAAGAGATGCTGGAAGCCACGCTGCGGGCAAGAGGATATTACGATCCGATTCCCGTTCAACTTGTCAATTACCTGAAAAGGATTTTCCGCGACGGCGATTTCGGCGTGGGCGTGAATATGCCCGAATATAAAAATCAGCCCGTATGGGACGCGTTTGCTTCCCGTCTACCGCCCACCGTTCTCATCAACGTGTATTCCACGCTGATCGGCGTGCCGATCGGCATCGCTCTCGGAATTTTCGCGGCGCTGAAAAAGAACAAATGGCAGGATCAGGCGATTTCTACGGGCGTTATGCTGATGATCTCCGTGCCGTCGATCGTTTACGCGTTCCTGATTCAGTACATTTTCTGTTTTAAACTGAAAATATTCCCGTTGATGATGAACACAGGAACGGATTATTTCAGTTGGAGTATGTTCCGTTCGATGATGCCCGCCGTATTATCGCTCTGCCTCGGCTCGATTGCGGGGTATACGCGTTTTACGCGGGCGGAACTTACGGAAGTGCTTACGGGCGAATATATGCTTCTCGCACGTACGAAAGGGCTTACGAAAGGGCAGGCCACCGTGCGCCATGCGTTAAGAAACGCGATGGTGCCCATCTTCCCGATGATTTTAAGCGAATTCGTAAGCGTTTTGTCGGGCTCGATGATCATCGAAAATATCTTCGCGATTCCCGGCGTGGGAAGATTGTATTTAACTGCGATTCAGGTGCGCGACTACGATTTCTTTATGTTGCTTTCCGGCTTTTATACGCTTGTGGGGCTGCTTGCGGGGATCGTGGTGGATATCAGTTACGGATTTATCGATCCGAGAATAAGAATGGGGGCGAAATAACATGGACGAAATCAAAAAAATACCCAAAGAAAAATTTGAATTTGCCGCCCCGCAGGATTTTACGCATGAAAGAAGCCTGCAGACGAAACCCGTAGGATATTTCCGCGACGCGTTCAGGCGTTTTTGCAGAAACAAAGGCTCGGTGGCGGCAGCGTGCATTATATTGCTGTTACTGTTGTTCGCGGCGATCGCTCCTTTTTTCACGCCGTACAGCGTGGATTATTCCGATCCGTATTTCACGTTTACGTTGCCGAGAAATTCTCTTTTCGCGAATACGTCGTTCTGGGACGGATCGTCGAAAGAAGAGATGAACGAAGAAGCGTTCATGCGCTATTATGCGATGGGGCTCGAAAGCGGGCACAATGCCGTAAAAAATCAGCAATACGAAATCTCGGAGGAGAGCGGCTCGAAGATGTATCGTTTCCGCCTCGATTCCTATCAGAAGACGGGCGCGGTGTATTTACGGCTGAATAACGACGAATATCTGAATCTTCAGGCATATCAGAACGAGAGCGGAAAACAGGTGCTGTATCCTACGGTGGCGTCGGCGGACAGACCCGCCGCCATACAGGATAAAACGGACGCGAACTACTATTACCGCACGCAGCGGGTAAACGGCAGAACGCAGACCGTATACGACGAAAACGGCAACGTGATTCCCGTGTATAAATCGCATGCGGCGGGAGAAACAAAGCCCGATAATTACGAATCGCTTCGTATCGCGGAACCCGAGGGGGTGGAATACGAATATGCGATTCCCGTGGATACGGGCTGGGAAGTGCGCGTGAATTATTACGAATATTACGTTTATAATCATACGTACGTTTTAAAAGACGGCATAAGCGAACCGTCCTTCCTTTTCGGCACGACGCAGACGGGGCAGGATATTTTCACGGCACTCGCTTCCGGCGCGAGATTCTCGTTTATCTTCTCGATTCTCGTCGCTTCCGTAAATCTGTTCGTCGGCGCGATATACGGCGCGATCGAGGGATATTACGGAGGAAAAACCGATCTTATCATGGAGCGTATTTCCGATATCCTTTCCGCCGTGCCGTTCATGATCGTGATTACGCTTTTGCAACTGTATATGGGATCAAGCAGTCAGATGCTGATTCTGTTCATCGCGTTTTTCCTGACGGGCTGGATTTCCATCGCCTCCACAACGCGTATGCAGTTTTATCGTTATAAAAATCAGGAATACGTTCTGGCGGCGCGCACGCTCGGCGCGAAGGACGGACGGTTGATGTTCAAGCATATTTTTCCGAACGCGCTCGGCACGCTGATCACAAGCAGCGTTCTCGTGATTCCCGGGATGATTTATTCGGAAACGAATCTCAGTTATCTCGGCATTATCAATCTTTCGTCCGGAAATCTGACGAGCGTAGGCACGTTGCTGGCTTCCGGGCAACCGTATCTTTCCACTTTCCCGCATATCATCCTGTTTCCGTCCGTGTTTCTCGCGCTTTTGATGCTGAGTTTCAATCTGTTCGGGAACGGCTTGCGCGACGCGTTCAATCCTTCTCTTCGCGGAAGCGATTGATGTGAAGATAAGGAAAAAACGCATTTTAAACTTCTTACAGTGAGGTACTCGTTATGGAACAAAAACAATTAAAACTTTCCGTAAACAACTTAAAAATTTCATTCCGCACGGCAGACGGCAACGTGCAGGCGGTACGAGATATCTCTTTCAACCTGTATAAGGGCGAAACGCTTGCCGTCGTGGGCGAAAGCGGATCGGGAAAATCCGTTACGAACCGCGCGATTATGGGAATACTGGCGGGCAACGCGATAAAAGAGGGCGGCGAAATTCTTTACGACGGCAGAGATCTGATGAAGATAAGCGAAGAAGAGTTTCACCGCCTGCGCGGCGATAAAATCGCCATGATCTTTCAGGATCCCATGTCCAGCCTCAATCCCATTATGCGCGTGGGAAAGCAACTCACCGAAGCCATGCTGCTGAAGGGAAAACGCAATCAGAAAGAATCCCGTGCGGACTTTAATTTCATGCTGAAAAAAGTCAACGAAAAAATGGACGAAGCGCAGGGCGCAAATCTCGATAAAGAGAGCGCGTTACGGCATAAAAAACTGTGCGCGGATTTCGATAAATTCGAGTATAAACATCTCGAACTGGAGAACGCGTACAACCGCGCGAAACAAGCGGCGGAAGACGCTCTCGAAAATATCGAAGACGTATTGTTCCGTATCGAAAAAAATTCTTACGATAAAATACGCGGCGATATAGAGGAAATCGGGGCAAGCGCGGTGCGCGCCGTAAATCCGTATGTCGTTAGCGGAAACGCGGAAGAACTGAAAGAAATCTCGGAAAAAATCGGCAGAGAAATCAGACGGTCCGCCGCTGAAAAAATCAGCGGCTTTTTCGGAAATCTGTTCGGAAAAGCAGTGAAAAACCGCGATTCTTCCGATTATGCCGCCGTGAAAACGTTGCTTGAAAGAATGAGAGAAATTCTTGCGGAAGCGGTGAAAAAGCCGAAGCCGAATTTCTTTGCCATGGGGTATTATCTCACGTTTGCCTCCGAGCCGCTCCCCGTGTCGGAAGTGAACGAACTGAACGTATTTTTGCGGAAGTATCTTGACGAACATTTTATGTTTGCGTTCATCGACGAAGCGAAACGCGGCGTGGAATATTCGCATAAAACGGCGGTGAAAGCAAAAACGCACGCGCTTGCCGTGATCGACGAACAAAAAGCGGCGTTCGGGGCAGGTCGTCTTGACAGAAAAGCGTGCGACGTCGCGGCAAAGGCGATGATTTCTGCCGTGAAGGAGAGTATCGATCCGCTGGAAGTGACAAAGGATCCTTTGTCGTATACGTTTGCTTCAAGCCTTACGGCGGCGATCGACGAATATTTCGGCGCGGTGCGGCGAGAAAAAGACGCGAACGACGAATCGGACGAGAATGCGGACGAAAAAGAGGCGAAAGCAGAAATTTTCAGAATTATCGAACGTATCAGACACTCGTTTGAGATCGAAATTTCAAAACAACGCGACGAAGAAGAAAAAACCGTGGCGCTGATCGATTATCTGAAAGAAAAGGCTTCGGGCGTGGCGTATAAGGTTACCCGCGGCATGGCGAAAAGAAAGGCGATAAAACTTTTGAAAGAAGTTGGGATTCCCGATCCTGCGCGCAGGTACAAACAGTATCCGTTTGAATTTTCGGGCGGCATGCGCCAGCGTATCGTTATCGCCATCGCTCTTTCCGCAGATCCGGATATTCTGATCTGCGATGAGCCGACCACGGCGCTCGACGTTACGATACAATCGCAGATTCTCGAACTGATCAATAAAGTGAAAAAAGAACGCGATTTATCAGTGATCTTCATTACGCACAATCTCGGCGTGGTGGCGAATATGTCGGACAGGGTAGCCGTGATGTATGCGGGGAAAATCGTGGAAATCGGCACGGCGGACGATGTTTTTTATTCGCCTGCACATCCGTACACATGGGCACTTTTATCTTCTATGCCCGACCTTGATACGAAAGAGGCATTGGAAGCCATTCCCGGCACGCCGCCGAACATGATTCACCCGCCGAAAGGCGACGCGTTTGCGGAGCGCAATCGCTATGCCTTAAAAATCGATTTCGAGGAACAGCCGCCGATGTTCCGCGTTTCCGATACGCATTTTGCCGCAACGTGGCTGTTGCATCCGGATGCGCCGAAGGTAGAGCCGCCGAAATCGGTGACGGAAAAAATCGAAAGAATGAAAGCAAGGAGGTCGACTTATGAAAACACAGCCGCTGCTCAGAGTTGAGCATTTGTGTCAGTATTTCAGATCGGGCGGGGCTACGCTGAAAGCCGTAGATGACGTGAGTTTTGAAATCGGAAAAGGCGAAGTTTTCGGGCTCGTCGGCGAGAGCGGTTGCGGAAAAACCACTACCGGGCGTTCGATTATCAGGCTTTACGATATTACGTCGGGAAGCGTTTATTTCAAGGGCGTGCGGATTGCGGCGGGCACGGATTCTTACCGCAACGAAGTAAAGCGTGCGAAGGCGGAATATAAGAATGCGCAAAAAGAGGCGAAGGGGAGCGAAAACGCCGAAAAACGCAAAGCGGAAGCCGAAGAAAAATATCATGCGGCGATAAAAGAGCAGACGGAAAATATCCGTTCCGCCGTATACGATAAAAAGAATTTCGATAAAGATTACCGTGCTGCCCGCGAAAAGGCGATTGCGGAAGAATACGAAAAATTGCTTGACGGCGTGACGGAAGAAGAAAAGAGAGCCGCGCTGATCAAGGAAAAAAACGAAAAAATCAGCCTTGCGAAAAAGTCGAGCATCATGAACGATATTCAGATGATCTTTCAGGATCCGATCGCTTCCCTCGATCCGCGTATGACGGTGCGCGAGATTATCGCGGAAGGGCTTGTTATCCGCGGAATAAAAGATAAAAAGTATATCGACGAAGAGGTGTATCGCGTTCTAGATCTCGTAGGACTTCGCCCCGAGCATGCCGGAAGGTATCCGCACGAATTTTCCGGCGGACAGCGGCAACGTATCGGAATCGCCCGCGCGATCATCCTGAACCCGGAACTGATCATTGCGGACGAACCTATTTCCGCGCTCGACGTGTCCATTCAGGCGCAGGTGATCAACCTTCTGAACGATTTAAGGAAGCGCCTTTCTCTTACGATTTTATTCATCGCGCACGATTTATCCGTAGTGAAATATTTTTCCGATCGTATCGGCGTAATGTATTTCGGAAAACTCGTGGAACTGGCAACGTCCGACGAGTTGTTCTCTCATCCGCTGCATCCGTATACAAAATCGCTTTTATCGGCGATCCCGTTACCCGATCCCGCTTATGAAAAACTGCGCAAACGGATCGTATATAATCCGCTTGCGGAACACGATTACGGCACGGATAAACCCGTTATGCGCGAAGTGTCCCCGGGGCATTTCGTCTATTGCAACGAAGAAGAATTCAATCGTTATAAAAAACAATTGACCGAAGGAGAATAATTATGAAAAAAACCGCGCTTCGTTACGGAATAACCGTTTTGGTCGGCCTTGCGTTAACGTTTTTTGCGGCGTTGGTACAAGGCGTGTTCGGGCAGACCGAAAACGCCGCCCTGATGAAAATATTCTGTAACGCCTTTTTTGCGGCGGGGGCGATTCTTGCCTGCGCGGGGCTTCTTGTGGTGGCGACGGAGGGCGGCGCATTCGATATGCTTTCTTTTGCCGTGGTGCTTATATTCGATTTATTCCGTAAGGACGTGAACAAAAGGAAGTATAAGGATTTTTACGAATACCGTCAGGCGAAAAAAGAGAAAAAACGCAGTTTTGCTTTTCTTCTGATCGTAGGCGTGATTTTTATCGCCATTTCTCTTATTTTTCTGATCCCGTATTATAACTGAATACATAAGGGAGTCAAAGGCGCCTGTGATCGACAGAACGACTCCGATCACTTTTCTGAAAACAACAAAAAGGCCGGATATGTTTTTTGATATCGATGAATAATCCCGTTATTTCTAACGGGTTGCCGTTTAATGAGTCTACATAAACGACAGAGTTTCGCCGAAACTATAAACACGGCAAAGGGCTTGCGATTTGCTCGCAAGCCCTTATTTTTATACTAAATCAGTCTGAATTGCCTATACATAAAGTAAATCCGTAAGGAGCGAAGCGACGGAATAGCGATTGTTGCGTAGCCAATCGCGTCACCATTGTCTATTTTAAATAAAAAGTAAATCCGAACCAATCACCTGTAACGATGAAGTCGGTTTGATAAGTTGAAGCTTATTTCGGCTTTGAGGCTTTGCTATCGCGGAAGGATGCGCTCGCGAGATATCCGGCTGTTCATCAGTATTCTATTCGTATATCGTGGTCAACGATATTGCGCTCGATGGCATCGAACATTGCCTGTACAACCGTTTCGGCTTTCTTTAATGAATTCAACTCGAAAAAAGAACGGACAGGTAAATTTTCGCATTGAGAAACGGAAACGGGCAGCACCTGAGGTGTAAGCGTCATTGCGGCAAGCGTCAGGTAATCGCCCATGGCGATGAACGGAGCGGGATGAGTTTTTACGGCGTTTTGCACGGATTCAAAATTTTGGCAGAAACAAATATTATTTCCGAAAATCCGGCAGAGATAGTTTTTATATTTTTCATTCTTCACTTCGATATGTAAAAAAGTATATTGAGCCAAGTCTGCCGCTTTTTTCAACAAAAGAGAATAATCGTTGTAAATCTGAAAAAACAAGTAGTGATCAACGATCATATCTGCGCAAACGATAGGAAGGAGGCAATTGTCGCTTAATTGCAGAAATTGCTCCTGCGTGAGGTCGATGCAGACGATTCCGTCGATGTTCGGTTGTTGCTCCGCGCTGCATTCGGATAAGGAAGAAAGAATGGTTGTTTTATAACCTTTATCGGCAAAAACGCTTATTAAGTCTTTGATGAAACGGATATGAAAAAAATCAAAAAAGGAAAAGTTTCCGGATAAAATGCCGATGTTATGGCTTTTTCCCGTTGTCAGAAGTTTTGCCGCATAAGAAGGCGTAAATTGAAGAAGGTTGGCGATCTGTAAGACTTTTTTCCTTGTATTTGCGGAAATTTTTTGATCGAAGCGGTTATTTAAAACATACGAAACCGTAGCGATCGACACCCCTGCCTCCCGCGCAACATCCCGGATTGTTATTTTCTTATCCATATAGTTTTACCTCAAAATTTGATTCGGAAATTATATAATTTGAAATATTATACCACAATAATAAAATAATTGCACTCGATTATCGCAAGTTTTTTGAAAAAGTAAAAAAACAAAAAAATTATAAAAATAATTAGAAAAAGTAAAAAAACATTTGACAAATCCATTTTTTTGTGGTATATTGAACTTGACTTAACAGTTTAAGTTGCGTAAAAAGGCAGAAAAGAAGAAGTAAAAGACATTTTTCTTTGCAGTGGAAATCGGCTGGGGGGAAGTTAATGAATAAGCAGGCTGTATATCATACGATCAAATCGAATTACAGTTTTCCGGTTTCGGATAACGAACTGGTGATCCGTATTCGCGTGGCGAAGGGCGAGGCGCAATCGGCGGAAATTATACATGCGATGAAATACGAATGGACTATCCGCAGAGAAACAAGTCCTATGAACAAGGAGTATTCGGATGATTTGTTTGATTACTTCATTGCGCGCCTGCATTTAAAAGATACCCGGTTTGTTTACGTTTTTCGGATCCGGGCGGACGGACGGGAGTATTATTATTCGGAAAACGGCGTGTCGGAAGAATATAATTTCGATCTCGGATATTTTAATTTTTTTCAATGTCCGTATATCAATCCGGGGGATGTGCACAGAGAAGTATCGTGGGCAAGAGATGCGATTGTTTATCAAATCTTTGTAGAGCGGTTTTTTATAGGCGAAAACATCAAGAAAAAACAATATATTAATTTAAACTGGGGCGATATTCCCAACCCGAAGAGTTTTGCGGGCGGCGATCTTGAAGGCATCAGGCAAAAACTTGATTATTTGCGGGATTTGGGCATCAATACTTTGTATTTAACGCCGATTTTCGAATCGTGTTCCAATCATAAGTACGATATCAGCGATTATTTTCACGTGGATAAAATGTTCGGCGGAAACGGGGCGTTTGCTCGCCTTGTGAAAGAAGTTCATGCGCGCGGAATGCGCATCATTCTCGACGCGGTTTTCAATCATTGCAGCGCACAGAATAAGATTTTTGCCGATGTAGAAAAGAAAGGGAAGAAGTCGCGCTATTACAATTGGTTTTTTATCGACGGAGACAAGCCCGATCAGACGAAAGGCAATTATCAGCAGTTCGCGGCCTGCACATATATGCCGAAGCTCAATACAAATACGCCCGCCGTACAGGATTATCTCATTTCCGTCGGAAAATACTGGGTGGAAAAATATGGTATCGACGGCTGGCGGTTAGACGTTGCCGACGAAGTTTCCGATGTTTTCTGGCGCAGATTTCGCAGCGAATTGAAACAGATCAATCCGGACATTCTGTTGCTTGCGGAAAACTGGCAGGACGCTTATCCGTGGTTGCGCGGCGATGAATACGACGGCATCATGAATTATTCGATCACAAAGGCTTGCCTGGATTATCTTGTGTACGACGCTTTCGACGCGCAGGCTATGGCGGACAGACTGTCGCATATACTTATGCGCAATACCGATCAGGCTAACAATATGATGCTTAACCTTTTGGATAGCCACGATACGGAACGCTTTTTAACATTGGCAAAGAAAAACGGAAAAGACGAACGCAGCTTACTTTGCAGTCTTGCCATTATGTTTTTTTTACCGGGAATGCCGTGTATTTATTATGGAACGGAAATCGGCATGGAAGGCGGATATGATCCGGATTGCCGCCGTACGTTTGACTGGAACAGAAAGAATTGGAATATGCGCGTTTACGCGACGGTGATAAATTTGATTCGTCTTCGCAAATGCATAAAAGGAGATGTTACATATTCCGCCGAGAATGGTATTTTATTGATTGGACGGGGAGATTTGATTCTGGCGGTGAATAACGGAACGGAAAAGAGAAGGACGAAGATCTTGCATAAGGAATACGAGATCGGACCTTTCGAATTTATAATTATCAATATTAAAGAGGGAGAAGTGTTATGAAAAGATTCGTTTCAGTGGTACTTGCAACAGGAATGTCGGTAATGTTTTTGACCTCGTGCGGAAAGTCGCCGGAAGTCGGTTCGTATTCGTATGAACAGATCATGGCGAAATTTAACGGTGAGCCGGAACGGAATGTTACGATTAAAGTATTGGAAAACGATATTGCCGTGGACGAAGGATATTTTGGCGATCTGATTGCGGCATTTAATGCAGAGTATGCAGAATACGGCATTAAGGCGGAAGACGCAAACATGAGTCAGTATACCGATCTGGAAAAGAACGGACCGCTCGGTTACGGACCGGATGTTCTTTATGACGCAAACGATAAGATTATGCGTTATGCGGAAAACGGTCATGTGCTTCCGCTGCCTACAGAAAGATTGGACGTTTATGGCGCGGGTAACCTGGAAGCAACCGTTTCCGATTCTTATAAAATGAACAAATACGGCATGGATTTACAATTCGGCGTACCCATTAACGTACAAACCTTGGTGATGTATTACCTTGAAGATACTTTCAAGGGGGAAGCGGATACAAACAACAATGCAGTTCCCGACGTACTGGAAACATATAATGCCCTTTATGCGTACAGCAAAGAGATTCGTAAGGGTAGTACGAACGACAACCGCGTGTTCGGCTACGTCCAGTCGCTTAATAACGAGTATTTTAACTTCGGGTATCTGCTTTCTTACGGCGCGTACATTTTCGGCGACTCAACGAGCGACATCGGCCTTGCGGCGGGAGAATCGTATAAAGGTTTGCAGGTGATGCAATCTCTTGCAAGCATTATGGACAGCGATGCTTCGGGCGATTCATACACGGTGCAGGCGTACAGCGGTCTGGCGAGCGGCAAGTATCGCGCAACGATTACCACGCCGGACGTGTATGTTAAATTTTACAATTCACTCGTAGATAAATATGTAAAGACGGATAAGATGGCGCGGGAAGACGCCGAGAAAAAGGCGGCGGAAAACCTGAAAGTTTCGGATGTGCCGCGCCTCCCTCGTTCGGGCGATCTCGGCGAAGTCATCACCGACATCGATTCTCAGACGTTTGCGGCAACGATGATGGGCGGTATTAACGGCTATGCCATCAGTTCATACACAAAAAATCCTAAGGCCAGTTTGTTGTTTATCGATTTTGCTTCAAGGTACGAACAGGTAGTGGCGCGCGCTTCCAAGCTCGGTGTTGTTCCCGCCCGCAAGGATGCCGCGGCAGCCGAAAACACGAATGCTTACAGCGAAATGGTTTATAAGCGGATAGAAGAAGGGCGCGTAACGATTATGCCGTCTGTGCGTGATCTCAGCTACGTTTGGTCCAGCGTGAGCTCTATGTTTGCTCTTGTGGCAGACGACGTTACCGTTAAAGGCAACGGCAGCCCTAAAGATTATAATACCGCAGATTCCCTGAAGGCGCTGCTTGTAAAAGCGGTGGACGACATCAAAAAAGTTATGCAGATTTCGTGATGAGAAAGGGGAAATAATATGAGAGGAGAAAAATTGGAACAGAAAGAAGCGAATACGCCTTTTCGCAAACTGAACGGTTTTCTTAAAAACTGTTCGCCTGCCGCCAAGCAATCTATGATTTTTATGGGATGGGGGCAGATACGGAACAAACAGGTGGGAAAAGGCATCCTTCTGATTTTAGCCGAGCTTGCTTTTATCATTTATTTCGCACTCATCGGCGTAACGGATTTTATCGGGTTATTTACTCTCGGCACAACGGCCGGCGATCCGATTCTCGGTATAGCCGGGGATAATTCGATTACTATGCTTATCCGCGGCGTCATCTCGGTTATCGTATTGATGTTCTTTGTTTTCATCTATGTTCAGAACGTGCGGGATGCAAACAATATCGCTGTTCGTCGTCTTGAAGGAAAGCCCGTCAACGGATTCAGACAGTCGCTCGGAACGTTACTGGATGAAAAATTTTACATGGTTACGCTTACGCTTCCGGTTATCGGAGTGATCATGTTCAACGTGTTGCCCATCGTATTTACCATTCTGACGGCATTTACGAATTACAGCAGCGAAATCTCTCCGCCGAAGCTTGTGAGCTGGATCGGGTTCGGCAATTTTATAACATTATTCACCGTTACTTCCTATATCAACACAATCGGTAAAATTTTTTTCTGGAATGTCATCTGGGCTGTTCTTTCTACTTTTTTAAGTTACTTCGGCGGCTTATGTCTTGCGCTGCTCATCAATAAAAATTGCATTAAAGGCAGAGCGTTCTGGCGAGCTTTTCCTATTCTTGCCTATGCCGTTCCCGGGTTCATTACCATGATCGGTTTTCGCTATATGTTCAGCGGTATGGGACCGATCAATTGGCTGCTTGTCAAGATGTGGGGCAAAAGCGCGCGGGTAGATTTTCTCGGAATTAATTCCGTCGGTATGGCTCGTATCGTTTGCTTGCTTGTAAACACGTGGGTTACCGTTCCGTCATCGATGTTGCTGGCTACCAGTATCCTTTCAAATATGAGTAAGGATATGTATGAAGCGGCGGAGTTAGACGGTGCAAGTTCTATGCAGCAATTCATATATCTCACTTTGCCGTTTGTATTTTTTGCTACAACGCCCATTCTCATTTCGCAGTTTATAGGAAATTTTAACAATTTCGGAATTTCTTTCTTCTTGCGGGGCGGTTTGATGAATATGAACGAATATTTCAATGCAAACAGCACGGATCTCCTGATCAACATGCTTTATAATCTTGCCTTGGGAGGGAGTAACAACTATTACGGACTGGCTTCCGCCGTGAGTATTCTCATCTTTATTCTTACCGGAACATTTTCTTTGTTGGCTTACGTTACATCGCCGTCATATAAGAAGGAGGATACGTACAAATGAGAAAAGCAAATAGTAGCATCCGCGTAAATCGTGTTGTTGAATCCGTGTGGTCTTACTCGCTGCTTGTCGTTATCGCGTTTGTGTTTCTTTTTCCGTGCGTATGGCTGATAACTTCTTCTTTCAGCTCCACGGGGTCTATATACGACTATGTGGGCTTTTTCCCGGAGTCGTTCAGCTTTTCCACCTGGATCGATCTTTTTACGAAAAAAACGCCTTCATGTAACTATACCGTATGGCTGAGCAATACTTTTTATGTAGCAATTCTCAGCAGTGTATTTTCTACAATCCTTGTTATTCTCACGGCGTATACGATGTCCCGTTTTCGTTTCAAAAGTCGTAAGATGATGATGAAGATGACGTTGCTGTTCGGTATTTTTCCTACTTTTATGAATATGACGGCGCTGTTCGTTATCATGACGCAGCTGCATCTCTTCAATAATCTCAACGGACTTGTCATCCTGTATTCGTGTAGCGCTCCTATCGGCTATCTTACGCAGAAAGGCTTTTTCGATACGATTCCGAACAGTATTTACGATGCGGCGCGTATCGACGGAGCAAACAACTTTCAGGTGTTTGTGAAAATGACGCTTCCGCTTTCAAAAGCGATGATTGTTTATACGGCGCTCACGTCTTTCACCTTCCCCTGGAGCGACTTTATTCTTCCGCAAATGTTACTCGGCGGAAACAAAAATAACTATACGGTTGCCATCGGACTCAACGAAATGACGGACGATATGTTTTCGTTGTTCGCGGCAGGCTCGGTGTTTATTGCCGTACCGATCGTTATACTGTACTTCAGTCTCGCGAAATTTCTGGTGAACGGCGTTGCGGCGGGCGCAGTCAAAGAATAATAAGAGGTATAAGATGAAAGAACGAATTTTGAAAAATATTGCGGAAATTCAGGTTTCCGGAAAGAGCACGATTGAGCTTTATAATGAAATATCTTCTGCGGTGATGCGGGAAATTTCTTTTACCGCACCTGCAACAGATAAAAAATCGGCATATTATCTTTCTATAGAATTTCTTATCGGCAGAATGTTTTATAACAATCTGCTGGAACTGGATATCCTTCACGAAACGGAAGAGATATTGAAGGCAAAAGGAGCGGATATTTCTTTATTTGAAATGATCGAGGACGCTGCTCTCGGAAACGGCGGACTTGGTCGATTGGCGGCTTGTTTCGTCGATTCTGCGGCAGGCTTGAACTTACCCGTGTACGGCAGAGGAATTCGCTATAAGTACGGCTTGTTCAAGCAGAAATTCGAAGACGGGTTTCAGGAAGAATTGCCCGATGATTGGCAGTCTTTTGGCGATCCGTGGGGCGTTCGTCGCGAAAGCGAAGCGCGTATCGTTAAATTTGCGGACGGAGAAGTGCGCGCCGTGCCTTACGACGTTCCCATTATCGGGAAAGAACGAATCAATGCGTTGCGGCTGTATCAGGCGGAGGGAGATGAAAAAGCCGAAAAAATCAGCGAATATCTTTATCCTGCCGACGATACCGAAGAAGGGAAATTTCTTCGTTTACGACAAGAGTATTTTTTATCTGCGGCAGCAGTCGGAGAGTTGATTGATGCGTATGTAGCGTTGCATGGTACGGATTTTTCGTCGTTTCCCGTTTATAATACGATTCAACTGAACGACACGCATCCCGTTTTATCCGTTGCGGAGTTTGTACGTATCTTAACGAGTACGTATTCTGTTTCTTTTTCAAAAGCCGTTAGTATTGCAAAAAAAGTTTTTAATTATACAAATCATACAATTCTGCCGGAGGCATTAGAGTGCTGGCCGCAGGATTATATCCGAAAACTTCTTCCGGAAATTTATACGATTTTGAAAAAATTTGATGCGGCGGAACATCGCGAATTCCGGCGTAACGGCGTTTCGCAGGCGGATGAAGAAGCTATGAGCATTTTGCGAAACGATACGTTTTCTATGGCAAATCTGGCGGTTTACGTCGCTCATCGCGTTAATGGAGTTGCGAAGATTCATACCGGAATTTTAAAAGATTCGTTGTTTCGCCCGGCATATGCTTTTGCCCCGGAAAAATTTGTAAACATTACAAACGGCATCACGCAACGCCGATGGCTGCAGCTTTGCAACGAGGAATTTTCTGCGCTGATCGATCGGAAAATCGGTTGCGGATGGCGTGAAAATATCGGATTGTTGTCTGAATTGAAAAAATTCGGAAACGAAGATTCCGTTATTGCGGAGTTTGCGCAGATCAAAGAGAAAAAGAAAGAACAACTCGCCGATTACGTTTATCGCAAAGAAAAAATCCGATTGCTGCCCGGCGGTATCGTGTATGCTCAGGTGAAACGACTTCATGAATATAAGCGTCAATTGATGACGGCATTCGCAATTCTGGAGATTTATGAAAAACTGAAAAAAGGCGATTTGGAAGATTTCAGACCGGCGGTGTTTTTGTTCGGCGCAAAGAGCGCGCCTTCCTATTTCCGTGCAAAAGGAATTATTAAGTTTATCAACGAAATTGCGAAAAAAATCGCCGCGGACGATTGCGTAAATAAAAAATTGCAAGTGGTTTTCGTTACCGATTATAATGTGTCGTATGCGGAGAAGATCGTGGCAGGATCCGATGTATCTTTGCAAGTGTCTACGGCCGGATTGGAAGCGAGCGGTACGGGCAATATGAAATTCATGATGAACGGCGCCGTTACTTGCGGTACCATGGATGGCGCGAATATCGAGATCGTGGAACAGGCGGGGCGCGAAAACAACTACATTTTCGGCGCCGACGTTGAAGAAATCAAAGCTCTTAGCCGCGGAAAATACGATCCGAATGCTATTTTAAAATCGGACGACGCCGCGAGAAATGCCGTAAATACTCTGACGGACGGCACATTTGATGACGGCGGCAGGGGATATTTCAAGGAATTGTACGATTCTCTCACCGTTGGCGCAAGTTGGCATAAGCCGGATCACTACTTTATTTTGCGTGATTTGCCGGATTATGTGGAAACTCTTCTTCGGATCAACAAAGAAGCCGGTACGAAAGAGTTTACGCAAAAACAATTTATCAACGCGGCTTCTTCGGCATACTTTTCTTCGGATCGTTCTATTCGCGA
Source organism: uncultured Christensenella sp. (assembly GCA_905203015.1). Classification (GTDB taxonomy): domain Bacteria; phylum Bacillota; class Clostridia; order Christensenellales; family Borkfalkiaceae; genus Scatosoma. The sequence continues at coordinate 35,395 of CAJKUC010000002.1, read as the reverse complement.
GTATGCGGAAAAAATCTGGGAACTTTAAACTTGTAATCATCCGGAATAACCGGTGATAAAATATATTCCTTAAGGAGGAAATCTATGAAAAAAATCATCAAACGCTTGATCTTATGTGCAGTCCTGATGCTCTCGTGTATCGGACTCGTCGCTTGCGGAAGCAAGGCTGATACGGGGAAGACGGATAAATACATCGTTACGTTTTTCGATGCCGATCAGAAAACCGTTTTAAAGACGGAAGAAGTGGAAAAAGGCGGCAAAGCCACCGAGTGGACTCCGGAAAACAAGGAAAACGCCACGTTCGAGGGGTGGTATGCAACGCCGGATTATGTGTTTGCTTTCAGCTTTGATACGACCATCGAAAAAGACACTTCCGTATTTTCTATGTGGAATTCGCTTGAAAAAGACGAACGCGTATGGATGATAGCAGGCAATTTGCAGGGAACTGCCGTCAAAGATAATAACTGGGGCGAAGACGGCAGATTGCATCCCGAAAAATATTCTTTCGAGGCTGTTCAGGGCAAGACTAATACTTTTACATTAACCGTCGATTTGTATGAAAACGACGTCTTTCAGTTCGGGGTATTCCGTTACGATGAAAAGGACGGCGGCGTTTACGAGCGCGTATGGGTTAACCAGAAAGGATTTGGCTTACTTGTTTCTCCGGAGCCGAATTTTGTGGATAAAGGCAACTATCTTGCTTCCGAAGTGAATAAGCACGATATCGGCGTTGCCGTAAGCGGTACTTATAAGTTTACCATGCAAACCGATCTCAAAAACGACAATATCGGAAAAATCGAGTGGGAGAAAATTGCCGATGCTCCGGCATTGAAATCGCTGTTTACCCCGACTATTTACGGTACGTTTAACGGATACGTCATGGGGGCGCAGATCGCACCCGAATATGTGATGAAGCAAGCGGATTTGACGGGCATGAAATGGTCGCTTACCGCTTCTATGAATCAGGGCGACGTGATGATCGTATTGCCTTTCAATAACTATAACGCTCAGGTTACCGGCGGCACACTTACCAAAGACAGCGCGGCGGTTCGGAATCCCGCAGGCTATGAAATTATGTTTGTGGAAACTGCGAAGTATGATATCTTCCTTAATATTGCCGAAGGCGAAAAGGAAGGGGAGTATGTTTATTCCGTTAAAGTGAGCAAGGTAGGCGATTACGAATTAGGCGCAGGCGTTAAAGCGGACAAGTATACCGTGTCTTATCGTAACGAAACCGAAGGTACGAATTATACGGTTTACCTTAAAAACGGCGCAAGATATCCGCTGTTTACGAATCCCGTGCTTCCTCAGAACGAAACGTTGATGGGTTGGCATTTTGTCGGCGCCGGAGAGAATGGCGAGAATACGGGAATTCCGGAAGAAAGCTCTTACGGAACGGACGGCGGAAAGCAGAACGGGATCATCGGCTACGGCGTTACTAAAGAAGGCGAACGCGATACGCGTGTGTTCTGGCTGAAAGGTACCGGCGGCACGACGGCTAACGGTGAAAGCCTTTCCTGGAGCAGCGGCGAGGAAGTTTATATGAAACAGACGGGCGATCACGAGTATACCATTACGCTCAAGCTGACGGGAAAACAAAAAGAGATGCAGATTTGCGCAAATTATCTCGACAAAAAAACAGGTACCTATCTGCGTAACGGGAGTATCGTGGATTATAAAAAACTCGATTTCATCGATCCGGAAGGTCTTTCCAACATCCGCTTCAGCAAAAACGGCACTTATAAACTTGTTTTAAATTCGCTGACGATGAAAATTACGGTTACGCGTGTGAACGCAGAAGCATAATAAAGCGAGCGAACGGGATTATCTTCGCTTTCTGAAATTAAGAGGTTTTTATGTGATGAAGACTACTATTTTAAAAGATGTAAAGAAAATCATTAAAAATATTTTGTTCGCAACATTTGCCGCTTTGTTGGTATTTTCGTGTATCGGGTTTGTCGCTTGCCGGCAGAAACCTTCCGATGAAGTAACGGAGTATAAAGTTACATATGTCGATATTACGGAAGATAACAAGGTGCTTAAAACGGAAGACGTTGCCGAAGGCAATAAGGCTACGGTATGGACGCCGGAAAAGGAAGGCTATACGTTTGTACAATGGTATGCTACTCCCGATATGCTGCATGTTTTCGATTTTGATAAAGCGATTATGCAGGATACCACGGTTTACGGATATTTTACTTCGGCTGCTTTTGAAGAAGATACGCGTACGTTCTATATTCTCGGCAGTTCTTCCGATGAAAATTCCGTATTGTACGGCACTTCATACAAGTTGACCGACGAAACGGCGCAAAAACTCGTTAAAACGGATAAAAACGGTAGCAACGAATATAGCATTACTTTGGATTTGTACCTTGGCGACGCGTTTCAGATTGCCATAAACGATGCTTTCGAAAATCAGAGAGGCTACGGATATTTAGACGCGGCCGCGGCGGAAGGATATTTCGGCGGAAAGCCTAATTTTCTTGATCCTAATCCCCGTAAAGCCGATATCGTCGTAGAACGTGCCGGCAATTATACGTTTACGCTCACCACGCATCCCTGGAGCGACGCATATGAAACCGATCATGCTTCTTATTCCGAAGATAAAAAGGAAAATTTCAATTTTAATGTTGAAGATACGATTTCTTTCGTTCGGAACGGCGATCCGATTGTCGCACCCAGCGACGCCCCTTTGGAAATTTATGTGAAAGGCGCGTATATAACGGGCTGGGGACATAAAACGTCCCAAGAATATACGATGGTTTACGATGCCGAAAAAGACGTATATACCTATTCGCATGAGTTTGTCGCCGGAGATTCCTTTATGTTCTATAATTTCACGAAGTATCTCGGTGAAGACAACAAGTGGCATAATACTCTCGGGAGCGTTTGCCTGAATACCGATAAGGTAGATAAAGAACAGTCTGATGTGGAGGCTCTCGAACTGAAGCCCTCTACGAATATAGTTGCCAAGAAAAGCGGTACATACAGTTTCGTATACGATCGGAACACGGATAAATTAACGATTAAATACGATTCTGCATTCACTCAAGGGTATACGCCTGCCGATACGTGGTATATCTCGGGTAGCGGCATCACCGAACCGTTGAAGAGTTCTGCTTTTGGAAACGACCTTACGGATAGCCAGAAATTGAGCAAAGAGAGCGCGTATCTTTTTAAAATCACGTTGGATCTTGCGCGCGGAGATCTGTTCCAGATCGTTATGAACGGCTCGTACGGCGGGCAGCATGGTTATGCGAATATCATAGACCCCGTTAAAGACAACATAACTTATTTTGCTCTTGCCGGCGACGGGAATAATGCGCGCGTCGAAGTATCCGGAAACTATACTTTAACGTTGAATCTCGATAAGGATACGCCGCTTAATGATACGATTACATGGGTGAGAAACGGCGATATTATTCAGACGCTTCCCGTTGCTTACGACGTGTTTATGAAAACTCAACCGGATGAAGGAAGCACATGGATCATATCGGAACGGCATTCTACCGGTGCGGACGGGATGAAGGAAGGAATTGTGGAATTCAGAGCCTTTTTCCTTGCGGGAAAGCAATTTTGCTTTATCTATTATGCACCCGGCGTAAAGGCTGAGGAAGTAGGCAAATATTTTAATCCGGGAATGCTTATCAGCGGTGCTATGATCGGTACCGACGGCGAATATAACGATAACTTCGGCATTTTTGAAAACAACTTTGTATGTAACGTTCAGGGCTTTTATGTTATGCGCATCGATTTTAACGGTGGCGAAGTAAAAGTAGATTTCGTCGGCTATCAGGAAGCGATGCCCGAGTTTGAAGCGGTGATTAAAGGACCTGCAAACGACGGCACGTGGAATAATTCTCAGCGTTATGCTTCCAAAAACGGAAAGACGGAGATGATTCTGAAACTTTCCAAAGGCGAATTCGGTTTCACTTTATACGGAGACGCCATGGATCCGCAGTACGGAGATTATGTCGGCTTTGACAAAATCGGAGCAAACGGAAACGCGAACAGCCGGTTTACGCAGCCGGAGAACGGAGGCAATAATATCGTTTGCACGGTGGAAGGAACGTATAAGATTGTAATTGATTATTCCACAGGCGCGCCCGTTGTAGATTTTTACGTTCCCGATTGGGAGGTAATCGTTAAAGGTTCGGCGTTCGAAGTCGGCTGGAACGGTACCGATCGGTTGCCTTCGTTTGGCAGTCGTTTCGAGCTTGAGTACGATTTTATCGAAGGCGGAGAATTCGGCTTTGCGGTATTCGGAGACGGTGCCGATCCGAAATACGGCGATTATGTCGGCTGGAATTACATGGGCAAAGACGGAAACGCCAATCAGTTCTTTTCTCAGAAAGGTAACGGCAACAATATAGTTTGCGATAAAGGCGGCAGATATAAGATCGTCATCGATTTTTCCGGCGACGACTATGTACTGGATTTCTATCTCGTTGCATAAGGCATAACGGAGCGGCGGCGCGAAAAAAAGCGCCGCCGTAATTTTAAAGGAGAAACATGGAGAGACATATTTTTCAGGAACGCGCTTCCGGCGTATTGTTACATATATCTTCTCTGCCGGGAAAATACGGAATCGGTTCGTTGGGAAAAGAGGCATACGAGTTTGTAGATAGTTTAGCTCGTTGCGGAGTACGTTATTGGCAGATTTTACCGATCGTGCAAACAGGTTTCGGTGATTCGCCGTATCAGTCTGTTTATACCGGATCCGGAAATCCGTATTTTATAGACCTTGAATTGCTTGTGCGGGAAAAATTGTTGCGCAAATCGGAAATTATCGGCAGCACATACAAGTGCGGGCTGATCGATTATGCAAAGCTGTTTACGGAGCGTTATAAAATTTTAAGACTTGCTTTTTCTCGCTTTGATATACGGCAAAAAGATTTTTCTGCGTTCGTACAAGAGGGAAAGTTTGAGGGATATGCTCTTTTTCAGGCTTTGAAAGAGAAATTCGGCGGAATATCTTTTGATTGTTGGCCCACCGAATATAAATTTGCGCAGAAACGCGCCTTGAAAAAGTTCCGGAATGAGAATAGCCGTGAAATACTTTTTTGGTTGTTTGTGCAGTTTGAGGTATTTCGTCAATGGAAAAATCTGAAAGCGTATGCTAACAAACGCGGAGTGTATATTATCGGAGATATTCCTCTGTATCCTGCTTATGACAGCGCGGACGTATGGCTGAATCCGCGGCTGTTTAAATTGAATCCGGACCGCAGTTTGAAAAAAGTGGCGGGGGTTCCCCCCGATTATTTTTCTGCAACGGGACAGTTATGGGGAAACCCTGTGTACCGTTGGTATAATCATAAAAAAAATAATTACGAATGGTGGACGGAAAGGTTCAGACAGGCGTTTGAATTATACGATGTAGTCCGGGTAGATCATTTTCGTGGCTTTGAAAGTTATTATGAAATCGATGCGGGGGAACAGACCGCCGTTCGCGGCGCATGGAAACCCGGACCGAAAAAAGAGCTGTTTGAAGCGGTTGAGAAAAAGCTGGGGAAACTCAATTTGATCGCAGAAGATCTTGGCTCGTTAAACAGGGGCGTGTATCGCCTGATGGCGGAAACGGGTTATCCCGGGATGAAGGTGTTGCAGTTTGCTTTTGACGGGGAACGCCGTAATCCGCATTTACCCGAATATACCACGGAAAACAGCGTCTGTTATACGGGAACGCACGATAACGATACACTTTATGGTTTTATCAAAGGATTGCAGGGAGATAAATTGCGCATATTCGAGGAAAGTTTGAATCGCGCGCTTAAAGCGAATTGTGAAGTTCCGGCGAAAGGAACGGCTCATATGGCGGACGCAATCATTCGACTCGCAATGAAAAGCAGAGCAAGAATTGCCGTGGTCCCGGTGCAGGATCTTTTGAAACTGGATAGTTTTGCACGGATGAATGTGCCTTCAAAGCGCGACGGAAACTGGCGGTTTCGTCTGAAACGCCCCGTGTCGGATAAAGCATTGTCTGTTTTGAGAAGAATTACGCAATAAATAACCGCTCGCTTTAGTCAGGGGTTCGTGGGAAATTTTCGGGTAGGTAGTTTTTAACTACCTACCCGTTTTACATTTCCGCGTGCTTTAATATGAATTATACTGCGGTAAATTGATTGCGCCTTCGTATTTGTAGATAATTTCCGCTTCCTGCATTTTTCTGCCGTCGTATTTCTCGATTTCGCCGATATAAATCTTTTCGATGAAACTGTTGAGAATTTCGCTCGTCAGCCTTTCGACTTTTGTGTAACTCTTTACAACTTTCGGGGACTTCGAGAACTTTGTTTCGTCCTGAACAGACGAAGCAAGAGCGTTTTGCAACTCTTAGGTTTTCACCTTCAAATCGATATCTTTGTTCTCGCATCGCGACGAGGAGATGTGATATGCCATACGGAGAAGAGAAGGTATATTCGGACGGTGCGCATTTCGTTGCGATTCCGCATTCGACAAATCCGACGCGTAGACGTAAAAAGCCGCCCGAAGAAGAAATGCAAAATACGAAGTCGGCAGCTATGAAGATAAGAATTTGCGACACAACGAGTTTACAATTGATCCCTATGCAAAACAGGCGACCGAAGAGACATCATACGAACACTACGATAAACTGATCACGAAAATGGCGTTACCCGATTACGAATACGAAACGCTTTTAGCGATGATGAACGGTATGCGAATGATCGACATGAAACGGTATTTCAACGTAGATTACACCACGATTTACCGCCGTAAACTTCGTATTCAGAAAAAATATTTACACGCCGTCAGCGCGTTGCAATAGGGGAATCATTCCCGAAAAAACATTATAACATAAAAACAAATCCGAACCATTCGCTCGTTACAAGCCAACAATTCGGATTATATTGTTTTGGTGCACCTTAAGGAATTCGAATCCCTAGCCTTTGGTTCCGTAGACCAACGCTCTATCCAGTTGAGCTAAAGGTGCATGTCTTTCAAAGTTGCTTACATAGTATATTATTTTTTTTTGCGTTTGTCAACTGTTTTTTGGCGATAATTTTTTAAAAAATAAAAATTTCTTTCAATCGTGACCGCGAGCGAAAAAGAAAGAGCACCGGGAAGAAGGAAATATAAAAAGGTATGAAGAAAAAACGAAGGAAAATATAAGTTGCGAAAAAGGAAAAAGCACTGTATATAAGAAAAAATGCGGCGTAATGGAAAAATTTTCTTCTGCAGGCGTGAAAAAGACGAAAAAATGTCCGTGTAAAATCTTGTCTTTTTTCTTCAAACGTGCTACAATAATAAAAAAAGAAGAAAAGGAGATGAAAATCATGGCTAAAATCACTGCCGATACTCTTATTGCGGATTGTCTTCAATTAAACCCCAACGCGCCCGATATCCTTATGGAAGCGGGGATGCACTGCTTCGGATGCGCGATGGCGCACGGCGAAACGGTGGCGGAAGCGGTTGCCGTTCACGGCGAAGATCTCGATAAGTTGCTCGCCAAATTGAACGAAGGATTGGAAGGCTGACAAAAATCCGAAACAATTCAAACGGTCGTTTTATTCTGTTCGGGCGAAAAAGCCCGAGGCAAAGATCGGCGGCCGAAATACGTCTGGCGCGACTTTTCTGCTCGCGCCTTTCGTTTTCGTGCCCGTGAATTATTCCGAAATCATCGATAGCGGTGAGAACTTATGGAAACGGTGATTAAAACAAAAGCAAAACATAACATAGATATCTGCAACGGCTCGATTTTTAAAGCGATGATCTTATATTCGTTGCCGTTGATTGCCACGAATTTATTGCAACTTTTATTCAATGCCGCCGACGTGGCGGTGCTCGCCATTTTCAGCGAGGGCGGAGACGACGCCGTGGCGGCGGTGGGCTCGACGGGAGCGCTGATTCAACTGATCATCAATCTTTTCGTGGGGCTTTCCGTAGGCACGAACGTCCTCGTAGCCAGGTGCGTGGGCTGCGGAGACGAAGAACGTTCGCAACGGATCGTAGGGTGTTCCGTCGTTGTGTCGCTGATATGCGGAATAGTGCTGCTGTTCGTCGGTTTTTTCGGCGCGAGAACGTTTCTCGTGTGGATGGATTGCGATGCGGACGTGCTCGACATGGCGGTGAAATATCTGAAAATATACTTTCTCGGTATGCCGATCATGATGCTCTACAATTTTTCCACAGCGGTGCTTCGCGGCGTTGGCGATACGTTGCGCCCGCTCTTGTATCTTGTGCTCGGCGGCGTGGTGAACGTGATCCTGAATATCGTATTCGTATTCGTTTTCAAAAAGGATGTGGAGGGCGTGGCGATCGCTACGGTAGCGTCGCAGGGGATTGCGGCGATTCTTGCGGTTATCGCGCTTTTAAAAGAGGACGGCGCGGCAAAACTGACGTTGAAAAATTTGCGGATCGACGGAAAAGAACTGTGGAATATGACGAAAATCGGGTTGCCTTCGGGAATACAGGGCAGTTTGTTTTCCATATCCAACGTTCTCGTGCAATCTTCCATCAATTTATTCGGCAAAGAAGCGATGGCGGCGAATACGATCGCCTCGCAATACGATACTCTTACCTATCAGGCAATGTACGGGGTGAGTTTGTCGTCTACGGTGTTCGTCAGCCAGAATTACGGCGCGAAAAAATTCGATCGGGTGAAAAAATCCGTGCGTACGGCGCTTGCGCTGACCACCGCGATCGGGCTCGTGCTCGGCGGATTACTTGCTCTTTTATCGCGTGTACTGTGTTCGTTTATGACGGACAGCGAACAGGTAATCGAATACGCCGTACTTCGTATGGTGATCATTTCCGTGACGTATTTTCTCTGCGGCTTGCAGGAAGTGTTCGCTTATTCTTTGCGCGGACTGGGCGAATCGCTTACGCCTATGTTCGTTGTGCTGGGAGGTACGTGTCTGTTCCGTATTCTCTGGCTGAAAACGGTACTCGTGAAATGGCATACACTTACTGCGCTGTATTTGCTGTATCCCGCAAGTTGGCTTCTCACAACGCTGATCTTTATCCCGATCTTTATTATTACGCGGAAAAAGACGGAAGAAAAATTGATCCGCGAAATCGCCGAAGAAAAAAAGAACGGCAGTAATGCGGTGGCCGACGGAAAAGTTTCTGCCGAAAACGCGAGGGAAGAATCGTAAAAAAGAAATTCGTTGCGGCATGGCGCTAAAACGAAGGGAAAACGCGGCGCCGAAAAAATCATAGTGCGAAAAATAAAAACGCTTTTGCGTAAGAAGAAAATTTCTGCGCGAAAGCGTTTGCCTTATCGTTGCGGAATGTGCTGGCAAAACAGTGCGGCGAGCACCGTACGGTTGCCGTTTTAAATGATGTTTATTCGTTGCTTTCCGAAGTGAGGTAGGGCAGATCGGGAAGATAGGGTAACATGAAAGAAGCGCGATCGAAGATGCGGATTTCGCAACGGAAAAATCCGTCTTCGTCTTTGCCGATCATTGATATTTCGCCGTCGAGGCAAAAGCCTTTTTTGAATACGCGCAGAAGATCCTGCGTCAACTGCCTTCCGAGTTTGCCGATAATGCGATTCAGCGGAATACTGTATACGTAAGCGGCAAAATTGTTGTCTTCGAGGTCCGCATGCACGATCTGCAATTCGTCGTTTTCCCGGCTTTGAGCCAACGCGCCCTGAAAATCGGCGTGACGACAATCGAAAAGTTTGTCTTCCAGCGGAAATTCCAGTCCGAGGAAGAAAAGCCGAACTTTCATATACAGTTTTCTGAAAATGCCGCCTTTCATACTAAAATTATATCATGAATTTTCGGCAATACAAAGCGTTTAACGGTAAGTTTTAACAAAAAAGTGAAATAAACACAGAAAAAGTCTGCCGTTTACAATATACGGCGAAAGGCTTGCGTTTTTTTGCATAATCTGTTACAATGGCGTTGTAAACAGGGGGATTGCCGCAGTCGCGGAAGCGTACAAAGGCGGCGGAAGGAAACTTTTAACAAAACGGAGAAGCACATAAATATGACCTATGAAGAAGCGAAAGCCTTATTGAAAAAGAACGGTCAGGAAGGCTTGTTGTATTATTGGAACGATCTCGGCGAACAGGGAAGGGCGCGGTTGCTTTCCTCTGTGGAAAAACTGAATTTTTCCGTGTTGGAAAATCTTTCTCATCCGCAGGACCTTTCGGGGCGAGGGTGTGATATTCGCCCGATCGCGGGGCTTTCGATCGGCGAGCGCGAAAAACAAGCCGAAAAATATCGCCGTGCGGGGAACAAAGCCCTGAAAGAGGGAAAAGTGGCGGGATTGTTGCTCGCGGGCGGGCAGGGAACCCGTCTCGGCGCAGACGGACCGAAAGGCGCGTTTAATATCGGAGTCGGCCGTACGCTGTCGATTTTTGCCTGTCAGATGAAAAACATGGCGGAAGAATTGAAAGAAAGCGGCGCGCATCCGTATCTTTTTATCATGACGAGCGAAAAGAACGACGCGGAAACGCGCGCGTTCTGGAAAGAAAACGATTATTTCGGATACCCCGAAGAAAGAATAGGATTTTTCGTGCAGGAAGCCGTGCCGTGCGTGGGCTTCGACGGGAAAATTCTGCTGGAAGAAAAGGATCTGCCCGCCACTTCTCCGAACGGAAACGGCGGCTGGTTCTCTTCCTTGAAAAAGTCGGGCTTATACAAAAAAATGACGGAAAGCGGCGTGGAATGGCTGAACGTATACGCCGTGGATAACGTGTTGCAACGCCCGTTCGATCCCGAATTTATCGGCGCGACGATTTTAAGCGGGGCAATGTGCGGCGCGAAAGCGGTGAGAAAATGCGATCCGCACGAAAAAGTGGGCGTGCTGTGCGAAAAAGACGGCAAGCCCGCCGTGATCGAGTATTACGAATTGACGGAAGAAATGGCAAACGCGCGCGGAAAAGACGGCAATCTGCTGTATTCGTACGGCGTGATACTGAATTACCTGTTTTCCGTACGCAGGCTGGAAGAAACGGAAAAAGAGAAAATTCCCGTGCATACCGTGAAAAAGAAAATTCCGTGCCTGAACGCACGCGGAGAAAAGACCGAGCCCGAAAAAGAAAACGGCTGGAAATTCGAGACTCTCGCCGTGGATCTGATTTCGTTCATGGGTAGCGTTCTGCCGTATGAGGTGTGCAGAGAAACGGAATTCGCGCCCGTTAAAAACGCTTTGGGTACCGACAGTGTGGATACCGCCCGCGCCGCGCTTACGGCGCTCGGCATACAATTATAATCGCGCGCTTATGAAAGGAAGAACAACGGGCGAATCGCCGCGGAAACGTACGGCGTGCGAAAAATAAAAAAACAGCAAAAAAACAGCGCGCCTATGCAGGCGCGGCAAAGAGGAAGATTAAATGGCGACAGATCTTGTAGGAAACGAAACGCTTCAGAAATTCATTGTATTGCTTTCCGATCTCAATCACGAGTGCGCGAACGCGTTTGCATCGGGTAAGATCGAAATATTTCACGAGATGAATCGTACGATCCGCGAAATGTACGATATACAGCACGTCGGCACGGAAGAAGCGTATACGGCGATCGAAGACGACGCGCAGACGATTTATAAAAATTTCAACGCGATCGTGGCGATGCTGAAAAGCAATGAAAACGGCTCGTTCGATAAAGCGACGAACGAAGCCGTAAAAAAGTTTCTGCAAAATATTTTCGACGCGGATCTGCGGATTCTCGCCGCGTACGGACTGGTGTAGCCGCCAATTCGTTTTACGGGGTGAGCCGCGCGTCGGAAATCGGATAAACGGCTGGCTTTAAAATACGTTCTCGAAGCGGAAAGCGTAGGAATCGGGGATTTTTTTCGTCATTTCGATCAGCACTTCTATTTTCGGAAGCGCGTCGTCGTGTTTTTCCTCGAATAAATAGCCGATCGCTTCGTTCAATTGATAATCTACGTTTTCGATGGAAGTGTGCGGCACCCATACGTGCAGTTCCTTTTTTTTCGCCGTCCAGAAAATACGCACGCTGTCGCCGTCCGTGAAAGTGGATTGTTTTTCTTCCGTCTTGTCGTACAGCGCTTCCAATCTGTAACGGAAGTCTCCGAAAATACGGTTTACTTTGAAGTGTTCGTAAATCGAGATGCAAAAAAGCAACAGCGCGGATATAAAAATGCTTGCGATCGTTTTCACCATAAGCGGTTTTCTCCTACGTCGATATGCAGAATTTTAAATTTTTCGCCTTTTTGCTGAAAGTATATTTTGCCGTTGCCGTCCATGGTGAGGATCAGCACTTTTTTATAATCGGCGCAACCGTTTTGTTTCAGCAGATCGCAAAATTCCGCCTGCGTTCTGCCGCTTAAAATCACGTTTTTTTCCTCGAATTTTCCCTCGTCGATGATGATGACGGGCAGGGAATCCTGTTTGCTTTCGTAATCCGCTTTCGGCAGAGCGGAAAAAGAGCCGTTGGCTTCGTATAAGGCATAATCCACGGCGTCCAGCGAAAAATATCCCGCGCCGCGCAGGCTTTCCACCAGATCTGATACGTCGAGATTGTTTTTTTTCAGTTGCGTGACGTCTACGCCGTTTTTATTTAAAACCACGCTGGGCGATCCGCTTAAAACGCGTTTCATCGCCGAAGATTTCAGATCGAGCAGACACACGATCTGATGCATCATATAAATGGCGAGTATCGCCACCAGACCGTATAAAAGCGGAATGGATGGATCTGCCATGGGGATACAGGCGAGATCGGCGATGATCAGCGTAATCACCAGTTCGTAGGGCTGCATTTCGCCGATCTGCCGTTTGCCCATCAGTCGCATGATGCAAAGCAGCGTGACGAAAATAATGATCGTACGGATAAATATGAGACTCATAAACACAGTATCTTACGAAAAAATTTTTTTATGTGCGAAATAATGCCGTAAAACGCCGCCGAAACCGTTGATTTTTTTTTGAAAAGAGCGTATACTGTACGTATCAAGAGTAGCCTTGGCGCGTAAAGTGCCGCCGGACGGGACGTTGTCGGCGGACGAAAGAAAGCGGGTTGAAAAACAATCGACTTTCTGCGGCGACCACGGCGCGTCCGCTTATTTGCTTTGCGATGAAAAAAACAGGCAGTATAAAGCAGCGGACCTCTCGTAAAAACGGGGAGGTTTTTTATTATGCAAAATTACGAAGAAGGCGAAATTCCGCTTATTTCGGAAAACGAAGCGGCAAAAGGCGCGGAAACGCCCGTAAATCAGCCGAAAACGTTTTCGCACGCGTATTTCAAAGAGGCGGCGAAAGTGTTTAAAGACGCGCGCAAACTGGCGTTTGCCGCTGTGATCTGCGCGCTTCGCGTAGCGGTGAAATCCCTGTCGCTGCAAATCGCGCCGGGGGTGTATCTTTCTTTCGATTGCTACGTGAATGCGCTCGGCTCGCTGGTGTACGGCCCGCTGATGGCTCTTTGCGTGGGGGCGGTGAGTGATACGATCGGCGGCGTAATGTTCCCGAAAGGCGCGTATTTTTTCCCGTTTATCTTCGTGGAAATGAGCAGCGGTTTTATTTTCGCTCTGTTTCTCTGGAAGAAACAGCTTACCGCGCCGAGGCTTCTCGCCGCGAAATTCACCGTTAATTTCGTATGCAATATTCTGCTGAATTCGCTGATTCAGAAATGGTATTACGCGTTATTCGACGCAGACAAAGTATATTACGTGATCAACGGCGTAAGAATCGTGAAGAATCTCGTGCTGTTTCCCCTGGAAGCAACGCTGATCTGTATCCTCGTGAACGCGCTGTTGCCGGGGCTGAAATCTCTGAACTACGTGGATAAAGGACAGAAAGGAATAGAATTCAACAAAAAAGAAATTCTGCTGACGGCGGCTCTCGCCGTGGTTTCCGTGGCGATCGTGCTTTTCTACGTGTTTTTTCTGAAAGATTTCGTTGCGGCGCATAATATAAAGTTGTTCTGAAAAAGAAAATTTCGTGAAACGGCGAAAGGTTTGCGTGAAAACTTCCGTCCGCGCTTGACGATTTTTTTAAGTTGTGCTATAATGATCGTAAAAGGCGCGGTAAAGATGTAAAGTCCGTACGCGGGGGCGGGAGGAATTTTCGCGCCGTGCGGATATGCTTTTAAATTCTTTTTCCAAAAGGAGACAGCCGATGTTGAACGCTCTTTTAAACGATAATCCGGGGATCACGATTTTCGGGTTTAAAATATATGCTTACGCACTTTGCATCGTAAGCGGTATGATCGCGGCGTTTTTTCTGATTTCGCTTTTATTTAAACGCAGAAATATGTCGTCCGATCTTTTTATGACGTACTTTTGCGTAACGCTTCCGATCGCGATTTTAACGACTCGTATTTTTTACTGTATCACCGACGGCATGCCGCTCAGAGAGTGGTTTTCGATCGAATCGATCAGAAGCGGCGGGCTTTCGATTATCGGCGGTATTTTGGGCGGCATTTTCGGCGTGGCTTTGGTAAGTTATATCAAAAAAGTGAATTTTTTCCGCGCAGGCGATTGCATAATCGTGGGATTGCTTCTGGCGCAGGCGATGGGGCGCTGGGGGAATTTCGCGAATCAGGAAGTGTACGGGGCGGAAGTGACGAATACGGCGTTGCAATGCTTCCCGTTCGCCGTGTATATCAACAGTGGCGGCAGTTGCCTCGATACGTTTACGCTTACCTTCGCGAAATGGTTCGGCTTTGAAACGAATATTTCCGGCGGAACGTGGCATTACGCGTTTTTCTTCTATGAAAGCCTTGCGAATCTTATCGGCGCGATTTTAATTTTCCTTTTCATGTGGAAGAATCCGAAAAAGCCGAACGGCGTGGCAACGGCGTGGTATTTCATGCATTACGGCGCGGTGCGTTCGATCATGGAACCGCTTCGCGATCCGCAGTATATTTTAAGCGGCGGCGGAGTGCCCTGGTCTCTCGTTTTCTCGCTCAGTTTATTTGTGCTCGGCGCGGCGATGATGGCGTTCGTGCTCGGCAGAAACAAGAAAACGGAAGGCGTTTTGTTCGGCTCGCTGAAAGGAGATCCGTATGCGATCACCGAATATAAGGGCGATACGAAAGACGAAGTACCCGTGAAAAATAAAATCAATATTATGTGCTCGATTTATCCCGAGCGGTATGCCGACACACCCGAAAAGGATAAGAAGCGGAAACAAGAAAACGGCGCGGAAAAAACGGAAGAATTCGCGAACGCCGTAGAAAATCACGGCGACGAAACGGCGCAAAACGCGGACGAGAACGACGGCGATAAGGAAAAAATAACGGATAATAACGAGGGAAATGAAGGAGATAAAGAACCAAAGGAATGAATGATACAGAAAAAATGAGAAACCTTACTTTATTGACGGATTTTTACGAACTCACCATGGGTTACGGCTTTTTCAAGCAGAAAAAACACGAAGAAGAAGTGGTTTTCGATATTTTCTTCCGTCAGAACAAAATGATCACGTATTCGTTGTTCGCGGGGCTGGAACAGGCGATGGATTATCTTCTGAACTGGCGCTTTTCCGAGGACGATATACAATATCTCCGTTCGTTGAACGCGTTCGACGAAGAATTTCTCGCATATCTTAAAAACATGCGGTTCACGGGCGACGTGTATGCCGTGAAAGAAGGCGAACCCGTATTTCCGGGCGAGCCGATTCTTACGGTGCGCGCGCCTTTGATTCAGGCGCAATTCGCGGAAACCGCGCTTTTGAACATCATCAATCATCAGACGCTGATCGCCACGAAGGCGGCAAAAATCTGCCGTGCGGCGCAAGGCGGCATTGTGATGGAATTCGGGCTTCGTCGCGCACAGGGGCCGGACGCGGGGATTTACGGCGCGCGCGCCGCGATTATCGGCGGTTGCCGTTCCACGTCGAACGTGATTACGGGGCAGTATTATAACGTACCCGTGGCGGGCACGATGGCGCATGCGTGGGTGATGGATTACGAAAACGAATACGAAGCGTTCAAAGCGTATGCGAACGTGTATCCCGATAACTGCCTGCTTCTAGTAGATACTTACGACACGGTGCACAGCGGCATTCCCAATGCGATCAGAGTATTCAAAGAATTGCGCGAAGCGGGGCACGAGCCCGTCGGTATCCGTCTCGACAGCGGAGATTTCGCCTATCTTTCCAAAAAAGCGCGGAAGATGCTGGACGAAGCCGGCTTCCCGGATACGATTATCTGCGCTTCGGGCGATCTCGACGAACATTCGATTTCTTCGCTTTTGCAACAGGGCGCGAAAATTAACAGTTGGGGCGTGGGAACAAAACTGATCACGTCGGAAGAGATGCCCGCGCTCGGCGGCGTGTATAAAATGTCTGCCGTGATCGGAAAAGACGGCACGATCGTGCCGAAAATCAAACTTTCGGATAATGCGGAAAAAATCACGAATCCGTCGTTTAAAAATCTGTATCGGCTGTATGATAAGAAGACGAATAAGGCGATCGCCGATCTGATCACGCTGCGCGGCGAAACGGTGGACGAAACGAAACCGCTCACGATTTTCCACCCGCTGGAAACGTGGAAGCGTACCACCGTTTCCGATTTCCGCGCGGAAGAATTACTGCATAAGATCGTGGAAAACGGAAAACTCGTTTATGAATTTCCCCGTCTTACGGATCTTCGCGAGTATGCGCAGAAAGAACTTTCCACGTTTTGGGAAGAATATCTTCGTATCGATATGCCCGCGCTGTATAAAGTGGACTTATCGGAAAAACTGCATGCGCTGAAAACGAAGATGATTTCCGATATCCGCGAGAAAAACGCGGAAAAATAAGGTGACGAAAAAAGAAATGCAAAAAAGCGGATTTACGGAAAAACTGAAAAAGAAATTTTCGCTCGGCGGAGTGACGCTGTGGGGCGGGATATTGTTTGCGTTTCTGATTTTTTTCGATCAGATTACGAAAATTCTTGCCGAAAAATTTCTTTCCGACGGGAAGAGCGTTAAAATTTTCGGAAAATTCGTACAGTTGCGCCTCGTTTACAATCGCGGTATTTCGTTCGGAATGTTTTCCGACGGTTCCGTAGCGTCGAAAGTGGCGATCATCGTTTTAACGTCGCTGATGATGTTGGCGCTGGCGGCGGCGTATCTGCTGATCGATAAGCGCAGGAAAACGTTGAGGTTATCGTTTATTTTCGTTGTGGCGGGCGGAATCGGCAATCTGATCGATCGCCTGATTTTCCGAATGTGGCAGGCGGACGGCGTAAAGGGCGTGCGGGATATGGTGGACGTATCGGAAATACGTTTCGGCTCGTTTAATTTCGGTATCTGTAATTTTGCCGATTTCTTTATCACGGCGGGTGCGATCATGCTTGTATTATCTTTCCTGTTCTTCGATTCCGACGCGTTGTTTCCTACGGAAAAGTACAGGAAAGCGGCCGAGGAGTCGGCTGAGGAAAGGGGCGCGGGCGAACAGACGGATCAATCGGGTGAAAACGCCGCGATGCCTTCCGCAGGCGAAACAAACGCAGGTACGCCTGCCGAACCCGCGTCGCGGGCGGCGGAAACGGAGCAAACGCGGGATATAAAGCAGGGCGAAGAGCATCATGGCGACGCGTGAGTTTACTGCGGAAGAAAATTGCAAACGCGTCGACGTGTTTTTAAGCGAAAAAACGGGCGAAACCCGCTCGCGAATCAAAAAACTCGCCGACGAAGGCGCGGTGAAAATCGACGGAAAGGCGGCGAAAGCCTCCGACGAAGTGAAAGCGGGCCGCAAAGTGCTGGCGGAATTTCCCGAGGCTGTGCCGTGCGTAGCCGTGGCGGAAGATATTCCGATCGATATCATCTATCAGGACGAAGATCTTGCCGTGGTGAATAAGCCGCAGGGCATGACGGTGCATGCGGGGGCGGGCTGCACGAGCGGCACGCTCGTGAACGCGTTACTCGCTTCGCTCGATCGTTTAAGCGGCGTAGGCGGCGTTATGCGTCCCGGAATCGTGCATCGGATAGACAAAGATACATCCGGGCTTCTTGTGGTGGCGAAAAACGATAAAGCGCACGTTTCTTTGTCGAAGCAGATTGCGGATAAAACCTGTCACAGAAAGTATTACGCTCTTTTGGAAGGAAACGTTAAAGCGGAAAAGGGCAGAATTGCCACGGATATCGGAAGAAACCCCGCCGACAGGCTGAAAATGGCGGTGTTGCCCGCGGGAAGAGGGAAAATCGCGATCACCGATTATGAAGTGGCGGCAAGATTCGGAGGCGATTATACGCTTTGCCGCTTTATTCTGCAAACGGGGCGTACGCATCAGATCCGCGTGCATGCGAAGTATATGGGGCATCCCGTTGTGGGCGATCCCGTTTACGGATATAAAAAACAAAAATTCGCGCTGAACGGGCAATTATTGCACGCCTATTCGCTTTCGTTCGTTCATCCTTCCACGGGGAAAGAAATGACGTTTTTCGCGCCGCTGCCCGATTATTTTTCGGCTGTGCTGGAAAAACTCGGCAGAACGTACGGGGCGGATACGGAACGTATTATGGCGGATTTATTACAAAAGTGAATAACGCGGAAGCCGCAAAAAGGCGAAGCGTTACGATAAAAAATTTAAGTTTTTTCGGAGGTTTACTTATGGCAACAAAAAAGACAACGACGACCACTACGACGAGAAAGAGATCGTCGGGCTCTGTGACGAAATACGGGATTCTGAAAGGGTTCAGTTATTTCGCGTTGGTGATCTCGGCGTTTATTTTCCTGTTCGGCGCGATTTTCGGGCAGGTGGGCGCGGTGCTGAATCTGATCGGTAAAATCTGTATGGCGATCGGTATCAGTATTCCCGCATACGATTATTGCAGAAGCAAGAAAACGGCGTGGAGAGTGATTTTTTGGATCGCGCTTGCCGTGTATGTGTTCGGCTGCGTATTCGGATTGATTCACGGCTGAAATCGGGCGGAAAATTGCGAAAACTGGCGAAGGCATTTCCGTATCGCGTTAAACACGGCATGCGGCGTAAGGCTGATCGGCCCGGCGTTTTTCGCCGACAATTCAAAAAACAAAACGGGCTCGGCGAAAACGTCGGGCTCGTTTTTGTGTAAGAAACGCCATGAAAAGCGGTTTTTTTGTGCGGTGAAAGCACGAAAAAAACAGAAACTTTTTCAATCGCCGCCTTTTTCCTTTACAAAGCGGCGGAAAAAAGGTATAATACAAACGTATGTATTTCGGCTGACGAAAGAATTTTTTTCGCACGTTGCGGGGTATCCCGCGGCAAAAAAGCATACGGAAAAGGGAGGCGTTATGGCAAATCCGTTGATTGCCCTTGTCGGGCGACCCAATGTGGGCAAAAGTACGTTTTTCAATAAACTCGCAGGGCGTAAGATCGCGATCACGGAAAATCGCCCGGGCGTAACCCGCGATCGCCTGTATGCCGACGCGGAATGGCGCGGCAGAAAATTCACCGTAGTGGATACGGGCGGCATCGAACTCCGATCGGAAGATACGATGTGGCGCGAGATTTTCAAGCAGGCGGACGTGGCGATCGATACCGCCGACGTGATTTTATTTTTCACTGACGGCAAAGAAGGAATTTCCGCTTCCGATTACGACGTGGCGGATGTTTTGCGGCGCAGTAAAAAGCCCGTGATTCTCGTGGTAAATAAAATCGACGAATATTCGCCCGATAAAACGTTTGAATTTTATGCGCTCGGGCTTGGCGAGCCTTATGCCGTTTCCGCGGAACATTCCACGGGGATCGGCGACGTACTCGATGCGGCGATCGCATATTTTCCCGAGGGGGAGAGCGAACAGACGGAATCGCTTAAAATCGCGATCGTGGGAAAGCCTAACGCGGGGAAAAGCAGCCTTGTCAATCGGCTTCTCGGAGAAGAGCGTAGTATCGTTACGTCGATGGCAGGTACTACGAGAGACGCGATCGATACGCTTTTCGAGCGTAACGGAAAAAAATATACGATTATCGATACGGCGGGAATCCGCAAGAAGAAGAACGTGGACGACGACGTGGAATACTACAGTAATATGCGCGCGTTCGACGCGGTGCGCCGCAGCGACGTGTGCGTTCTTGTGGTGGACGCCGCCGAGGGGCTGACGGAACAGGACGTGAAGATTATCGGCTACGTGCACGAACAGGGCAAGCCGTCGGTGATCGTGATGAATAAGTGGGATCTCATTGAAAAAGATACGCATACGATCAATAAATTTGAAGAAAAGTTGAAAACGGATCTGAAATTTATGTCGTATTACAAGTCTTTGTATCTTTCGGCGAAAACGGGGCAGAGAACGGATAAATTGCTTTCGCTTTGCGACGAAGTGTATGCGCATGCATGCTTCCGTGTCCCTACCGGCGCGCTCAACGATCTGATCGGCGACGCGGTGCGCCTCAGCGAGCCGCCTTCTTATCTTGGCAGAAGAATGAAAATCTATTATTCTTCGCAGGTGGGAATTTGTCCGCCCGTGTTTGCGTTGTTCGTCAACGACGAAGGGCTGATGCATTTTTCGTACGAACGTTATCTTGAAAACACGATCCGCGCGGCGTACGATTTTTCGGGTACGCCCATAAAGATCAGCGTGCGGGCAAAAACCGACGAAGAATAAGAAATAAAGGCATTTACGCGGCGGCGGAAATGCGGAGATAACGCAAAAAAGGCTTTGATATGACGGAATGGTTATTTTCGGAAAAATGGTATCAGATATTGATTATCGCGGCGGTGTGCTATTTCGTCGGGTGTTTTAATTTCGCGCGTTTTATCTCGAAAAAGAAACATAGGGACATCACGAAAATCGGCAGCGGAAACCCCGGAACGATGAATATGAGCCGCGAATTCGGCTGGAAAATCGGCGTGATTACGTTTTTCTGCGATGCGTTCAAGGGCGGTATTCCCGCGCTTGTGTGCCATTTTATCTTTCGCGGATACGTTTTTTCGGGTACGGAAATATGTGTCTCCGATCTGATGCGGTATACGGCGGGGTTGTTTGTGGTGATCGGGCATATTTTCCCCGTAACGAATAAATTCAGAGGCGGAAAAGGTATCGCTTCCACGCTGGGTACTTTCTGGCTTGGGCTCGCGTGCGAAAATCCGTGGTTTCTTGCCTTGGGTTTTGCTTTTTTCGTGCTGATCGCGCTGTATATTTTTGTTACGGAATGGGGCTCGATGGGATCTTTGATCGGCACTACCGGCTTTGCAATCTGGCAGTGTGCCGTGTATATTGCGCGCTACGGCACGCCGAACAACGCATATTTTGCCGCGATCATGCTCGTGCCGTTTCTGTTGAACGTATTCACATGGTGCGCCCACAGAAAGAATTTGTGGCGACTTCTGAGCGGTACGGAACATAAAACATCGGTAAGAAAAATAGCAAAAAAAGGCTGAAAAGGCGGGAACCATAGCGAAAAACGTTTTTTAAGCGGATTGATTTTTGTTCGTTTTCGTTTGTTTTTTCGGAAAATCAAAGAAAAAGGTACGGAAACGTTAAAAAAATAACAGGAAAGAGTTTACATTTGCTAAAAAAGCGTGTATAATAATATTACGAAGCGATTCGGCGAACGGGGGTGTAAAGGTTTCGATTGCCGGTGAGCGGAAAGATAAGCATACCGCAGACGGAGTGGCTGCGTAAAAACATTCCGAAAAATTTAAATGCAGATAATAATGCAGAATACGCTTTAGCAGCGTAACTTCGTTTTTAAACGAAGCGTCGGCTTTCGTTCGTCCGTCGGCGGAAGATACGGCGTTAAAAAGG
Source organism: uncultured Christensenella sp. (assembly GCA_905203015.1). Classification (GTDB taxonomy): domain Bacteria; phylum Bacillota; class Clostridia; order Christensenellales; family Borkfalkiaceae; genus Scatosoma. The sequence goes on along the minus strand of CAJKUC010000002.1, from coordinate 13,806 downwards.
CGGAAAAATCTTGTGCGGGCTGCGGGAGGAACGCATAAGATTATTAAATCCCGTGCGAAATCGGCGGCGCGTTCGTTCGCAACCGATTTTTAAGAAAATAAGCGGAATAAGTATGTAGAAAGTTTTTTGGCAGCCGAGTAAGACGTGGGTTCGATTCCCACCACTTCCACCATCTTTGTAGTACGAAAAAGCTACAAAACATAAAAAGCACAAGATTTAGTAGGTCTTGTGCTTTTTTGTTGCTATATCTTGTGGTTTGCGCACCTTGCGGAATATTTGAATTTAGGAGCTGCATTTAGTTAATTATTCGTGGGGAATTTTCGGGTAGGTAGGTTTTAACTGCCTACCCGTTTTACATTCCCGCGTGTTTTAATGTGAATTATACTGCGGTAAATTAATTGCTCCTACGAATTTGTAGATAATTTCTACTTCCTGCATTTTTCTGCCGTCGTATTTCTCGGTCTCGCTGATATAAATCTTTTCGATGAAACTATTGAGAATTTCGGGCGTCAGCTCTCGAATTTCCGTATAACTCTTTACGACTTTAAGGAATTTCGAGAGTTTTTCTTCGTCCTGAACGGATGTAGTAAGCGCGTTTTGTAACTCAAAGATTTTTTGTTTTAGTTCGTTGCCTTCGTCCTCGTAAGATTTTGCAAGGAAGTCAAAGCGTTCGTCGGGGATTCTGCCACATACGTTATCTTCGTAAAGTTTACGGATAATTCTGCCGATTTCTTCTTGCCTTTCGGAAAGCCGTTTTAATTCGGCTTTTGTTTTAGCCTGAAACTTTACCGTTTCTCTTTTAGAACCGGACAAATATTCGTCCGTAAATTCCTTTTCGTGAAACAAGACATATTCGCATACTTTTTGCAAATCTTCTTTAACTATCGTTTCAAGGTCGGATACTAAAATACGGTGGCAACTACATAAGCCTTTCTTTTTCTTGCGATAGGTCGCACAGGAAAAATTGTCCATTTTTCTGTTTCGTGCCACGCGCTGAATCGTCAGATGATTGCCGCAGTCAGCGCAGTAGAGCAATCCCGAAAACATATTCGGCTCATTGTATTTTGTGCGGGCGCGTTTTGCTTTTCGCATTTGCTGTACCGTTTCAAAAGTTTTTTCGTCGATTATCGCCTCCTGTGTGTTACGGAAGATTACCCATTGATTTCGCGGCAAGTTGACTTGCTTTTTGGTTTTATAGGATTTTACTGCCGTCTGAAAATTTACTGTATGTCCCGCGTATGCCGTTTGGCTTAAAATATATTTAATACTCATCAAATCCCATATTTCGGGGTATTCGCTTCTTGCATTGGTTTTAATTCCGCGATTAATATAATACAGTATAGGCGTTTCAACTTTCTCTTCCGTTAACTTGTGCCCGATTTCCGAAATGCGATAACCGTCAACGTACATTTGGAAAATTCGCCTTACCGTAGCCGCGGCTTCATCGTCTATAATCCATTTTTCTTTGTCATTCGGATCTTTTTTATATCCGAACGGGGGATTAGTCGTAAGATGTTTACCGGAATTGCCTTTTGCTTTGAATACTGCGCGAATTTTCTTCGACGTATCTCTTGCATACCACTCATTAAATACGTTTTTGAACGGCGTCAGGTCGTTTTCCGTCTGAATATTGCTGTCCACGTTATCGTTGATTGCAATAAAGCGTATATCAAGGTTTGAGAAATAGATTTCGGTGTAATATCCCACCATTATGTAATCTCTGCCGAATCGCGACATATCCTTTACGATAACAGTAGAAATTTTGCCTTCTTCCGCGTCAGCCATCATTCGCTGAAAGTCGGGACGATTGAAATTCGTACCCGAAAAGCCGTCGTCAACGTAGAATTCAATATTGGTAAAGCCGTGTTCTTTCGCATATTTTGCGAGAATTTCCTTTTGATGAACGATACTGTTGCTATCTCCGACAAGGTTGTCGTCTTTGGATAATCTTGCGTATAATGCCGTTACGTCACCTCCGTAATTGTATTTTTTGTTATTTTTAATCGCCGTTTGTCCTATCATAATTGTATACCTCCGTTATGCGGCAAACAGCGAGTTCGTACCTGTTCGCCCGATTGTATCCGCGCGCTTTGGCGGGTTATCAGGCGTTTCATAATGTCAAGCGGAGTATCTGTTGCGCCGAGTTGTTCCCGCGCTACCACAACGAAGGTTTTATCTCCGATGGGGTGATACTCTAATCTGTAATTGTAATCGTTTTCTTGTCTTTTAGCCGTGTTTTCCGTAAATATAATCTCCTTATCAATGATTTATTTACGTAAAACGGCAGGAAGGGCGGCTTATAATTTGCCGTCTTTTTTCATATTTTTCAAGGCTTCGTAACCTTCTTTTATCAAACGGACTTTCGTAAATCCGTTTTCTTCGAGAAAAGCGTTTATCTCATCATATAAGGCTCTCGGTATCATCGTTCCGAAATTGCCGCTCGCTTGCTTTCTCTTTTCTTTGTTCTTTTCTTCATACTTCCTGCGCGTTTTACGCACGGGAGTATCTTCTTTCCGTTCCATTGAACTGTTCCTCCGAAAATATAAAATCGTATTGATACATATTATAACGATTTTACTCTCAGGAGTCAAGCTCTTTTTGTGAACGGGGCAGAAAATATCCCTTTATTTCTTATAATTGTTGGTGTTGTTAAGTTTTTCTTGTTTTTTGCGTTCTTCTTCGAGTTCCGCTTCAATTTGTTGCAATCGCGGGACTTGCCGAACGACGTCGGGCGTGAATAGAGAAAAAACGGAATCAAAAAAACTTCCGATTGTTTTCGGCTTTCCGTGGACTATACGTCTATATTCCGTCGGATTTGTTCTTGCAAGTTCTTTTCCTACGTTTGTATAGTGGGAATTGTTATCCTTTTCCTTTTGCAAAGTTTCCGATTTCCGCGCATATTCGAGCGTTTCGTCCATAGATTTTGTAAGCCGCTTTGAAAGGTCGCTGTTGTCTGCCGTTAAAGCGATCACTTGCTCTTGTAACTTACCGCGTTTTCTCGGAATATTTCCGCTTTTCGCTTCGGTTAAAGCGTCGGCGTAAACTTGATTTTCTTCCCGTATGGCTTCCGCTTGTTCGATTATCTTTTTCGCTTTATACTCTGCGGTGGAAAGATGTTTCTTTTGACTTCCTTCTTTGCCGCGCTGTAAGCCCCAACGTTTTCCGACGGATTCATAAAAATCCGTCTGCAACTGCTGTAACTGCGGTTTATCGAAAAGTTGTTTACTGCAAAGCCGTCCGTCTTTCGTTACGGGCATTAAGTTTAAGTGCATATGCGGTGTTGTTTCGTCGTTATGTACTACCGCTGCGATTATGTTTTCTTCGCCGTAACGCTCCGCAAAGAATTTGTAACAAGCCGAGAAAAAGTTATACTGTTCGACCTTGGCTAAACCGTCGAAAAAAGTTTTATCCGAACCTAACACAAACGAATTCATAACAACTGCGTCCTTACGCGGGGATAAGCCTAACTCTTTTATTCTGCCGTTTATGAACTCCGTGTAAGTTTTTCCGAAATGTGGCGTGAAGCGATAATTATTTTTCGTTCGCTCGCTGTCTATCTGCGGATTTGACGCTTCATAATTCTCGTCCCGTTCGTTTTCCTTTTCGATAGGTGCGACGTCTTGTTTATGGTATTTTTCCATATGACACACTAAATATGAAATGATGATTTTCCTCCTGAAATTTGTTTTTATTCTCATTGAGCAAAGTGTGTAGAATTTCCTCTGCCGACTATTTTATTAGTGGATTCACAGCCTCGCAGAGCACACTATTTTGCGAAGCAAAGTATAATGTGCTACACTTTGCTCATAAACCGTTTGTTTTACTTCGCATTTGCTTCCAAAGTTTTTCTCCCGCTACGGCGGGCGATATTGATTGTAATTTGTCATTGTTTTACCTCCTGAAAGACGACAAAAAAGCCGCTGATATTTTTTCTTATCACCGACTTAAAACACAAGTATTAAGTTTTAGTTTTCGTTACATAAAGCACCTCCGATTTGTATTTGCAGATAAAAAATCCGTGCGATTTCGGTTGTTTTAAAACAGGCTCGTTCTTCGCACGGATTTTAATCGGATTATTTAATTTTTAGTCGATTTTATCTAAAAAATCGTACAACAATAAAACCCACGTCGAAATCTCTTTTTAACGATTTCAACGCCCGTCGCGGAATTGCTACACTTAATAGCAACTCTATGGTAAACGACGGTAATTATACCTATTCGATTCCCCGAAAGGGAACGAACGATCGGGCAATATCTTCACACCCGACAACGCCTTTTCTTACGGCGCAATGCTTGACCTTATATCAAGCCTATTATAGTATAACACACGAACATTTGTTCGTCAAATGTTTTTGCTTTTTTAAATATGCTTTTATTACTAAATCGACAATAATTTTAACATATGGCACAAAAGGGACAATATAAGAGACATTTTGTCTTGACATTTGTCCCTGATTTTGATATACTATTGTTGAAATCATAGAGTGGAGGTTTGAGATGATAAATTTCGGACACGAAACGGAAGAGCTTGAATTTAAGAAAAGTACAAGTGAAATGCACGATGCAATGAAAGACATTGTTGCAATATTAAACAAGCACGAAAAAGGTATATTATATTTTGGCGTTGCGCCCAACGGTGACGTAAAAGGTTTGCAGGTTGTTGAATCGACTTTGCGCGATGTTTCGAGAGTGATTTTTGAAAGTATAAAACCGCAAATTTATCCTCAAATTCAAAAAGTCACGATTGACGGGTGTGATATAATCGAAGTGAAATTCAGCGGGCGAAATAAACCATATTCGGCTTACGGGAAGTATTATATCAGAGTCGCCGACGAAAGTCGCGAATTGACGCCTGCCGAACTGAAAGAAATGATGGTTGCAAGTGAGTATTCAGAGCGCTGGGAACAATTTGAAACTCCTTACACGATTAAGGATATTGACGAGTCGGCTTTGAAAGATTTTTATAACCGCGCCATTGCTTGCGGAAGACTGCCCGACGACGGATACGATGCAGGAACATTGCTTAATAAACTCGGTTTATTAAAAAACGGCAATTTGAATAATGCGGGATACGTTCTCTTTGGAAATAACGGTCCTGTTACACTTAAAATGGCTGTATTTGCGAGTGATGAAAAGTTGACTTTTTTGGATATAAACAGAACCGAAGATAATATTTTCAGGTTAGTTGATACCGCTCTTACTTATATCAAAAAGAATATTCGCTGGCGTGCAGAAATCGGTAGTGTTACGAGAGAAGAGATACCCGAAATACCGCTCAAAGCCTTGCGCGAAATTGTAATAAACAGTTTTGCACACGCAGAGTACGGAACTGGTTCTCAACACGAAATTGATATTCATCCCGGTAAAGTTGTAATATATAACCCCGGAACGTTCCCCTCAGAATTTTCTCCAGAAGATTTTGCGACGAAAAACTTATCTTCGATTATACGAAACGAGTTGATTGCAAAGGTGCTGTATCTCTGCCACGATATTGAATCTTTCGGCAGCGGGTTTAAGCGCGTGTATACTCTTTGTAACGCCGAAAACGTTTCTTGTTCTTATGAGAAAACCCCGATAGGTTTCTCGTTTATCTTTTTGAGAAATGACCCTAATGCGCTAAAAAATGTCCCTGAACCGAGGCAAAATGTCTCTGTTGCTTTGGCCAAAACAGAGAAAGCGGTTTATCAGCTATTGAAATTGCAACCGAACCTGACGCGTGAAGAACTCTCAATGGAAATTTCTAAAACCGTCAAAACGGTTCAACGCGCACTTGACGGTTTGAAAGAAAAAGGGCTTATTGCTCGCGTTGGTAATACCCGTACGGGGTACTGGAAAATTTTACAACAATAAGAAAAAGGAGTTTACTATGGCTTCAGGCATAAAAAAATCTAAGGCACCAAAGAAAGAAAAAGAAGTTACGCTGGAACAGGTACTATGGAATTGTCGAGTTGCTCTGCGTGGCTTTGGTAGTTTTGAAAAGAATAGGGATTCCGTTATCGGCTTGGCATTTCTTAAATTTGCCGGGGATAAGTTTGAAAAACGTCGTAAAGAAATAATTGCAGAATACGGAGATATTCCCGTATTTTTGGAAAAACCTGCATTTTATAACTCACAAAACGTTTACTATCTTCCTGATCATTGCAGATGGTCTTTTATCGTAAAAAATGCCGGAGATAACGATATTGCGGTAAAACTTGATACGGCGATGAAAGATATCGAGGATGCGAATCCTCCGCTTAAAGGCACTCTCCCGCAAAATAACTACGCTTCTTTGGGCGCGGATAAGAACGCAATAAAATCGTTGATTGACGAAATAAACAAGTTGGACGAAAGTCGTTTCCACGAAGAAGACTTGATAGGACGTGTTTACGAATACTTTTTGCAAAACTTCGCGGCATCGGCATCAAAGGAAGATGGCGAATTTTACACGCCCGCGTGCTGCGTAAAATTGATCTCGGAGCTTATTGAACCTTATGATGGAATCGTTTACGACCCTTGTTGTGGTTCCGGAGGAATGTTTGTTCAATCAATGAAATTCGTTGACCAGCATAAAGGCAATCGCAAGAAAGTGTCCGTTGTCGGGCAGGAATCTAATCCCGATACCTGGCGTCTTGCAAAAATGAACCTGGCTATTCGCGGAATCTCGTGCGACTTGGGCGAAAAGAATGCTTCGACGTTCACCGACGACCAACATAAGGACACTATCGTTCAATACATAATGGCAAACCCGCCGTTTAACCTTAAAAATTGGCGTGGGGAAGACGAGCTTGTAAACGATCCTCGCTTCAAACCATATAAACCGGCAATGCCGCCCGTTGCAAACGCAAACTATGCATGGATTTTGCATATGCTTTCTAAACTTGATGTTGAAAGAGGTATAGCAGGATTTCTGCTTGCTAACGGAGCATTGAATGCTGGTTCAGGCGGCGATGACGAAGATGACGCAGGTGGAGCGGCTCAATATCAAATACGCAAAAAACTACTTGAAAACGATAAAATCGAAGCAATTATTGTTTTGCCGAGAGATATGTTCTACACTACGGATATTTCCGTTACGCTGTGGATAATGAACAACAACAAAAAAGCTCGTATGCTCAACGGCAGACAGCTTCGCGACAGGACGGGTGAAGTCCTTTTTGTAGACCTTCGCCGTTGGGATGAAAATACGGAAGAATACGTTATCGACAAGGGTAAAAAGAAAAAGAAAACCGTGCTTACGGATAGCCAGATCGCGGCAGTTAAAAAGATATACAACGATTGGCAATCAGTTAAAACGGTTGATTCTTCAACATACGCCGTACCTGAGTTGTATCGTTCGGTGAAAATAGACGAAATCGGTAAAAAGAATTACTGCCTTGCTCCGAGTAAATATATTGAATTTATCGACCACGATTTGGATATAGATTTTAATTCCGAAATGGCGCGTATTCAATCGGAAATGAAAAATTTGATGGAGCAAGAACAACAATCGCAAAAAATGCTAGTTGATGCTTTTGAGGGGATAGGCTATGGCATTAAAAAAAGTTAAGTTAGGCGATTTGCTTGAACTTTGTGATGAGCGTAATTCTGATTTAAAATATGATTTATCTGATGTTAGAGGAATTTCCATAAAAAAGGTATTTATTGATACAAAAGCGGATATGGAGGGTGTCTCATTAAAGCCATACATTTTAGTGAAACCTGACAGTTTTGCTTATGTTACTGTAACATCAAGAAACGGAGAAAAAATCACGATTGCACACAACGACACGAAAGAAACGTTTATTGTGTCTTCCTCGTATGTAGTTTTCAAAGTCAAACGTACCGATTTAATTTTATCTGAATATCTTTTTATGTATTTTAATCGAGCGGAATTTGATAGGTATTCGCGCTTTAATTCATGGGGCTCTGCGAGAGAAACTTTTTCTTGGCAGGAAATGTGCGATATTGATATAGAATTGCCGCCGATTGACGTGCAAAAAAGGTATGTAGATATTTACCTCGCAATGCTTGCGAATCAACGTGCATACGAGCAAGGTCTCGACGATTTAAAACTCGTCTGCGATGCTTATATAGAAAATTTGCGTCGTAAAATGCCCAGCGAAGAAATCGGGAAATATTTGCAAGAATGTGACCAAAAAAACAATGATTTATCCGTTACATTAACTCAAGGGGTTGATGTTAATATGCAATTTATTCCCGCAAAACGTGAGGCAACAGACAAAGCTAGTACAAAAATTGTTTATCCGGGTCAATTTGCATTTAATAAAGTAGTGAAAAGTAATGGCACAAAATTGCCTTTTGCGATTAGATGTGGAGAGGCATGTATTGTATCTGGTTCTTATCAAGTTTTTGAAGTAAAAGATAAAGAAAGATTTTTGCCAGAGTATTTAATGTTATGGATGCAAAGAACAGAGACTCAAAGATTCTGCGGATACAATGGTTGGGGATCTACGAGAGATGTTTTTCCTTTTACAGAATTGTGTAAATTGAAGTTTCCTATTCCGCCGATTGAAGTGCAGAAGTCAATTGCAGAATTATATAAGGTGTATAATCAGCGTAAGGAAATAAACGAAAAGCTAAAAGCCCAAATCAAAGACATCTGTCCGATATTGATAAAAGGCTCTTTACAAAGTGCAACTGATTAAATAATGAAGTGTAATTAAGTAAGATAAACTTAACGCGAGAGGGGATTATGACGACTAATGAGTACAATAGTTATATAAAAAACTATTTGGAAAACGACAAAACTCAAAGTGCAATAATGCTTACTGCACCATGGGGAACAGGAAAAAGTTATTATATCAGAAATGATTTAAGTCGTTTTTTAGAAGAAAATAAATTGAGCTACGCTATAGTTTCGGCTTACGGGCTTTCGTCTATTGCGGATATTAACAAAGAATTGTTTTTGGAAATAAAGTTCCAAAAAACAAAAAAACAATGCAAATGGCTTGCTACGTTTGGGAAAACGATAGCCACAGGTGCCGTGGGAATTGGAAAGACTTTGTTAAAAAATATCGCTCACATAGATATAGATTTTGATTTGTCAGAGCCGAATTACAAAAAACTGTATGATTTGGTTAATCTTAAAGACAAATTGATAATTTTTGAAGACATAGAGAGATCAAGCGTAGATATAATTGAATTTTTAGGATATGTCAATAGTCTTGTCGAGCAAGATGGCGTGAAAGTACTATTGGTCGCAAACGAGCAGGAATTTTTGAAAATAACCGACTCGGATTCTCAATTGTCTAATCAACGAGATAAAAACAAAGAGCCGTCATATACTCCGCGATCGATAGAGTATCTTAGAAAAAAAGAAAAAACAATCAGCGATACTATTATTTATGAAACAGATAAAAAAGAAGCGTTGAAAAGCATTATAAAACTGTTTTTTGCAGATAATTTATCGGAAACGCTGATTACCGAAGAAAATATTGTTGATATAATAAACGTAATGAGCGTCGTTAAATCGGACAATTTTCGAGCGGTAATGTTTGCATGTCAAAAAACAAGTGACATAGTAAATAGATATGAAGATGCCCTTGATTTCAACTTTATCAGATTCTTATTATGTAGTTTAATCGCTTATGCTTGCCGAATAAAAAACGGCAAATGTAAGAAATGGAAAAACAATGAAAGTTCACCTGCAAATTTGGGTACGGCTACGTTTCCGTTATACAGGGTGTGTTATGATTATATCAATAACCAACGTTTCGATAAATCTAAATTCAAGGAATCGCAAGAATCATATTTAAGACAAAAAAGGTACGAAAATAATAAAAGCGAATTCAATAAGTGGTTTGAAGAATTAAGAAGATTTTACGACAACACGGAAGAAAATGTGTCAAAGGCTGTTGGACAAATTAAAGAGTTGCTGTCAAAAAATGATGGCGTTGATGTTTCGGAATATGGAATGTTAGCTAACTATTTAATTGCTGTAAGGGATTGTATTTCAAATGTTGACGATATTGACAAATGTAAAGAGTTAATGTTAAGAAATATCCAATCAATACGAGACAGTTCTAATATAGAACACGACATAACGTATCACGATGGGATTGAGCTTGAGAATGTGCAGCAACGCGAAGAATTTGCTGGGTTTAAGAAAAAATTATTAGAGACCTTGAAAAACAAGAACAATATAACTCTTTTTGGCGACGATGCTAATAATATAGAAGAATTCCTTAATTACGCTTATGCTCATAGGGATGAAATTATAGGAAAAGGGAGTTTCGTCAAAGATATGAACATAGCAGGCTTTGTGAACTTCTTGAAAAACTGTAGTGCCAAAAAGATTGGTGACATTCGCAGAGTTTTTCGATCAATGTATTCCAGCGTAAATATAGGCGGGTTTTTGTCAGGCGATAGAGAAAATCTTGAATTCTTAAAAGAAGAAGTACAAAAATTGAAAAAGAATTATACCGGGTTTGACAAAATTCAAAAGAAGCAAATTGAATGGTTTATTGGTAATTTAGAAGAAATAATTCAAAAAATGTCGTAAGGAGAAACGGATGGATTACATATTTGAAAAAGGAAAATTCAAAGAGTCGGAACTTGAATCTGCTATAATCAGCCTTTTCGATCAATACGAATACTACAACTATGTATCGGGAGAAACAATTGAACGCAAATTCAAAAACGTATTGATTTATTCCGATTTAAGGGCATACCTGTCAAAGAAATATTCGTGCTTAACTCAAAATGAAATAAGTCGCGCCATTGCTCTTTTGGATAATATTCCTTCCGTTCCGCTTTATGAGGGTGCAAGGGCAACGTATCGTATGCTGTCGGAGGGCTTTGATCTTTTGAGAGACGATGTGACGCAAACAGCGGTCCATATCGATTTTATAGATTTTGAAAATATTGCAAATAACAATTTTAAAATCGTAAATCAGTATACGGTTGAGGACGTTCAGACAAGACGTCCCGATATGTTGGTATTTATAAACGGTATTCCGGTTACTATATTTGAATTTAAGAGCGCAATCGAAGAAGATGCCACGATACATAATGCATGGGAGCAAGTAACGATTCGTTATGCAAGGGATATTCCTGCGCTTTTGAAATATTGTACAATGACTGTAATATCCGATGGGGTAAACACTAAACTCGGAACTATTTTTACGCCGTATAAATTCTTTTATTCATGGAACAAAGCGAATGAGACGGATACTGTTGCTAATGGAATAAGCTCGTTCTTTACCATGATTGAAGGTGCTTTTGCTCCCGATAGGTTGCTGCAAGTATTTCGTGATTTCGTATTTTACCCTGATGACAGTAAGAAAAGCGAAGCAATTATTTGTCGTTATCCTCAATTCTTTGCCGCAAATAAGATGTTGGAAAGCTTGAGTCAACACAAGCGTCCGGATGGCGATGGTAAGGGTGGTATTTATTTCGGCGCAACAGGTTGCGGAAAAACTTATACGATGCTCTTCTTGTCGAGACAATTGATGTTGCGGAAGAAAGACGTTTTTCATAATCCCACGATTGTATTGATAACCGATCGTGAAGATCTGGATACGCAAACTTCTAAATTGTTCGTTACGGCGAAAGAATATTTGCACGATAAGAATATAAAGAGTATAGAAAGTCGCGATGATTTACATGATACTTTGTCTAACTGCGAAAGCGGAGGAGTCTACATTACAACGATACAAAAGTTCTGCGAGAGTACAGGGCTGTTGTCGGATAGAAGCAACATAATTTGTATCTCGGATGAGGCTCACCGTTCCAATGCGGGTGTTAACGCAAAATTAAAGAAAACAGATAAAGGGGTTTTTACGACTTATGGTTTTGCGTACTATCTGAGAGAAAGTCTTCCGAATGCCGTTTATTGCGGTTTTACCGGCACGCCTGTTGACGAAGCGATTGCGGTATTCGGCGATGTCGTTGACGCATACACGATGAAAGAATCTTGCGACGACGGCATCACTGTTCGCATAGCCTATGAACCTCGTCTTGCTCCGGTAATGCTTTCGGATAAGGACGCAAAGGAAATACAAAAATATTATGAACGTTGTGCCGAGCAAGGTGCAAATTCTGAGCAGATAGAAGAAAGCAAACGGGCAATGAGCAAATTGTCTGCAATTTTAGGCCACCCGGAAAGGTTAAAAAGACTTGCAAAAGATATTATTACGCACTACGAAACCTTATGCACCGAAAAACCGCAGATTGTTCAAAAAGCTATGATTGTTTGTGCCGATAGAACGCTGGCATTCAGGTTGTATAAAGAGATTGAGGCCTTACGTCCTGAATGGACGACAGCTAAAAAAGCAGAGGATGAGTCTGTTTTATCATCGGATAAACTCGATGAGCTTGTAGCAATTCCCAAACTAAATCTCGTTGCGACAAGGGGAGATGACGACGAAAAGGCATTGTATGATTTATGCGGAACGAAAGAGCACCGTAAATTCCTTGATGAACAGTTTAAAAACGATGATTCCAATTTTAAGATTGCAATAGTCGTAGATATGTGGATTACCGGTTTTGACGTACCATCGCTTGCGGTAATGTACATTGATAAACCGCTTCAAAAACATACGCTTGTGCAAACAATTTCTCGCGTAAATCGAGTTTTTGACGGAAAAGAAAAAGGTTTGGTTGTTGATTATATCGGCATTAAAACCGAGATGATGGAAGCAGTCAAGATGTATGGCGGGCCGCAAGAAAGCCCCATAGACGAAATCGGAATTACACTTGGAATTTTCAGGAATCACTTGAAGTTGATAGATGATTTGCTTATTAACTTCAATGCGACGGATTTTTATGTCGGAAATCCTTTGCAGCGTTTGCAATGTTTGAATCGGGCGGCGGAGTATGTTCAATCATCCAAAGAGATGGAATTGCGATTCATGACGTTATCGCGCAAACTTAAGGCGGCGTATGGAATAGTATGTCCGTCAGGTGAACTTACGAAAGAAGAACTTGCTAAGGCACAGTTTTATATGGCTGTTCGCTCGATTATTTATAAACAAACAGTCGGCGACGCGCCTGATGCCGAAGTAATGAACGAAGTCGTAGAAGAAATGGTTCGAAAGGCAATAACCGTTACCGGAGTTGAAAATGTCGTCGACGCGGATAAGTCGATTGACTTTTTTAGCGAGGCTTTTTTGAAACAACTGAATTCGGTAAAAATGCCGATTACGAAGTTTAACGCCCTGATGAAGCTTTTGAAAAAAGCAATAATTAACTATGGAAAGGTAAACAAAGTTAAAGCTATTGAATTTGACGAAAGGTTAAGACGGGTGGTTGAAACTTATAACTCAAGAGATAAGTTGGTATTCGCAACCGAAGTTGTGGCGGATTTTGTAAATGATTTGTCAGATGAGTTGATTAAGATATTGCACGATCTAAAAGACGATGAAACGTCTTTTGAGAAAATGGGTGTTTCATACGAAGAGAAAGCTTTTTACGATATTCTGGTACATGTAAGGGATACTCACAATTTTGTATTTGAAGACGAGAAGTGTGTTGATTTGGCAAAGAAAATTAAGTTGCTGGTAGACGATAAACTTCAGTATGCAAATTTCTTCAACAGGGATGATATAAAAAGTCAGTTGAATCAGGATTTGACGGTACTTCTATATAAGAACGGATATCCTCCCGAATGGGATGAAGAAGTTTTTGAAAAAGTTATGGAACAAGCCGAGAATTTTAAACGATATAATTAAGGAGAAAATGCCATAATGGTAGCGTGTTGGATAATATTTGCCGTATTGATATTGTTGATCCCTGTTGGATTTGGTTACTTTGGTGTGTTATGCACAAAAAAATTTAATCCAAACGAACAGCAAAAGAAAAATATGAATTTATCGTTATGTAAAT
>CAJKUC010000001.1 GCA_905203015.1 uncultured Christensenella sp. | reverse complement strand
TATAAGTCAAGCACCCGCCAAAGTGCCATTTGAAGTTTTTCAAGAATTCTACGTCTGCAAACTCAATAGCAGTTGAAAAATTTAGAATTTTATGCTATAATAAAAAAGCCAATTACAGATGCGAGGTGTGCAAATGCGTTTCTTAGGGAATAAAACAAGAATGCTGGAAAATATCCAGTATGTTATAGATGAAAATAATATAAATGGAGAGGTGTTTTGCGACTTATTTGCGGGTTCGGGTTCTGTAGGTGATTATTTAAAAGATAAGTTCAAAATTGTTTCCAATGACTATCTTTATTCTTTGAGTATTATAAATAAGGCTAAACTCTCAAATGAAACTATGCCAAACTTTTCAAATTTTATAGAGAATTTTGGCAAAAATCCATTTGATTATTTTAATTCAAAAACGTATACTGCCGATTCTCAATATTTTATCACAAATAATTATTCGCCCAATGGCGGACGACAATACTTTAGTGTTGAAAATGCTGTTAAAATAGACGGCATAAGAATAGAAATAGAAACTTTATATAAGGACTTTATCTTGTCGGCAAAAGAACGTGAATTTCTTTTAGCCTCTTTAATTGAAAGCGTTATGGGTGTTTCGAATACAACCGGAACATACGAGGCGTTTTTAAAAATATGGGATAAACGCGCTTTAAAACAGTTTGTCCTTGAACCTATTGAAATTAACAATGCCAAGCCAATGGCTACAAATACCATTTATAACAAAGACAGTAACGAATTGATTAGAACAATTAGCGGAGATATTTTATACATAGACCCGCCTTATACAGTTACGGATTATAATGCTGCATATCATTTGCTTGAAAGCATTGCAAAATATGATTATCCTCAAATAAATGGTATAACTGGACGAAGAAAAGAAATTTATAAAAAATCTAAATATACTCGTAAAGAACAAGCCCTTATGAATTTTGAGGACTTATTTCGTCAAGCGCAATTCAATGACATTATAATTAGTTATAGCACTCAAGGATTAGTATCAGTCGATGAACTATGCTCTTTAGCAAAACGTTTTGCCAAAAACAAAGAAGTAAAGGTTTACTACTTCCCATATAGAGAATACAAAAATATTCGCCAAAGTAAAAAAGGCGATAATTTGAATGAAGTAATCATATATTTCAAAAAAGACAATAGCATAATACGCTCACCTTTGAACTATACGGGCAGTAAGTATTCCATTTTCAATGAAATTCTTCGTGTATGTCCAAAACATATTTCCACATTTGTTGATGCTATGGGCGGAGCATTTAATGTTGGTGTAAATATTGTTGCCCAAAACATCATTTATAATGAGTTTCTTCCTCATACATACCATATAATTAAAATGCTTTTGGAAGAAGATAAAGATGAAATATTGCGCAAAGTAAATGAGATAATTCAACTTTATGGTTTGCAAAAGGCTGAGAAAGAATCATATATCAAACTGCGTAACCACTATAATCAAACAAAAGACATATATGAATTATTTGTCTTACATATGTATTGTTTCCAAAATCAAATGCGGTTTAACTCTAAAATGGAATTCAATACGCCTATTGGAAATTGCTCTTTTAACGAGAGTCTTGTAGAACGCATATCTGCGTTTATTCCTAAAACAATTGATGTAAGACTTTTAAATAAATCTTACTCCGAATTGAATTTGGAAACACTGGATAAAGATAGTGTGTTTTATTTTGACCCACCATATTTTATTACAAGCGCTACTTACAATGACGGCAAGCGTGGTTTTGTTGGGTGGAATGCGGATGAAGAAACGAAACTTCTTGATTATATTGCGGATTTGGATTCGAAGGGGTTTAAATTTATATTGTCTAACGTAATATATCATAACGATGAAACAAATCATCTATTGGCTGAATGGATAAAAACACATAAGTATAATATAATAAACATTTATAATGTTGGGTCTAAAAATATCAGAGATGAGGTATTGATTACAAATTTTGATTGGAGGGAAAATGTATGAGCCAAAAATTGGTTATTCAGGAATCTTTTTTTAATTCTGCCATTGAAAATATTGAAATCCTAAAAGAAAAAGGATTTGCAAATGCTGATTCATTTTTTAAAGGGATAATTAAAAAATTAAATGATGAATTTAGTTTTTTAGAAATAGATGGATATAGATTTTTTCTATCTGAAGAAGGTAAAGATTTTAGTCAATATGGAGCATTCATTGAAGGATGCGATTTACCGTATGATAAAATAATTATATTTTTTACACCTATATCTTCTAAGCAAGGTAATGTTATTATTGAGCAAAGTTTAATGCCTACAATTTGTAAGCAAATGAATTTGGATATTACATTTTTGCTTAATGATAAATATAAAAAAATAGTTGTCCTTACATCAAAAATCAATTCGACTAATGAAGTTGGCATTTCATATAATAAACTGCAAATGGATATTAATAGTCTAAATACAATGAATTTTGATGTGATTCCATTTTTTGCAATAAAGAACCTTTCCACCGATACTTCTTTCAATTCATTGACCGAGTATTTGGAAATGTCAAATTTCCTACAAAGAAAGGCATATGCAAATTCGCAAATCCAATTAATGTGGGTCAAAGACAATACTTTATACGGCAATTGTGAAAAAAGCCAATTGAAAGGTGAATTCCAAAAATCTTTTTGCTTTAGATTCCTGTCTGCCATATTTGCAGGTGGTAATGATTTTAAATACAATATAGATGGGGTTTTAAATAAACTTGACAGACTCGATAATCAGTTCGGTAACTTAAAAAAATTTGTTGAGTATGCAAATACGAGTATATTAAAGCCTATTGGATTAATCACCCCAAATGATGATGATATTATAGAGAGCGATGACGATATACAAGACATAGACAACATACATAGAGTTCCTGATAGGGGTATCGACACGACAGGTCGAAAACGATTTAAGACACAAAGAAAAATTCGCGATTCAGTTTTGGAAAAGGCTCACTATATGTGTGACTGTGATGACGCAAAACATTTTTATTTTGAATCAGTGGATTTACATAATTATGTTGAAGGTCACCACGTTGTTCCTATGAACAGACAGGAAGAGTATTATTTTGACGATAACATTAATCTTGATATTCCTAACAATATAGTGGCATTGTGTCCAAATTGTCACTGCCAAATTCACTTGGGAAGTCGTCAAGCGCGATTAAAAATACTAAGCGAGTTATTTGTTAGAAATAAAGCGAAATTACTAACATTAAACCCTAATTTAACACTCTCAATATTGGCATCATATTATAACATCGGCTTAGAAGAAGAGGAAGAACGTGATTGGTTAAAACGAGCGGAAAAAATTGTTACCGAAAAAAAGACCTCTCACACTTAAGGATTCGATTTACGTTACTAACGCTCCGCCAAAAGGAAATAATACGAACACCAAGGCAAATTCGGGGTTCGTATTATTCTTTTCTAACGATTATTTCGGTATCAAAATTGAATTATGAATACTTACGACGACAGCCGGGCGAAAACAATCGCTCGGCTTTTTCTATGCCGAGAAAGATTGAAAAAATTGCAAAAATATGTTATACTCTATAAAAAAGAATATGCTTATTGTTTCAAAGGCACTCGCAACACTTAAACTGATCGTTGACTATAATTCGTATAGAGGTGGAAAACATTGAAAAAGAACAAGAAAATAGCATTGATTATATGCATTTTGTTAGTCATCTGTAGTTTTGTAGGTGTCTTGATTTATTACAACGCCACCGTTAAACAATATAAAGAACAACAATACCTGCAAATTGACGGCTATCATAACGCAAAAATGAATTCTATCAAAAAAGGTAGAATAACATTATATCTTGAAACTTCGCTTTCTCTATCAAAGCAAAAGGAAATGCAGTTTTTTGACTTGCTGGAGCAAGATTACCAAACTCTCGAATCTGCATTGAACTTAAAGTCAGACGTAAAAGTCGCCATAATTTCCGACGAATATATTTTGTCATCAAACAACGGATTTCTCTATCATGATGGCATAGTCTTATGCAATTCAGACGCATTTGAAAACGGAAAATACAAAACGGCACTTACGGGCGCGTATATGAAAACAACCGAAACGTGGAAGCAAGTTGCCGCAACTCATTATTATTTCAACAAAGGAGCAAGCGTAGACATTTCCAAATTGAAAGACTATTATGCGCAAAATGAAGACGATTTACTGCTTACGCTGTTTCAGGGTTATTTTAATGCATCATTCGCTTCGAATGAAGTTATAGATATAGCCGATATGACCGCCATCGGTTTAGGAGAATACATTATCGATAACTATTCGTTCGACGCCTTTTTGAATGCGTCTTTAACGGATTACCGACGCGAATGGTTATCCCAAAACGATATAGACACTTCGTTTGATATTCCGTTTGACTTGTCTTGGCTTAGCGGAGCTGTATATTCCCAAAAACTCTTACAATACCCTCTCGTTATTGAAACGAAAAACAGAGTCTATTACCTTGATAGTTTTCACGCCGAACGAAACAGCGCAACATTTGATCACCCAAGAGCCGTTATAGAGCATTTGTCAAACGGAAACGCCAGTGTTAATAAAGTCTTAGAATACATAAAATCAAACGCAACAAAAAATACTTCGGATACGATTCTGAAAAACGCCGATGCAAAAATAGAGTATTACATTTCATCTGATGAGATAGGCACGGAAGCCGATGTCAACAACAAAAAAGTATATCTGACAGATCCAAGCGAATTCGTGCATGAAACCGCACATATTTTGACAATGAATAATAATCGGGTTGACGGCGCATGGCTTGCCGAAGGAACCGCCGAATACTTATCTCGTGAAATCAGCGGCGTAACTTCCGATATTGATTACAGAATGTATCATTCGTTCGTCGCTTCCGATGTAACGGGAGATTTGAAAAGTTTTGTTGAAGATGTAAAAACGCAATATAAAAGTTCCGGCGGAAGTTTCGATAGTTTTGAAGCATTTGATTTTTATTTGCTTGAACAGTCGATTGCTTATGTCACTTTGACAAAGCCGGAATATAAACAAAAAATCAAATTTCCATATGCTACAACCAGTGTAAAAGATTTGAGATATTCTTCTTCAGGTGATAAAGGCAACAATCTCACATACCCGGAGTCTTATTTGTTTGTGAGATATTTGATTAACAAATATGGATTAGATAACGCTTTGAATTGCTGCTTGGCTTATGACCTGGAGCGATCCTTTAACGAAACTTATGATGTGATATATTCGAATTTTATTAAGGCAATACAATAAAGCAGGTATTCAAATAAGTCCATTATTGAATTATGAGTACCTATAATAGCAGCCGGGCGAAAACAATCGCTCGGCTTTTTCTATGCCAAAAACAACATACGGTTGCAAGAAACGACAACGACACAACTTTTTTAGTAGGCACGACAATCAGGGTTTTACTCCGTTTTTTCGCCTTTCGTCTTTGCCGTTGTAGCACAGTAAAAAGCGGAAGTAAACGGGAAAAATTGTTACTGAAAACTTTTATATTACCGAGAGTCGAACTCAACTATGAGTTTGGCTCTTTTTTTATTTACGCAACAATTTTGTCCTTGGTCGTTGACTTCCGTTTTTGCGACTTTAACTCGCACTTTACATCGACTTTTTCCGGTGCTACCCCGTCTTTGCCGAAAGGCTAATGAAAAAACGGAGGTAAATCCAAAATGAAAAAAGTAGTTTATTCCATAAGAAAAGTCAGAGGTAACTCTGACTACAAGATTTCCGGTCTCGGATTTCTTAACGACGAAGGCACGTTGTTCTGTAAATGCACTTCGCAAGACGGTAAACGTTATACACGAGCGTTCGATGACGTCGGAAAGCACTGCCACAAAATACTCGGCAAAGAAAACGAGTATAGCGGTTACGTAACAATGTATTACGAATACAACGGACGAGATATCGAAGTCGAATATTCGGTTTGGTACAAAGCGGTATAAGGAGATAAAACTATGGCTGAATATCAATATTTTGACGGCGAATCGTTTATTACTTTCAATATCGTTGACGCGACCGAAAAGGAAGTTCAACTTGCCATAACCAACCGCGGACGTATTACAGTTACCACTTATGACCTGTATACGGACAACAACGGTAACGAATATTTCGAATACGGCTGTGATTACAACAAAATTTACATAGAAGAATTTGAGGTGATGTGAAATGGATAAACCTAAGCAACTACAATTCTATGGTAAACGACGGTGATTCTTCCGTTCTATCCACAAAGGAAAGAACTTTTCGGGCAACACTCTTTATGCCTAACAGCACCTTTTCTTACGGCGCAAATTGTTTTAAACTCTGTCAATGTATCTGCATTATACCACAGAAAGAAACGCTTTGCAAATTTTCATTTCCAAATATTGGGAAGTGAGCGATATTTTTTTCGCAAAAGCCGCCCGACGTTTACTCGAACGGCTCGTTGTTATTATTTCATCTTATTTCTTTTTGGTGAACAATGCTTTGATTTTTGCTCCGAGAGTTTTGAAGAAGTTTCCGGTTGCCGTAAAGCCTTTCTTCAATAGAGCGCCCAAGTCTGCAAACGTCTTTTTCTTGACTACAAACCAAAGAACGGCAAATCCGCCGAGTCCTGCGACCGCTGCCGAACCTGTTACAATGCCGGCAATTTGTCCGCCCGAAAGTCCGTCCTTTTTAGCAGGCGGGGTGATTTCGCCACCGCCCGAAGACTTATCTTCATATACAGCCGTAAGGGTTGTTTCGCCGTTTACGGTAAAGGTATAACTCTTGTCGGTGCTTACGATTTTTCCGCTTGCGTCCTGCCAGCCTTTGAATACTTTGCCTTCCGCAGGCTCATTCGCTGTTACGGTTACGCTTTCGCCGTGTGCATAGAATTTACTTTCGCCGTTTACTATTACATTATGCGTGCCGATTTTGGCAATTCTAAGTTCGGTGATTTCGTTGCCGTCTTTATCAAAGTGTCTTCCGCAAACCGTGCAATCTTTATGTTCTTTCACGCCAAATTCTGTGGTTGTTGGAGACACTTCGGGAATCAACTCACCATAGGTATGGTTGTTTGTGGTGGGGATAGTCAAGTCCGCAATCTCTTTTCGGGTTATCGGGTCGCAATGTTTTCCGCACAATCTGCAGTCTCTATGCTCTTTCACGCCGGTATCTTTGCACGTTGCAGGAACTTCTGCAACCAAATCACCCAATTCGTGACCGTCCGGATTGACAGGGATAACAAAATCGGTAATTTCCGTATTGCTTGCGTCGTAATCCTTGTTGCAGATGCTGCAATGCTTGTATCCTTTTCTGCCCGGGGCTTGACAAGTTGCGTACTCTTCTTCTACCCAAAAACCAAAGTTGTGCCCGTAGTATGGGCTGACGGGAGTTTTCAACGCTTCTTCGGTTGTTTCGTTTTTGTTTTCGTCAAAGTATTTTCCGCACACTGTGCATTTGTAGTGTGCTTTCATACCGCCTGCGATACAAGTTGCAGGGATTTCCTCTATCCAAGCACCATAGGTATGCTCAGCAAAATCAATATCTACTTCCTTTTCTTGCATACTAAACGCAGTATTCACAAAGGTAGCGGTATATTTCATTTTGCCTTTTTCTTTGCAGGTTGCCGCTGTGATTGTCGTTCCTGTTGCGGTCACCGTTTCGCTTTCGATATGGGTGCTGTCGTGCTTGCAAACTCTTTCCGCTTTGCAAGTGTTGTCGCTCGTCCAAGTGTATTTTACTTCGCCCCAGTCGTGGATATGAACATTGGATTGCTTGGTATAATAATACGTCACGGTTTGACCGCTTCCATTCACTATTTGGTCGTGTCCTTCTGCCCTAACGAACGTATGTCCAAACATTGTCGATGGCGCTGTCCAATTAAGTTGGCTACCTACCGCAACCGGAATTGTGGCTTTATTTGCATTAGGCATTGGAGTTCCGTCCTCGAACTTGTACTCAATATTTATGTTTGCATAAGTTTGAGTTTCGGTGTTGTCGTTAGCAAGAATATTTCCGCTTTCGTCTATTACTTCAAAAGCGACATAATCGCCACTATTTAGCACTGCGTCCGATGGGATTTGGTAAATGAGTTCACAATTTTCCAATCCCGAATTCATATTGCTACCTTCATAACTCAAAGCGCCCTTTGGCCAGAACTTACTCTTTTCGCTCCATACAGGAATAGTAAAAGTTTGCGTTGCTTCTAATCTTTGCCCGCCGGTCGTAGTTGCGACGCTTCCGCCGGCATGCTTTATCCACAATTTCATAGTAACGTGGCGCTGTGTAGTGTCCGAAAGATTTTGTACGATGGTGCGGAGTTGAATTTTCTCGCCCGCCATACTCGTGTTGAATTTATTTTTATCAGTGCCACTTAGCAAAACACCTTTGCGATAATTATCAAAATAATAATATCCGTTGTATGTCGTATCCGCAAAGTCTGATGGCTTAGAATACTGACCGGTATATTTCTTGACTTCCGGATCGGCAACATAGAGGCTCTTGCCGTCTATGAGTTGCGACATTCTCTTGCTACCTTGCAACTTGCATACTTCACAAAATCCATAGGCAGTGTCACGCATAAGGCATTCCCAACTCGAATTGTATGCAGTGTAAGTAGGAGATGTATTGCAAGTAAAAGTTTTTCTAAATCCAAGCATTTTTTTCCATTTCACTTTTTCAGGATCGTGTGTGTATGCTACATTTAGAGAAGTATAGTCGGTTGATTCTGTTGCACTAGTCATATACTCATCACCAAGTTCTAGCAATCCGTGACCAAGTTCGTGTGTAAAAGTCTTTTGCGCACGTGGGCTATCAGATGGAGTTATAAGATAATGAATACCACTTTTATAATTTCTATGTGAACCACCAAAATCTTGAGTTGTATTGACTAGCACAGCAAACTGATTGATATATTGATGCACATAATAAAATGGCGGATACATTTTATCATCATCCCAAATAAACGTGTCAGGATCGGTTTTGTTAGGGATATGGGCATCGTGAATTTGCTCAAGAAATGTAGGTCCAATACAGCGTTCAAAAATATGGTTTTTCCAAGCACTCTTGTTTCCTGAAATCCTCGGACCGCTCTTTTTATCAACAACCACATCGAAAAACGTACTGCCCCCACTGTTAAAGCTAGACTCTGACGCCGTGCAAAGCGCATAGACGTTGAAGCGGTCGGCATAGCTACGATATGGCTCGTACTGCATTGCCGCCGCCCATACCTTTTTGACGTCATTGATAAACTTTTGTTGCTGACTCTTGGTGTAGCCCTCGCCGCAAATGAGTATTACTATATTCTCCGTATCGCTTCTTGTCTTTTGGATAGTATAGACAGGAATAGTCGGCGTAGCGTATTTGCCGTCGCTAGAATAACTTGGACCAAGTGTAAGTCTTAGTTGTTGATCGAGGCTTATGTCCCACTCTTGATTCGGATCTTCTTCCGGCTCGGCTACGGTATAGTCGTCCTCGATTTTGTCGGGTGCAGAGCCCGCATAAGGATTGCTCGCACTGCCATTGCCGGAGGTTGTTATATAATAATCTGAGTCCAGATAAAACGCAGGTCTTACTCCGATATAATCTGTATTCGGCCACTCTCTGCCGACAGATCCGTTGCTATGTACGTAACGCATATCGTGGTTGCAATCGGTAACAGGCGTTCTAAGCCAGTATGGCCACGCCATTCCTTGCTCATTTCTGCCTATATAATAATTACCGAAATTTTTCCATACTGTATTGACTTGTTTAACGTCCAGTAGAAAAACCTTTTCGGTCGAGTTTTCGCCGTATGCGCTGTCGAAGTTACTCGCAACGTTCTCAATGTCAAAATTCAATTCCAAGTCAGAGCGACCGTCACCATCGTAAAATCCGTGATTATACTCGGGGTGCGATACCAGCGAACGTTGGGTCACGTTCTTCATTGCGGCAATCTCGGCTTTGGAAAAGTCATTCAAAAAACCGGCTTTCCGATCGTAAGCATTTCCTTTTACAGAACCATCCCTTGGCGGGTTGCCACACAACCACTTCACTTCGCCCGCCGCTGCCGTAGAATTAAGCCAGGAGCGCATATTGCTGTCTTTCCAATAGTTAGAGCCGTATGTGTCACGCTTATAGTTGCGGCTGTGCGACTTAGAACGGTTGTTGTCGTTAGTCATAGCGTCGTAAGGAAGCGTGTCGATTATATTGTCTGCAAGCATAAGTGCTCCGTTTTCGTCCTCGCCTACACACCTCCACAATATTTCTTTGCCGTTATACTTCCCAAGGCTTATATAATTCCCTAACTCTACTTGCGTTGTCGTTCTTGTTCCGTTTTCCGTCTTAACGCCTTGAGCGTTCACGACCATTTTATATTTTGCAATATTATCGATTGTATGAGTTTTCATTGCTTCGCCACCAAAAATAGCAAGAATGAACATCATAGCAATTATTAAAGCAATGCTTGTTTTTTCAAAATATTTTTTCATTATGTTTCATCTCCTTCGATATCCCTTACAGCCGTCAACAACTTGCCGACTATCTCAACGTGGAACGCAGTGCGCTTTGCAACGAACTTTCCAAAATGCAGAAAATCGGTATTATAAAATGCGAAAAAAATCACTTTGTCGTCGATGATTCCGAAGTGTTTTGATGCTTTACCGCAAAGCAATGTTTTCCACATCCGATTCGTCGAGTTATATCATTTCTGTCCGGCGATTATAACTTTCTTTTAATCCGTGACCGTGCCGTATGTCCAGTCGTTTATGCCGCCGAAATCATAGACGCTTACGTAACCGAGATTTACCAACTTTCTTGCCGCCTCTTCGCTTCTTCTTCCGCTACGGCAGTACACAAGAATAATTGCGTTTTTGTCGGGAAGATTTGTGGGAAGGTCGCTACCTATCGTTTCGTTTGGAATAAGAACGGCGTTTTGAATATGCCCTTCGTCATACTCGCTTTGCGTGCGGACGTCCACAATTACGACTTCTTGCGTATTCATCATTTCATATGCTTGCTCGGCGGTTATTTTGCGATATTCGCCTACTCTTTCCCGGCTATAATTATACCAGAACGCCATTGTTTGCGACTGAACGGCGTCCTTCGTTGCCCTTTGTCTTACGAGGAAAACAAAGCCTTTCACCCGCATTGCATCGTTCGGTATAAACTCCCAGACGTGGGATTCTTGCAGATTCAGCATTGAAGTCCACCCGTACATCGAAGGTTTTCCTTCGGTTTCTTCCCGTTCCAAAAGATCACAGTCAACGGACTTTCCTCCGTCATCATGGTTTTTCAGATATTTTTCGTTGTACGGTATCACCTTGTATTCCAGCCCGAAACCTGCAACCGTTGCTTTTTCCTCTTCGGTCAATTCCCTTATATAATGGCGGTACATTTTCTCGCTCTCGTCCCAAGTACTTGCGGGAACGCCTATTTCCACAATGCGCGGATTGCTTTTGTGGTAATAAAACACGAACTTTTTTTCGTCTTGCGTTTCCGCATCGTGAGAGAACCGAAAGCCCGAAGAATCAACGTCTCGGCTAAACCGACTAATAGGAAGAGACCAAGAAAGCGCATTTTGCAGTTTCGATTTCAACGTATATGTCTTTTGCTCGGACACGGCGCTCGGCTTATAATAGTAATTTTCCGGCGTGCGGGCGGATACGTTTATAGTCGTCCCCGGCTGAATATGCAACACCTCTCCTTCTGTCAGATATTCGGTTATTTTTTCTTCTTCGCTTTTCGTAGAGAGAAAAGCGTAAATGCAGTTTCCCGGATTTTCCTCGGACTCCCGCCAAGAAAATCCACGGCACCACTCGCCACCGTTTATGGAAAAATGCATTTCTTTCCCCGCATCTTTATCTTTTAAGTAATCGCCGAGATTTCCCACTTCGGCATAGACCATTCCCGTATGGTCCTGCCAGATATCTTCAATCGTCGGGGTTATTTCTCTGTCCTTCAGTTTTCTTCCGCATGCGGAAAGCGTTGCAAACACACAAAAAATCAGTGCGATCGCCAGACAAACACTTAAAACTCTCTTTTTCATAGCGAAAACCTCCGTTTTTTTACTTTTATTATTTTTTCTTGAATGCTGCGAGCAGGTCGGCAAAGAATTTCTTTTTGATTGGCGGAACAACAAAAACGGAGTTATTTAAGATAATACGTTATCGTTCCGCTCGTTTCGTCCACGCCATTCTTAAATACTGTCTTGCTATCGTTTATTTTCCGTCCGTCCACCGTGTACGTTATACCGCCGATAAACTCGGTGTAGATATTGACGGTGGTAAGGTTTTTGAACAGAACGCAATTCCCGCTTAAAAACTCAACGGTCGACTTGCCATCGGGCCGATACACGTTAAGGGTGGTCAACCTATACCCCGTCAAAGTATTCCTATTAGCGCCGAAAATGCCTATTATATCGGCGTAACTATCGTAAGGCAAAGTAAGTTCTATTAGGTTTTTACAGCCTGCCAAAGCGTAATTTTCTATCCCGGTAACGGTTTTAGGGAAGGTTATTTTATTAAGACCGCTCAAATCAGCGAACGCGTACGAAAAGATATAAGTGTACCCCAATGGAACGTAGATATATTTTATCTTCGCCCTGTATTCTTCGCCGAGCGCGTCGAAAACCTTGCCGAGAACCGATTTTACGGCGAATTCGGACGAAGCGGAACGGCCTTGCGACGGCAATCTCATTCTTCCGTCGTTGTCGTCTATATACTTCTTTACGTCGGCTGTTTTTTTGTCGTTTATCCCTTTGATTGCCCAACCGCCGAGATATGTCGAGGAGTACGTAAAGTAAGAGGACGGCATCTCTTTCACGTTACCGCAACCTTCTCTCGTACACACGAAAGTCTCTGCGTCGTAGTCGTGGCGAGGTTCGTACCAACTATCTATTTCTTCGCCGCAAAGGGTACACGATACCGTCGCTTGTACGGTGCAGTTTTCGGCGTTTCTTTCGCCGTATACGGCGGCTCCTCTTTTATGATTGTACGGAACCACGGGAATAGTTTCCGTCGTACGCCTGTTGCAATAAAGACACTTTTTCGCGTCCACGCCCGTAGACGAGCAGGTGGCTTCGACGAAAAATTCTGCGTCTTTCTTCATACTGTGCGACTGCGTCTTATAAAACACGTCCTTATGGCACCTTGCACATTCTCTATACGCATAATAACAGTAGTTTTCGTCCGAATTATCCCTATAATCGTACTTTATTTCCGTACCTTCGGGGAAAGAATGATAGAGCCTTTCCGTAACCTCGGTCTGCGTTTTTCCGCACACGGAACAAACGCGCTTAACATAGCCCGGCTCTTCGCAAGTAGATTCTTTCCTTTCCGCTTCTTCATAATTATGGGCGGACAAGCCTAATTTTTCGGTAACTTCGTAATCGCAAAACTTACATTTCTTTACCCTTTCGCCGAAAGCGGTACAGGTAGATGCAGTCTTTATTTCCCACGTGCCTAATTCGTGTTGCCTTATCGGTATAACGAACTCTTCTTTATGCCCACATACGGAGCAGGTCTTGCTTTCTTTGCCTTGCTCGTCGCAAGTGGCTTCTTTTTCTATAACCTTTTTGCCGAAATCGTGTCCTTTGCTCTTCAATACGAACCCGCTCTTTTCGTACCCGCAAACGGCGCACACCCTTTTGCCTGTTCCGTCTTCGATACAGGTAGGTGCGGTTACTTCTATAACCTCCCCGAATTCGTGGTTGTTTCCGCAAACGCTATTCCCCAAAAAGTTGCACGCAGAAAGGACGGCTGCTACACACGCCGCTATCACAACGGTTATAAAAATAATAATTGTTCTACGGTTCATTTTATCTTAATTCATCCTTTATACTCGGTTTCTTTTACCCTCTCTGTAAATAACAAAAAAACAAGGCGTTGTTCCCGACGCTTCGCAAACTTTTTTCTTTCGGCGCACCTCTGCAAAGACGTTCGCCGCTTTTTGCGCTCTATTCGGGACGTAGATTAGTCGGTGCGTTTCGCACAAGTTGCCGTGTTTTTCTGTCTGCACGTGTCGGGAGCAATCGCCTTGCTCCGCTTGCTTGTTAGTTGATTATTATGTCTTGTCAGTATTTGTTATAGTCTTGTCTGCCTATTTTACCTGTAAATTATGCCTCTTTTTTTCTTGCTAATAAAGGAATAGTATGTGTTTCTGATTGCAACGCTGTGCCAAGCAAAAGCAGATACCCACTTCTTTTCCGTTCGGTTTTCCAACCGCTTTATTATTTTATAGTGGTATTATACCATATTTCAAGGCAAAAAGCAATCCATAACGACCGATATATTGTGAAAGTTATCGCTCGCAATTTAGGATTTCTTTTTCTGTTTTTATGAAAATATGTACGAACTTGCTGTTTGTTTTTAATGTTTTTCTAAAAAGTTTCCCTACGAGTATCTTTCCCTGCAAGGGCAAGCAAAGATGACCGCCGCACAAGATGCAAAACAGCGGCTAAATATCCATATCAAAAGGGGACAGCGTAAAGGTGTATTCGGCAGAGATTGGAAAATCAAAAAAATAATAATAAAAATAGCGAATACACCAAAAGGCAAGTCGGAAAAAGAGCGAGTTCAAAGCAATTCGTTCTTTTTCTTTTATCGTTGAAAGATTACCACGATAACGAGCATTCCTATTTTTTATAATAAATATCTGCTTTCACTTGCAGTAAAAGAGCAAAATGTGCTATACTATTTAAGCCAAAGAAAACTGTCGAGATGATAAATGCGTGCGCGCCCCATACGTTTATTGAACGCACGTTTAAATTCGTAAGGGATAAGTTCGTCAAGGTTGATGTGTTCGTCTAAAAGGGAAACAAGTTTGCAATCTTGTTTTTCCATAGAGTCGGATACATGGTTGTAAATATCTTCAAAGGATATTTGCACATTCTTAATTCGCATGATTTTTTCTCTGTTTTTGTTTGTTTTTGCAAATATATTATACTACAAAAACGGAGAAAAATCAGTTGTTTTAACATCAAAAAAGCCTTTTGCCGATTGACTTTTTTGACTTTTACAATCGGCAATCATAATATATAAACAAGGAGGATCTGATATGAAAACATATTCATTATTAGATGTATATAAATTAAATCGTAAGATTTTAAGTGTAATGATGCCTATCGCTGCTACAGTATTTTTATTGTTGGCAGTAATTATTCTTGTTGCTATGCCTGAAATATGGTGGGTAAGTTTAATATTGTTCGGGTTTGCGCTTGGACTTATACTGTTATGTATCTTTATTTGCAAATACATAGATAAAAAAATCAGAGAGTTGGAAGAAAAAGAGCACAATAATTAAACATTTTTATAACTTATATTTGCAATATTTATAATGGGAGAATAATTTTATGAATAAGATATTAGTAAACAGAAAAAGAACTTGTTTTATCGTTTTATTGCTTTAAGCTATCATTTGAAGGCTGTTTTCTATTTTATTTGGTATTTTTTGTTGTGTTTTTCGGAAATCCCTTTCACTATTGATTGCACCTTAAAAGATAGCAGTTATAAATCGCGAATTACATTTCCGTATGCAACGAATGCGATATGTAAAATATATTCTTGTACAAGTAAAGGCGGAAACGTTTTAACATATCCCGAGGCTTATGCCTTTACCTATTATTTGATAGAAAAATATGGGTTTAATAACGTCCTAAACTGTTGCATTAACTATAATTTTGACGGCGTTTTCGGCTCAAATTACAATATTGTAATGGACGAGTTTATGAAAAGTATCGCATAATCGAGGTTATAAGGCAGAATATTCGATTTACGTTACTAACGCTCCGCCATTAGGGAATAATACGAACACCGAAACAAAATCAGGGGGCGTATTATTCTTTTCTAACGAATATTTCGGCATAATTACAATTTTTGCCGTCGGCGGCGGCAAAATTCAGTTGGGTAGCGACACTAACCGACTCACCGTTTTTTACGTATCGATTTTACGGCCGCTATGATAAGCGGCAAAACGATTAACGCGCTTATCGGCAACAAAATCGCAAGCGACGGCGACACATCGCTTTTTCCGCTTTCGGATTCGCTTTTATCGTTATCCGGCGTCGGTTGCGGTTCTCCCCCGACATTCCCAGCATCACCGTTATTCCCGCCGCTGCTGCCGTCATCCTTACCGCCGTCATCGTTTTTTCCGTCGTCCGTTCCGTCGTCTTTGTCGCCCTCTCCTTTATCCATACCGTTATCTTCCGGAGGCAATTTTTCTAAAATTTCTTCTTCGATCACTTCGTTGCAGCGGATACATTCTTTATATCGATGTCCCGTTTCTTCCGCGGTCGGCTCGCGATCCACGCTCCATTCACCCGGCTCATGACCGAGTTTTTCAATCGTCACATCGCCCGCATTTTCACCGTAAGCCGATACAGACGATTTCGCGCCGACGAAATCGCCCGCAAAACCGAAAAAGCCGTATGCGAACAATGCGAAAGCCAAAAAACGGCGATGAAAAATCTTGCTATATATTCCTTTTTCATAAAAACGTTGTTTTTTATTTTTCTCCGTGATTTTATCTGCCTCAAACATTGTATCATTTTTTACGGAAAAAAACAACCGCGAACGGGCGAACAAAACGATTATTCGGGCGGGAAAAATATTATTCGCAATAGTCGTTTCGGCTATTTTCGGCGCGATTTATACGGGATTTTTCAAAAAAACGATATTTCATTTGAAAAATTTCCCGATTTGTGCTACACTGTTCCTATGGAAATTTACACGGTGAAGCGCAGGACGAAACGATTATGCGAAAAACTTATGCGGATATGGGAAACTTCCGTAAAAGCGACGCACACTTTTTTAAGCGACGAAGAACGGGCGAAAATCGGGCTGTACGTTCCGCAGGCGATTAAAAGCATAAGGCATGATCCATGAAACAACGACATTCGGAAAACTTACAATTTCATGAAATTCCTCCCGTTTATAACGGCAACAGCGAAACGCTGATTTTGGGCAGTTTCCCCTCGGTGGCTTCGCGCGAAGAAGGTTTTTTCTACGCTCACCCGCAAAACCGATTCTGGAAAGTGCTTGCGGCTTTATTTGATTCGCCCGTCCCCGCCTCGAAAGAAGAAAAAATCGCCCTGATTTTAAATCACCGCCTCGCGCTTTACGACGTAATCGGCAGTTGCGAAATCGCAGGCAGCGCGGATTCGTCGGTGAAAAAAGTGCGGGAAAACGACCTTACCCCGATTCTTTCCGCCTCGCATATCACGAGAATTTTCGTAAACGGCAAAACGGCGGAAAAATATTATCTGAAATATATCCGTCCGAAAATCGGAATCGACTGCATATGCCTGCCCTCCACCAGCGCGGCGAACGCCTCCTGTTCCCTTGCCGATCTGATCGGAAAATGGCGGATCGTTACCGCACCCGAAAAATAAAGGCTTTTTATAACGACGAAAACTCCTCCGACGAACGTATGAACGTTTTTTCGGAGGAGTTTTATTTTAATTTACACAGGTATCTTCCCGTATACGCGCCTTCACGCCAAAGTGATGCGATCGGAAACGGAACGTACGAAAATTCCCTTTTGTTCACCGTATGCCACGCAATCGCGAAGGTAGGCGATGAATTTTTCGGAAGGGCGCTTGATCCGATAGACGGAACAAACCAGCGACGTCAGTTCGTCGAAATACAGGCTGACTTTCTCTTCCAGCGCGGAACGGATCAGAAACACCGTCTCGAAAATCGTGAAGTCCTCTTCGCCTCGGCGCAGGCACGGCTCGTTTTCCACGCGGAATTTAACGGGCATTACGGCGCGATCGTTCTTATAGAAATAATCCGTTCCCGCCGCGCGCTCTTTTTTGAACGCACAGGAATCGATCAGAGAATCGAGCCGCGCTTCGATCCGCGCGCCCGGTTTTGCAATGCCGAACGTAGCAAGGCAACGCGTTTTTAAGAAAGTACGGGAAACAGGCTCTTCCGTGGCTACGATTTCTTTCAGCCTGGCAACGATTTCGCCGTCGTGCTCTCCGCCCGTAACGAACGCCGCCACTTCTCCGCCGGAAGCGGCAACGGCGCGATACGGCTTCGCATAGCGCATATACCCTTTGCCCTTCTTTTCCGCGCCCGTCAGTTTATCGAGAGCCTCTTTCACGCGTTTGATTTCGCGCTTCGGATTATTGTAGTAGTTCACGCAATTGATGCGAAGCACGTTCCAGTTCGCGCGCTTCAGCGCCTGCACCTGAAGAACGTTTCTGTCCTTTACGGAAAATTCGTTGTTCGCGTCGCACAGAATCGCCAGAATAAATTCGTGTTTATTTTTCGGATCCACCACCGCCACGTCGATTTTAAATTCGCTGGCACCTACGTCGAAACGGCAATCGTAACCGTAGGAAGAAAGTTCCGCGGCTATATATTTTCCGATTCCCGCGGCATTTGCTCCGCCCGCGCCGACGGAGGAAGAAGCCGCGGCGTTTTTCATCGCCAGAGACACTTTTCCTCTTTCCGCAAATTCGAGGAAACTCTTTAACCCCGCAACGCCTTTCGACGACGTTTTCGCAAGATCGATCATGCCCGAAGTCATCGTGGAAAACACGATCATTTCTTCTCTCGCACGGGATACCGCCACGTTAAGCCGCCGCCAGCCTCCCGCCTGATTGAGCGGACCGAAATTCAAAGATACTCTTCCGCTCGCATCCGGACCGTAGCACACGGAAAACAAAATCACGTCGCGTTCGTCGCCCTGCACGTTTTCGAGATTTTTCACGAACAGCGGTTCTTCCCGATCGTACGCCGCGCTTTCCAGTTTTTTCGCCGCGATTTCTTTCGTCAACAACCTTTCTATATCGTTTTGCTGCGCGCCCGAGAACGTTACCACGCCCATACTGGAACGGGATAACACGGGATCCTGCAAGCGGCGGATCACTTCGTTCACCAGCGCCTCCGCCTCTTTTCTGTTTCGCTTCGTAAAGCCGCGATCGTATACGCCGTCCACCTGCACGAATTTCACTTTGCTGTCCATTGCGTCGGGCGAAGGGAAAGTGCAGAGCCTGTTATCGTAGTAGGCATTATTCGAGAACGCGATCAGCGATTCGTGTTTGCTTCTGTAATGCCAGATCAGGTGCCGTTCGTTCATGCCGAGCGCAAGGCAATCGTCCAGAACGCTTTCGAGATCTTCGTTTTCGAGATTATCTTCGTCCACATACGCCGAATTGAAAAATTCCGTAGGCGGTAACTGCTTCGGATCGCCCACGATCACCGCCGCTTTCGCGCGTGCGATCGATCCCACCGCTTCCGCCGTGGTCATCTGCGACGCTTCGTCGAAAATCACGAGGTCGAACGAATTCGCCACGGGGGCGAGATATTGCGCCACCGTAGCGGGACTCATCAGAAGGCACGGGCATACCTTTTTCATCAGTTCGGGCACTTCCGAAAACAAGCCGCGCACGCCTACGCCGCGCAGATTCGTACGCGCAAGCCTTGCAAACGCGGCGACTTCCACGCTGAGACTGCCGTAATTGCCCTCTTCGTCGCGCGGGAGACGATCGATAAGATCTTCGCGGATTTTCTCGCGGGTGAGCATGGAAAAGGTATCCCAAGCCACGCGGAATTTTTCCACCGTCTCTTCCAGCGTCCCCACGGAACAACGCGCCAAATCGGGATCGGCGGGAATATTGATCGCAAGGAAATTCTGATACACGTTCTTTTCAAAACCAGAAAGAACGTTCGCCCCCGTAAGTTTTCCGCTTTCCAGCGCTTCGCCGATGAAATTGCAGCCGAGTTTTTTCAGATCCGCCACCGTCTTTTTATACATACACCAGTTGGCAAGCATATCGAGGTTATCGATCAGCGCGCTGGCTTTTGAATAGAAATAATCGGGTACGTCTTCGCGGGTGATACGGTTTTCGTCCGCATGAATCGCTTCGCAGAAACTTTTTTTCGCCGCGTCGAACGAATCCGCCGCTTTTAAAAATCCGTCCAGTACGGGCGCGGTATACCCGCTTTGCGCGCGGATACACGTGCCGTTGAACGCGTCGGGATTATAATCCATGAACACCGCGGCGCATTTTTCGTGCAGTTCCGCAAGGTCTTTCATGTATTCCGTACGTTTTTTCCATACGATTCTGCCGTTTCTGTCGGTGAAATTTTTCGATACGGAAACGCCCGTCACCGCCTTTTTAGCCTCGTAAATTTCCACAAGCACCTGCAGAAATTTATTCACGTCCTCCTCTTCGAGCGGATGTTTCGCCACGCGAAGCAATTTTTTCGCCACCGACGAAGCCGTTTTATCCGTGCGGTAATCGCCGCCTACGGAAAGATACGTTACGAGTTTATCGTATTCCTCGTCGATTTCCACAAGCGATTTAAAGTGCGTGAGGTAATATTCCAGCAGTTCGTCGAGCCGCCGCCCCGCATTGAAAAACACGGAGAATTGCTCTTCGCTCACGCCCGAAAAATATTTGTCGTACGAGCCCGAAAGCAATTTTTCCGCGATAAAGCAGAGGTTTTCCGTCTTTTTCTGCGTAATCGAAGAAATTTTCTGGCGATATAAATCGAGAAACAGCGCCAGATACGAACGGAAATGCCGTATTTCCGTGATCACCACTTCGCCGGCGCAATAGATGCGATCGCGCAGTTCGCGGGAATATTCGGAAACATTCACGTTCTCGAACGGGGAATTGAATACGCCGCCGCATTCTTTCGCCGCGGCCGCGGCGGAAAGGATCTTGTTTTTACACTCGGCGAGTTTCGCTTCGGTGAGCGTATCGTAAAAGGCGTTTTCGATATTGAGAACGTCGGGCGCATCCTTATTTTTCTCATACAGCAAAATCGCCTGATACACGGATACGCCGAGCCGGCGGCGTTTGTGCAACGCGCGCATGGGGGCTTTGAGTTCTTCGCGCAACTCCGCGATTTCCGCCGCGCGGGAAGAAAGATCTTTTCTCTCTTCCGTATTTTTCAGCGCCATCGTGCTTTCGATGCGGTGAATCACGTCCGCCTTATCCGTTTTGTTGGAGTGCAGTTCCAGGCAGAAATCTCCCACGCCGATTTCGTCGAGACGTTTTTTCACCACGTCGAGCGCGGCTTTCTTTTCCGCGACGAAAAGCACCCTGCGATCGTCTTCCAGCGCGTTGGCGATAATATTCGTGATCGTCTGGCTTTTGCCCGTTCCGGGAGGGCCGTGCAACACGAAACTTTCCCCCGTTCTGGAAAGCGCGATCGCGGAAAACTGCGAACTGTCGGCAGGAAGCGGGATCAGCGTATCGGCGGGATCGGCGTCGTCCTCTTCTTTCACGGGAACATGCGCCGTTTTTTCCGTGCGATGGGATACTAGCGCGGAAACGAGATCGTTCTTTTTGAATTCGTCGAATTTGTTTCTGATGTCGTTCCACATCAGATAGCGCTGAAAAGAAAACGCCGCCACGTACACGTCGTTCGTCACGTTCCAGCCCTTCATTCCCGCCGTTTCCGCCAGGAAAATATTGATGAGTTCCGAAATTTTATGCTTCGTTACGTCGCCGCCGAGCGCGCGCACGTCGATATTGAATTCCTGCTTCAGATATTCGAGAAGCGTGGTGTTCACGAAATATTCTTCTTCCGCATACACCAGCGAATAATCCTCGTTTCCTTTCGCTCTGCGGATCTCCACGGGGCACAGAACAAGCGGCGCGTACCTCGGCTCGCCGTCTTCCTTGCCGAAATATTTCAAAAAGCCCATGGCGAGATACAGCACTTTCACGCCCGTTTCTTCCCCCGCTTCTCTGTTGCGGCGGAACAGCCTCGTGGCACATTCCGAAACGAGTTTGTCGTCCGTCTGCACGCGGGCGATGCCCCGATGATTTTCCAGAGCGAAAAGTTCTTTCTGCGTATCGCTGATTTCCGCGCCGAATTTTTCCGTTTCGATCGCTCCGCCTTTCAGGCGCAATTCTTTCTTTTCCGCAAAATCGGAATAAAACGCGTTGAAATCCGCACAGCAAAGGTGCAACGCGTTCTTTCCGTTGAAATTCAGAAGCGCGTTTTTATTCGTTAAATCGAGCAGCCGCCTTTCCCACTGCCTGTTTCTCGGCAGTTTTCCCTCTATGCCGAGAGAGCCCGGTTCCGCCAGAGGCGCGGGGGCGTTATCGTCGGATAAATCCGTTTCCTTTATCAGTTCGTAGCCTTTCACGCTCTTTCCGCGAAGCGGCAGAGGCGCGATTCCGCCGAGTCTGCAACGCTTCACGTCGGCAAAATATTCGTAATAGCCCGATTTCAGTTTCTGTACGAAATGCGACTGCGAAGACGTATACGCCGCGTTGCTGCCCTCGAAAAGATCTTTCACGTCGAAAAACGCAAGATTATTGATCCCCTCGGAAACGTATTTTTCCACCGTTTCGCAATCGTCCGTCACCGAATCGGGAAAACAGGAATCGTACAGCCACACGCCTACCGTCGCTTCGTTCTTTCCCACAGCGATCACGGGGTGCAGTTTCGCGCTTTCAAACACGGCGGCGCAAAACACCGCAAATTCGAGCGACGAAGCGGATTTCGATTTTAAAAGAGATTGTTCCGCCACCGCCCGGCAAGGCAACGTTAAATCTTCCGCAGTTTCCGCCTCGCCCACTTCATACTGTTTTAAAGCGGCGAACACCGCCGCCACGATCTTCCTCACGGCATTTTTATCCGCGCCAGCATAGCCGTAAAAATCGGCGTTCCCGTCCCATTTTTTCAATCGCTTTCCGGCGTTTTCCAGCACGCGCGCGCAATCGGAAAGCCTCGGGCGGACGAACGCGGCGAGCCGCTCGGCGTTGCCGCCGATCCCCTCCCAGTAATCGTAAGGAAGTACAGTCACTTCTTCCGTGACGCTTGCGAGCACGGTGTTTTCCGATTCCACTTCCGCCGTGACGGAAGAAACGAAAATTTCGTTGTTTTCTGCAAGCGTCAACGGCGAAAACAAACCGTCCGCCGTAATTTCCGTCGTGCTTTCAAAAGGCACTTCCGCCGTAGTTTCGTAAGGAACGATCAGATTTTTATCGTCTTTCGCTTTCAATACGAGCGTCAGATTTTCCGCCCCCGAATTCTGCACCCGGAAAGTAACGGGAGTCTGCAGAAAATAATCGGCATATCCTACGAATTTCGGCAGCCCCGCCGTAACGGAAACCGCTTCTTTCAATACGTTCGCGCGTTTATTCGTTGCCATAATCAATCCTCTTCGTCAGCCGCCGATACGGCTGCGTTCCGTTTTATTATTCGCTTTTAATTATAGCACTTCCCGCGTGAAAAATCAACCTTTGATCGGGCTCTGAAAAATTTACGGAAAACTTTTTCTCGTTTTCCGACAAAAAGCGTCAATGTTTTTCGTCGAGCGGTTCTATTTTTTGTTTTTGCGCCTGCTTTAAAAATACAAAAGACACAAAACAACCGAGAATTTCCGCAATCGGGAAAGTCCACCATACAAGCGAAAGCACGTTACTTGAAAGAGTGAACAAAAACGCGACGGGGAACGTAAATAAAATCAGCCGCAAAAAAGCGGAGACAAGCGGCTTGAACGCAAAACCGAGCGCCTGCAATACGCCCTGCACGGCAACGTTGAAGCCCATGAACACAAAACTCAGGCTTGCGATTCTCGTGGCTTTCGCACAGATATCCACCAGAGCGGCGGTGCCGCCGCCCGAAAGCGAAAAAAGTTTCGATAACGGCACGGCGATGATCTGAAACAACGCCGTGATACAAAGCGAAACGATTAACGTATCCGCGATACCGCAGCGTATACACTGCTTTGAACGTTCTTTATCCTGCATGCCGTAATTGAACGAAAGCACCGTAATAATCGTATTCGATAAGCCGAACGCCGAAAACAAGGCGATCTGCTGAATTTTATAATAGATGCCGAAAGCCCCCACCAGCACCGAAGAATCGGCGTTTGCCGCGCCGAGAATCGCGTTCATGCCCGCCATCATCACGGATAAAAACGCCTGCATAAGCGCGGCCGAAAAACCGATGGAATAGATCGCCCGTATAATTTTAAAATCGGGGCGGATATACTTCGGATTGCCGCAGATCTCCTTATTTTTGCAGTAATGCAACGCCATCGCGACAAACAGCGAAACAAACTGCCCGATGATCGTAGCCCACGCCGCCCCGGAAACGCCCGCATTCATCGGAAAAATAAAAACGTAGTCCAAAACAATATTCGTCAGCGCACCCGAAATCTGCGCGATCGTGGAAAACATCGTCTTACCCGTGGACTGTAAAAAACGTTCGTACACCGCGTAGCCGATCGATCCGAGAGAAAAACAAGAACAGATGCGAAGATACGAAACGCCCATGGCGAACACTTCCGGATCATCGGTGAAAAGCGAAATAAACCATCCGGAACAAAACGCCCCGAACAGAAGAAAAATCAGATAGATCGCAAGGCTTAAAAAGATCCCGTTCCCCGCCACGGCAGCGACCTTTTCTCCGTTTTTTTCGCCGAGACTCTTCGATAACAGCGCGTTCAGCCCCACACCCGTGCCCACACCGATCGCGATGATCATGATCTGCACGGGAAAAGCAATCGTCAGCGCTTCGTTCGCAAGCGCGCCCGTATCTTTGATATTCGCCACGAAAATGCTGTCCACTACGTTATACAACGCCTGCAACACCATCGATACGATCATCGGCAATCCCAGTTTCCAGATGAGTTTTTTCACCGGCTCTTCCGCCATTCTGTTCCGTTTTACGCCTTCCATAAACACCTCTTCTTCACATTTCAAACGAATTCTTTCCGCAAAAAAAATGCGCAAATCCGTATAAAAACCGGACTTACGCATTTTATCATGCCACTCGTTATTATTCAGATAATATCATTTTTTCGGAAAAAATCAAACGATTTTCGCAAACTTTTCGCGAAAAAAGAAAAATTTTTTTATTTCTCTTTTCTGTTTCGGAACGCGTTTCAAAACTTTTCCGTCCCGCCGTAAGCGGCAAAAATCACGCTTTGAAATCTATGCGTATCGTTGTGCCGACGCCGATTTTCGAGGTGAGTGCGATCGAAGCGCCGTAAATATCGCAGATATGCTTTACGATCGAAAGCCCGAGTCCCGTGCCGCCCGTCGCCCTCGAACGGGATTTATCCACGCGATAGAAACGCTCGAAAATGCGGCTTTGATTTTCGGGATCCACGCCGATCCCGTTATCCCGCACGGTAAGCCGGACGCCGCCGTCCGATCTTGTCTGCACGGAAATCTCCACACTGCCCCCCTCGTTATTATAACGTAAGCCGTTTTCGGCAAGGTTTTTCACCAGTTCGTAGATGTGTTCCCGTTCCGCGCGCACAATGCCGTTGCCCGAAACTTTCAGCGTTATTTTTTTGCTCTCCGCCTGCATTTTCAGATCGTCCGCCGCTTCTTCCGCCACTTCGCGGATATCCACGTCCACGGGATGCAACTCCGCCGCCGTAGAATTTTCCAGTTTGCTGATATTCAGCATATCCGAAAGCAGCGCAAGCATACGATCCGTTTCTTTCCCGATCTTCGCCGAATACGACGCGATTGCGCTATCCTGCGTGTTCAGCGAAATCATCTCGTTGAAACCCTTGATCGAGGTAAGCGGCGTTTTCAGTTCGTGCGAAGCGTTCGCAAAAAATTCAAGCCGCATTTTTTCGCTTTCTTTCGTAGCCGTTACGTCGGTAAGCACGATCATCGTGAGTTTCGTTTCCGTACAGCGCACCGAACACAAATACCATTTCCCGTCGAGAAAATCCTCGAATACGCCCCCGCCGAGACGGGCGGAACACTCCGCAATCCCGTCGAAAAACTTCTGATCCGCCGCAAGAGCATGCACGTTCTTTCCTTCGCAATCGCGCACTTTGAAAATATTGCGCGCGTTTCCGTTGGTGAGAAGGATACTCGAATCTTCGTCGATCACAACGATTCCGTCTGAAACGTTGTTTAAAATATAATCGAGTTTCTCTTTTTCGCCTTTATATCCCGCAATGTTCTTTTCCAACCGCTCGCCCACTTCGTTGATTCCCGCGAGAATCGCGTTCACTTCCTGATCGTCGGTGGTGGGCGGGATTTCCGTATACACCCCCCGTTCTATATCGGAAAGCGCGTCTTTCACCTTTTCGAGCGGCTTCCCGATACCGCTTCCGATAAACACGCTTGCCGTCACACTGCAACAAATCGCGAAAAACGCGATCGCCAGCGAAAGCGGAATGGTTTTCAGAACGTAGGAATTTACGCTGTTTACCGGAATCGCCACGCGCACGAATACGTAATCGTCCGCATTATTTTCCGAAAGAATCACTTTCTTCGCATAATACATCATATCCGCGCCCGTCGTCGCGCTCTTTCGCGTAACGATCTTTTCTTTTCCCTCGCGGGCGGCTACGATCTCTTCGCGATTAAAGTGGTTTTCCACGCCTACGTCGGATGCGACATCGCTGTCCGCCAGCACTTCGCCGTTTTTCGCCACCACCGTCACGCGGACATCCTGCACTTTTTTCACGAAAGACGGATCGTCCGTATAGGTATTCGCATAGATTTCCGTCACCTGCTTTATTTTTTCTTCCGCATAATCGAAAGCGTTACTTCTCGTCACCAGAATTCCGAGCAGAAACGTAAGCGCGATCGCGGTGATCACCAGAATACAATTAAACAATATCAATTTTTTCTTCATTGCCGTTTTCCCGTATTTTCCATGCGGCGTTCCTTTCTCTTACGCCTTTTCTCTCGTGAACGACAGACTGTATCCCACGCCGCGCACGGTGTTGATTTTCGTTCCGCTTTTCGCCTGCGCGAGTGCCTTTCTCAGCGACGCCGTATGTATATCCAGCGTTCTCGTTTCCCCGAAATAATCCTCTCCCCACACGGCGGTGAGAATCTCGTCGCGCTTCACGACGTTCGGCGCGTAAGATACCAGCAGTTTTAAAAGTTCGTATTCCTTTAACGTAAGCGCAAGAATTTTTCCGTTCGCCGAAATTTCGCGGAGGTTATCGTTCACCTCTATATCGCCGAAACGCAGCGTATCGGCGTGCGCGCGGCTTTTGCGCAGGTTCGCTTTCACCCGCGCGATCAGTTCCAGTATCCCGAACGGCTTTGCGATATAATCGTCCGCGCCGAGATCCAGCCCTTTCACTTTGCTCATTTCTTCCCCGCGCGCGGAAACCATCACAACGGGGATATCCCGCGTTTTCGCGTTCTCTTTCAGCGACGCGAGGATTTCGTATCCGTCCGCGCCGTCAAGCATCACGTCGAGCAGAATCAGATCGGGAATTTTGCTTTTCAACGCGGCAAACAAAGACTCTCCGCCCTCGAAACATTCCGCGGCAAATCCCGCGTTTGAAAGCGCGCAACGATACAGTTCGCGTATGTTTTCTTCGTCGTCCACAGCGTAAACCAATTGTTTTTCCGCCATTCCGTTCACCCCGTTTTTTATTTTTCGTTATACCGGCACGCATACGCCGGATACGCGGCGTATACGGCGGCGTAAAATTCAGCCCGCTTTATGGAAACCCGTTACGGCATATTCCACCCATTCGCCGATATTCACGGCGTGATCGGCGATTCTTTCGAGATATTTTGCGATCATCATAAACAAAATCGCCTGATCTGCATTGTTTCCGTCCGCGCGGATCAACGCCACGAGATCGCTTTTCACCGTCTCGAAAAGTTCGTCTACCTTATCGTCGCGCTTTTCCAGCGAACGCGCCAGCGTAAGATCGCGGTTCACGTAACTCTGCACGCCGTCTTTCACCATTTCGATCGCATATTTCGCCATGAGTTCGATATGTTCCGGCTCTTTGATGAATTTTTCGTCGCCGAATTGCAATGCGATTTCGGAAATATCCGCCGCCTGATCCGCAATCCGTTCGAGATCCGTAATCATTTTCAGCGCCGCGCTTACGTCGCGGAAATCGCTTGCCACGGGATGCTCCATCAGAAGGATTTTCAGGCAATCCTGCTCGATTTCGTGTTCGAGATTATCCACGAATTTATCTTCGGCGATCACTTCGCGCGACACTTCTTTATCCCTGCGCACAAGCGCGGTGACGGATTTTTCGATCGCGATCTCGGTGGTGCGGCACATCTGCAGCAATTTATTGAACACCAGATTCAGTTCCGCTTCGTATTTGTTTCTTATACTCATAATTATATTCTCCTGTACGCGTTTTGTCAAGCGGCGAACGTAGTTTCTTTTTTTCGCGTGTATCCGCCCGCTTTTTCGTTTCCGCGTTTTTCGCGGCGTTTTTCTCTCTTTTTTTCTGCCTCTTCCTTTTGCGCCGCGAAATCAGCCGAATCTGCCCGTAATATAATTTTCCGTGCGCTTATCGGAAGGCGTGGAAAAGATTTTTTCCGTGTCGTCGTATTCCACCAGTTCGCCAAGATAGAAGAACGCCGTTTTATCCGCGATACGCGTAGCCTGCTGCATATTATGCGTTACGATCACGATCGTGATTTCCTGTTTGAGTTCGCCGATCAGTTCTTCGATTTTCCCCGTGGAGATGGGATCGAGTGCGGACGTCGGCTCATCCATCAGCAGAATCGCGGGTTCGGCGGCAAGCGCGCGGGCGATGCAGAGGCGTTGCTGCTGTCCGCCCGAAAGCCCCAGAGCGCTCTTTTTCAATCTGTCCTTCACTTCGTTCCAGATACTCGCCCGTTTCAGCGACGTCTCCACGATTTCGTCGAGCGCGGCTTTTTTCCGCACGCCGAACGTACGCGGCGCGAAGGCAATGTTATCGTAAATCGTCATCGGGAACGGATTCGGTTTCTGAAACACCATACCCACTTCTTTACGCAAAAGATTCACGTCGGTGTCTTTCGCGAAAATATCCTTTTCGCCGATTTTGAATTCGCCCTCGATTCTGCACCCTTCCACAAGATCGTTCATCCTGTTCAGAATTTTTAAAAAAGTGCTTTTTCCGCAGCCGGAAGGCCCGATAAACGCCGTAACTTTTTTCTCGGGAATTTCGATATCGATATTTTTTAAAGCATGAAAATCTCCGTACCAGAGATTACAGTTTTTCACGGAAATATTTTTCGCTTCCGTAGTTTCTTCTTGTTGTATCGCTTCGTTTTCCATAATGTCACTTCTCTCCCGTTTTTTTCTTCAAAAGTTTTCCCGCGCCCGTCGCAAGAAGATTCAGCACGACCACAAGCAATAAAAGCACCACCGCCGTGGCAGCCGCCTGCTTCGGATAGCCGTTGTTCGCGAAATAATAAATATCCAGCGCAAGGCTCGTTCCCGGGGACATCATCGACGCGGGCATTCTGTTCACCACCATGCCGATCGTTAAAATCAACACAGCGCTTTCGCTGATCACGCGCCCGATCGCAAGGATCACCGCCGTCACGATACCGCTCGCCGCCGCCGGAAGCACCACCGTGAAAATCGTGCGCACTTTGCTCGCGCCGAGCGCAAGTGCCCCCTCGCGATAGCCCGCCGGTACGGAGAGAAGGCTTTCTTCCGTGGATCTCACAAGTACGGGAAGAATCATGATCGCAAGCGTGATTCCGCCGCCGAGCAAAGAATATCCCCAACCGAACGTAACCACGAACACGAGATACCCGAAGAGCCCGTAAACAATACTCGGTATCCCCGCAAGCGTTTCCGTCGCCACGCGGATCACCTTCACCAGTTTGCCTTTTCCCCGCATATATTCCACAAGGAAAATCGCCGTAAATATGCCGATGGGTACGGCGATTGCCGCCGCCAGCAGCACAAGATCGATCGTGCCTTTCAACGCGGGCAGAATCGAAACGTTATCTCCTTTATATTCGCCGAATAAAAGATCCGCGGAAATTTCCCCCACGCCGTTCACCAGCACGTACGCGATAACGGCGATCAAAGACGCCACCGCCACGGCGGTGCACACGCGGGAGACATATTTCAACGCGGAAAAAATTTTCCGATTGAATTTTCCGCCGTCCGCGGTTACGATTTTTTCTTTCGTTTCTTTCATACCGCCTGCTCCTTTTCCGCTTCCGCCTGTTTTTTTGCCGCGTTTTTCGCCGCGCGTTTTGCTTTTTTCGCCGCTCTTTTTTCCTCCGCTTCGATTTTATCCTGTTTTAAAAGCGTAAAACATATATTCAGAAGCAGCGTAAAAACGAAGAGAATCACGCCCGTCGCGATCAACGCGGATTCCGCGTCGGGATCGGAAATTTCCGTTGCTCCGAGCGCGATATTCGCCGTAAGCGTACGCACGGAGGAGAACAAGCCCTCCGGCATCACGGGGCTGTTCCCCAGCACCATGATCACCGCCATCGTTTCGCCGATCGCCCTGCCGATCGCAAGCACTATTCCCGCAAAAATCCCGCTTTTTGCCGCGGGGAGAAGCACTTTGAATGTTGTTTGCTCTTTCGTTGCGCCGAGCGCAAGCGCACCCTCGAAATAACTCTGCGGCACGGCGCGCATCGCGTCGAGGCTTACCGATACGATCGTGGGCAGGATCATGATCGCAAGCACGATCGACGCGGCAAGAATCCCATAGCCCGTGCCCGTATCCGAAACGTTATCGCGAAGGAATGGTACGACGATCGTCATGCCGAAAAGCCCGAAAATCACCGAAGGGATCCCCGCCAGCAGATTCACCGTCTGCGAAATTGGCGCCACCAGCCGTTTCGGGCAGAATTTATACAGGCACACCGCCGTGAAAAGACCGATCGTAACGCCGATGATCACGGATAATGCCGTAACGTATAAACTGGTGACCAGCATGGGCAGTATCCCGTAAGACGGCGGCTCGGCAATCAACGACCATTTATCCCCGAAAAATTTATCGAAGCCGATTTTCGAGATGAACGGCACGCCGTGGGAAAAAAG
Source organism: uncultured Christensenella sp. (assembly GCA_905203015.1). Classification (GTDB taxonomy): domain Bacteria; phylum Bacillota; class Clostridia; order Christensenellales; family Borkfalkiaceae; genus Scatosoma. The sequence continues at coordinate 300,216 of CAJKUC010000001.1, read as the reverse complement.
ATACACCGTGATCGTGCCGAGAGCAAAAACAGAGAACAGGGCGCATATGAAAAACACCCCCTTCATCACTTTTTCTCTTGCTTTTATGAATGTATAAACAGATAACGTATAACCGGATTTCATTTACTTCTCCGTTTGTTTTCGATTCAGTGCGGAAGAGTCGGTTTTCCCCGTGCCGCCTCCGCTTTTATCCGCGGCGGAAAAGGTACTCTTATCCTTACCCGCCGCAATGCAGGCGCGTTACGAAAATCGTTTCGCGCGTACCGCCGTTTTTATTGCATATCCGACCATTTTTCGATCGGTGCGCCGTAGATTCTGCGCAGTTCGATAATCGATATATCGTCCTTTTTGTTGCTCTTGTTTACGATCATCGCGATACCGTCTTTCGCTACGGTGTAGTAGGTGCATTTATCCGCTTTGGAAGATTTGAATTCTTCGGAAATCATCCCGAAATCGCTGGTACCGTTATTCGTGTTCTTGTAGCCGGTGCCCGAACCGCCGCCGCTCACTTCCACGGTGACGCCGCTCTGCATTTCCATAAATTTATCGGCAAGTTTCACCATCAGAGGCTGCAACGACGTGCTGCCGGAAATCTTTATATTTCCCGAAAGCGCGGCGTTCACGGAATATTCCGTAGCCCCTTCTTTCACGGAAACATATCCGTTTTCGGAAATGATCGTCTGCGCCTGCGTACTCTGAAGGAAATTCAGATACGAGCCGAACAGTTCGCTGCTCTCGATCGTGGAAGCCTGATACACTACGTTAAGCGGACGGGAAATTTTATAAGATCCGTCTTTGATCGTTTCCGCCGTGGGCGCAACGCCTTCCACCGTAAGAATCTTTACGGAATCGTCTACATAGCCGAGCGAATCGTACGCGATTGCGTTGGGGTTGCCCGCCACTTCCGTAAGCACCGCCTGCGTGCTGCTTGCCGTGATGACGCCCGGCTTATCGGGCGCGCCTTTCAGGCCGATAATTTCCATAAACGCGGATTTCGTGCCGCTGCCGTCTTCGCGGGTAACCACCGCGATCGCGTCCGCCGCTTTTTCTTCGTTGCTCTTGCAGGAAGCAAAGCCCGTCACAGCAAACGCCGCCGCCAGAGAGAGGCAGGATACCGCTAAAAATTTTTTCGTGTTTTTCATGATTTTTTCTCCTTTTTTCCTTTCATTTTGTCCTTCATTTCGTTTTGCGCTCTTATTTTAGCAAATTTTATTTTCCCCTACTATCACGAAACGTTCAATTTTATGTAAATTTTATGTAAAATCGCAAAAAAGCGATTTTTTCTATGCGGAAAAAACAAGCGAAATAATGCGGGCGGCAACGGATAATGCGGAATAACCGCCCGCGCGCACGCTTATAATATATAAGGACGAAAAGATAATTTCGCAAAATATAAGAAGCGTTCCGCAATATAATGCGCGGCGTAGAAAACAATGCGCGAAAAACATACGGATACGCGCAAAAGGCGGCTGAAATGAAAAAAATTCTGTTTACGGGCGGAGGCAGCGCGGGGCACGTCGTTCCGAATCTCGCGCTGATCGACGCGCTGAAAAAGCGCGGCGCATACGAGATATTTTACGCGGGCACAAACGGCATAGAAAAACGTCTGCTCGCGCCGACGGGTATACCGTTTTTTGAAATTTCATGCCCGAAACTCGTCCGTTCGTTCACTCTTAAAAACTTCGCGATCCCGTTTTCTTTATACAAAGCGATTCGCGATTCACGAAAAATTCTGCAAAAAATCCGCCCCGATCTCGTTTTCTCGAAAGGCGGATTCGTTTCTCTTCCCGTCTGCCTCGCCGCGGCAAAGGAAAAAATTCCCGTTTTAACGCACGAAAGCGATCTTTCCCCGGGACTCGCCACGAAACTGATTGCAAAAAAATGCCGTTTCGTGCTTACTTCCTTTCCCGAAACGGCGGAAAAATTCAAAAACGGAAAATTCGTCGGCTCTCCTTTGCGCGACGTTCTTTTTACAGCAGACAAAGAAGCGGCGCGGCGAAAATATCGCCTGAACGGCGGCAAAAAGACGATTCTCGCCTTTGGCGGCGGATCGGGAAGCACGGCGATCAACGAAGCGATCTTTTGCAATCTGCCCGCGCTTACGGAAAAATATAACGTTATCCACATACTCGGAGAAAAAAACGCAAAAGCGGCCCCCGTCCGCGCCGGGTACCACCCGATTGCCTACGCCGAAAACATGGGCGAAATCTATGTCGTTGCCGATCTTGCGATCGCGCGCGCGGGCAGCAATACGCTGTTTGAACTCGCCGCTATGCGCCTTCCGTCTCTGATCGTACCCCTGCAAAAAGGCAGCCGCGGCGATCAGGCGGAAAACGCCGCATATTTTGAAAGACGCGGACTGATCCGCACGCTCGACGAATCGCGTTTACGGCAAGACCTTCTTTCCGCCGCGGAAAACGCGATGCACGATACGCGTATGGCGGAATCATTGAAAAATTGCCCGTTCGATAAAAACGGCAACGAAAAAATTCTGAGGGAGATAGAATCGATCCTCGGCGAGGAAAAGGCATGAGCCGCGCCTATACGCCGCCCTACGATTACGCCGTGCGCAACGAAAACGGGCGCGAAGTATGCATACCGTCGCGCGCCGCACATCGCCGTTCCACTCATAAAAGAAAAAAATTTCTGCGCGTTTTTTGCATTATTTTCGTCTTACTTCTCGCGTTCGCGATTTATTTTCAGACGAACGTGACCACGGTGCTGATTTCCGTGAGCGAGGCGACGATGCGCTCTTCGGCAATCGAAGCGATCAACGACGCCGTTTACAAAACGTTGGGCGATCACCCCTCTTACGAAGATCTCGTTTCAATCGAGCGCGACGATGAGGGAAATATCGCCGCGATTTCGGCAAACGCGCTGAAAATCAATAAAATCGCCCGCGACACAGCCTCGCTTTCGCAAAAATATCTGCGTGAAACGGGAGAAAACGGCGTAAAAATCCCCGTAGGCGCGCTTACGGGGATCAAAGCGTTATCGGGCGTGGGAAAAAAAATCAATATCGATATTCTGCCCGTCTGCAGCGTAATCTGTTCCTTTTCTTCGGGCTTTGAAAGCGTGGGCATCAACCAGACGAAACATTCAATTTATCTCAACGTCATCGCCGATATAAGCATCGTGATGGCTTCGCGCACGGATAATTTCGCCGTTCAGACCGACGTTCTTGCAGGCGAATGCGTACTGGTGGGAAAAATCCCCGATACCTATCTGCAAACCGGTCTGCTCGGAAAAACCGCGACGGCATAGCACCTTATTTGCCGCGGCTTTCCTCTTCCCGTGAACAACATGACAACGTTCTGCATCCTGGCAGATAAAAAATCTCTTTTTCGTTGATTTACGAAAAAGAGATTTTTGGTATCGGCGTTCAACCTCACGGTTTTCACCGTTTTTTCGTCGGCTCGGCATTTACCGGAACCGGCGGAATGCGTTACGTTTCCAACGCCTTATTCCATTACCACTTTACGGGAAGAATGGCACGTGAAATAAATCAACTGCCTTTGCTCCGCAATTTTGCGCACGAGCGCCGCGGTGCGATTAAAATGTTCTTCGTCGAGGTGAACGAAAGGATCGTCGAGAATCAGAAACGGCTGCTCCCGCCCCGCGAACATTTCGTCAATCAGAGAAAGCCGCAGACAAAACGCGCATACGGAACGCACGCCCGCGCTTAAATGCCCGTCTTTCCGCCGTGCCCCGCCGCGTGAGAACGACAGCGAAAAATCGCGGTTCATCGTCACTTCCCAGCCGAGTTCTTTTTCTATCAGATCCGCATACGCCACGAACCTCCCGCGCACGGGCTCCACATACCGCCGCATAAGATTATCGTCGGCAAGGCGAATCAGTTCGATCGTTGTGCGATACACGGAAAGCCGCGCCTTTGCGTCGGCATATTTTTCGTCGTTTTCGGCGCGCAGTTTTTCCTTTTCCGCCAGGCGATCGAGCGCGGCTTCCGTTTCCATGATCTCGCGATCGATGCGCGCCGATTCCCCCCTCTTTTCGTTTAAGCGCGTCGTAGCCGCAGCCGCCGTTTCGCCCGTTTCCGCGCCCTTACCCTCTTTCTTTTCCGTAAATTCCGGAATGAGAATCTCTGGCAGTTTTTGTTCTTCGAGGTATTTCGCCGCCTTTTCCGCATAGACCTTTTCGTCCGCAACGCATCTTGCGTATTCCGCCGAATCGGCAGACAGCGTTCCGATCGTTTTCTGCATGTTCTCCGCCTGCGGAAGCGCAAGCCTTCTTGCGGCAAAAATCTCCGCCGCGTCCTTTTCTATTTCGCGGATTCTCGCCGTTGCCTGTGCCGTCCGTTCTTCCGCGCGGCGTTTTTCTTCGCGCAGATCCGCATATTTATCCATCCAGTTTTTTAAACGTCTGAGCCGTTCGGAATACGTTCCATCCGTCAGACGATACGGCGCGAAATATTCCGTCAGCGCGTTTTCGATCGATTGCTTGCGGCGCTCCGACGCGCGCCGTTCTTCCGTATACGCGCCGAAACTTTTTTTCGCCGCCAGATAATCCACATAATCGTTCGCGGCGCGATCGAGCGAGGCGGTAATTTCTTCCGCAGGGTAGCCGTAGCGCGTTAAAAACGCGCCGATTTCCGCAGCCAGACGGCCCCGTTCTTCCTTCAGCGCGGCAAGTTTTCCGTCGGCGGACGATACGAAATCCGCCTCTGCGGCGTTATCTTTCGTTTTGCGATTTTTCGCCGCCAAAAGCAGCGAAATACAGCCGACGACGATCACGGGAACGCCGATCGCCGTTTTCACGAAGCAAAGAACCGCGCCGAGAAGCAGAAGCAATGCGCCCGCAACGGCAAAAATTCCCGCGGATTTGCCTTTTTTCTTTTCTCCCGCATGTTTCGCCGCAACGTTTTCCGCCGTGGCAGCGGCGAGTTTTGCCGCTTCTTCCACGATTTCGCGTTCCGAATCGCGATATGCTTTTGAAAGTTGCGCGGCGCGCGAAAAATCGCTTTCCGCCCCGTTTTTCCCGTCGAATCGCGTAAACAACGCCTTTTCCCGTTCGTTTAATCCGCGCTCCGTCGACAACGCCGCTTCGATTCTGCCGAGTTCCGAAATGCTTTGCTCTACGCCCTGTATCGTTTCTTCCGAAGGAACGCCCGAAGCGAACGCCGCCTCATAGCGGCAGAGAAGATCGCTTTTTTCTCTCGGAAAACCGTCGGCGGAAAGAACGCCTTTCAATTTCGCTTCTTCGTTCTGCGCCCTTTTCAGACGATCGATTTCCGCTTCCGTAAACACCCCCGCCGGGTACCTCGCCTGCAATTCTTCGCGCTTGTTTTTCTGTTCCTGCGCCAAAGAAAGATAATTCAGATACGTCTCTTTTTTCGCGTTCAGCGTTTCCTTTTCGCGAAGCGCGTTCAACGTTTTTTCGTCCGAAGAGATTTCCGCCTGCAATCGGGCGCGTTCGGTATACAAATAATCGAGTTTCGCCGTTTTTTCTTTCAGCGAATCGATCTCTTTATCCAAAGCGGCACGCTCCGCTTCGAGGCGATACATTTCGGAATTCGCGTTTTTTCTGTCTCCGCAGATTTCCTTGCGTTTTTTCTCTAACAAGGCTATGGCATCGGCGGCGTTTCCGCCCTTTCCCGTGCCTTCCGCCACCGCGCCCAGTTTTTCGCGCATACCCACCGTGGCGGAAATTTCCGCGTCGCGCGAATCGAAGAGCAGCGATCTTCCGAACGCCTCTTCGTCCATGCCGAAAATCTCCTTTCCTATCGTGCTTGGGTTCGCTTCTTTCACTTCGTCGTTCTCGAAATAGCGGAAGGTATCTTTCGTGGCGGATTTTTCATCGAAAAAGCGTTCGATACGGCAGGTTTTTCCGCCGTATAAAAACGTCACCGAGCCGCCGAATCTTCCGCCCGAAAACGGATAAAAATGCTCTCTGTCGCCGAAAACGACGTCCTTTTCTCTCCGCGTTTCCATACCGTAAAACATCACGCGCAAAAAAGAACAGAGCGTTGTTTTCCCCTTGCCGTTATCCTCGCAGAACTGCGGAAGATTTCCGTCGAATACGATTTTTCGCCCCGATATTTTTCCGTAGTTTTCCACTTCGCAAAACAGAATTTTCATAGTTTTATTCTCCCCGCGCCGCTTTAAAGTTCCGCTTCCCCGTTTTCGAGAACGTTGATCCCGAGGCGGATCACGGCGTCTTTTTCTTCCGCCGTAAGATCTTCCCTCGCCAGCGTAAGACGCACGAATTCCCCTTTCAGAGAATTATTTTCCGCCGCATACGCCGCAAAATCGCATTTCGCGCGCGTTTCGTCTTTCACGCTCACATAATAATACCGCCCGCTTAAAGATTCGCTCACGGATTTTTCCAGCGCTCTGCGATCGAAGCCCACTTCGCCCGTAAGATATACGCGCACCATATCTTTCTGCGGCGAAACCACGGCGCGCCGCACGATCTCGCGCGCTTCGTAATCGTTCTTCGCCGCGGAAACGTCCACGCGGTATTCCGTGATCTCGCGGATCGACGACGGCACGAACGCAACGGATATTTTTTTCTCCCCGCCTGCGGCGTTTTTCGCGCCCATACCCCCGGGATCCTGCGGAATAACGTTCAGCAGAACGAACCCTTTTTTGCCGCACTCGTCGTATCCGCGTCCTTCAAGACAGCCGCTGTACGCATACGTTCCCCGCTCGTCGATCTTCCCTTCCGAAAAAGAATGGATATGCCCGAGCGCAAGATAATCGATGTTTTTTTCTTTCAGCCGCCGCAGATCGATTTCGCCGCCGATATCGCCGTGAAGCAACACGATATTCACGCCGTTTTCGGGCAAAGACAACGAAGCGTATAATTTTTCAGCGTTTTCCGCGTGCCATTCCGCTCCCGTTATATTCACTCCGCGGAAAGAATACGTCGTCCACTCGTTTCCGAACGTGAAAAGATTCGGCAAATCTTCCGTAAGCGAATTTTCCTCTTTCGCGTCGTGATTGCCGCGCAGGTAAAAAAACGTAAGTTCTTTGTGCGCTTCCACGGCGCGATAAAACAACTGTTTATCCCGCATGGCGGGGCGATCGGAATCGAATGCGTCGCCCGAAATCAGCACGGCTTCCGCGCCGTTTTCTTTTGCGTAGCGCAGCATCTTTTCAAACGCTTCCCGCACTTCCCCGCGCCGCTCTTCCGCTTTTTCTTCCGGCAGTTTCGCACGCATTTTCGAGCCCAGATGCAAATCCGCACAATGTATGATTTTCACTGTTTTTATCTTCCTCCCGTTATTTTCGGTGCGTTTTTATTTTCCCTTTTTTTACGCCTTTTATTATACACCCGATCGGGGCGTTTTGTCAAGAACGTTTTTTTCGGGCGCATACCGTCTCCCCCGCCTCCGAACCTGCCGCAAAGCGGATGATCCGCAAAGAAGCCGCAAATTATTTCGCCGATCAGCGGATTATTTTCTTACGCGCAACGTGGCGAGAAACGCTTTGTCTTCCGCCGAAACGCGATAAGAATCTCTGCACTTTGAAATCGCTTTATTCAGCGTAAACGCGTTTAAGTGCGGCGCGCCGTTTAAATACGCAAACGTTTTATCGCGAAATTTCGTGAAACACTCGGCGATCAGCCAGGCGTTCGCCATATTCACGTAATATTCCGTTTCGGAAAAGAGCGAATCCGCCGCCCGCAGAATCCCGTCTTCGTATTCGGAAAACGACGTCATTTTCAGAAGGATAATCAGCCCCTGCCGCCGTACGAACACATGCGGATCGCGGATAAATCCGCAGGCGAGATTAAAAAAATCTTCCTTGTTTTCCTTCGTAAACGAAAAACGTATGCAATCCGTGGCGGACCAGTTGTCCGCGCGGAAATCGAATTCCGTCAGATAACTTTTCATCGTGCCGAAATCCTTGATTTTTCCGATCAGTTTCCCGTTGATCAGCACGTCGGAATGATTTTCCCACAGCCACAGATCGAGAAACGAAAGAAAATTACCTTTGGCGATTTTCCGCACGATCGAATCGATCTCTTTGCCCGGTACGGCGATCGCGGGCAAAGCGGTATTCACGATACGTTTTTCCCATGCGCCCTTTTCTTCCCCTTTCGAGAAAGTATACAGATATTTCTGAAATTCTTCGCCGTCTGCTTTCGTCCATCGCTCTTTACAAAGTTGCATGTTTCCTCCGTCCTCTTTTTAGCCGTCGCGTTTATTATATCAAGTTGATTATATCAGATTTTTCGGGCGAAGTCAATCTGCTTGCACCCACCGCCCGTACGAAATCGATTTCCGGAAAAGCCCCGTAATACAAAAAAACGGCAGCCGCGCGAAAACGCCGCAAAAAGCAAAAACGCGGAGCATCGCCTCTTCCGAAAAGATAAGGGCATACCCCGCGCCTTGCGCGATTTTTCCGATTACGGCGCGCGTTTTATGCCGCGCCGCAACTCTTTTTTATTTCACGAAAATTTTCAATCCCGAGCAAACCGCGGCAATCGCAGAGAACACGCTCGCAAGAATACCGCCGATCGCCACCGTAGCGCCGTCGTCTTTCAACGCGCTTACGATACTGTTCACCGCAGAATCCACAATGCTGCTGCCCGATTCCGCCACCACGACGAACTGCGGAGCGAGGAAGAAGAACACCGCCGCCACAACGAACGCCGCCGTCGCGAGGATATTCATAAGGAATCCGATCTTGCCCGCATAGCCGAGCGCCGCGAAAAGAATACCCGCAATCAACAGAAGGTACGGCAGAAGGTTCATAAACGAGAAATCGAGAATTTTCGCGCTGAGCGTAGTACCCAGCACTTCCTTTTTCCACGTATACCCGAACACCGTCTGCGCTCCCGTGAACGAAAGCACTTCGTTTTCGCCGGACATAACTTTCACCGACTTGACGAAGATCATGCAAAACGCAACGATCGCAAAGAGAATCGTAACGCCGCTTAAAATGCTGCCCAATAATTTCTTGGACGATTTTTTCTTAGCCATAACAGCCCTCCGAAAATATTTTTTATCCGACGAAAATTCTCTCGCCGTAAATTCATTCTACCATATCGGAAAATAAAAATCAAATCATTTTTCGTGGTTTTGTATAAATTCACAATTTTTAAAAACGATTTTTTTCGCCGCTTTTAAAAACGTTTTACAAACTTCTCATGCCTTTTTTCCCAAAAACGAAACGTTTCCGTTGCCGACGCTGTACTGCCCCGCGGCAATCGCCGTTTTCGCCTCGCCCGCAGCGGCATACGATACGTAAAACGTCTTTCCGCCCGTAAAGACGTATTTTTCTCCGCCGAGCACGATCTCTTCCCCTCCCTCGTCTGTGCAGGTGAATCCCGATGTGCTTTCCTGCCCGCTTTGGTCGTTCTGAAAATCGAAGCAAAAGGCATTCTCTTCGTTTTCTTTCCCTTCCGCCGCCAGATAAGTGAACACAAACCGCTCGTTTTCTTCGTCGTTTTTCACGTTCAACGTATAGGCAGACGTTTTATAATCGTCGCCCACATAATAAATTCGTACGCCGCCCGGCCCCAGCGGCATCATCGCCGCCGCCATGCAATAAATTATCGCGGCAATCATCACGGCGCCGATAATGCCCGCCGCGATTTTCCATGCTTTTTTTCCCTTCTTTTTTTCTTCCATAATTCAATTCTCCTCGCAATCGGTCTCACCGATCACGGATAAAAATTATAAGAACTGACGACTACATAATAATCGTTCTTTGAAATTGCCTCTTTTTCTTGTTCACCGAAAGCGGCATACGATACGTAAAACGTCTTGTTCCCGGCGATTTTCGTAAAATAATAGTCCGCGGCATACTGAAACACAATCTCATCGCCGTTTTCATCCGTGGTCATAAGCGCGTTTTTTCCGTTTGCCCACATCTTATCAAGTTGTAACGTGTTCATATTCCTATAATACATCATAAAAGAAAATTCAAACGAATCGTTTTCGTGTCCATCGGCGCTTGTATATTGCACTACAAAACATTCGTTTTCCGTATCGTTTTCCACCTCGATGCTATATTCGTTTTCATGCACTCCGTTATCTTTTCCGATCGAATAGATTTCTTTCCCGCAATGATGATTCGGAAAACCGACAAATATAAACAATAATTCAAAAACTATAAATCCGATTAAAACGGCAACGAAGAGGCAGGCAATTACGATTTTTACGGTCTTTTTTGCCTTCTTGGTCATTAAAACTTCCTCACTTTTTATTTACGGAAAAAACACATAAGAACCGTTTAAAACAAGACGATAAGCCTTGTTTGAAATTGCGTTTTTCTCTTCTTCACCGAAAGCGGCATACGATACGTAAAACGTCTTGTTTCCGATAAAAGTATATGTATCGCCGTGGTCGAATATAATTTTCCCTCCGTTTTCGTCGGTGCAGACAAGTGCCGTTTCACCGTTTTTTGCCTTAATCTCCGTATAGCCGTTCGTATGGCCCTGATACTCAAAAGAAAATTCAAGCGATACGTTTTCATGCCCCTCGGTATAAGTATATTCCACAGCAAAACATTCGTTTTCCGTATCGTTTTCTATCACGAGATTATAATTTCTTCCCTGATATCCTTTATCTTTCCCGATCAAATATGCCAATTGCGGGCGATAATGGTGCGGAACAAATATAAACCACACTTCAAAAACTATAAATCCGATTAAAACGGCGACAAAGAGGCAGGCAATTACGATTTTTACAGTCTTTTTCACCTTCTTGGTCATTAAAACTTCCTCACTTTTTATTTGTAATCAAACGAAATTATTGCGGCAAGTCCTAAATGTCCGGACATATCATAATATCTCCGTTCGGCAGACCAGCCATCCCGTATTTCATAGAACAACTTCTCGAATATCACAGTAAACAGCCAGAAGTTAATTACTTTATGATAATGTGCGTAACCGGCAACCGCCATCGTATGCGGTCCGTATGTATCATTTGTCGTAGACCACAACAAAGGCTTGCCGTCATTTATCTCTTTTGTGGCGGCTTCGGCGTATGCGCCCCACAAAAAATGAATATACGATACAACATCATGCCCGTAAGATTCAGCAACCTTTTCTATTATCTCCACAGAACTGAATATGCTGCCTTTATTTATTTTTTCATATCTTCCGCTGACAAATCTACGTACATCTGTATATAATTCCGGAAAGGCAATATCCGTCTCTTTTCTATATCGGTAAACGGCATTTCCGGAACTATCATACCCCAAAAGATCGCTGTTGTTTTTCGTTCCTTCCTTATCTTCAAAAAATAATGAATAAATTTCCGGCTCTTCCTCGAAAGGATCGTATATAATAGGCGATTCGGAAGATTTCGGTACATTGTCCCATTTACTGTCTGCCATGTATTGTAAAATTGTATACGCAGAAACTGCCCAACAATTTTCCTCCGATCCGACTCCCACCACCTTTCCGTCCACAAATTTTTGCTCGATATAGCATGACAACTTTAATTGATCATATCCTTTCATCTTAAGGCTACGGCTATCGGATAATTTCCATGACTTTCCGTATTTATCGTGCACATAAGCGCCTAAATTTACGATACATCCGTTGCCGGTTTTTTCCTTATCCTGTCCCTCATAATGCTTACCGTCCTGCGTTTCCTCGTAAATAAACGATTCTTCCCCATTGTTTTCATTATTTACACTCAACGTTAATTCGCCTTGAGTATAAAAATATTCTCCTTTCACCGAATAAGAACATGCATCAAATGTTTTTCCTTTATACGGAGATTCCCCGGAAGTCTGCAAATCGTATAACTTATAGTCTTCCCCCATCACCGCATATCCGTTATCATTGTCGAAATCCATAAAAACGCCGGCTTCTTCTTTCTTTCCCTTTTTCTTTACGGTAATTGCAAATTTGTCCTCCACTTTTGTAGCCTTCCACTTTCCGCCTGAAGCCGCATTATATTCCGCCACGAAACGTGTAATATTTTCCTCTACAAAATCGGAAGCATCCATTGCGGAAACAGGCTCAAACAACGTGTCTTCGGGTTGTTCATCTATGTCTCCCCGCAACATATCCTGATTGATATATTTTAACTCTGGCTGATCTATATCAATATCTACATAGAGATAAACAAGCGGACGCACAATTCTTGAATCAACATCGCTTTCGCCGAAATACAACAATTGAGAATACACCAAAAAATCTCTATAGATATCATCAACAGGCGCATTGGCAATAGCCACGCATTTCTCCGTTTTTGAATCCGGTATATCCATTGTTACCGCAAAGCCTTCGTAAATCTCATCCAACAAAAAATAATCTTCTTCAAAAAAACGAGATAATTTCACAAACGAATTTTCTTCGCAATGAACATAAATGCTAATTTCACGCATCGCAAATTCCCGCAAAAAACCTTCCAGGTCTTCTGCGTAAATACCGGCTTTTTGCGCAATACGTTTTACGAATACATAAAAAGCAGGAGCATAATTCGCAAAAGCGTTTGTATTTCTTATCTCTCTCCACGAGTCTTTAAGCGACCCGATAATAGAGGCATCGAACAAAAATGTAGAGTTCGAGATATCATTTTCAAAAAGGTCTACTATCTCATTTGCACTATTCACGATAAAATTGTAAAATTCATTTTTTTGAGTTTTATAAAATTCCACCGCATCCGAATACTGAGCAAAAAACTCCTCCATTGAATATACGTTTCCATCCTCGTCTTCTTCAATCGGATATTCGTCTAATTCTCTGGCACTGATAAAGTAAATCTGATTGCATTTTCCATTCACTTTCTCAAGTATTTGCACCGTCTGCATCGTAGACAACCAAGGAAAATCTATGTAGATAACGTCGTTATCCCCCACAGAATCAATAGTTTCAATCCATACGTTAAAACGATCAAGTCCATCTAACGTATCGACATAATCAATTTCACTGTATTGATATCTACGCGCAATCGTACTATAAGAATATGTAGGAGCGCTGTTTGAAAAATAATGAACGGTATTAGATTCATCGGCTGATACCGGTATCGCTTCTTTTTTAGGAAATGCGCCAACGATAAACGTTATCAGCAATACAAATGCCAACGACAACGGCATTAAAGTCCTTTGTAAAAAAGTCAGTTTTTTCATTGTTTTTTCTCCTTATTGTATTCTGTGTATTTATAATATAGCACGGTTTACGTAAAATGTCAATACGTGATCTAAATTTTTTTACAATTTTTTTCACCGTTTTTTCACAATCGGCGGCTGATTTTTTCGTGAAATATATGCAAAACACGGCGTTTTTTATTGCCTTTTTCTTTGAATTTTGCTATAATGCCCATTGTTCCCGTCGCTCCGCGCCCGCGCGTGACGTAGTAAAAGGGCGAAGCGGATACGCATTATGAAGGCTTGCGTGATCCGGAACGCCGTATCGCATGCGCAACGAAGCAACTTATCCCCGCATACCTTATGCGGAAACAAGGCAGTGTTTTCAAAAAATCCGGGCGTGCTACTTCGGCGGTAATATAAAAGGAGTGCCGCATTTCCCGATCGGCGGCAAATTTATGAAAATCAGATTATCTGATCATTTTCACTACAAAACTCTTTTAAAGTTCGTCTTCCCTTCCGTGTGCATGATGGTGTTTTCCTCGATCTACGGCGTGGTAGACGGGCTTTTCGTATCCAATTTCGCGGGCGAAACGCCCTTCGCCGCGATCAACCTGCTTATGCCGTTTTTCATGATTCTCGGCGCGGTGGGCTTTATGATCGGCGCGGGCGGCAGTGCTGTGGTTTCACGCACGTTCGGCGAAGGAGAGAACGAAAAGGCGTGCTCGTATTTTACGTTTCTCGTACTGTTTACGGCAATTGCGGGCACGGTTTTAGCGGTGCTCGGTGAACTTGTTCTGCCAGCCGTAGCCCGTCTTTTCAAAGCCACCGACGATTTATACGTACACGGCGTGGACTACGGAAGAATCATTCTTATCGGTATTCCGTTCTGGATGTTGCAGACGATGTTTCAGACGTTTTTCGTGACGGCGGAAAAATCGCGGCTCGGCTTCATCGTCACGGTGATTTCGGGCGTTACGAATATGGTCGGCGACGCGCTTTTGGTAGGCGTTTGCGATTTCGGCGTGAAAGGCGCGGCGTGGGCTACGATTCTTTCGCAATTTGTCGGCGCGGTGATCCCCGTCGTTTTCTTCGCGTGCAAAAATTCAAGCCTTCTGCGGTTCACGAAAACGAAATTTTACGGTAAAATACTGTTTGAAACGTGTTCCAACGGTTCTTCGGAATTCGTAAGCAACGTATCTTCTTCCATCGTAGGAATTCTTTTCAATTATCGCCTTCTTGCGCTTGCGGGAGAGAGCGGCGTATCCGCATACGGCGTTTTAATGTACGTCAATTTCATCTACGTGGCGATTCTCCTCGGGTATTCGATCGGCGTCGCACCCGTTATCGGCTATCATTACGGCGCGAAAAATCACGGCGAATTAAAAAGTCTGTTCAAAAAAAGCCTTGTATTGATGGGCGTCACAGATTTGATTCTCACCGCGCTAGCCGAAATACTCGCCGCTCCGCTTTCTTATCTTTTCGTGGGAAAGAATCCGGAACTGTATTCGCTTACGCGCAACGCTTTCTATCTCTACAGCCTTTGCTTCCTGTTTACGGGATTCAATATCTTCGGCTCGGCGTTTTTCACCGCGCTTTCTAACGGCAAGGTGTCGGCGGCGATCTCGTTCCTTCGTACGGTGGTGTTTCAGGTGGCGGCGGTGCTTACACTGCCCGAACTGATGCACGGCATAAACGGCGTATGGCTTTCCGTCGTGGTGGCGGAAGTCCTCTCGTTCATCGTCACCGTCATCTGCTTTATCCGTTACAGAAAGCGCTACGGCTACGCATAACGCGAGGGATCGCGAGCCGATACGAAGGCGAAACGCATAGCAACGCCCGCCGACGATAAAAAACGTCGGTATCAACGCCAAAGGAGGAAACGCGCATGCCGTCTGCGCATAAAAACAACGAGAATACAAACGTTTCGCGCGCCCCCGGAAACGCCGCCGCGAAACAAACCCCGCCCGACGTTTTAACAATCGCGCCGATCGCGCGGATAAAAAACGATTTTAAAGAAAAATTCGGTATCCCCCGCCAGAGCGGGCGCGCGCGCACTCTTTCCGAAATTGTTTTTCTTCCGCCGTACGACGTTCCCGAAGCCGTGCGGAAAATAGAAGGATTTTCGCATCTCTGGCTGATTTTCGGATTTTCTTTAAATGAGGCGTTTGCTATCGCCGCCGACGAAAGCGACGAATCCGCACGAAAGTTTTCTCCGCTCGTCCGCCCGCCGAGGCTGGGCGGCAACGAAAAAGCGGGCGTATTCGCCACGCGCTCCCCTTTCCGCCCCAATCCGCTGGGGCTTTCCTGTGTGCGGCTCGAAAAAGTGCTTATCCGCCGCGAAACGGGCGTTTCTTTGCTTGTTTCGGGCGCGGATCTTGCCGACGGAACGCCGATCTACGATATAAAGCCCTATCTTCCCTCGGCGGATAAGATCGAAAACGCAAGCGGCGGATTTTCCGAAAAAACGACGGCTTACGCCCTCCGCGTAGATTTCCCCGAACGCCTGCTTGAAAAAATTCCCGCCGAAAAGCGCGACGGATTGATCGATTGCCTGAAAGACGATCCCCGCCCCGCGTATCAGAGCGATCCGGAAAGAATATACGGCATGCGTTTTGCCTCGTTTAACGTGCGTTTCAAAATCGCCGACGGCACGCTTTTCGTGATCGACGTTGCCGACGACTGAAAAAAGCAAAAGCGAGGCCGTCGCTTTCGTCCGGATTTATCCTTCCCGTTTTTGCATCACGCTTTTCCCCCGCCTTATCGGCGGGGAATTTTTTTATTTTTTTCGGTTTGTCTCTTTTCCCAATCGTTTTCCCCGTCGCTTTTCGTTCCCCTTTTTCCGTAATTTTGTATATTATACATTTATTCATTTTTATTTGCATTATATGCATTAAAATTAGCATAAAATCGAAAAAATATTGAATTTTTTTAAAAAATATGCATAAAAACGTTTGACAAATGCAAATAAAAGAATTAAAATAGGCTCATCAAAACCGAAGCGGAACAAAAAAGATTCTATTCTCCACTTCGGCGAACATAAATAACGAAATTATTTTTTTAGAGAAAAAAGGAGATAGTAATTATGAAACTCAAAAAACTTGCAGCCGTTACGCTTGCCGCCGTATCCCTCGGCACCGTTGCCGCTTTCGCTTCCTGCGGAAAAGACGACGCGAAAGATACTTTGATCGTTTACACGGAAGCGGGCTTTGCACCCTGGGAATTCACCGCCAAAGGGTCCACCGATATTATCGGCGTAGATATCGAAATCGCCAAATATATCGCAAACAAATACGATTACAAACTCGATATAATTAACGGAACGTTCGATTCGATCGTTGCCGGTATTTCCGAAAATAACGCACTCGGTATTGCGGGCATTTCCTGGAAAGCAAGCCGTGCGGAAGCCGTTGAATACTCCGAATTCTATTACGGCGGCGCGTTTCAGGCCGTAGTTTATCTCAAATCCGCTGCTCCCGCGCTCACCGAAGACAACGACTTTGCCATATCCAATTTCGACGGCGCGAAAGTTGTGTATCAGACAGGCACTACCAGCCAGATGACGATCGAAGAAAACGAAGCCTCCTGGAAGATCGAATCCAAACAGGACTTTACGCAGGTAGCCGCCGCATTACAGCAAATGAAAGATACGGCAAACACCTACCTTATCGTGGATTCCCAGGTGGCCGCGCAACTTGTGGCGGAAAATTCTTCCTGCGCTTACTCCACGATCGAAGGGGTTGAAGCGGAAAGTTACGGTGTGGTGGCAAAGAAAGGCAACACCGCTCTGATCGAAAAAGTAAACGCCGCTCTCAACGAATTGCTTGCAAAAGGCGACGACGGGAAATCTCAGATCGACAAATGGCTCGAACAATATTCCGCAATCGAACCTGCAGAATAAGCAGATACCAATCACAGATAGAAAAAGAGCCGAAAGATACTTCGGCTCTTTAGCCATATTAAAAGGATCACGATTTTATGTTACACTCTCTGAACGCTTTTTTCGCCGATCTCGGGAAAGATTTCTATAAATGTTTTCTCGACAACCGCAGTTACCTGCTGTATTTAAAAGGCTTGCGAAACACCCTTTTAATCGCATTCGGGTCCTGTATTTTAGGATTGCTTATCGGCATTATAGTCACCTGCGTGCGCATTATTCCGAAAGATAAGCCGATTGCCCGTTTTTTCGATAAACTCGCCGGCTTATATGTAACGGTTATCCGGGGCACTCCCGTAGTATTGCAACTTTTTATCTGTTACTTTGTATTACTGAAAAGTATGAAATCCGCAAATTTTTTCGGAATTCCGGAGACTCGTGGTATCCCCGTGGCAATCGTTGCGTTCGGATTGAACAGCGGCGCATATATGGCTGAAATTTTACGCGGAGGCATAAACTCCGTGGATGCGGGGCAAATGGAAGCGGGCAGAACCTTAGGGCTGTCGTGGTTTCAGACCTTTACGAAAATCATATTGCCGCAGGCATTGAAAAGCGCGATTCCCACAATGTTCAACGAATTTATCACCCTTGTGAAAGAAACTTCCGTAGCGGGATATGTGGGTATCGTGGATCTGACAAAGATACAAACGTATATCACCGTGCAGACGATGCAACTGTTTATGCCCCTTTTTATCATCGCGGCAATTTATCTTGTAATCGTACTGGGTTTACAGAAGATACAAAAAATAATCGAAACGAGGTTAAACAGAAGTGAGCGCCATTGAAACGGATTGCATCGTAAACGTAAACAATATATTTAAGAATTTCGGCAACCTGCAGGTGTTGAAAGGCGTATCGTGCCGCGTGCAAAAAGGCGAAAGAATCGTATTGATCGGTCCTTCGGGAAGCGGCAAAAGCACCCTGCTTCGCTGTATGAATCTGTTGGAAAAACCTACTTACGGCGAAGTATGGCTCGACGGAAAACTGGTTACTCCCGTGGACCCTTATCTTCACCCCGAAATCATCAAAAAATCAAAGACTTTCGCAAAAATGTTCGCCTCGGGAAAATTTTCCGAAGACGAACTGGTGCGCGAAATCAAGGCAAAAGATCTACTGCACGAAAAAAACGAAGGCGGCGAATATAAAAAAGCCGTTAAAACGCTGTATAAAGAAAACGTGATCGACATCAATTTCGCTCGAAGAAAAATGGGCATGGTTTTTCAGCACTTTAACCTGTTCAACAATCTTACGGTGATGCAGAACATGACTCTCGCCCCCGTAAAATTGAAATTGAAAACGAAAGAAGAAGCCGAAGAAAACGCGATACGGCTTCTGAAAAGAATCGGACTGGAAGAGAAAAAAGATGTTTATCCCTCCACGCTTTCGGGCGGACAAAAACAGCGTATCGCAATCGTCCGCTCGTTAAATATGAATCCCGAAGTAATGCTTTTCGACGAACCCACTTCCGCGCTCGATCCCGAAATGGTGGGCGAGGTGCTTGCCCTGATGAAGGATCTTGCCGCCGACGGTATGACGATGGTGGTAGTAACGCACGAAATGGGTTTTGCCAGGGAAGTTGCTTCAAAAGTGTTGTTTATGGACGGCGGTACAATTCGCGAACAGGGTGATCCGGAACAAATTTTTTCCGCGCCGAAAGACGATCGTCTGAAAGAATTTCTTTCCAAAGTCCTTTAATCGCGTGATTCCTCCGAAATATACGAATCCCGCCACACCCATCGCATTACAAACGAACGCAAAAGAGACGAAAGCATAATGTTTCCGTCTCTTTTCATTGCGAAAAAATGCGCCTCTGCCCATATGATCCGCACTCCATACGAGAAAAAATCCAATCCCGCAACGAATCGGCAAAAAGCAAACAAACGTCAGAATGCGTCTTTTGAGATCTTGCTCCACCGTTTTTCGATAAATCGCATTTTTAAGGAAATCGGCAGTAATTTCGTGCCGAAATTCATCAGTTTATTATAAAACCCTATAATCGTCTTTCCTTTATTTTTCTCCGCCGCCCGAAGGCTTCTTTTCGCCACCGTAGCGGGCGGAAGGGCGGCAAGCCGTCCCCATAAGCCCTGTCCTCGGATCTGCTCCTTAATATCTTCGCGCGTAGGCATCGCCCCCGGCAGTACGGCGCACACGCGGATTCCCTTTCTCTTCACTTCCCGACGAAGCGCCAGAGAAAACGACGTCAGCGCGCCTTTCGTTGCCGAATAAACCGCGAAATACGGCATCGGATAGATCCCCGAAACACTGGAAATATTGATAATTTCCGCACGTTTTGCCGCATGTTGCACGGCATACAGGCAAAACGAAGCCGCCGCCTCGAAATTCACTCCGCATTGAAACGACAATTTTTCCTGTGTGTATTTTTCAAACGCTTTCTGTATATCCGCGCCCGCCACGTTCACCAGCCTCGCCACTTTCACCCCGCCGCCTCTCAACGTTTCCAGATATTCAAACAGCGCGTTTCTCTCTTCGCGCGAGGATAAATCCGCAGGGAAATACGCCACGTCCGCTTTTGGAAACGACGAAGCGATTTCTCGTTTCAACGCCGCCAGTTTTTCTACGCTTCTGCCCGTAAGAAACAAAATCTCCCTTCCGAATGCAATTTCTTCTTTATTCAGAAGTTCCCGTACAAACGCGCCGCCGAGAACGCCCGTCGCGCCCGTTACGATCGTACATGTTTTTTCTTCGTTACTCGTAAGATCCGCCACGAAACCGCTCCTTTATCGTTTTTATTTCCACAATTTTTCGGGATCGAATCCGTAAATCTGCACCACCTGCATATACGGAGAATTTGCCATATCCTGCGGCTTCACGATACAGCCGCCGTCGGAATCGAGATCGATCCCGAAACGCCTGTACGCATACCACACGATGTGCGCGCATTGCGTTCCTTTCAGCGGCTGCTGATATTTTTTACGGAAGATCCCCGCAAAAACGGTGTACGGAATTCCCGTCAGTTCTTCGTTCGCATACGCCGCGATATTCAGGCGCGTTTCGTCGGAAATCCGCTCGGGATCGGGGCGCAGAATCATAAAC
The DNA here is from genome assembly GCA_905203015.1 of uncultured Christensenella sp. GTDB lineage: Bacteria > Bacillota > Clostridia > Christensenellales > Borkfalkiaceae > Scatosoma. Next base: position 280,212 of record CAJKUC010000001.1, on the reverse strand, counting down.
GAAGCGTAATCGTTGAATACGCTCACCCACGTGCGATGGCTCTTCGAGTCGGGCGTGTTCGCCTCGATCAGCGTTCCGTCGTCCGCCACGATCAGCGCGGCATGCCCGTAGCGAAAGCCCAGCACGTGCGTTGCCGAGGTAACGATAATATCCCCCGCGCGCACTTCGCCGATCACGGCATAATCGTCCTCGATCTTTTCCCAGCACGTCCACGGAGCGAACCGTTCGCGCACCACTTCCCGTTTCTTAAAATAACTTTCCTGTATCCGCGCGATTTTATTGCGATCGCCTTTTTCCAGCAAGCGATCCGTTCCGATTTTCGTCAGCCCCGTCTGCGCATAAATCAGGGAATAATCTTCTTCCGTTAAATTTCCCGCGCCTTTTTCCAGCACATCCGTCAGATCAGCCTTTTCGTAATCGGGCGTCCACTGTTCCCATGCCGAATCCGAAAACTGCGTGGCGGCTTCCACGCCGGAAAGCGCCAGCAGGCAGAAAGACAAAATAAAGCACAGAACGCGAAAGACGATTTCTCCCGCGCCCGCCGTTTTGTTTTTTTGCTTCGCCCCGCTCTTTTGCACCGCGCTTTCCCGCATTGTTTCAGCCGCCGATTCTTTTTCCGAATATCTTTCGCCTTTCATCTTCTTTTCCCGAAAATTCCCGTGCCGATCCTTACGGCATTGCTCCCGTTTTTTACGCAAAGCAGATAATCTTCGCTCATTCCCATCGATAAAATATCCGCCGACGGATCTTTTTCCCGCGCTCTTTCCGAAAGCATACGCATTTTTCTCACCATCGCGCCGCCGTTTTCTTCGTCGATCCCCGCGGGCAGCATCGCCATGAATCCACGGATTTTCACCGCCTCGTAAGCGGAAATTTTTTCGTATACGCCAAACGCTTCTTCGTACGTAAAGCCGCCCTTGCTCTCTTCCAGGCCGATATTCACTTCCAGCAAAATTTCGCTCTCAACGCCCCGACGGACGGATAACAGGGAAATCTCTTTCGCCAGATTTTCGCTGTCGCACGAATGAATGAGATCTACTTTTCCTACGATATATTTCAGTTTGTTCGATTGTAACCGCCCGATGAAATGGCGGGGAAACGACGGAATCAGATCGTTTTTGTCGCGGAATTCCTGCGCGCGGTTTTCCGCGATCGCGTCTACGCCGCCGTCGATTGCTTCTTTTATTTCTTCCACGGTACGCGTTTTCGTCGCCGCCACCAGCGTCACTTTTTCACCGTAGCAATTCACGGCGATTTCACGGCGTATTCTTTCTATGTTCTTTGCAATCTCTCCCAGGGCCATACCCGCCTCCGCGCGGCGTTTCGCGTTGTTAATTTTCTTTCATTATAGCCGTTTTTCTCCCGTTTGTCAATTTTCTGAACGCGCGAATCGGAAAAAGTCGCGCGCCTTCTATCCGCCGCTTTTCCGCCTCTTCGTTTTTTCTGATAAAAAATAAAGTTTTTGCGCGTTTTTATTGATTTTTTCGTTGATTTGCCCGCTTTTTATTAAAATTTTTCGACGTTTCCCGCGATACGGCGGTTTTACTTGACGAACGCCCCGCAATTTGTTATACTTTATTCTCAATAATCTCTCAAAATAAAAAGCAATACGGATAAAAAAGATGGAAAATACAAGAATCGAGAGCGATTCGATCGGCTCTCTTGAAATCCCCGCAGCCGCATACTACGGCGTACAGACCAGCAGAGGCTGCAAAAATTTTAATATCACGGGCATCAGAATGAACGACCGTTTTATTAAAAACATCGTGAAAATCAAAAAAGCGGCGGCAATCGTAAACGGCAGAGCGGGCTCCGTTGCGAAAGACACGGCGGCGGCAATCGTAAAAGCCTGCGACGAAGCGTTGAGCGGCAAATTCGACGCCGAATTCGTGACGGACGCGATTCAGGGCGGCGCGGGCACAACGGTGAATATGAACGTAAACGAAGTGATCGCAAACCGCGCCACGGAACTTCTCGGCGGCAAAAAAGGCCAATACCTCTGCCACCCGAACGATCACGTGAATTGCTCGCAATCCACCAACGACGTCATCCCCACGGCGGGAAAAATGACGGTGATCGAATTTGCCGAAGATCTGAAAAAAAGCGTACTCGCACTGATCGATTCGCTGGAAAATAAAGCGCGCGAATTCGACGACGTAATCAAAATGGGCAGGACTCAACTGGAAGACGCCGTACCCATCCGCCTCGGTCAGGAATTCGAGGCATACGCTTCTGGCGTGAAAAGAAGCCTGCGCCTGCTTGAAAAAGCCGTGGACGAAATGCGCACGGTGAATATCGGCGGCACGGCAATCGGCACGGCGATCAACGTTAAAAAAGAATATCTCGACGAAATCGTTCCCGAACTGAACAAAGAAACGGGCTACGGATTAAAACAGGCGGACGATCTGATCGACGCCACGCAAAACCCCGACGGATTCGTTTTCGTTTCGGGTACGCTGAAAACGCTGGCTGTCACTCTTTCCAAAATGTGCAACGATCTGCGCCTTCTGGCGAGCGGCCCGAAAACGGGCTTCGAGGAAATCGTACTGCCCGCCAAACAAAACGGCTCTTCCATCATGCCGGGAAAAGTGAATCCCGTTATCCCCGAAGTGGTTTCGCAGGTGGCGTTTGCCGTGATCGGTAACGATACCACAATCACCCTCGCCGCAGAAGCGGGACAACTGGAACTGAACGCGTTCGAGCCCGTGATGCTCTACAAAATCTTCGAGTCTCTGCATACGCTGAACAACGCCGTTAAAACGCTTACGGTGAATTGTATCGACGGTATACAGGTGAATCGGGAACGCTGCGAAGCCCTCGTATACGAAAGCGTGGGCACGGTAACCGCGCTCAACCCCTATATCGGCTATAAAAAAGCGGCGGAACTTGCCAAAGAAGCGTTGAAGCGCAACGTAAGAATCAAAGATCTCGTGCTTGAAAAGCATTTGATGGACGAATCGACTTTGGAAAAAATTCTCAATCCGTTCGCAATGACCGAACCGAAAAAAGACAACTGAAATTCAATACTGAAATTCAATACCGAAAGTCAATTCCGGCACAAAATCCCCTCGGGCGAAAAATTTCTCCCGAGGGGATTTATTTTTGTACATTCTCACAATATTCCAATATCGCATACTTTCGATCTGAAAAAAGTAGCCTTCCTGTCGACTGATTCCGATAGCACGCCCGTCGAATAGCGCAAAATAATTCTTTGCACAAATTACAGAATCTTAAAAAGCAGCGTGTGAGGTAAATTCTCGCACGCCGCTTTGTTAATAAGTCTTTTTGAAGTATATGATAAAGGCGAATCCGTCTCCTACCGGAAACGGGTTCGCCTTTAACTTGTTTGGTGACCCCAACGGGACTTGAACCCATGTTACCACCGTGAAAGGGTGGTGTCTTAACCGCTTGACCATGGGGCCACATATTCAAATATATTCAACGAATCGATCGTTCGTATCGTTTGCAAATGGTAGCGGCGATGAGATTCGAACTTATGACCTATCGGGTATGAACCGATCGCTCTAACCAACTAAGCTACGCCGCCATTTTGGTTGCGGGGGCGGGATTCGAACCTGCGACCTTCGGGTTATGAGCCCGACGAGCTACCTAGCTGCTCCACCCCGCGATATTCAGCCGTCCGCTCCCTCCGTTCAACGCTTCGTTTCCAAAGCGGCTCACACGTGAACAGCCTAATTATAATAACAAAAAATTTTTTTTCTGTCAACCGTTTTTCGCCCTGTTTTTAAAAATTAGCGAATTTTTATAAAAATTTTTTTCGGCAGCCTTATCCGCCGCCCTCTCGTCTCGTTCTTTCAAGCCGTACCGCGCCCATTTTTGTTCCCGGACGGTTCGGGCAGCCCGATAAACTCCGCCCGATTCGTTTATTTCGCGTATTTCAAAAACGCGCTGGGATCGTAATTCTGGCGATAAATCAGATAAGTGGAAACTTTCAGCGATTTAAATCCGATCAGCGGCACCTCTTCCAGTACGCCCGCCTCGATTTTATCTTTCACCATATTGTACGGCATAAACGAATATCCCAGCCCTTCTTCCAGGTACGGCAAAAGTTTCGACGAATTATCCACTTCCAGTTTAAACACGTGATCCGCAGGAAACAGCGAACGGATAAATTCCCCGATTTCGCTGAGAAAATCGCACATCAGATAAGGAATCTTTTTCAGATCGTCCTCGCTCACGCCCTCGGGATAACGGCTGTATCCTTTGCCTATCACCAGCGCAAGCCTGTCCGCGTCGTATTCCACGCACTCGAATCCCGCACGTTTTAAAGGAATCGAAGAAAACACCATATCCAGCACGTTATCCTGCAATTGCTGAATCAGATTCATGGAATGCCCGATCACCACTTTCACCGCCACGTCGTCCGCCTCGTGCAGACAGCGATCGAGAATCGGCTTCACGAAACTTTCGTACGTCGCGTTCACCGAACCCACGGCGATTTTCTGCCGATAAGCGGAAACGGCGTTCATCTCCGCAATGGAAGTATCCTGTAATTCCAGAATACGTTCGGCATATTTCAAAAAAATACGTCCTTCCTCGGTGAGGATCACCTTTTTGGAAGCGCGGTCAAACAGTTTTTTCCCTACGTCTTTTTCCAGTTCGACGATACGGTTCGTCACGGTGGACTGCGCGATATACATCTGTTCGGCGGCCAACGTGAAATTTTTCACTTTACAAAGGCAGATAAAAGTTTTCAGTTCTTCAGTATTCATAGAAAAAATTGATTATCCCGTATTTTTTTTCAAGCGACCAAATTATATCATAATTAAATATAAAAAGCAACCGATTCGGCGAATCGCCTTAAAAATTTTTTTCCTCCCGCGTCAGACGAAACATCAAAGCAAATCAAAGCCGCCGCACGGGAAAATATCCGTCCTTTTTTTCCAGCAGCCGAATTTCTTCTTTCCCGCACAGAAAATCCGAAATCGCGCCCCGTAATTTTTCCGTTTCGCACGTTTTCGCCTGCACGAGAAACCGCACTTTTTCCGCATACGCCGTGTTTTTTATTTCGACGCCGTACTGTTTCAGCAGTTTTTCCATGCCTTCGGCATACGAATATTCCGCCGCGATCTCCCACACTTCGCACGGCAGTATTTCACAAAATTCCGCGCCGTCGAGATGTTCCTTCGCCGCCGAAAAATAGGCGCGGGTCAATCCCCCCGCGCCCAGTTTCACGCCGCCGAAATAGCGCACCACGGCAAGCGCGGATAAAACGAGATCGCACCTTTTTAAATTTTCCAGAATCGGCATGCCCGCCGTACCCTGCGGTTCGCCGTCATCCGAAAAACGCTGAAGATTGCCGAGTCGATCCGCAACGAACGCATAACAGATATGCGTGGCAAAAGGGTGCTCCTCTTTCAGCCCCGCCAGAAAACGCCGCGCTTCCGCCTCGCCTTCCGCATGCGCGGAATACGTGATAAACCGCGATTTTTCGATGACTTTTTCCGTCGGTTTTCCTCCGCCGCATAACGTCAGCGCTCTTTTTTCGCCCATGCCGATCAGTTTCGCTCCTCTTTCTGTTTTTCCCGAAAGCCGCTTATTTCACGGAAATTTTCACGCGTACTTTTTTGCCTTTCTGCAAAACGAATTCTTCCGCAGGTACGGGCATATTCGCGTCGGTCACCTTTTCGTCGTTCACGGAAACGCCGCCCTGCTCGATCAGTCTGCGCGCTTCGCCTTTCGATTTGCAAACGCCCGCCGCCACCATGGCATCCACCACGGTCTGCGCACCCGCCGCTTCTTTCACAAGCATTTCTCCGTCTCCGCCCGCGAAAGCCGCTTTCGCCTGCTCCTGCGCCGTTTTCGCCTTTTCTTCGCCGTGCACTTCTTTCGTCAGTTCAAACGCCAGCACTTCTTTCGCGTGATTGATTCTTTCGTCGTGGTATCTGCACAATTCGTCGATCTCGCTCACAGGCAAAAACGTCAGAAGTTTGAGGCATTTTTCCACGTCCGCGTCGTCGATATTGCGCCAGTATTGATAGAATTCGTACGGAGTCGTCTTGTTCTCGTCCAGCCACACCGCGCCTTTCGCCGTCTTGCCCATCTTCCGCCCGTCCGAAGTGGTAAGCAGCGTAAACGTCATCGCGTACGCGGGTTTTCTCTCTTTGATACGGATCAGATTCGCCCCCGCGAGAATATTGCTCCATTGATCGTCGCCGCCCAGTTCCAGCGCGCAACCGTATTTCCGATTGAGCACGAGGAAATCGTACGCCTGCATCAGCATATAGTTGAATTCGAGGAAGGAAAGCCCGCGTTCGAGGCGTTGTTTGAAACATTCCGCCGTAAGCATTTTGTTCACGGAAAAATGCGCGCCGATATCGCGCAGGAAATCCACGTAGTTAAGATCCAGCAACCAGTCGGCGTTGTTCACCACGATCGCCCCGTTCTCGCCCTCGAAATCGATGAATCTCGACATCTGCTTTTTAAAGCACTCCACGTTATGCGCGATCGTTTCTTTCGTCATCATCTGCCGCATATCCGTTCTGCCCGAGGGATCGCCGATCATCGCCGTGCCGCCGCCGATCAGAATAATGGGCTTGTGCCCCGCCTGCTGCATGTGATGCATGGCGATCAGCGTTAAAAAGTGCCCTACGTGCAAAGAATCCGCCGTAGGATCGAACCCGATATAAAAAGGTACGCTTTCTTTGCCGAGTTTTTCGTACAATTCATCTTCGTACACCGTCTGTTTCACAAAACCGCGCTCGCGAAGCACGTCCATAATGTTAGCCATCTGTATTTCTCCTTTTTCTCTGTTTCTTGCCGGACACGCCGTAAAAAGCCTCTTTACGTCCGCTGTGCAGCGGATAAATAAAAAACGGTCTGCGCGAGAGCAAACCGTTGCGAGGCATTTTTCGATTTTGCGGAATCCTCTTTTGCGGAAATCCGCCGCCGACACGATTTTTTCTTACGCGCTTAAATTCGCTTACCACCGCAATAATAGTAAGCATAGATGTAATACATACCATTTTCGCATAAGAAAGTTTTCATACGTTCAGTTTACTCTATTTTTTGCCTCGTGTCAAGCAAAACGCGCGCGTCTGCGGCATTTTTTCGCTTTTCGGCGCCTTTTTCTCCCCGTTTTCCGTATTTTCCGCAAACCGTCACACTTTTTCCGCGGGAATTGTCGCCGCGCTTTTCGCGCGTTTTCATGCCTCTCCCCACTTTTTTCATGCCTCTCCGCGCTTGTCCCGCGGCGTTTCCCTATGTTAAAAGCCGATCGATCCGCTTATACGCTTGCAAGCGCTTCGCCCATTTCTCTTCTCCCGATAAATTCTTCAAATTCTCCGCGCGCATGCCTGCGGGCAAAAAGATCGCAGGCAAACAATCTTTCCATCGCTTCCGCCTCCCCGCTTTCTTCTATATTGCGCAGGATCTGCCGGTTCAACGCACATTCCCGCAATTCGCACGCTTCGTCGTATTCTCTCGCCGTATTTCCGAAAATCATGTTTTTCCCTCCGTCGGAACTATTTTTATTCTTTTCGCGATTATTTTATCACAATAAACTTGACAATCCCCGTCAAGTTTTATAAAATAATATAAGAAAAATTTAAAAATTTTTCCGTAAAAAAGGAAATCCGCGCGCAAAACCGCGCCAAGGAGATAAAAACGATGAAATGCGACGTCCTTCTCGATATGCTGTTCGATCTTCTCAATAAAAGAAAACTCACCGCTTCCTATTTCGCCGAAAAATACGGCTTGTCCGTGCGTTCTGTATATCGCTACGTCGACGTGCTCTCGGGCGTCGCGCCCGTCACCGTGCACTCGGGGCGCGGCGGAGGAATCTGCATCTCGGATACTTACAAACTTCCCGTCGGCTTTCTTACGCACGAAGAATACCGCGCGGCGGACGAAGCGCTGGAAGCCATGTATTCGCAACTTCCCGAGGAACGCTTTCTCACCGCGCGGAAAAAACTCGGCGCACAGGATAAAACGGAACAGAACCAACTTTTCTTTTCGGGCGACGCAAACTGTATTCTGATCGATAACGGCACCTGGGGCGATTCCCGCTCTTTTTCCGAAAAAGTCCGTCTGTTCGAGAACTCTGCCCGAAACCGTAAAGTGCTGGAAATCGTGTACTTTTCCCGCGAGGGGGAAAGAAGCGTACGCAAAATCGATCCGCATATCCTCGTCTACAAACAAAACGTATGGTATGTTTACGCGTATTGTCATCAGAAAAAAGCGTTCCGCCTGTTCCGCGTGGGCAGAGTATATTCCGCCTTTCTCACAGGGGAAAATTTCGTCCGCCGCGACGTGAAGCGGGAAGATATCCCCCTGCAGTTCTGGGAAACGGCAACAAGCGAACAAATTCTTCTCGAAGTGCACGAATCCGCTTTCGCCGACGTTCAGGATTGGCTTGGTTGCGAAAACATGAGCCTTGCGGAAAACGAGACCGAACAAACGGCGCCCGATTCCCTTCCGTGCACGCCCGCAACGGGATTTACGCCCGAAAAGCCCGCCGCCCCGTTTGAAGAATCGGGCGCGGAAAGCGGCGAAAAAAGCGATTTTTCAGCAGATTTTTCCGCAGATTCTCCTTCCGATTCCTCCTCACGCGTACAACGTGTCCGCTATGCCAAAGCGGTGCTTCCCGTCGACGACGTGCTTGCGAAAAAAATACTCAGCCTCGGCGCGGGCGTAAAAGTACTCGAGCCGCAATCGCTCCGTCTTCGCGTATCCTCCCTTGCCTCGGAAATCTCGGCAACCTATCGGGAATAAACCGTTTTCCGTTCTCTCATAGTATTCCGCTCTTTCGTAAACCGTAAAGCGCACTGTCCATCCTCACACCGTCTGAAAATTCCCCATAAAAACCGATATGAAAAAAAACGTTTGCGCGATTCTTTTTCCGCAAACGTTTTTTATATTTTCAGGCATATTTTCAGGCGGCTTTTTCAAACTGACTGTTATACAGTTCGCTGTAAAATCCTCCTTTTTTCATCAGTTCGTCGTGCGTGCCGCTCTCTATAATATCACCCTCTTTCATTACCAGAATCAGATCGGCGTTCCTTATCGTGGAAAGTCTGTGCGCGATCACGAAACTCGTTCTGCCCTTTGTCAGTTCGTCCATCGCGCGCTGAATCATCAGTTCCGTACGCGTATCCACGGAAGACGTGGCTTCGTCCAGAATCAGCATCGGCGCGTTCTGCAGCATCGCCCGCGCGATCGTCAGAAGTTGCTTCTGTCCCGCCGAAATAGCAGTGCTTTCCGAAAGCACCGTATCGAAACCGTCGGGCAGCGAATGTACGAATTTATCCAGCCCGCAAGCCTTGCACACTTCTTCCAGTCGCTCGTCGGTAATCCCTGGCATGTTGTACACGAGGTTTTCTCTGATCGTTCCGTCAAACAGCCAGGTATCCTGTAACACCATCGAAAAAACGTCGTGAATGTTTTCGCGCTTCAGATCTTTCAGCGAAACGCCGTCGATTTTAATGTCGCCGTCGTTAATTTCAAAGAACCGCATCAAAAGATTCACCATCGTGGTTTTTCCCGCGCCCGTCGGCCCCACGATCGCCACTTTCTGCCCCGGGCTCACCTTAGCCGAAAAATCTTTGATGATCGTCTTTTCCGGCGCGTCGGGATAGGCAAACCGTACGTGCTCGAATTCCACTTCTCCGCGCACTTCTTTCAGTTCCGCCGTCTTTTCGCTTTCGTCGGGCAGTTCTTCGCTTTCGAGGAAATCGAAAATACGATGCGCCGAAGCCGAAGCCGTCTGCAGATTCGTCAGCCCCTGCGCTATCTGCGTAAGCGGCGACGTAAACAGCCGTACGTAAAGAATAAACGACACGATCACGCCGAAATCGATCGACCCGTTGATCGCCAACACCGATCCCGCCACGCACACCGCCACATACGCCACGTTTCCTATCACGCTCATCAGCGGCTGCATGATCCCCGATAAAAACTGCGATTTCCAGTTGGCGTTGTATACGTTGACGTTCAATCCGTCAAATGTTTTTTTCACCTTTTCGCCCGCTCTGCTGATTTTAATCACTTCGTGCCCCGAATAGGTCTCTTCCACGTACCCGTTCAGTTCGCCGAGGCATTTCTGCCTGTCCGCAAAATACCGTTGCGAACGCTTCACGATCACCACCAGCGCCGCCATGCCGATCAGCGTTACGGCAAGCGAAATCAGAGCCAGCCGCCATTCCGTTACGAACATCATAACGAGGCAACCGAGAAACTGCGTCACCGCCGCGATGATCGTGGGAAGGCTGTTCGTCAGCCCCTGTTGCAGCGTGGATACGTCGTTCGTGATACGGCTTAAAATATCCCCCTGCGACGTGCCGAGAAAATACGTCTGCGGCACGCGGTTGATCTTTTCCGATAATTCTCCCCGCAGCCGATACGACATTTTAAGCGTCACGGAAGCCATGATATATTGTTGCAAAAATCCGAGCGCCGCGCTCAGACAATACAATAACGCCAGCGTAACGCCGATTTTCGCAATCGCCGCAAGATCTATTTTGCCGAATAACCCGTCCGACATAATCGTCGCGATTTCGCCCACTTTATCGGGGCCGATGATCGTAATCACCGCGCTCGCCACGGCAAACAGCAACGCCGGCAACACGAAAACCACGCTCGATTTCATATACGCCGCGCTTCTGCCCATCGCCGCGCCGACGCTCTTTTTACTCTTCTTCTCCGTCATCTTTGTCTCCCTCCTCTCAAGCCGATTCCGCCGCGCTTAATTGCGACTGTGCGATTTCGCGGTATACTTCGCAGGAAGCCATCAGTTCTTCGTGCGTTCCCTCTCCCGCGATCTCGCCCCGTTCCAGCACGATGATCTTATCCGCATGCCTGATCGTGCCCACGCGTTGCGCTACGATGATCTTCGTTGCGTCCTTGAATTTTTCCGCCAGTTCTTTACGCACCATGGCGTCCGTCCGGTAGTCCAGCGCGGAAAACGAATCGTCGAACACCAGAATTTCAGGCTTTCTCGCAAGCGCCCTCGCAATGGAAATCCTCTGTTTCTGCCCGCCCGATACGTTTCTTCCCAGTTGCGCAATCCGATGTTCTTCTCTTTCGGGCAGTTTATCCACAAATTCCGCCGCCTGCGACGTTTCAAGCGCCGTGCGCAGATTCTCCTCGTCCTGCGGCGCTCCGCTTTCTCCGAAAAATACGTTATCCTCGATCGTTCCCGAAAAGAGCACCGCTTTCTGCGTAACGTAGCCGATCTTGTCGTACAGGCTGTTTTCGTCGTACTCTTTCACGTTCACTCCGTCGATCAGCACTTCTCCTTCGCTTGCGTCGTACAGCCTCGGAATCAGCCCTACAAGCGTCGTTTTCCCGCTTCCCGTCGCCCCGATAATCGCCAAGGTCTCGCCTCTATTCACCTTAAAATTTATTCCCGAAAGTTCGTTTTCGCCCGAACCCGGATAGCGGAAAGAAACGTTTCTGAATTCCACGCTTCCCGTTTCCGTTCCTTCCTTCGTTGCTCCGCCTTTGATCGATACGTCTTTATCCAGCACCTCGTTGATACGCTCCGCGGATACCTGCGCCTGCGGCACAAGCATAAAAATCATCACGAGCATCATAAACGACATCACGATATACGTTGCATACGTACTGAAAGCCAGAATTTCGCTGAACATGGCGATCCGCCCCGCCGCGTCGGTAACGACGATGTTGTTGATCAGGGCGGCGCCCAGCCAGTAAATCGCAAGCGTAAGTCCGCTCATGCCGAGGCTCATCGTGGGCTGCACGAGAGAAAACAATTTCTGATTCTTCATCTGAAGATCCGTCATCTCTTTGCTCGGCGCGTCGAATTTTTTATTCTGATACTCTTCGGCATTGAAGGCATGCACCACGTTGATGCCCGTCAGATTTTCGCGCGCCACCCGATTGATTTTATCCGTCATTTTCTGCACTTTTCTGTATCTCGGAATACACGTTGCCATCACGAGGAATACGGTAACGCAGATCGCCAGCACGAATCCGGCGGTAACGGCGGATAATTCCCAACTTTTCCCGAGTATTTTAATAATCGCCCACACCGCCATGATCGGGGCTTTGATCAGCATCTGCAAACCCATCGCCACGATCATCTGAATCTGCGTGATGTCGTTCGTCGTTCTCGTGATCAGGCTCGGCACGGAAAACGCCTGCATTTCCTCTTTGCCGAGGTCCACCACGTGATGAAACAGTTTTTCTCTCACCGTAAAACTGAACCCCGAAGCCGTCCTCGCCGCAAGATATCCGCAGACAATCGCCAAAGCCGCGCTGATCAACGTGCAACCGAGCATTTTCAGCCCCACATTCGCAATCGCCTTCGTCGTACCGGAAGTCTTGATCAGCGTCGTCAGTTCCGTCATATAATCGGGCAACAACAGATCGAAGTACACCTGTCCCACCACGAACAGCAGGCACACCGCCGCCATCACGATTTCTCTGCCCCGCATGTTTTTCAATAATTTAAACATTTTTATCTCCTCTTTGTTTTTTTCGTCCCGGGATCTCCGTCTTCACGATTGTTCAGAGCCCGTTTTTCAGAATGTTTTCTATATTCCCTTCGATCACCCGCATCGCCGATCGCACGGCGGAAATATCCTCTTCCGTCAGCCCCGTCAGCAATCGTTCTCCGAATTTTTTCTGCACGTCCCGCCCGCGTTCCACGATCGGCTGTGCCTCCTCCGTCGCTTTTAACAGCGTCTTTCGTCTGTCCTCGGGTACTTCCGCCCTTTCGATCAGTCCTCCCGCCGCCATTCTTTCGATATGCACGGATACGATCCCCGATTTGAAGCCTCGAAACTTACATATCTCTTTTGCCGTCGCGTTTTCGGGATTGTTCGCGATAAAAAGCAGTATGTCCAGCGCAAGCGGCGGGATTCCCGTCTCCTTGCAGATCGGCTGTAACGCCGCATGATACGCTTCTATCATCTTGTTCGCATTGCCGAATAATTTCGCAGGTCTGAAATTGCCGTCCATTCCTTTGCTCCTTATTTATTCTAATTTTAGAATATCTAATATTATATATTTTTATACCCGTTCGTCAAGCGTTTTTCCGCCCGAAAAGATTTTTGCATCGACTTTTCACCGAAATTTCCTTTCCATCACAGCCCTTCCGCCCCTTCGTCAATCTTTATTCAAAAAAAATTTTTGATTTTTTCATAAATCTCCTTATTTTTTCTTGACTTTCCTTCTCTTCCCGCATATAATAGATAATGGTTAGCGATGGCTAACCTTATATTACGGTAACAGGTTAGCAAACGCTAACATTTCGCTGAAATAAATTGTCGCCGTACACAAGTAAAAAAAGAGGAAGGAGAAAGAAAAATGATTCCTTTATTGATGGCGGACCCGGGCGAAGAAAATATTATCAAAAAAATCGGAGGGCTTCCCGAAATGAAAAAGCACCTTTCCGATCTCGGCTTCGTTGTGGGCGGCACGGTCACCGTAGTCACTTCCATGGCGGGAAACGTGATCGTAAACGTTAAAGATACGCGCGTCGCACTCGCCAAAGAAATGGCGCAGAAGATCTACATCTGATCATTTACATATTATATATACGTGCGCACATGTGCACACCGTCGTAACTATCGGCGATGCGGATCGCTTCCGAAAAAATCGCGAAAATCCGCCTCTGTCGTCGCCGCAAACAAAAAACGAAAAAAATAAAAAAGGAGAATATATCATGCAGACCTTGAAAGAAAGCAAGATCGGATCTACGCTGAAAGTAGTGAAAATCGAAGGCGAAGGCGCAATCAAGCGCCGTATTATGGATATGGGGATTACGAAAGGTACGATTCTTACGATCCGCAAAGTAGCCCCCCTCGGCGATCCCATTCAGATCACCCTCCGCGATTACGAACTTTCGCTGCGTAAAGCAGACGCGGAAAAGATCCTTGTGGAAGAGGAATAACGAAACTGTAAAAGAATAAAATGGAGGCATATATGGATATTAGAATTGCTCTCGCGGGCAATCCCAACTGCGGCAAGACCACGCTGTTCAACGCCCTCACGGGCTCGAATCAGTTCGTCGGAAACTGGCCCGGGGTTACCGTGGAAAAGAAGGAAGGCAAACTGAAAAAGCACGAAGGCGTCACCGTCGTCGACTTGCCCGGTATCTACTCGCTTTCCCCGTACACGCTGGAAGAAGTGGTGGCACGAAACTACCTCATCGACGAAAAGCCCGACGTTATACTGAATATCGTCGACGGCTCGAACCTCGAGAGAAACCTGTATCTCACCACCCAACTCATGGAAGCGGGCTTACCCGTCGTGGTTGCCATCAACATGATGGACGTCGTAAAAAAGAGCGGCGATAAGATCGATACGAAAGTGCTTTCCGAATCCCTCGGCTGCAAAGTGGTGGAAATTTCCGCTTTGAAAAACGAAGGCATCATGGAAGCGGCGGAAGCGGCGATCGAAGCGGCAAAAGCGGGAAAAACCGTTCCCCATCACCCCTTCTCGGGCGCCGTGGAACACGCCATCGCGCATATCGAAGAAGCGGCTGTGCACAATCTTCCCGAGAACGAACAACGCTGGTACGCCGTGAAGATTTTCGAGCGCGACGAAAAAGCGCGTGAAAAACTTAACCTCCCTCAGGAAGTTCTCGATCACGTGGAAAAAGACATCGTCGCCGCGGAAAAGGAAATGGACGACGACGCCGAAAGCATCATCACCAACGAACGCTATCTTTTCGTCGGCGAAATCATCAAAGGATGCTATAAAAAGAAAAATAAAGTGAAGATGACCACGTCGGATAAAATCGACCGCGTGCTCACGCACCGTATCTGGGCTCTTCCCATCTTCGCCGTGATCATGTTCCTCGTCTATTTCATCTCCGTCACCACCGTCGGCGGCTGGGCTACGGACTGGACGAACGACGGCTTGTTCGGCGACGGCTTCCACCTCTTCGGCATCGGTTCTTCAAAATACGAAGAAGTTTCCGAAGAATACGGCGGAGCGGACGAAGTGTTGCAGGCATACATAGATTTCGCGAAAGATAAAGGCTACGACACCGAAAGCCTCGAAGCGGCGATCGATTCCGAAAGCGAAGATTTCGACGCCGAAGCGGCGAAAGCGGCTGTGGCTGCGTTTGTCGAAGACGTGAAATCGCTCGACGGCTACAAAGAAATCACCTACACCGTCACCGACGAAGAAACGATGGTGGAAAGCGAAAAAACGGCTTACTACGACGTGACGACGAAAGACGCTCCCGTTTCCTTAACGCAGGTGAACGATATCCTCGTCGAATACGAATTTGCAGAGCCCGATCCCGCAAATTACGGCGTATGGGTGAAAGGTATCCCCGTTCTCGCCTCCGAAGGTCTTGAAAAGGCGGGTTGCGCGGAATGGCTGGAAAGCCTTATCGTCGACGGTATCATCGGCGGCGTAGGCGCGGTTCTCGGCTTTGTTCCTCAGATTTTCGTTCTGTTCATCTTCCTCGCCTTCCTCGAAGGCTGCGGCTATATGGCGCGTATCGCGTTCGTTCTGGACAGAATCTTCCGTAAATTCGGCTTATCCGGTAAATCCTTCATCCCCATGCTCATCGGCACGGGTTGTGGTATCCCCGGCATCATGGCTTCCCGTACGATCGAAAGCGAACGCGACAGACGTATGACGATCATGACCACTACGTTTATCCCCTGCGGCGCGAAAGTACCTTTCATCGCCATGATCGCGGGCATCGTGTTCGGCGGCGCGTGGTGGGTAGCCCCCTCCGCATACTTCCTCGGTATGGGCGCAATCATTATCTCGGGTATTATCCTGAAAAAGACGAAAGCCTTCGCGGGCGATCCCGCTCCTTTCGTTATGGAACTTCCCGCTTATCACCTTCCCAGCGTGAAAAACGTGCTTCGCAGCATGTGGGAAAGAGGCTGGTCGTTCATCAAGAAAGCGGGTACGATCATCCTTCTTTCCACCGTCGTCATCTGGCTCCTCAGCCGTCTCGGTTGGGTGGAAGGCTCGTTCGGCTTCCTTGCTGAAGAAGAAGTGGAATTCAGTATTCTCGCGAAAGTGGGCAACGCTCTGAAATGGATCTTCGCTCCCCTCGGCTTCGGCAAATGGCAGGCTACCGTTGCTTCCGTCACCGGTCTTGTGGCGAAGGAAAATATCGTGGCTACGATGGGTATTCTCTACGGAGATTCCGCAGGCATCGCCGCGGCGTTCACGAAACTCAGCGGTTATTCATTCCTTATCTTCAATCTTCTTTGCGCTCCCTGCTTCGCGGCTATCGGCGCAATCAAGCGTGAAATGAACAACCCGAAATGGACGTGGGGCGCAATCGGCTATCAGTGCGGATTCGCTTACGTAATCGCCTTCATCTTCTACAACATGGGCAGCATGTTCGCAGGCAATAAGATCGGCGGTTTCCTCGGCGTGTTCACGTTCATTCTCGCCCTTGCCCTCGTCGCGCTTATCGTGTATCTGCTCGTCCGTCCTTATAAGGAAGCGGAACACCTCAAACAAGACGTCAAAGTAACGAAATAATCCGCCGCAATCGGCGCGATTAAAAAAGATTCCCCGCGGCGATTACACTGCGGGGAATCTGCACAAAATGTACTATGCATATCTTTCGGAAGTGAAAAAAGGAGCGATTATGTGGAAATGGCTTGTGAATAATTTATCTACGATCATTATCGCGGCGGTTCTGCTCGGCGCGTTGCTGGCAATCGCCATAAAACTTATCAAAGATAAAAAACGCGGAAAATCTTCCTGCGGCTGCAATTGCAAGGGCTGCGCCCTGTGCGGAAAATGCCACGGCGGCTGTGCGACGAACGCTTCGCATAATCCCGTCGTCACAAAGAAGAATCAAACCTCTTCCGATTCCTCTTCTTCCGCGGCGCAGAACGCAGCAGATCCCGATAATAAAGCATAAATCGATCCGTCGCTTTGCAACGATCGGTACGAACGTTATAGCATTAACATTCGGGCACGCCCGACAAACGTCATGCGGCACACGCCCGCAACGCGGCAGCGGCATAAAGGAAAGAAATTATCTTTTAATCGTCTCGATTCCGCACGTCATAGCGCGGAAAATTAAAAAAATACATAAGGCACCGCATATGAAAATTGCGGAGAACGGAAATATCCGTTCCCCGCAATTTTTTTCGATTCACAACATAATTTCAACATTCACTCCCGCACGCTACCGCCCGAGATCGCCTGTAATCGCCGTCTTCGCTTTTCGGAACGAAATAAAAGATCCCCTCGTCCCCGAACCGCAGAATTTCTTCGTAACGCCGCATTGTACTTATTTGAATTTTCTATCTGCAAATTCCCGTACCTATGGCGCTGTTTCCGCCGTAATATGCTTTATCGCCGCAGGCGTTCCGCTCAATACTTGCTTCTCAAAAAGAAATAGGCCGCCAGAAACACCAGCGTAAAAATTCCCACCATAAATAACAGCGTGGGAAGATATGCCCGATACGCGCCCATGATCATCGAAAACAGTTCTTTTTTCGTCGGCTTTTCGGCATTCTTTTTCTGTTCTTTCGTCGGCATATTCGGTTCGTAAAAAGGCATGCCTTCCACGTTCATTTCCGCCACGGTGTGCCCGTCGTCGGCAAAGGGCTTCTTTTTATTTTCCGCTTTCCGCGCTTTTTTCGCCCCTTTCGCCGCTTTTCGCTCCGCGCGCGCTTTTTCTTTCGCGTCCTTTTCGGCTTGCCGCAATTCCGCCAGAAATTCTTCCGTTGTTTTCAATCCGCTCTGCCAATCGGTCGCCTCGCCCGGATTTTCCGCCTTTTCAAAAGTTTTTCCGCCGCCGATTTCCGTTGCGTTCTCCCGTAAGTCGTCTTTTTCCCGCACATCCTTCTCTTCGAGGCAAAGCGACTCTTCGCCTGCGTTCTTCTCGCCCGCACGCGTTTTCCCTGTCATTTTTTCGGATTCTTTTATTTCTCTGTTTTCGTTTTCCATATCACACCAAAGCGTTTTTATCAAACGGCTTTCCGATGCGCCTCGCCGCGAACTTCCTTTTCGGAAATTCCGGAAAGCACAGCCGGAAAGCCGTCCGTAAATCTTCTTATTCCGGGCTTATTACCCCGGGCGCGTTTCAGCCTTTACCGAGGCACCCCGCCCTCTTCGTTCACGCACACCGAACAGTAACAGATTTGCCTTTCGGTTATGCTTTTTTATCGCACAAATGGCACGCCACGCAATGCCCGCCGCCGATATCTTTCAGTTCGGGCGTCACTTCCGCGCAGATATCCATCGCATGAATACACCGCGTATGGAATTTGCAGCCCTTCGGCGGATTGACGGGCGAAGGAATATCTCCTTCCAGAATAATACGCTGCTTTTTATTGTGCGGATCGGGCACGGGAATCGCGGAAAGCAACGCCTGCGTGTACGGATGGCAGGGATTCGAGAAAATATCTTTCGTATCCCCGATTTCCGCCATCGAGCCGAGGTACATCACACCCACCCTGTCGGAAATGTGTTCCACCACGGATAAATCGTGCGAAATAAACATGTACGTCAGTCCCTTTTCACGTTGCAGATCTTTCAGAAGATTGATGATCTGCGCCTGAATGGAAACGTCAAGCGCGGAAACGGGCTCGTCGCACACCACGAATTCCGGCTGTACGGAAAGCGCGCGCGCAATGCAGATTCTCTGCCGCTGACCGCCCGAAAATTCGTGCGGATAACGATCGTAATAGTAATCCTGCAAGCCGCATTGCTTCATGATCCCGATCGTATAATCACGTAATTCTTCTTTCGGCACGATGTTGTGAATCATCGCCGCTTCCGAAATCGTGTCGCCGATCGTATAGCGCGGCGGCAACGAAGAATACGGATCCTGGAAAATGATCTGCATCTTCGTACGAAGCGGGCGCATCTGCGAAGGCTTGTACGGGAAAATGTTGTTCCCCTCGAAATAAATCTCGCCCTCCGTCGGCTCGTGCAATTTCAGAATCGTTCTGCCGAGGGTAGTCTTTCCGCAGCCGGATTCTCCCACGATCCCCAGCGTCTGTCCGCGTTTGATCGTGAACGATACGTCGTCCACCGCTTTCAGAAACGACAAAGGTTTGCCGAAAAAGTTCTTCGACGCGGGGAAATATTTTTTCAGATGCCGTACGTCCAGAATGTTCTCGTCATTCAGCGGAGGATCGGGCAATTTCGCCTTTTCCGTATTATTCGCCTCCGCTTCCGAAACAGTCGTTTCCTCGGCATTATTTAAAATTTTCTCGTCCATAACACTTTACTCTCCCTTGGCGTTCTCGTTGCCCTGCGCCGCGCCGTCGGTGTATAAATGGCACGCCACATAGTGCGTATCGGATACTTTCACCAATTCAGGATAATCGCCGTTGCATTTCTCGCACGCGCGGTTGCAACGATCCTTGAAATAGCAGTACGACGGCATATTGATGGGGTTAGGCACGTTTCCGGGAATGGAATACAATCTGTCCACTTCCTTGTTCACCACGGGTTTCGATTTCTGCAAACCTACGGTATAAGGGTGCATGGGGTGATCGAAAATATCAAACACCGTTCCCCGCTCGATCACGCGCCCCGCATACATCACCACCACGTAATCCGCCATACCGGCAATCACGCCGAGATCATGCGTAATCAGCATAATCGAACCGTTGATCTTGTCTTTCAAAGATTTCAGAAGTTCCAGAATCTGCGCCTGAATGGTCACGTCGAGAGCCGTCGTCGGTTCGTCCGCGATGATCAGTCTCGGGTTGGAAGAAAGAGCCATGGCGATCATCACGCGCTGGCGCATACCGCCCGAAAGTTCGTGCGGGAATTTTTTATACACCGCTTCGGGCATAGCGATTCCCACCTGTTCCAGCATGTGAATGCTGTGCGCTTTCGCCTGTTCGTTCGTCACGCCGGGATTGTTCACCAGAATCGCTTCGTCCAGTTGGTTTCCGATCGTAAACACGGGGTTCAGCGAAGTCATGGGCTCCTGGAAGATCATGGCGATCTCTTTCCCGCGCAAACGCCGCATTTCGTTGATGGGCATTTTCGCTATATCGAACACCTTCGGCTCCGTCTCGAATACGGGGAATCCGTGATCTCCCGTTTTCTGGCGCGGTTTTAATACGGGTTTCCCTTCCGCGTCCGTTTTCACGTTCCCGTTTTTGTCCTTCACCTCGTCGTAAATAATCTCGCCGTTTTCGTCTTTTTCGTATACGGGCACGGGCTTTCCGTCCTCGCCCGTCACCAGAGCGGTGGATTTGAAGCGGATCGATCCGTTCACGATCTGCCCCTGCGGCCCCTGCACCAAACGCATGATCGCAAGAGACGTAACGGATTTTCCGCAGCCGGATTCTCCCACAACGCCCACCACCGAGCCTTGCGGAATATCGAACGATACGCCGTTGACGGCTTTCGATACGCCGCTTTCCGTGAAGAAATAGGTATGTAAATTATCTATTTCCAGAATGGTATCGTCGCGCTTCATCTCCGTCACGTACGCGCTTTCGGGCAGTTTCGCCTTCTTCGCCTTCTCGTACTTTTTCATCTGACGGAGATTTTCTTTTGCAATCTCGCGGATTTCCTTGTTCGTGAGGTAATGCTTATTCGTCTGTTTTTCCATCGTCGTTACCTCTTATCTCTTCATTTTCGGATCCAGCGCGTCGCGCAGACCGTCGCCGATAAAGTTGAACGCAAGCACCGAAGCGATAATGCAGATACCGCTCGGCATCCATACGTTGGCATGATATTGCAGAATATCCGTATCTTTCGCGGCGTTGATCATGTTGCCCCACGAAGCCCCGGGAATGGGCACGCCCAGATCGAGATAGCCGAGCGTCGCTTCATACAGAATCATGCTCCCGAGCGAAAGCGTCATCGATACGATCAGTTGCGGCATAATGTTGATCACGAGGTGTCTGAAAATCTTACGCGACGACGACATACCGAGTGCGTCCGCCGCCACCATGTATTCCTGCTCTCGGAGGAACAGAATCTGCCCGCGCACCAGTCGCGCCGTTCCCGTCCAACTGATCAGGGTAAGAATCGCCATGATGATATACAAACGATAGTCGTATAGCCATTGATTTTCGTCTTTGTACGCGTCGAGAATCGCGGAAATAATCAGCATGATCGGCAGCGTGGGGATACAGTTTATAATATCCACGATACGCATGATCACCATATCCACCCACTTCCCGAAATACCCGGCAAGTCCGCCGAGAATAATACCGAGCAGGGTATTTAAAATCACCGCCATAAACGAAATCGTCAACGAAACTCTTCCGCCGTACATCAGACGCACGAAAATATCCCGCCCGAATTGATCTGTGCCGAGCACGTGCAGTACGGTTTCGCCCTTTTCGTTCACGCCGTAGGTGAAAGGATCGGCGAAGATATTGTTCTGCGAAGTGTATTCGTTCACCTGCACGATCGTGTACGATTCGCCCGTCGATTCGTCCACGAATTCCACTACGTGCGGCGTATACGTCGTCTTACCTCCGGAGCCGTCTACTTCCGTTTCGCCCCAGTTCACCATCAGCGGGCCGATGAATACAAACAAAAACAACACCACGAACATGGTGAGCCCGATCACCGATAATCTCGAACGGAAAAACCGTTTGATAACAAGGGTGGTGGGCGAAACGATCTTCACGTTGTGCATTTCGGGTTCCGCGGCAAGTTCTTTTTTCGCCTCTCCCCCGCCGTTTTCGTCCTCCGATCCGGCAATCTTTTCCGCCGTCAGATCTTCGGCGATTTTCGCCTCCGCCTCTGCGCCCGTTCCCGCTACAAGATCCGCGGCGGAATTTTCAAGCGCTTCCGCGCCCGCATTATTCTCCGCGCCGGATCCCGCGCCGTTTTTCTTCTTTTCTTCCATAATACGTATTCCTTGTAATTTATTCCCTCGAAAGCGCCTGCGTTTTCACTCTCGCCTCTCCGGGCGATAAAGCCCTTGCCGTTACAGGCGGCGCAGCCTCGTAAAAACGCACCCGCGCTTTTTCACGCAATTCCATGCTCCGTCTCGTTATCTGTCGAGTTTCACCCGAGGGTCCACGATCGCATACGCGAGGTCGGCAAGCAACGTTCCGATCACGGTAAGAATCGCGAGGAACATATTGTAACCCATAATGAAAGGCACGTCGCCTTCTTTCAGCGCCTGATACGCTTTCTGCCCGATTCCCTGTAAAGCAAACACTTCTTCGGTGATCATCGCGCCGCCGAAAAGGCTGGGCAGCAGCCCCGCCATCATGGTGACGAGCGGGATCATCGTATTGCGGAACACGTGCTTGTAAATCACGGATTTTTCCGAACAGCCTTTCGCTCTCGCCGTGCGGATATAATCCGCGTTCAGCACTTCCAGCGTGTTCGTACGCGAATAACGCATCAAGCCGCCGATATTGATAATCACCAGCGTAGCCACGGGCAGAATACAGTGCCGTATCACGTCGCCTACGTGCGCGATCCCGGTGTAGTCCGCTTTCGCGTCCACAAGCCCCTGCATCGGCAACCAGCCCGTGTTCGAGGCAAACACCTTGATCAGCAACGTGCCGAGGAAGAACGACGGCAACGAAATACCGATCATGGTGAGCACCGTCACGGTGTAGTCAAGCGGACTGTACTGATGCGTCGCGCTCATAACGCCGAGCGGGATGGCAATCAGAAATTGCAGCACCATAGCCACAAGCGCGATCCAGAACGAGATCCACATGTATTCGCCGATCACTTCGGCAACGGGCAACTCGAATTTGAAAGACATACCGAGATTTCCTCTCAGCGCGTTTCCCAGCCACTGAAAATACCCTTTGATAATTCCGCCGAACGAGTTGTCGGCAAGGCCGTACAGTTTCTTGATGTCCAGAATCTGTTCTTCCGTAATCTGCTTCTGCGCCAGTTTATCCGCGAATTTCAGATCGATATAGTCGTTGGGCAGGCACCGCACAAGCCCGTAAATCGCAAGAGACACTACAAAAAGTATAAGTAGCGAGTACAATAATCTCTTGATAACGTATTTTGCCATTATGGTTTCTCCGTATTTTCAAAACGCGCGGGCGGGCTTCTCCTTTCTGATAAGGAAAAGCCCCCTGTCGTTTCGTTTTCCGCGCGGATAGCCGCGCTTTGTTTTTCGTTCGCTCAGTTCGCTTTCAGGCTTACGTTCCAGATCTTCCCGAGGGGAGATTCGTACGCCGAAGCCTTACTCATCGTGGATTCGTCGATATACGTCTTGTCGTATACGAACATATTCTTTCTCTGATAGGTGGGAAGTTCCACGGCAAGATCCATCACGTAATCGAGGCAAGTATTGTAAATGCTTGCGCGGATCGTCTGTTTCGTCGTCGTTCTGCCTCTCATAATCTGAGTGCTGAGCGATTCGATGATGCTCTTTTCGTATTTGTATTCCGCATACGCCTCATCGGTAGGCATCTTGTTCGTAATCTTGTTCTTCGACCACAAGGTTTCGTCGTAAATTACGTTGTAGCCCCAGTTCTTCGTGGAAGAAGCGGAAGAATCTTTATGATACACCTGATACATATCGGGGTCGATCGTGGAACTCCACGCGGCAGCCCACACTTCCAGTCCTCCGCTCGCCAGTTTCTTCAACGCGTTCGAGTCCGTCGTAACGGTGATGTCGAAGCCAACGCTGTTCAATACGTCGGCGGCTTTCTGCATGATCGCATATGCGGGGTGGTCGGTGGATTCGCCGGCAATCGTGAACGTGAATTTCAGTTTGTCCCCGCGGGAATTTTTACGCACGCCGTCCGTGCCAAGATCCGTATACCCCGCTTCGATCGCAAGATTCTCGGAGGTTTTGCCGCTTTCGTCGAATTGATACGTTGCGGAATCCGCGGTCTTCGCGTCTTCGGGATATGCCCAGTTATTCAAAGACATCGGGCGGTAGATCAACTGCGCCAGCGAAGTATCGCCGTAATAGTCCATGCAAAGAGAGATGTTCATCGCATGCATAATCGCGCGACGGATTCTCACGTCGGGAATCTTTCCCGCGTTCACGCCGATATAGCCGTAGCCCATGTTGTCGGCAAGTTGATAGCCGTAATTCGCCGACATAGTGCTGAGGTTATTAATATACGACTGCTTCGCGGTGGGCGAACCGTAGTGCACTTCGGGATTTGCGCCGGTGATCGCGTCGAAAAGTTGCGTGGTAGTGATTACCTTATAACGAAGTTTCTTGATTTTCGCGTTTCTGATTTCGGCATTGCTGCTTTCCGCTTCCGCTTCGGAAGCCGAACCGCCCACCGTATAGAAATAAGGGTTACGCTCGAAATAAACGATATTGTCTTTGAAGAATTCGCTCTTCGCGGGTACGCCGTTCGCATTCGTCGCGCTGTTGGTAGCCATGTAAGGGCCTGCGCCCACGGGCACCTGTTTCTGCTTCATTTCGTTGAAGAAACCTCTGTTCAAGAACTTCACGCCGAAGTTGCCTGCGGCAATATCGAATTTCGCGATTTCTTCCGCGTTGGAGTAGTAGTTCATGGGGCCCACGGTGAAGGAAAGGTTGTAAATCGCCTTCGGGTCCACGCCGTTGATCGTCACTTTCAGAACGTCGTATTTCCCGTCCAGCGTCTTTTGCTTGCCGGCTTGCGTTCCCAGCACCGTCTTGTTCTCTTTCAGGTTTTCTTTCAGATCCACGGTGATGCCGCTCACGTCTTTCGCCACAGTCTTGTCGCCGATCATCTGCTCTTTCGCTTTATCTTTGATGTATTCCAGCATGTCGGAAGCCGTCTTCCAGCCGCCGTCGACGATCGCTTTCACGCCCTTCGCATACGTGGGAAGATAGGCTTTCGCGTCGTCGCCCACCATGCTCTCGTACACTCTGTTCACAAGCCCTTCTTTGTCGTGAGGCACGCCCGCTTCGTCGTAGCCGTTCCATTCCACTTCGTAAACGGTCTGGCCGCCCACTTCTTTATCGTTCAGCGTAATCAGGCCGTGATCCGCAAGGAAGAACTGCCACGCTTCGGTGATGCCGTATTTGTGGTATTCGTGCTCTTCGCTCGCCGCCGCGCTTTCCGCGCTCGTCCAGTCGGAATTCAGTTCGTCGAGGAACATCTTTTTCGCGGTTTCGATATATTCGAGGGGCGAATACGGGTTGGATCCCGCCTTGCATTCTGCGTCGATCTCTTTCAGTTCTTCATACTTGGCGTCGAATTCGTTGGGATTCTGCAATTCTATCGCCTCGTCGCACCAGGCGGTGATCACGCCGATACGGATACGCGCTTCCGCGTAATAGATCTTGTCGCTCTGTTCGCTCGAATCGGTGGACTGCGTACGATATTCCGTCAAGCCTTTGATGTCTACGGAATACAGCGTGGAAGATCCGGTGTAAGCGGGATCGAGCAATACGTACATATTGAACAGTACGTCTTTGATCGTCAGATCGCTTCCGTCGGAAAATTTGATTCCGTTTTTGATCGCGAACGAATACGTCGTGTAGTAGTTGTCCTTATCGGGGCTCGACGCGCTGCCGAACGTTTCCACGGTGTAATCCTTCACCACGCAGGGGAAATCGTCGCCGCAGGCGATGTACGCGCCGTCGGGATTGTCCTTCGCGCTCTCGTCGGTGGAAAGCATGCCGATCTGGGTTTGCCCCACCACGTCGCCGTCCGCTCCCGTCGTATAGAAATACGGGTTAAACACGGCGTCCAGCGCTTCCGAACTGATTACGAGCGGCGATTCTTCGTTGTCGAGTTTCGAGCCGTTCGTGTTGTCGTCCTTTTTGCATGCGGTCAACGTGCACGATCCGAGTAACGCCACAGCCATAAGAGTGCTGAAAACTTTCGTTCTCTTCATATAAATACCTCCGTTTGTTCTCTTGATTTCAGTAATTTATCTTCCTCGTCGGAGCGCGCCTTGCGGCGCAACGCATTTTATCGTTTTTCTCCGTACGTAAGTCAGGCATTTTTCGTGAATTTCGCGTAAATCACCACGTCCGTTTCCGAATTTTTGCAATCGATTACGGCGGGCACGGGGTTTGCAAACGCTTCGTCGTAATAGAATCCCTCGAACGTGTATCCCGCGTAACTGCTTTCCACAAGCAGTTTCAATTCTTCCGTCGCATATTCGCCGAGGGCGATTTTCTTTTCGGAAGCGAAGTTCTCTCCGAAACGGATCACGAGGAATACGTTCTGCTGCCATTTCACATACAGCGTAATATCCTCCGTCACGCGGTCGGTTTTGAAATTCCATTTTTTCCCGAACGTAATATTCCCGTTTGCGTCCTTCGTGCCGAGGTAATATCCTTCCAGCGTATATCCCGCTTTTTCGGGCGCTTTGTACACGCTTTCCTTATTATTCGGCTCAAGCAGCAGGCTGTTTTCTTTCGCCTGCACGCGCCGCGTCGTCTCTGTTCCCACCGCGCCGCCGTTGAAATCGATCGTCACGCAGATCGGATATTCTTTCATGATATCGTCGATCTGCGACGACGAAGCGCACGAGGCGCAGAATAACGCCATGCACGCGCACACCGCCGCAAGAATCAAAGTTTTCAATCGCTTTTTCATAATAGTCATCGTCCTTGTCGTATTGCGTAAAAACACGTTTTATTTCGTATTCTGCGGAATTTCTGCTATTTTTTCCGCATATTCGCTCCATTTCGCCGCGGCTTTGTAATATTCCGCGCCGTTCACGTAAATGTCGGGCGTCTTTCCGTAGCCGTAGAACAGGTTGTAATCATACGTTCCGCCCGAATCCGTCACGTCGGTGATCGCGGGTACGTCTGCCGAAGAAGCAACGGCTTTATACACGAAGAACGCTTTCAGTTCGTTGCATTTTCCGAAGGCCGCCGCGGAAAATTCCGTGATCGCGCTTCCCTCCTCCGCCGTACCGATCGCCGCTTTTTCCAGTTGATCGCAGCCGAAGAACGCCAACGCGCCGATCGTCTGCACGGAAGCGGGAACGCTCAGTCTCTTCACGCCGCTGAACGCAAACGCGCTCGCGCCGATCGATTTCAGTTTGCTTCCGTCCGCGAAATTCAGAATCACGGTATCCGTTTTCTGCCCCGCCGCATAATCGTACGTGTAATTGCTTCCCGCATAATAGAACGCGCCGTTGCCGATCGATTCTACGGAAGAAGGAATCACGATTTCTTCCAGCGAAGAATAGTAGTAATAAGTATTGCTGCTCGCCTGCGATCTGTACGCATAGAACGCGCCTTCGGGAATCGTTTTCACGCCCTCTTCAAACGCCGCTTTCGTAATGCTCTGATTGAACGCGAACGCATACGCGCCCAGCGATTTGATTCTCGCGGGCACAACGATCTCGCCCGTCAGTTTCGTTTCGGCAAACGCATATTCGCCGATGTTTTTCACCCCCGCGCCGAGAGAGAACTCCGCGATCGAGGTATTGCGGAACGCATTGTTTCCGATCGTTTCCACCGTATCGGGATACGATACTTCCGTCACGCCTTTCAGGTATCTGAACGCGTTTTCGGGCAACGCTTTCGCCGCGCCGGTGTACGTCACTTTTCTGAGAAGCGCGGGTACGCTCTCCTGCGCTCCGAATACATACATCATATATGTATTCGCGCTTTCCGATCCGCCGATAAACGGAACGGTCATTTCCGCAATGCGCGTGCAGCGATAGAATGCCGCCGCATTGATTTCCTTCACGGAAGAAGGAATCGTCACTCTCTCCGTCAACGTATCGAAGAAAGCGCACGTCTCAATTTTTTCAAGAGCGGAAGCAAACGTCACTTCCGTCTTGCCCGCAGGCACGGCGAGCAACATCTTTCCGTCTTTCGTGTATAAGCAGCCGTCGATCGAAGCGTAATTTGCGTTTTCCGCAGCCACGGTAATTTCCGTCAACGCTTTGCAGCCCGCGAATACGTTCTGTCCGTAAGGATAAATTTCCGAAGAACCGGAAGAAATCATGCTTGCGATCTGCGTCACCGCGGCGGGAATCGTAAACGCTTTGAATCCCGTATAGGCAAACGCCTGATTTCCGTACGCCGTCGCGCTTTCGATCCCTTCGATCTTCTCCAGAGCAGTGCAGCCGTAGAACGCGTAATCGGGAACGCTCGTCATCGCTTTCAGAATCTTCACTTCTTTCAGGGAAGCGGGCGTGAATTTCCCCGTTTCTCCGTTGAACGATGCAAGTTCCGCGCCGAACGCATAGGCAAGGTATCCGCTGTCCGCGTCCGCCGCCGTTCCGCCGAGGAAAGGCAACGTCAGCGTCTGCAAATTCTTCGCTCCCGCCAACGCGCCGTTTGCGATCGTCTTTACGTTTTCGCCCACGGTCATGCTCACGAGATTCCCCGCGCACGAGAACGCGCCGTTTAAAATCGTTTCCACGCCGCCGTCCACGGTATAAGAAACGTCGTTGCCCTTAACGTATAAGATCAGAGTCTTTCCGTCTTTCGTATACAAACAGCCGTCCGTTTTCACCGCATACGCCGTATTGGAAGCCGCTACGGAAACGCTCTGTAATCCGAGGCAACCTCTTAAAGCACCCGCGCCGAGCGAAGCCAGAGAATCGGGCAACGCAAACGTCGTCAACGCGGAGCAATCCGCAAACGCATAGTTGCCGATCTTCATCACGCCGCCGGGAAGTTCCGCTTTTTTCAGCGCGGAGCAACCCGCAAACGCATATTCGCCGATCTCGTCGATCTGCGCGCCGAAATTCACTTCCGTCAGTTTTTCGCAGGAATTGAACGCGCCCGCGCGCACCTTTTTCACGCCAGAAAGAGAAATCGCCGATTGCAGGCGTACGTTGCGATAAAACGCATACGCCCCGATCTCCACGATCCGTTCGGGCAGATCGATATTTTTCAGATAAGTACATTCGGCAAACGCATATTCGCCGATCATCGCCACGGTATCGGGCAATGATACGCTCACCACGGCGGTATTTCCTCTGAACGCCCCGTCTCCGATCTTCGTGATCGCAGAATTGTTGTGGCGCGCGGGAATCACCGCTTCTTCCGCCGTTCCGTCGTATCCCGTCACGGTGTCCGCCGAAAATTTCAATCCCTTCGTGTAGGGATACCCCACCAGTTGCAGATTGCTTGAAGGCGCAACGGAAAAATCGTATGTACGGGAATCGGAAGAATCCCCTTCATACCATTCGTCCACCACCATGCCGCTCTGCTCGTCGAAATCGTATGCGGAAAGCGTTTCGCCTTTTTTCACGGGCACTTCCGCCAGCGTTTCGCCGTTCACCACGAACGTAGCGTAATAATATTCGCTCGTCGCTTTTCTCCACTTCGCGTATAAGATAACGTCTTTCTCGGGCGCTTCGCCGAATGCATACGGTTGTTTTCCCGCCGCGTCAAGACACCAGCCGTCGAATTTATAGCCGGTTCTCGTCGGTTCGGTTTCGTAGGGAGCGGTATCTCCGCCCACGTCAAACGCCTGCGACGCGCTCACGATTTTATTGCCGTTTTCCGTGCCGAAATCACCGCCGTTCGCGAAGAAATAAAATCTCACGCGCTTCTGCGCCGCCCATTTCGCATACACGGTCACGTCCGCGTCGGGCATCGTTCCGAATTCGTAAGGAATCGTCAGGCTCGCATCCGAATACCAGCCTTCAAAAGCGTAATAATCCCTTTCGGGGGCGGCGGGGGCGGTAATGCCGTCTCCCGCTTTCAGCGTGTAAACGATATCGTCTTCTCCGCCGCCCACAAGGAAAGTAATCGTATATTCTTTCGCTTCCGGCTTGTTGTCGTCCTTTTTGCAGGAAGCGAATCCGAAAGCGCAGCAAGCGGCAAGCGTAGCGGTAACGATAAACAACTTCTTTTTCATTATTTTGCCCTCCTCTTGCTTGCAACGAACGCTACGGCAAGCAGCGCGGTCGCCGCCGCCAAAGCCCCGGATACAACGCTGCCGGAGCAGCCCTTCTTTTCTTCTCCGCTCGTTTTATTTTCCGCCGTCGAAGTATTCTTGCTTTCGGAAGACGCGGGCGTCGCGGGCAAAGGCGTTACGGAAGAAGAAGCGTTATCCGTACGGATATTCTTCGCGTCCTTTTCCGCCTGTTCCAGAATCTTCACCGCGTCTTCGGGAACCAACGCTCTCTGCGCGGGAATCAACGAATCCAGCAGTTTTCTGCAAAGCGCCACCGCTACTTTATCTTCCGCCGTCACGGGGTTTTCCACTGAACGGATGAGATCGATCACGTACAGCGTGTTCTTCGTCACGGCAACGGAATCCGATTTGTTCACTTCGGCAAAATATGCTTTCCATACGTAGGTATCATACCCTACGGCGTTCGCGGGCACTTCCGCGATCAGATTCCCTTTCGCCTCCGCAAGCACGGTGACGAAATTCCGGTACGAATACGCCGACGAAGCATCGTACAATTCCGCAAGATCGTCGTATTCGCCTTCCAGAACGGGCGCCTGCGCCGATCCGAACGTCAAAGTTTTAAGATTTTCGCAATTTTCAAAC
The DNA here is from genome assembly GCA_905203015.1 of uncultured Christensenella sp. Lineage (GTDB taxonomy): Bacteria > Bacillota > Clostridia > Christensenellales > Borkfalkiaceae > Scatosoma. The sequence continues at coordinate 249,937 of CAJKUC010000001.1, read as the reverse complement.
GCGCTCGCGCCGATCGAAACCACCGTCGCGGGTAACGTCGCCTTTTCAAGCGTCGCCGCGTTATAGAACGCATACTTGCGGATCCTCAGCGTGTAATCGCGAACGGTGTATTCCGTTCCCGCTTTCGCTGCGGGATAAGCAACAAGATCATAATAGTATCCGGCATTGATTCTGCCGTTTTTCACGGTAAGTTTAGAATAAAGCACGCCGTCGTTTTCGCCGTTTTTGATTTCGGTGAACAACGTCTTGTTTTCGGCGTCCACCGAGATCTTTTCCAACGCGTTCGCATTTTTAAACGCCGTCGGATGTAAGCCGCCCGTCGCACGAACGTCGGAATCGCGAAGCGCGATATCCTTATTCAGAGAGATCTCTCTGATCGCCGTGCCCGCGAACGCGGAATCTCCGATGTTCACGGCAGATCCGAGATTCACCGAAGCAAGCGCCGAGCAGCCCGCAAACGCATAATCGCCGATCGATTTCACCGTACCGAAATCGAACGCTTTCAGCGCGGCGCAATTTTCAAACGCGTAGTTTCCGATCGTCTCGATCGCAGGCAATGCCAACGAAGAAAGTTTCGTATTCCCGCCAAACGCGCCGTTGCCGATCTCTTTCAATTGATCCGCAGTAAACGCAGTCAGTCCGGTGCAACCCGCAAACGCATTTTCTCCGATCGCGGTCGCTTTCGTCGAAACGGAGGTAAGAGCGGTGTTCTCAAACGCGCCGTTTCCGATTTTTTCAACGTTCTTAAAATCAAACGCAGTCAGTTTGGTGCAGCCCGCAAACGCATTTTCGCCGATCTCTTCCAACCCTTCCGGAATCGTCACGGAAGTAAGCGCCGTGCAGGAAGCAAACGCTTCTTTTTCTATCTTTTTCAGATTTTCGGGAAGCGTCGCGGAAGTGAGCGCCGCGCAACCTTTAAATGCGCCTTCGCCGATCGTTTCCACGGTGTTCCATCCGTTCACCGTCGTCAGATTCGCGCAGGCTTCAAACGCGTTCGCGCCGATTGCGGTCGCGCCGCCGAGGTTCACCGTAGTAATACGGCTTGCCGCAAAAGCGCTGTCCGGAATTTCTTTCAGCGATCCGTTCCAGGTAAACGCCGTCACGCCCTGTATGCCGTAGAACGCGCCGTCTCCCACATACTCCACGCTGTCGGGCAACGTAACGTTCGAGGAAAGAATCATGCTTCCGTAGAATGCCTCTTCGCCGATATATTTCAGCGTAGAAGGAAGATCCGTAAGCGCAACGCCAACACTGCTCGACGAAGAAGAGCCGATGAGCGCATACGCTCTGTCGCCTATTTTCTCCACCTTGCTGCCGATCGTCGCCTGTAAAGCGGCGCAACCGTAGAAGGCGCCGTTGCCGATTTCCGTCACGTTGTTGAAGCCGATCGCGGTTACGTTCGTACCCGCCACGGCATAATCGCCGATCTTCGTTACGGTGTCTGGCATCGAAATGCCGAACGACACTGCGGTGGGAACGAGTTTCAACGTCGTCATTCCCTTATCGAACAATACATAATAATACGAATTGCCGTTTCTGTATCCGCCCACGGAAAGATATTTCGCGCCGTCTTCCACAAGGAACGTGGAAAGATTCGTGCAGCCGTAGAACGGCAGAGCGTTTACGGTGGAAACCACCGCGTCGCGGGCAAAGATCACATATCTTAAAGAGGTGCAGCCGGCAAACGCAAACGCGCCCAGTTCTTCCACGCCGTCCGGAATACGGAACGACGTCAGCGCCGTGCAGCCGTAGAAGGCCCTTTCGCCGATCACGCGTACGGTGGAGTTAAACACCACTTCGCGCAAAGCCGTGCAGTTGTAGAACGCGCCGTAATCGATCGCGTCCACGGGTTCGTTGAACACCACGGTATTCAGCGACGAGCAGTTCATAAACGCCAGCGCGCCCACGATCGAAGAATTGATCGTCACTTTCGTGAGCGAATTGCAGCCGGTAAACGCATACGCCGCGATCTTCGTATCTTTGCCGAGGGTAACGTCCGCCAGGTTTTCGCACCTTGCAAACGCGTATCTGTCCGCATGCACCACGGTGGAAAGGTCGAGAGACGTCAGAGAGTTCGCGCCCATAAACGTGTACGCGCCGATAAAGTGCGTGCCCGTATACGTCTTTCCGGGATTCGCTTCCGCGGAAGCCTCGCCCGTCAGATCCAGTTCGGAAAGCATCGGATCTCTGTAAAACGCGTAATCGCCGATCGTAAGAGCCGCGCCCGCGTTCACTTTTTTCAGTTTCGGATTCCAGCCCATGCCCCACTTATCGATTTTCTTCATCGTAGAGGGCAGCACCACTTCTTCGAGGTTGTCGCAGCCGTAAATCGCCGCCACGCCGATTTCTTCCACGCCTTCGGGAAGAATGATCTTCGTGATGTATTTGTTGCCGAGGAACGCGTACTGATAGATATGCGTGATTCCCAGATCGTCGGGAATTTCCACCACGCCGTTTTCGTCGCCGCGTCCCGTGTAAGATTTAAGATAACGCCCTTCCGTAGTGAATTCTTCTTTCACCACAACGGTGCAGGAATCGCCGATCTTCTTGCCGGCAGCCTGCACTTTCAGCGTGCCGCGCCCCGATTTCAACGCCGTGATCTTCACGCGGCACTGATTTTCGGGATCGGGTTCCACCTTGAAGTAGGTATTCGATTTGCTCCATTCCAGCGTAACGCTCTCGTCGATGTTGTACGGCTTGATGTCAACGGTCAGCCAGCGTTCCTCGCCGCGTTCCAGAGAAACCGCGTTCGCGGAAAGCACAAGATCCGAAAGCGTTATTTCCGTCTTGTTTTTGTTTTCTTTTACGTTGATTTCAAACGACACTTCGTGCCCGTGTTTATCCGCCACGGTAACGAGTACCGGCGCGGACGTGATGTCTTTCGCCGTCACAAGCCCGTCGAGAACGGTCACTTTCGCGGGATCGGAAGACGTCCAGGTGAGTTCGCCTTCTTTAATCTGCATATCGAGGGGATACACGTCAAGCATCGAATACAGATTCTGCTGATTGAATTGCTGTAAAGTCAGCGCGGGGCGCCCTTCTTCGTTCACTTCCACGCTCGATTTCAGCCTTACGTCCGTCGCTTCCTGCGCGGTATCCCGGCTCAGATCAATCATATAAGAGGACATATTCTTCGCATAGTCCGCAAACGTGATCAACAGTTTTTTGCCGTTTTTCGCCGCTTCCAGAAGTTCGTTGTAGCGATTCGTGATGTCCAGCGTAATCACGTTGGTAGAATTGCGTTCGCCGTCGACAGGCACGCAACCTTTGAAGAGTTGTTCGCGGTTGAGGTATCCGCCGTTTCCGTCTTCCCCGTCGCAGGTGTATACGAAATAGCCCTGCAGATAGTGGTTGTCGTAAACGTTCATCGTCAACGTTCTTCTCGTCACTCTTCCCGTCTCGTCTTTCACTTCTTTCAAAGACGTCGCGCTTTCGTCCATCACGGGCGCTTCGTTATCGATATAGAAACTGAACGAGAAGGTATTTTTCAGATTCTTCTGTTCGTGACGGTAGTAATCCAGTTCGCATTCCATCGAGAACGTGTACTTGCGGTTGTTTTCGAGGTTGTACTCGTTCGCATAGAATTTCACTTCCACGTAGCCGCCCGTCTGCGAGCCGCCGTTGGAATAAGATTTACGTGCGTTTTCCGTCTCTTTCGAGAACACCACTTCGCCCGTTTCCGCGTCCGTGATCGTCATGTACACTTTCTTCGCGTTTCTTAAAAGACCCGCGGAAATCGCATACAGCGAATACGTAGCGTCGGTATCGCATGAAAGCGAAGATTTATCTTCGATCGTAGCGGGAGCGGTATAGCCGTCCGCCAGAATATAGCAGAAGCCGCCCATATAATAGTAGGTTTCTTTATATTTGCCGTCTTCGTCTTTTTCGCTCGTATTAAAGCCGCCCATACCCACGCTGGCGTATACGTCGGGCTTCAGTTTATCCTTCTCGAGCACGGAAGAATCTTCCTGCGATTCGCCCACTTCGTACGCCGTAACGTCAAGCATGGGTGCCTGCGTCCAGTCGCCGTAGAAAGCAAGGTAAGGAATGTTCAGCGAAATGCCGTCTTCGTTCAGAGACTGCAATTCCACGAAGCCTTCCACGTACATGCCGTTCGCAAACGTTTCGTCGAGATAGGCTTTGTCTTTATCGGAAAGGGTTACGGTCACGGTAAGAGTGCAATCTTCGTAACCCTGCACGGTCACCACGCCGTTTTTCACTTTTCCGTTCACCGCGCTCGCCGTAAACGACGTATCGTCGAACATATACGCTTTTTCCGCCACGGTCATCTTGTCGGAGGACATCGATTCCGTCATCACAATCGGGTTAATCCGATAAGAAACCGCCGAAGAAGAAATATTTTTGATATGGAATTTCATCTCGTATACACCCGTTTTTTCGGGATCGTCGTAGAGATTGAGTTTCGTCTTATTCTGCCCTTCCACATAGAGATAGGCGTTCGTATCGATCGCTTTTTCGATATCGGCAAGCCCCGCGCCCTGCTTTCTCGGGGAATAAGGGTTGCCGTCTTCGTTTCTCGCGATCGTGGTGGTGCTCATCATCAGGCGATAGGTCATTTCCGTCACATCGTAAGCGGAAAGTTCGGCATACTTTTCTTTCACATACTGGCGTACGAGAATGGTAGCGCCCGCCATGTTGGGGCACGCCATGGAAGTGCCGGAATAGGTATCGTAGCCGCCGCGGACGGAGGAATAAATGTCGCCGCCGTGCGCCGTGATGTCGGGGCACAGTTCGAGGTCCGCTTTAGGCCCCCACGAAGAGAAGCCGGACATGAACGGGCCCGCGAGATAATTCTTGGAAAGCACGAGCGTGCCCGATTTTTTATCTTTGAGATATTCGCCCGCGTCCATCTGTACGGAGCACGCGGGAAGCGTCACCTTGCCTACGGACATCGAGATCGTACCGGAGACGTTGTTGTAAATGATCGCCGCCACCGCGCCTTTGATCTGCGCGATTCTGATCTTATCCTCAAACGTGTTGCTGCCGCGGCGGATTACCGCGATTTTTCCTTTCACGTCGACATTCGCATAGTTGCCGATTTCGCCGATCCCGGGAACGACTACGTATTCAAACGTTTTTTCTTTCGCGTCTCCGAGGAGTTGCGCCACGAAATCTTCTTTCTTTCCGTTCAGAAGCGAACCGTTTTCAAAATAGATCGCCTTTTCGCCGTCCGCCACGAGATAACTCGTCTTCACGCCGCTGATCGAAGCCACGGCCATGGAAGCGTCGTACGTTGCGGGCGAGCCCACCGTCATCGAATCGGGATTGGAAGCAAGGTTCGTGTCGCCGTGCGTAGAGCCCTGCGCCGACGAATACGAGTTGCTGGCAGCCACCAGAAGGCAGATGCCCGCCGCTTTGATGGAATCATAAATTTCCGCGGTGTTATCTTCGTCGGTAGCGCGCGCAAAACCGCAGGAAGAGCCGAGCGACATATTGATCGCGTCTACGCCGAGCAGAATCGCGTCCTGCAACGCGGCGAGCAACGCATCCTGCGGAGCGCCTGCGTCTTCGTTTCCGAACGTTTTGAAAATCGCAAGTTGCGCCTGCGTGGCAACGCCCGTGATCGTGTCGTCTTTGCCCGCGATGATCCCCGCAACGTGCGTGCCGTGATCATTCACGGGGTATACGTCGGGGTCGTCGTCGGCATAATCGTAAGCGTACGGCACTTTTTCGGATAAATACAGATCTTCCACGCGGAGCGCCTGCACGTTATCGGAATTTTCTTCGTTCTTTTTCTTCGCCGCCAGTTTGTCGAATACTTTTTCCACGTCGTCCTTGGTCATCGCCAACGTGCCCGTAGGCATATTCTGAAACGCGGAATGCGTATAATCGAGCCCGGTATCCAGAATCGCCACCACCGTGCCCGTGCCGTCGTAATCGACGGAAGAAGAATCGTAAATACCCGTGGAATACACGTTGACGTTGTTTTCCGTCACCGCTTCGGGTTTGAGATAACTTTCGGAAACAAGGGCGTACTGCACGCCGTTTGCCTTTTCGATCTTTTTCAGATCTTTATATTTGATCTGCGCCGAGAAACCGTTGAACGCCACGTCGTATTCGTAGCCCACGGAAATGATCGCGGAAGAATGAGCGGCGATGAAATCGTCTCTTTCTTTTTCCAGTGAGGCAACGTATTCTTCGCCTTCTTTCGTGCATACAAAATCCTGTACGGACATGTTGTATCCGTACGTGGCTTTATCCAGAAGCGATTGCCCGTTCAGTCGCACGATCGCCGTGATCGTATCGTCGTCGTCGTATTCTCTGCCGATTACGCTCGTGTTTTCGTTTGAAACGATCGCGTTTTCCGTATTGATTTCCATGTTGGAAATATTGGCGACGCGATTCACCGACAGTTTCTTTTCCGTCGAGGTGATCTTGCCTTCGTCGGTCGTCGTGCCTGCGTCGGCAGAAGAAGTGCCGTCGGGGAACATCCCGCTCACCGATTCCGCCGTGGAAAGATACGTCGCCGTTATGCCCGACGCCAAAAACACGCAGGCGAAAACGGAGATCGCCGCTTTACGCCAGCCGTCTCTTCTTTTTCCTTTTGAATAATTCGTTTTCTTCGTAGATCTCTTCATCCGCTAACTCCTTGCCCTTCCGCTCTTTCTTCGCACGTCCGCCGTCGGTACGCAGCCGAAAACCGTCTTCTCTTTTCCGGCCGCTTTTCCGCTTTCCCGAACGTGCCCGAAAAAGCCGTCGGGCGACGCTTCCCGTCCGTCTCGGAAATAAAGAATCCCCGCCCGCAGGCTTTTTCCCTTCGGACGTGTCCTTGTTTTCCGCTTCACAGACGCGGTATTTCCTCTTTTCGGGCAGCCTGTTTCCTTCCGCCCGACGACGCAAAATCGACTTTTTCCGACGGCAATCGCCGTAAAAATTTCTTTTTCGCTTCGTTTTTTCAAAAGGGCGTTATATTATCTGCCTCATATTATTCTACAACTTTTTTCCCGTTTTGACAAGTAGATATATGCCGATTCTCAAAAAAATTTTTGAAATCTATGTGATATTTTCTGCTTTTTTTATTTATATTTTTTGCAAACTTTACCTGTTTTTTACGTTTTATGCAGTTATAAATGTATATACGTATATATTCAGCGGCGGTTTTTTTCGATAAAAAAGTGATATTTTTTCAAAAAAAGAATCGTTTTTTTCGTTTTTTATATTGATACTATCGATTTTTTCAATCAATAATTCCTCAAAAAATTTTATTCGTTAAAAATATTCTGTGCCTTTTCACCATAAATCAAAAGCGACTTTTTAAAAATGCGGAAGGGAAAAACGATATGTTTAATAAAAATTCGCCTCACGACGACTGAAAAAATTTTTTTGCCTTTCGATTTTGCCTCTTTCGGAAAAATCAAACGATTTTTTCGATCGGATCAAACGAAAAAACTAAACATAAACCGATAACTTTCCGATCATGAAAAAAACGAAAATCCCACCCGCCGCGATCGGCTTTTATCAAAAAAATCGATTTTCCGAATCAAACCCGTTTTTACTATACAAAAAGAAAAAACCGATGTTCCCTGCAAGTTTAAACATTTTTCATCGCGTACGGGTCAAAGAAAATTTTTTCTCTGAAATTTTTTTTCCGGCAAAGGCAACGCACGCACTGTTTTTCTCCGATCGATCGAAAAAATAAATTTCGGCAAACCTATCCCGAGCGGTATCGACGGAAAACGTTGCGATATTATCCGTTTTGTTCATTCCGCCTCTTTTCCGCCTGTATTATATCACGACTTTTTCAATACGCCGCCTTTGCCTGCCGATTTTTTTCCGAAATTATGCCGTAGCCGATTATTTTTTTCTGTTTCCGCAGAAACGTCTTTACGCCCGGCTTCCCGCGATTGCGCCGCCAGCATTTTTTTCCAGTTGCAAAATCCGTATATATCGTTCGCGAGAAACGCGAAAAAGCAGACTACCACGGATAAATACGCGGGATTTTCCGCCGTCGCCAGCGACCACAGCACAATCAGCACCACGTCGTTCGCCGCATATGCCAGCGCATAATGCGGGCTTCGGCGGAACGTGAAGTAAACGGCAAGAAAACTCGTCGTCACGGAAACGGTGCTCCAAGCAAGATTCGCCGTGCGAAAATAACGCAGAATAAAATAAAAAATCGCCGTCACCGCAGCGGCAAGCAATGCGGCAAAGAAATATTCCCGCAAAGGAAGTTTTCTGATTTTTACTTCGTTTTTTCTGCCTTCGTAAGGATTTTTCAGCCATTCAGCGAGTGCCAGCACCGCCATCGGCGCGGTCATCGCAAGATATATGATCATTTCCCCGTAATAAGCGAACGTATACGATATGATTCCGTATAAAACGCTGAACACTATGGTAAGCGCCTGCCCGATCGGATTGCCCTTTGCGATAAAAATCAAGGACGTTACGCCGATAAGCGACGCTACAAGCGATAAATAATTCTTTTCCGGCGAGAAAGCGAAAGCAACCGTTATCACGCACACCGATACGATCCACAGAATCGCTTCGCCCCGCGAAAAATATCCGTTTTTTCTCTTTTTCTCGCTCGTATCGCCTTTTATTCCGTCCGCGTCGCGCTTTTTTTCTCCCGCGTTACTCTTTTCTTCTCCCGCATTCTCCGCAGAAAGCGATTGGTTCCCGCTATTTCCGCAAAGCGAAAAATTCTCCTCCTGTTTTGCTTCGCAAGCCGTCTTGCGGTTTTCTTCTTTTTTCATAATCCTACTCCTTTTATAGTTCCTTTTCATCCTTGCCGGGCCTTGCCAAGCGCATACCGTGGTTTGCCTCGCTCTGTCGGCAATAACAAACCGAAAAAAGAAGCATCCGCAAAGAGTATCTTCAAAGACCTAACGATACCCTGCGAATGCTTCAAGCATTTTTCCACCCGGTGGCGGTATGTACGGCACGGCTTTCGTCCGCCCGCTTTTTTAACCGGTGTTTATCCGATGTTTATCGGCCATTTCCGTTTGAGAAATTTTTCAATCGTCTTTTTTCGGAAACGAAATAATTCTGCCGTTCTTATCCTTTTCTTTTTCGTTTTGCACATCGTCGGAAACATCCTCTTCCGCGTTTTGCTCCTCCGTGTGGCGGCGTAATTCTTTTTCGGAACGCGCGTTCTTTTTCGCCTGACGTCCGCCCGATTTATCGCAGGCATCGAACAGGGAATCCGCCGAGCCGAGCCGTTCTTCTCCGAGGATCTCTATCACGGTTTCGAGATATTTCTCTCTTTCTCCCGCCGCGGTGATAAAAACGATCTCCTCGAAATCGAAAGAAGTATAGCCGTCTTTCTTGCCGTTTGCGCCCATCAGATTCATTTCCACGGTGTCGAAATTCCGATCGACGAAATAGCCCGTCACCTTATCCAGAGTCTCGAAGCCGAGTTCCACGGTGCAAAGCCATTTGTTTTTAATCGCCTGATCGATAAACGAACCGAGAACGTCGCGTGCGGAAATTTTCAGCGCAGCGGGCAGTTCGCCATAACGGACATACACTTTCGCAAGCATATTGAGATATTCCGTAGCCACATCGGCACGGGCAACTTCCTCTATACGGATACACGCCCAACCGTCAGATCTTCCCGAAGGCGATACCGCTTCGAGTAATACGAATTCTTCATCGGCTTCGCGCACGAATCCCGTAAAAAACGCGCCTTCCTCTTTACCCGAAATCGCCACGGGGGCATTCGCTTTTTTCACTTTCTTAAAAAAATCAGCCATTTTTTCTCCTCACGATTATTTTCCGTAACGTGCGTTTACGCGCAAACTTTAACTCAACACGCCTTTTTCGGCGGATATTTCAGCCGAAAGCAGTATTTTAGGGGCTCTTTGGCAGTCGGCGCAACCGCCCGCCGTAACGGCATTCCCCTTCAAAAATAACACGCCATTTTGCCTTTGTCACCGCTTCGCCGGTCCGCATTCCCCGTTTCCCTGTTTTCGGTACAATCCGATACAAGCAAACACGTGCGAAAAAAGACACGAAAAGCACCCCCGAAGAAAATCGGAGGTGCAAATCGGTTTAATCCGAAACTTATTTAAGGATCTTCGCGATAACGCCGGAACCTACCGTTCTGCCGCCTTCACGGATAGCGAAACGAAGGCCTTCTTCCATAGCGACGGGTTTGATCAATTCAACTTTCATGTTGATGTTGTCGCCGGGCATAACCATTTCAACGCCTTCGGGAAGTTCGATAGCACCCGTAACGTCAGTCGTTCTGATGAAGAACTGAGGTCTGTAGTGGTTGAAGAATGCAGTGTGACGGCCGCCTTCTTCTTTCGTAAGAACGTACACCTGAGCCTCGAATTCCGTACCGGTCTTCACCGTGCCGGGCTTCGCAACAACCTGACCTTTTTCGATATCGGTTCTGTTGATACCGCGGAGCAGAGCGCCTACGTTATCGCCCGCCATCGCTTCGTCGAGTTGTTTGTGGAACATTTCAAGACCGGTGATAACGGTGGGAACGGGTTTCTCGATCAAGCCTACGATTTCGGCAGGATCGCCAACCTTCGCGATACCGCGTTCTACACGGCCCGTAGCAACCGTACCACGACCGGAGATCGTGAACACGTCTTCAACGGGAAGAAGGAACGGCTTCGCATCGTCGCGGGGAGGAGTAGGAATATACTCGTCAACCGCTTTCATGAGTTCGAGAATGCACTGGCATTCGGGAGCCGCAAGGATTTCCGCAGGGGAAGCATCGGACGACGCTTTTTCAAGCGCTTTAAGCGCGGAACCGCGGATAACGGGAATATCGTCGCCGGGGAAGTTGTAGGAAGAAAGAAGGTCTCTTACGTCCATTTCCACGAGGTCGAGAAGTTCGGCGTCATCAACAAGGTCGGTCTTGTTCATGAACACAACGATATAAGGCACGCCTACCTGACGGGCAAGCAGGATGTGCTCACGGGTCTGGGGCATGGGACCGTCGGTAGCGGCAACAACGAGGATCGCGCCGTCCATCTGCGCGGCACCGGTAATCATGTTTTTAACGTAGTCGGCGTGACCCGGGCAGTCAACGTGCGCATAGTGACGTTTATCCGTCTGATATTCAACGTGCGCGGTGTTGATCGTGATACCACGCGCTCTTTCTTCGGGCGCTTTATCGATTTCGTCGTATCTCATCTTTTCTGCGCCGCCGCGAGCAGCCATAACCATCGTGATAGCCGCAGTCAAAGTAGTTTTACCGTGGTCAACGTGGCCGATAGTACCAATGTTAACGTGGGGTTTGCTTCTGTCGAATTTAGCCTTAGCCATAATAAAAATCCTCCGATTTTATTTATATTTTTTTGTATTGCTTTTCCCCTTTTTATACGGCGGGTACCGTTTTTCTCGATTTATCCGAACGTCGTCGGATACGGCACAATAATGCCGCCTTCCGAAAAGCGCAATACATCCGTTTTTTTCACGGAACGTATTCATTATACCTTAAATTTTGAAAATTATCAAATATTTTAAAGGTGTTTTCGGAACTTTTTTTATTTTTCCCCTGATTTTCGCCTTGTTTCGGGCGAAAATCAGAAGCAAAAATTATCTTAGTCTTTCTTACCGCGTTTTTCGATAATGTCTTTCGCGATGTTCTGAGGCACTTCGCTGTAATGATCGAACTGCATCGTGAACTGACCGCGACCCTGCGTTCTGGAACGGAGTTCCGTAGCGTAACCGAACATTTCGGAAAGCGGAACTTCCGCGTCGATGATCTTCGCGCCGTTACGATCGTCGGTACCGAGAATCGTACCGCGACGACCGCTGATATTGCCCATCAGATCGCCGAAGTAGTCTTCGGGCGTGATGATCTGCACTTTCATGATCGGCTCGAGAAGCACGGGGTGCGCCTTTTCCACGCCGTTCTTGAACGCCATAGAGCCGGCGATCTTGAACGCCATTTCGGAAGAGTCGACTTCGTGATAAGATCCGTCGTAAACCACTACCTTGAAGTCCACCATTTCGTAGCCGGCCAGGAAACCGTTCTTCGCCGCTTCCTGAATACCTTTATCGATAGCGGGAATATATTCCTTCGGGATCGATCCGCCGACGGTGGCGTCTTCAAACGCATAGCCCGCGCCCGGTTCCTGAGGAATCAGGTGGATCTTACAATGACCGTACTGACCTTTACCGCCGGACTGACGCTTGTACATACCTTCCGCGTCCACGGCGTTTCTGAACGTTTCGCGATACGCAACCTGAGGCGCGCCGACGTTCGCTTCCACTTTGAATTCGCGGAGCAGACGGTCTACGATGATGTCGAGGTGCAATTCGCCCATACCGGCGATGATCGTCTGACCCGTTTCCTGATCGGTGTACGTTTTGAACGTAGGATCTTCTTCCGCGAGTTTGATCAGGGCCATCGTCATCTTTTCCTGGCCCGCTTTCGTCTTGGGTTCGAGGGAAAGTTGGATAACCGGCTCGGGGAATACCATCTTTTCAAGAATGATCGGGTGCTTTTCGTCGCACAGAGTATCGCCCGTGGTGGTGTATTTCAAACCTACGATCGCGCAGATATCGCCGGAATAAATTTCGGAAATATCCTTTCTTTCGTTTGCGTGCATCTGAACGAGACGGCCGACTCTTTCTTTCTTCTCTTTCGTGGAGTTGTAAACGTAAGAGCCCGCTTCCAGAACGCCCGAATAAGCGCGGAAATACGCGAGAGAGCCTACGAAAGGATCGGTAGCGATCTTGAAAGCAAGCCCCGCGAACGGTTCGTCGTCCGAAGTCTTTCTTTCTTCTTCTTCGCCCGTATCGGGATTGACGCCTTTCACGTGGTCTACGTCGAGAGGGCTGGGAAGGAAGTGAATCACCGCGTCGAGCAGGAACTGAACGCCCTTGTTCTTATAAGACGAGCCGCAGAGCATGGGGATCGATTCCATCTTAAGGCAACGCGCGCGAAGACCTTTGATGATGTCCTCTTCGGAGAGGTCGCCCTCTTCAAAGTATTTTTCCATGATTTCGTCGCTTCCCGAAGCCGCTTCTTCCAGCAACTTCGCGCGATATTCGTCGGCAAGAGCCTTCATATCGTCGGGAATCGGTTCTTTACGGAAATCTCTGCCGAGATCGTCGTAATAGATTTCGGCTTCCATTCTGATAAGGTCGATAATGCCGCGGAAATCCGCTTCTTTACCGATGGGAAGTTCGATGGGAACGGGGTTTGCGCCGAGGCGTTCGCGGATCATTTTCTCTACGCGATAGAAATCCGCGCCGTTGATATCCATCTTATTAACGTAAGCGATACGGGGAACTTTGTAGGTATCCGCCTGTCTCCATACCGTTTCAGACTGCGGCTCTACGCCGCCTTTCGCGCAAAACGTGGCCACGGCGCCGTCGAGAACGCGGAGCGAACGCTCCACTTCCACCGTGAAGTCCACGTGGCCCGGCGTATCGATGATGTTGAAACGGTGACCTTTCCAGATACAGGTGGTGGCGGCGGAAGTAATCGTGATACCGCGTTCCTGTTCCTGCACCATCCAGTCCATGGTAGCGGCGCCTTCGTGCACTTCGCCGATCTTGTGCGTCTTACCCGTGTAGAACAGGATACGCTCGGTGGTCGTCGTTTTGCCGGCGTCGATGTGCGCCATGATACCGAAGTTTCTGGTGTGTTGTAAATCGTATTCTCTGGGCATAATTTACTCCTTTCAGAATCTGAAATGCGCGAATGCTTTGTTCGCTTCCGCCATTCTGTGAGTATCTTCCTTCTTCTTGACGGTGCCGCCCGCGTTATTGTACGCGTCCATAAGTTCGGCCGCCAGTTTGTTCGCCATTTCTCTTTCCGATCTCTTTCTCGTATTGATCACGAGCCAGCGGATCGCAAGAGTCTGACGTCTTTCGGGGCGGATTTCCACGGGAACCTGATAGTTCGCACCGCCGACGCGGCGTGCTTTCACTTCCACTACGGGCATGATGTTATCCATCGCCTGTTTGAAAATATCCATCGGCTCCTGGTTAAGTTTTTCCGCCGCGATTTTGAAAGCGTCGTAAACGATCGTCTGCGCCGTGCCTTTCTTACCGTCGAGCATAATCTGGTTGATGAGTTTCGTGACGACTTTGCTTCCGTACATAGGATCGGGCAAAACGTCTCTCTTGGGTACGTTACCTCTTCTGGGCATGATATAAATCCTCCTTTAATAATGTGTTCGTAAGGGTGGCTACCCTTAGTACAACTATCGCGCGCTGCGCTCCCCTGCTTTTTCGCTTACGCGGCAAAGGCGCGAGGGCGAACCTTCCGCAAAACGCGCCGCTTTTCCTTGCGGTTTTATTTGCGCTTTACGTACTGTCTACTTTATTTTCGGGTAGTGTCTGCTAAAATCTGAATTCAAGCGTATTCCGAATTACAAGTAGGGATTTTTACTTCTTTTTTATCTCTTCGCAAGTAAAAGAAAACGAAGATTACTTCTTAGCGCGTTTTGCGCCGTACTTGGAACGGGCCTGTCCGCGTTTCGCAACGCCGGCGGTATCGAGCGCGCCACGGATAATGTGGTAACGAACGCCGGGGAGATCCTTAACACGGCCGCCTCTGATCAGAACGGAACTGTGTTCCTGAAGGTTGTGACCTTCGCCGGGAATGTATACCGTACCTTCCTGCTTGTTGGTAAGACGCACACGGGCGATCTTTCTCAAAGCGGAGTTAGGCTTCTTGGGGGAAGTCGTGGTTACGGACAAACATACGCCGCGCTTCTGGGGACAGTTGTCGAGAATAGGACTCTTCGATTTGAAAGTGATCTTCTCTCTGCCCTTTTTGATGAGTTGGTTGATAGTAGGCATTGTTTTACCTCCTTGTAAAAAATTGGAATATCTTTCAAATTGCCCTTACGCAATTAAAGAAAGCGAATTTTTTTCGCGGCTGCGCCTTTCAAACCTTTTTCGGCTTAAAAAACCACAAAAATCGGCGTAAAAGGGCATAACTCTACCTTTTTACGCTTAACCGCAAGGCATATTTTAACAGAAAAAAGCGTCCGAGTCAAGCGTTTTGCACGGGTTTTCGCGAAATTCGCCGAAAAAACATAACGGAAAAAAGATTTTTCGTTTTTTTCGCAATTTTTTTTCCAAAAAGTTGACAAACGGGCAAAAAACGGGGTATTATATATTTGTAAGAAAAAAATATTTAAGGAGAGTTCTACTTATTATGAACAAGAAAACCGTAAGAGACGTCGACGTGAAAGGCAAGAAAGTCCTCGTGAGATGCGACTTCAACGTTCCCATGAAAGACGGCGTGATCACCGACGAAAATCGTATTCAGGGCGCGCTTCCCACCATTAAATATCTGATGGAGCACGGCGCGAAAGTAGTGCTTTGCTCGCACATGGGCAAACCGCACAACGTGTTTGACGAAAAACTCGAACTCAACAAGAAAGAGAAAGCGAAGATCGCGGCTCTTCCCGTAAACGAACAGGAAGCGGCTACGCAGGAAGCCCTCGAAAAAGCGAAGAAGGACGTGAAAAAACTTTCCCTCGCGCCCGTGGCTGCCCGTCTCAACGAATTGCTCGGCGGCAAAGTGACGTTCGCGAAAGACGTGATCGGCGAAGACGCGAAAGCGAAAGTAGCCGCTTTGAAAGACGGCGAATGCGTGCTTCTCGAAAACCTTCGTTTCCACAAGGGCGAAGAGAAGAAGACGCCCGAATTCATGAACGCGTTGGCTTCTTATGCCGATATTTACGTAAACGACGCGTTCGGTACGGCGCACCGTTCGCACGCCTCTACGGCGGGCATCGTGGAAGCGGGGCTGGTGAAAACCGCCGTCTGCGGTTTTCTCATCGAAAAAGAACTCACCGTGATGGCGGATACGCTGGAAAATCCCGCTCATCCGTTCGTGGCGATTCTGGGCGGCGCGAAAGTGGCGGATAAACTCAACGTTATTTCCAACCTCCTCGAAAAATGCGATACCCTGATCATCGGCGGCGGCATGGCTTACACCTTCATCAAGGCGCAGGGCGGAGAAATCGGCACTTCTCTCGTAGACGACGAAAAGATCGGATATTGCAAAGAGATGCTCGAAAAGGCGAAATCTCTCGGCAAAAAATTGCTTTTGCCCGTAGACACCGTGGCGGCGGCGGCGTTCCCCGATCCCATCGACGCGGAAATCGAAACGAAAGTGTACTCCTCGAACGCGATCCCCGCGGATCAGATGGGGCTGGATATCGGGCCCGAAACGAGAAAACTTTTCGCGGCGGAAATCGCAAACGCGAAAGCGGTGATCTGGAACGGCCCTATGGGCGTATTTGAAAATCCCACGCTTGCGGCGGGCACGAAAGCGATCGCGCAGGCTCTTGCCGACGTATACGGAAAGGCAACGACGATTATCGGCGGCGGCGATTCCGCGGCGGCGGTACAGCAACTGGGCTATGCGGATAAGATGACGCATATCTCCACGGGCGGCGGCGCGTCTCTCGAACTCTTCGAGGGCAAAGTTCTTCCCGGCATCGCGTGCCTGAACGACAAAGACTGATTATTTCGCTTTTGAAATTCCGTTCTTTCCCCCTGTCTTCGGGAAAGAGCGGAATTTGAGCGTAAAAAGCAACCGTACAACACATAAATACACAAAATACGCGGGCGGAACGCCCCTTAGGAGAAAACAACAATGAGAAAGGCTATTATTGCAGGCAACTGGAAAATGAACAACACCGCTTCCGAAGGCGTCGCCCTCGTGAAAGCGATCGCTCCCCTCGTGAAAGACGCGACGTGCGACGTTGTGGTGTGCGTACCCGCGATCGACATTCCCGCCGTATCCGAAGCGCTGAAAGGAACGAACATTATGCTCGGCGCGGAAAACGTGCACTTTGCGGAAAAAGGCGCGTATACGGGCGAAATTTCCGCCGCCATGCTGAAAGAATACGGTGTGAAATACGTGATCATCGGCCACAGCGAACGCAGACAGTATTTCGGCGAAACGGACGAAACGGTGAACAAGAGAACGCTTACCGCACTGAAAGCGGGGCTTACCCCCATCGTATGCGTAGGCGAAACGCTGGAAGAAAGAGAAACGGGCAAGACGGAAGAAGTTCTTTATCGCCAGATCAAAGAAGGATTGAACGGCGTTGAAGATATCACGGCGCTCGTCGTGGCGTACGAACCCGTATGGGCAATCGGCACGGGCAAAACCGCTACCGCCGCTCAGGCGAACGAAACGATCGGATTTATCCGTAAAACGCTCGGCGAACTCTTCTGCGAAAAATGCGCGGCGAAAGTGCGTATTCAGTACGGCGGCAGCATGAACGCGGGCAACTGCAAAGAACTTATGGCGCAGGAAGAAATCGACGGCGGACTGATCGGCGGCGCTTCTTTGAAAGCCAACGATTTCGCAACGATCGTAAACTACGATAAATAAGCGTACGCCCGCGACCGCGGCGAAAACGTAAAAGACGACAAAGAGTTGCGCCGCCTATCGCGCGGGCGCAACAAAGGACGAATCGACAATGAAAACACCTTATGCTATCATCATCATGGACGGCTACGGACTCAACCCGAAACACGAAGGCAACGCCGTGTGGACGGACGGAAGCAAGAACGTAACCGCTCTGGAAAAAGAATATCCCTCCTCTACGCTCGGCGCGAGCGGGATGTCCGTAGGGCTTCCCGACGGACAGATGGGCAATTCCGAAGTGGGACATCTGAACATCGGCGCGGGGCGCATCGTATACCAGGATCTCACGAAGATCACGAAAGAAATCCGCGACGGGGAATTTTTCAGAAACAAAGAACTGCTGCGCGTAATGGACTACGTGAAAGCGAACGGCAAAAAACTGCACCTGTACGGGCTTGTTTCCGACGGCGGCGTACACAGCCACATCGAGCATTTATACGCCCTTGTGGAAATGGCGAAAAAGGAAGGACTCGAACAGGTGTATATCCACGCGTTCACCGACGGGCGCGACGTTCCCCCCACTTCCGGCGCGGAATTTCTCAAAGCGTTGCAAAACAAACTGGACGAACTGAAATTCGGTAAGATCGCTTCCGTTTCGGGGCGCTACTATGCGATGGACCGCGACAACAACTGGGATCGCGAACAAAAGGCGTACGAAGCCCTGACGGAAGGCAAAGCGAACACCTTCTGCGGCACGGCGGAAGAGGCGGCGAAATCCTCTTACACAAACGGCGTAACCGACGAATTCATCGCGCCCGTTACTCTGACGGAAAACGGCAAACCGATCGCGCCGATCGGCAAAGGCGACGGCATCATCTGCTTCAATTTCCGCCCCGACAGAGCGCGCCAGATCACGCGTATGTTCTCGCAGGAGAAGTTCCCCTTTGTGGACGAAAAGACGGGCGCTACGCTCGGCTTCGAGCGCGCGACGGGCTATCTTGCCCCCGTATACGTGGGATTCGCCACATACGACGCGTCTTTTAAAAACGTGGGCGTAGCGTTCCCCCCCGACGAAATCGACGACACGCTGCCGCAGTATATTTCCTCTCTCGGCATGACGCAACTGCACATCGCCGAAACGGAAAAATACGCGCACGTCACCTTCTTTTTCAACGCGAAAATCGAAGCGCCCGTGGCGGGCGAAACTCGTATCGTGATCCCTTCTCCGAAAGTGGCTACGTACGATCTGAAGCCCGAAATGAGCGCGTACGAAGTGACCGACCGCGTACTGAAAGAACTGGATACGGGAAAATACGACGTGTTGATTCTCAACTTTGCGAACTGCGACATGGTGGGGCATACCGGCGTGATGAGCGCAGCGGTGAAAGCCGTGCACGTTGTGGACGAATGCGTGAAAAAAGTGCTGGATAAGATTCTTTCGATGGGCGGCAGCGCGCTGCTTACGGCAGATCACGGCAACGCCGACGAAATGATCGCCGACGACGGAAAGACGCCGTTCACGCAGCACACCACCAACCCCGTGCCCGTGGTGCTCGTTTCGGAAAAATACAAGAATGCGAAACTGCGCGACGGCGGCGTTCTTGCCGATCTTGCGCCTACCCTTCTCGACGTGATGGGATTGAAACAGCCCGCGAAAATGACGGGAAAATCGCTTCTTATCCGATAAAAACAATATTACGGACGTTATTGCGGAGATTGCGCTTTTTCAAGGCGGAATCTCCGCATTTTTTTCCGTACTTTTCAGCAATTCGGGAAATTTACGGAAAATTCCCGCAAATTTAGCGAAAAAACGATCAAAAAACGGTTGCGCTATTTTCGATAGTGTGCTATAATTTATCGTGCTACGGGATGATTCCGCGGTATTTTGCCGCAACGAATCCGCGTGGCGGATCGCAATGTTTTTTCCGATTTTTGCGTATTCCCCGCTTTGCCCGTATAAAACCGACCTGAGAGGACAGATAATTATGTCGAATCTTTTTGCTTTACTCGCACCTACGACGGACTCCGCGCACTATGCCGCGTACCGCACCGTCAGTTTCATACTGATCGCATTGATGGGCATTGCCGCCATCGTCTCGATCATTCTCGTTTTAATGCAGCCCAGCAATTCCACGGGTATCGACGCGCTCGGCGGATCGAGCGAAACGTTCTTCGGCAAGAACAAAGGCAAATCGATTGAAGAAAGAATGAAGAAATGGACGTGGATCTGCCTTGTGATCCTCGGCGTTCTTTCCGTTGCATTCTTCGTTGTGCAGCGACTCCCCTGGTAAACGGCGTTTCTACGTTGTTCTGCGTATGCGATTTTAACGATTTCACGGCGGCTTAAAATATTTTAAGCCGCTTTTTTCTTTATCGGCGGCGGAATTTATCTGTTTGCTTTACGCCCGCCGATGTCTGCCGCCGTTATGCCGCTTACGGCTACGGTTTTTTACGGAGGATTTTCAAAGATGCGGACTTCTCGTTCTTTCCCCCACTATCATTCCCGCCCTTCGCGCGATTTTTCGTTCGGAGGGAAAATACACGGGTTTTTATCTTCCTGCGACGGCGCTACGGCGGAAACGTTGCGGAAGCACTGCGGCGTGCCGCAGAATAAAAAATCTCTCTTTACCGCCATGCTTTCGGGCATGGTAAGCCGCGGAGAAATCGAATACGAAAACGGCTTGTATTCTCTTCCCCGCCCCGTATATTACGAAGGCGTACTGACGGGAAACGAACGCGGCTTTGCGTTTTTCACGCCGGATCCGCCCGACGATACGGCACCCGAAAATACGATAAACTCTTCGCGCGGACGCGATAAAAACGATACCGCGAACGATCTTCCGATCAACAATACGACGGGCGGACGGGAAGCGCGGCGCGACATATTTATTCCCGCAAAAAATTTAAACGGCGCGATGCACAAAGACCGCGTTCTCGTGCGCGTGGAAAAACGCGGGAATGGCAGAAAAGACGGCAGAGAAAGCGACACGGGCGAAGTGGTGAAAATCCTTTCGCGCGGCTATAACGAGATCGTCGGCGCGTTTTATAAAGACAGGCGCGGCGGAAGATTGCTCCCCGACGAAAGGAAATATTTTTCCGAAATTTACATTCCGCCCGCCGCCTGCAAAAACGTGAAAAACGGCGTGAAAGCGGTGGCGAAAATCGTGGCGTATTTTCCGGGAAGATGCCCCGAAGGTGAAATCACGGAAATTCTCGGCGACGACGACGATTTTTTTGCGGAAGAACTTTCGATCATCCGTTCGTTCTCTTTACGCGAAGAGTTTCCCGAAAGCGTGGAGAAGGAAGCCGAAAAAACGGCGGCGCAGCCGATCGGAGAGATAAAAGCACGCGGCTTATTCGACGAACGGACGGGCGAACTGCTTTCGCTGCGACGCGATCTGCGCGAAGAATTTTTCGTGACGATAGACGGCGCGGACACGCGGGACATCGACGACGGCGTTTCCGTGCGTAAACAGGGAGAAAACTATCTCCTTTCCGTGCATATCGCCGACGTTTCGCACTATGTGACGGCGGGAAGCGAACTTGACAAAGAGGCAATGAAACGCGGCACGAGCGTATATTTTCCCGATCGCGTGCTGCCGATGCTGCCGCGCGCGCTTTCCAACGGCTGCTGCTCATTAAACGAGGATGAGGACAGATTCGCGATGACGTGCGAAACGCTGATTTCCGAGAGCGGCGAAACGCTTTCGTATTCGATCTTCCCATCGCTGGTGCGCTCTTCTTATCGGATGACGTACGACGAAACGGACGACATTTTTGCGGGAAATCGCGCCGCGTGCGAAAAATTCCCTCTGTTTGCCGAACAGGCGAAAGAATTTGCGGAACTGACGAATATCCTTTCCGAAAAAAGGAAGCGGGCGGGCGAAGTGGCGCTTGATCTGAAAGAGACGAAAATCATCTACGACGAAAAGAGCGACAGCATAGAAATCCCCGATTGCAAGCCTTCGTTTTCGCGCAACCTGATCGAGCAATTCATGGTGACGACGAACGAAACGGTGGCTAAATTTCTATATGAACGCGGCGCGCCGTGCTTATACCGCGTGCACGAATCCCCCGCACCGGAAAAAGCCGCTTCTTTGAAACGCTTTGCCGAACTTCTGGGCTTCTGCCCGAAATGGAACGACGAAGAAGCGCTTCCCCGCGATTTCGCGAAACTGCTTGCGGAAGCGGCGGGCGGAGAAAAAGAAACCGTGCTTTCCAAAGCGGTGCTCCGTTCCATGCAGAAAGCGCGTTACGACGAAAAGAACCTCGGACACTTCGCGCTGGCTTCCGGGTGTTATTGCCATTTCACTTCCCCCATACGCCGCTACCCCGATTTGTTCGTACATCGTTCGATCAAAGCCGCTCTCGCGGCGATCGCGGCTGAGAACATCGCGGCGGAAGGAGCGGAAAACGGCGAAACGGCGGAAAAAATCGCCGCGGCGGCGGAACGGCAGGCACGCTATCTGAAAGAGCGCGCCGCAGAAAGCGCGAAACAATCTTCTTCCGCCGAACGGAACGCGGAAGAAGCGGAAAGAACCGTAGACGATTTATACTGCGCCGTATATCTCGCCGATTATATTTCGCAGGAATTCGACGCCGTGATTTCGGGCGTGACGGAACGCGGATTTTTCGCGGAACTGAAAAACGCGATCGAAGGATTCGTGCCGATCGAAAGTATCGACGGCTATTTTGTTTTCGATCCCGATACCTTCACTCTTCGCGGCGGCGGAACGAGAAAATTTTCTTTGGGCGACGCGGTGCGGATCCGCGTGGAAGACGTGAATTTCTACACGAGAAAAATCACTTTTTCGCTTGCGAAATAACTTCCGGTAAGGCGTTTTCTCTTCCGGCGCCCGCCGCCTCCGTGCAAAAAAGATACGGTGCGAAAATATAAAAAAGTAAGAAAATTTCATCAGAAAGGAGCATATAATGAAGATCGTGGCAGTGAACAAAACTGCGGGTTTTGAATATTTTATCGAGGACAAATACGAAGCGGGAATCGTGCTGGAAGGCAACGAAATCAAATCGGTGCGCGCGGGCGCTGTGAACATGAACGACAGTTTCTGCCTGATTTCGGGATCGAAAGCGGTGGTGAAAAATATGCACATCGCGTTGTACGATAAATCGGATGCCTTTTCCACGAAAAACACGCGACGGGATCGCGTGTTGCTGCTGCACAAAGGCGAAATCGCCAAAATCGCGGGAAAAATCAATCGTCAAGGCTATACGCTGGTGCCGTTGAAAATGTATTTCAAAGATTCTCTCGTGAAAATGGAAGTGGCGCTTTGCAAAGGCAAACACACCTTCGACAAGAAAAAGACTATCGCGGAACGCGACGTAAAACGGGAAACCGACCGCGCCGTGAAAAACGCGGGATATTAAATTTAAGGAGCGTAAAGAGGTATGAAAAGCCTGAATCGCGTACAAAAAGCGGCAAAAATCATCAGAATCTTATTGAAAATCGGCTACATAGCGTCGATTGCGGGGGCGGCGTGCTGCGTGATCGGCGCGATCCTCTGCGGCGTTCTTTCGGGCAACGAAGCCTTTCGCGAGGCTTTGGCTTCCGCAGAAAAAACGCTCACCGTAAAAGAAGCGGCAGGCGCGTGCGTATGCGCGGCGATCGACTGCGGTTTTTCGATCGCGCTGTGCGCGTTATCTTTAAAATTTTACGATCACGAACTGGCGGCGGGCACGCCGTTTGAAAAATCGCTGGCGAAAGAAATGCGAAGCCTCGGCTTTTATCACATCATTCTGCCCGTCTGCGCCGCGATCGTAACGGGAATCGTCGCTTCGTTTCTGAAACTTTCCGCGGATTTTTCCGAGACGGCGGGCGTATCCGCAGGGATCGCGTATTTATTATTATCTCTTCTTCTCGATTACGGAGCGGACGTGAAATCGGGCGCGGAAAAAAACGGCGAAAACGAAAATCCCGTTTCGGGAAACCGTGATTCGGGCGCCACTTCGGGCGGATCGGACAATGACGGGCAGACCGATTCCGTGACAGCCGAATTAAAACCGACTGCGCCCGCCGACGACGCGAATCTTTAATACGTGCCGTGAGAGCGGCGGACGAGTCCGCGTTGCCGCCATTCCACGAGATGAAACTCCCCGCCGCGTTCGACGGAATAGAACGACGGAGAGCACGGCGAAGAAAAAGCCGTTTCGCCGTTTGTATCGGCAACGCAGGCATACCCCCGAGAGCAAAGGCAGGCGGGCATACCGTAAGAAAACGCCGCCGCGCGCAGCAACACCGTTTCCGCGCCGCTTGCGGCGGACGAACAGGGGCACAGGGCAACGTCGCTTCCGCAGACGGCAAGCGTGCGGAACACTTCCGTAAAATACAGATCTTCCGCTACGGCGATTCCGATTCTGCCCGCCGACGTTTCGTACACTTTTAAAAACGCGCCGCCGTTCCTCTTGTCGTCGATATTCGCGAGCGCGTCGGAAACGCCTAAAATGCGCCCGTTTTCCGCCACCACCGCCGAAGCGCGCACGATTCCGCGCGTAGACGTGGAATACCCGCACACCACCACGTTTTTACACGCTTTTGAAAGCAAGGCGACGTCCTCGAAGTAGTTCGTTTCGCCGCGCAGTTCTTTTTCGTAAGACACGATCGTATCTTCAAACAGCGGAAAAAAGATCACGTCGGCTTCCACGCCGCCCGTACGATCCCAGAAATCCGAAAGCCTTTCTTTCGGTACGAAACAGATTTTCAAATCGCGAGATCCGCCCCCTTTTTCCGCGTTCTTTTTTCCGTGCGGAAACAATACGAAGCGGCTTTCCGCCCCGTATACCGACCATTGCCATTATACGGATTTTACGGAAAAAAAGTGCCGAATATCTTTCCCGATCCGCACAAGATCGGGATTTTTTTACATTTTTTGAAAAAAATTTTCGCTTACCCCCTTGAAATCACGAATATTATATAGTATAATAAAGAAAAGTTCTTACGGGCGGTGCAAGAAAAAAGCGGAACGCAAACGAAAGAACAAATAAAAGTGAAGGGGAAAAGAAATATGAACGTATCAGGAGAAAACATTCGCAACATTGCCGTAATCGGCCACAGCGGCGAGGGAAAAACGACGCTGACGGAAGCCATGCTGTTCTGTGCGGGCGCGATCGACCGTATGGGGAAATCGGACGAGGGCACCACCGTTTCGGATTACGACGAACTGGAAAAAGCGCGGAAGTCCTCCGTATATCTTTCCTGCGCCAATCTCGAATGGAAAGGCGTGAAAATCAATCTTCTGGATCTGCCCGGTTTTTACGATTTCGAGGGCGAACGGAACGAAGGCTTGCAGGCGGCGGGCGGCGCTCTGCTTGTAATCGGCGCGAACGGAGGCGTACCCGTGGGCGCGGAAAACGTTGTGGATTACTGCCTGAGGTTGAAAAAGCCTTTGATTATCTTTATCAACGGCATGGATAAGGAAAACGCGGATTACCCCGGTACGGTGAACGCGCTGAAAGAAAAATACCCGGGAAAACTGGCTCCGATACAGATCCCGATTATGGAAAACGGGAAAATGCAGGGCTGCGTGAACGCCATTCGGGAAAAAGCCTTCTTATTCCGCGTAAACGGCACGGAAGAAATTCCCGTGCCCGAAAATCTGAAAGATCAGATGAACGCGATGCGGGAAAGCCTCGTGGAAACGGCGGCGGAAAACGACGAAACGCTGCTGGAAAAATATTTTGAAGAAGGAACCCTGCAAAAGGACGAAATGATTCACGGCATACGCGTGGGCATCGCCTCGGGAAACGTTATCCCCGTGATGGCGGGAAGCGCGCTTTTCAATCGGGGCGTAATCAACCTGCTCAACGAAATCGTGACGTATATGCCGCAGGCAAACGAACGGGTGAACACGCTTGCGGAAGATCTTACTCAGGATAAAGTGGTGAACGTGCTGCCCGATCCCGCCGCGCCGCTCGCCGCACAGGCGTTCAAAACCGTAGTGGATCCCTTCTCCGGCAAGACCACCTATCTTAAAATTTTCCGCGGCGTATTAAAAAGCGGCAGCATGGCGTTCAACGCGAACAAAGGCGAAGAAGAACGCATCGGGCAGATTTTCAACGTTCTTGGCAAAAAGACGGAAAGCGTGACGGAAGCCGTAGCGGGCGACATCTGCGCCGTAACGAAACTTTCCGTCACTTCCACGGGCGATACGTTATGCGATCCCGCCGCGAAAGTGAAATTTTCGCCGATTTACTTCCCCCGCCCCACGTTCTTCATGGCGGTGAGCGCGGAAAAGAAAGGCGAAGAAGATAAAATTTTCGCCGCGTTGAACAAAATGAAAGAAGAAGATCTTACCTTTTCCGTGGAAAAAAACGCGGAGACGGGCGAAATACTGCTGGGCGGGCAAGGCGAAACGCACCTTGAAATTTTATCGAAAAAGGCGAAAGCGCGCTACGGAGCGAATATGAAACTCTCCACGCCGAAAATCGCCTATCGCGAAACGATACGCGGCACGGCGGAAGCCGAGGGAAAATACAAGAAGCAAACGGGCGGACACGGACAATACGGGCACTGCAAAATCCGTTTCGAGCCGTGCGACGAAGAATTCGTTTTCGACGAAGAAGTGGTGGGCGGCGCAGTGCCGAAATCGTACTTCCCCGCCGTGGAAAAAGGATTGCGGGAAAGCCTTGTAAAAGGCCCTCTGGCGGGCTATCCCGTGACGGGAGTGAAAGCCGTATTATACGACGGATCGTATCACGAAGTGGATTCCTCCGAAGCGGCGTTCAAAGCGGCGGCGGCGATTGCGTTCCGCGAGGGGCTGAAAAACGCGAAGCCCGTGCTGCTGGAACCGTACTATAAACTGAAAATCGTAGCGAAAAACGACTATCTCGGCGACGTGATGGGCGATATCAACAAACGGCGCGGCAGAATCATGGGCACCGCCGCCGACGGCGATAAGACGATCGTTCTTGCGGAAGCGCCGCAGGCGGAATTATTGCAATACACCACCGCGCTCCGTTCGATTACGCGCGGAAACGGAAAATTCGCGGCGGAATTTCTCGATTACGAAGAAGTACCCCGCGAACTCGCCGAAAAAATCGCCGCGGAAAGAGCCGCCGAAAAAGAAGAATAATTTTCGTGAATATTAACGTTCGGAAAAAATAACGCGGGCTATGCTTCCGCCGCTTCGGAAAACAGAAAACGGGCGGCGGAAGTTTTTTGTCGAAAAAAAATTTTTTATGGAAATCCCCCCTTTCTTTCCTCGGCAAAGCAACGGCGGAAAAGATATGAAAAAACGGTGATTTTTTACAAAAAACCAAGAAAATTGCGTGAATTTTAACGAAAAAAATTGTTTTCTTCTTGCAAAATTTCTTTACATGTGGTATTATATAATCGAAAGAAAAACAGATCGGCGGCAAGGCGATCCGGGGAGGCGGCAAGATGATCGAAAAATTGAAAGACGCGTTTGATTCTATCGGCGAAAAAACGGGAATTTCGGGCACGGCGGCGGGCGTGATCGCATTGATTACGTTGATCGTTCTGCTGGCGATCGTAATCGTTGCGATCGTGTGCGGCGTAAAAAAGAGCAGGAAAAAATCCGCCGCCGCAAGCGCAGACGGCAATCTTGCGGAAAAGGCATCTGAAGCGAACGGCACATCGGAAAAAGCCGAAACGAACGAAACAGTTGCCGAAAACGACGAAACGGCGGACGATAGCGAAACCGAAAGCGTAACGATGACTGAAGCCGACGCCGTACCCGAAGCGGAAAACGAAGCGCAAAAGGAAGAAACCGAGGAAAACGAGCGGCTGGAAAGCGACGAACCTACAAAGGAAGCGACTACGGACGAAGCGGCGAAAACCGCCGACACAGACGAAACAAAAGACGAGGAGCAAAAGACGATGAAACAGAAAAACGAAGAAAAGGGAACCATCTTTTCCGCCGGTAACACGCAGGAAAAAGAAGCAAAAACGGCAAAGAACGCGAAAAACGCAAACGGCTCGACGAAAGCGGCAAAAGGAACGAAAGCGGCGGAAAAACCCGCGATGCGTATGCTCGGAAAATGGAGAATCGCGGTGAAAGGCGAAGGCGCGTATATTTCCGTATTGTGCGCTTCCAACGGCGAAGTGATGCTTACCAGCGAAATCTACTCCACGGAAGACGGCGCGAGAAACGGCGTGGCTACCATCATAAAAGGCGTGGAAACGGGCAATTTTATTATTTACCGCGATAAAGGCGGCGATTACTATTACAAATTAAAGAGCGCGGGCAACAGACTGCTTTGCGTGGGCGAAATTTACAAGACGAAAGACGGCTGCGAAAAAGCAGTGGAAACGGTGAAACGAATCGCGAAAGATTCCCCCGTTTCCGCCGAACTGTACGAAGGCGAAAGATTTATCGATTATACGCCCGCCCCTGTGACACCCCCCGCGAAGAAAGCACAGATGGGAAAATGGAAAATCGAGCAATCGGAAAACGGCGGTTTTTCCGCAAAACTGTATGCGAACAACGGGCAACTGATGCTTTCCACCGAAGAAGTATCCGCCAAAAAAACGGCGGAAAAAGCCGTGGAATCCGTACGCAAAAATTGCGCCGACGGCAATTTTTTCATCGACAAAGACAAATTCGGCAGATTTTATTACAAACTGCATAACGCGCAAAATTCCGTAATCTGCACGGGCGAAACGTACGACACGATCGACGGCGTTGTTTCGGCGATCGAATCGGTGCGCCGCTTCGCCTCCAACGCGGAAATCGTCGGCTGATATTTTACGGAAATCGCGCGATAAAAGCGCCGCGCTTTGTGCTTTTTTGCGGCGGATCTTTGCTCAACGTTCCGTGCGGCTGAAACGGGGCTTTGCAATCGGAAAAATAATACAAATGGCAAAAGGGATTATATACGTAATGTCGACGGTGGTCGACGGGCTGATAAAAATAGGAAAAACCGGTTCGGACAATTTTTCTCAACGAATGACGTATCTCGAAAGCAACGGGTATCGCAACGTAAGCGGACTGAAACGGCAATTTGCCATAGAATTGAGCGGTTACGAAGAAAAAGAGCGGCTGTTAGACAGTCTTTTCAGCCGAAGCCGCGTATCGAACACGGAACTTTTCTCGCTGAATATCAACGAAGTGATACAACTGTTATCGTCGTTTGAAGGAAAAATCGTATACCCCGCGCAGGAAAACAAAGCGCGGATTTTTGAAAATGCCACGGAAGCCGTAGAAACAGCCCTCATTCCGGACGGAACATATACATTAGACGTAAAACAAAAAGACAACAGACGCGTTCACGCGGAAATGATCGTAAAAAACGGCAAACTGACGGTGAAAAAAGGCGCAAACCTTGGAGCCGTGCGCAATCTCACCGTGGAAAGTTGGAAAGCCGCACGAAACGATTTGCAGGAAAAAGACGGCGTATCCCGCAAAGATTTTTCCGCCACTACCCCCTCGATGGCTTCCGCCGTTGTACTGGGGCGCAGTTCTAACGGATGGACGACCTGGAAAGACAAAAATAACAATCACATCGATATTTATCGGAAAAAGAACGATTCCGATAACGACGACGATTAAAATTATACAATTTTGCAAAGATCTAAGTATCAAATAAAATCAAGAGCGGGGAACGAACATTCCCGCTCTTGATTTTTTTTGTTATAAAGTTTTTCGACGTTCGGGCGTTTGCCTTTTTCCTTAAGATATACAACGAGCAGCGCCGTTATTCCTCCTTGATATCGACCGATTCGAGGTCGTCCGGGATAAACAGATTGCCGTGATAAAACGCTTTTCCCTCTTCGGCGTACGCCTCTTTGCGGCGTTGAATCGCAGAATCTTCCGTGTGATATAAAATCAGATTTTTAACGCCGAGGAGTTCGGCAAGCGCGCACGCGTCTTTCACCGTGGAATGATGTTTTTCGTACGGCGAAAATTTATCCGCCTGCGAATACAGGCAAAACGCTTCGTGCATCAGCCATTCGCTGCCTTTTGCGTATTTTTCCTCGCAATCGTTATACGGCTCGTCGCCGCAGCAGGTGAATTTTTCGCCGTTTTTCAGCCGCATGCAAAAGCCGTACTGTTTCGCCTTAGTGGAACGGATATCGAAAAACGTGACTTCTCTGCCGAGAATCGTGCGGCTTTCGCCGTCGGAAACGGCGATAAAATGCAGCGTTTTGCCGATCTGCCCGATCTCTTTTTCGTTTAAAAGCGCGCGCGACGTAAGCAAAAGAAGAGAAATCACTTCATCGTGCCCGTAGATATTCGTTTCGCCTTTATATTCGCCTTTCGCGGATTTTTGCAGAATCATTCTGATCAGCCACAGCGCGCCGAGAAAATGATCGATATGCTTATGCGTGATAAAGATTTCGTGCACGTCGCGCCAATTTGTTCCCGCGCGTTTCAACTGCTTTAAAATGCCGTTGCCGCCGCCGGCGTCCACAAGAAAATATCCGTCGTTTTCCCGCGTTTCGTCCTCAAGCAAAAAGCAGGTGTTATACACTTCCGTCACAAGGGCGTTTCCCGTTCCGAGCATCGTAAGTTTCATTTTTCCTCTTTCTCCTCCGAATTTTTATCCGCGTTTATGTTTTGCTCGCCCTTTTCCTTTCGCGAGGCTTCGCCCGCGGAACTCAACTGCGATAAAATCACAGAAACAAACACGAGCGCACAGCCGAGGAGTTCGACCCCGGAAAGTTTTTCGCCGAGAATCATCCAGCCCGCAAGCGCGGCAAAAACGGATTCGAGACTCATGATCATCGAAGCCACGGCGGGTCTGACGGATTTCTGCCCGAGAATCTGAAACGTGTACCCCACGCAGGAAGACATCACGCCCGCATACACGACGGGCAGCCATGCCGAAATCAGATCGGAAAGGCGCACCGTTTCAAAAATCACGGCGCACACGGCGGAAATCACGGCAGTCGTCCAGAATTGCGCGCAGGAAAGCGCAACGCCGTCGAGACCGGAATATTTATCCACGATAAGAATCTGCACGGCGAAAGAAAGCGCGCCGAGGAGTTCTAAAACGTCGCCGAAATAAATTTTTGAAACGCCGCCGTGCATGCAGAGAAGATACATCCCGCCGAGGCACCCTACGCACGAAATCAGCGTAACGGGGTGCAATTTTTTATGCCGTATCGCCGAATACGCCGCCACGATCACCACGTACGTTGCCGTGAGAAAGCCCGCGCGCCCGGAAGCGGAAACACCTTCGGGATATTTTTCGATGCCGAACTGCTGAAAATTCACCGCGGCAAACAGCGCAAGTCCGCAGAAAACGCCCGAAAACAGCGATTTTTTCAGATATTTTCTTCGTGCCGATTTTTCGTATGCTTTTCCCACCGCGATCAGGCGCTTTTCAGAAATTTTTTCTTTTCCCGCAACGATCGCGCTCAACAGCACCGCCGCGATCAGAGAACGCGCGGCGTTGAACGTGAACGAGCCGATAGAATCCGAAGCCGCCGTCTGCGCCACGAACGCCACGCCCCAGATGATTGTGGCAAAGAGCAATAAAATAGCGCCGATCCATTGTTTTTTCATTTTCTGCAACCTTTAACGCACGCTTCCCGCCATGCCGTAATGCCGCCATACCTGCGTGTGCCGTAAAAATTTCACCACTACCCCGTTCGTTTTCTTTTCCTATTACTGCGGCGATATATCGTCAGTTCATCACTACGTCTTTCAGACTCTCGTATTTTTTCATCGCGCCTCGTCGAAGTTCGTCGGTATCCAATCCGTTTTCAAACGTTTCGTCGCACAGTTTTTTTGCCTCGAAAATCACCTGCGCGCCGTATTTCAGATTCTTGATGTCGGCAAGCATTTTTCCCGATTGCCGCGTGCCGAGGAAATCTCCGCCGCCGCGCATTTCCAGATCTTTTTCGGCGATTTTAAAGCCGTCCGTGGTATTTTTCAGCGTAAGCAAGCGCTCTTTCGCCGTTTCGGAATCGGTATCGGAAAGAAGGAAGCAATAACTTTTTTCCGAACCGCGCCCCACGCGGCCGCGAAGTTGGTGCAACTGCGAAAGTCCGAAACGATCGGCGTTGTAAATCACCATAATCGTGGCATTCGGTACGTCTACGCCCACCTCGATCACCGTGGTGGATACGAGGCAATCGTATTCCCCGTTTTTGAACGCCGTCATCACCTCGTCCTTTTCCTTTTCTTTCATCTTGCCGTGCAAAAGAGCGAAACGCACATACGGCAGGCGCGTTTTCAATTCTTCGTATCGTTCTTTCACGGAAACGATCGCGCCGTCGCCGTCTTCTTCCCCGTCGATTTTCGAGCAGACGAAATACGCCTGTCTGCCCTTTTTCACTTCCCCGCCGATATAATCGAGCATATCCTCGTATCTGCCGGGGGCGATCAGACTTGTGGAAACTTCCTGCCGCGATTTAGGCTTATCCGTGATCGTGGTGACGTCGAGATCGCCGTAAAACACCAGCGACAGCGTACGCGGAATAGGCGTCGCGCTCATCACAAGCATATCCACGCCCTCGCCTTTTTCGGAAAGAGCGTTGCGCTGCGCCACGCCGAAACGATGCTGTTCGTCGCACACGATAAAAGACAGCGCGGGCGGCTCTACGTCCTTTTGCAGCACGGCGTGCGTACCGCAGACGATATCCGCTTCGCCGCTTCTGATTTTTTCCTTGATCTCTTTTTTCTCTTTCGCGGAAATACTGCCCGCGAGGTACGCTACGGAATATTCGGGAAAATACTTTTTCAGTAGCGCGTAATTCTGCGCGGCAAGCACTTCCGTAGGCGACAAGTACGCCGCCTGATACCCGCTTTTCACCGCCATATAAATGCCGCAGAGCGCAACAGCCGTTTTACCGCTGCCTACGTCGCCCTGCAACAGGCGGTTCATCGGCGACGGAGCGTTCACCCCCGCGAAAATTTCGTTCACCGCTTTTTTCTGCCCGTCGGTAAATTCAAAGCCGAAGCGGTAGGAAAATTCTTTTACGTCGCCCGCGGTTACCGTATATTTATGCACGCGTACGTCTTCTCTGCCGCCTTTCACGAGGCGGAACGCCGAAAGCAGAAGAAAATACTCTTCCAGCGCCACGCGTTCGCTGCCCGCGTCTTTCGAGGCGAGATCTTCGGGGCAATGCACCGCGTAATAACTTCGTTCCAAAGACGGCAAACGATATTTTGCGGCGACGCTTTCGGGGATCAGGGACGCGAGCGACACGCGCGTGAGCGCTTCTTTCACGGCGCCGCGCACCGTTTTCTGATTGAGATTGCCTTTCAAAGGGTATACGGGCACGATGCCTTTCAGCCGATAATTTTTATCGAGCGGCTCGAACGTGGGATTGACGATCGATACCGCGCCGAATTTTCTTTGCACTCTGCCGTAAAAAAGATATTCGCCCGCTTTCAGTTTCGTTGCCACGTACGGCTGATTAAACCACACCGCCGTGAACGCGAAGCCGTCCTGCGAACAAAACGCTTTCACGTAACGTTTTCCGCCGTACACGGGCGGGGCAAGCCGCACCACTTCGCAGGCGATCAGCACCGTTTCGTTATGCGCCGCGTATTTCAGCGTAGAGCGTTCCGTAAGATCGAGATAGGCGCGGGGATAATGACGGACGAGTTCTTCCGCCGTGGTGATGCCCATTTTCGCGAAATCTTTTTCTCTTTTTTCGCCGATACTGCGAAGCAACGAAACTTTCATACCGTTTCTTTTTTCCTCCGTCTGCCGTAGTTTACCGCCGTATTTATTTTGCGCGCGCCATTCTGCCTGTTATGCACGATGCGCGGCGTATCCCCCACGCGCCGTTACGGCGTTTTTTGTCCGGCGCCGTTTTAAAAGATAAAAAGCGGGAAACGACTTTTCCGCCGCCCGCTTTTAAAATATACCGATTATTTCCGACGATACGAAACCTTTTTCCTGCCGGCGCCGCGAACGGACGACGGGAAGAAAAATCGTTTTCCGATTTTATTCGAGGGAAAGAATGTAATAATATACGGGCTGACCGCCGAAATGATAGTCTACATCGCAATCGGGGTACTTTTCGCCCACCTGCTGCGCGAGCGCGGCGGCGTCTTCTTCCGTAACGCCTTCGCCGTAATACAGCGTGATCATCTCGTGCGTATCCTCTTTCAGTTTACCGAGAAGCCGAAGCACCGTATCGGGCGCATTGGAAGATTTCGCAAGGATCTTTTTATCGTCAAGCCCGATAATATCGCCTTTCGAGATGGAAAATCCGTTGAGCGACGTATCGCGCACGGCGTACGTCACCTGCCCCGCTTTCACGTTATCCAGCGCGTGAATCATGTTCACTTTATTTTCTTCCACCGAAACTTCGGGATTAAACTGCAACGCCGCAGCGAATCCTTGCGGCACGTTCTTCGTGGGGATTACGTGAATCGTGCGGTTTTCGACGAGTTCTTTCGCCTGTTCCGCCGCAAGAATGATATTTTTATTGTTCGGGAAGATAAAGATATCGCGCGCGTTGATTTTTTGCGCTGCGGAAGCGATGTCGCCCGCCGTAGGATTCATCGTCTGCCCGCCTTCGATCACTTTATCCACGCAGAGATCTTTGAAAATTCCGGCAAGGCCTTCCCCCGCGCAGATCGCGAGCATGCCCATATCTTTCTTTTCCGCTTCGCGTTTCGCGCGGAGTTGACGATTCTGTTCCAGCATGTTTTCGATCTTCGGGCGATCGAGTTCCCCCAGCCCCAGCGCGTACGTAAGCGCAACGCCCGGCTGATTGGTGTGCACGTGCACCTTTACAAGATCCAGATCGCCGATACAGATCACGCTGTCGCCCAGTTCGTTCAGGCGTTCTCTCAAACGATCGATGTCGGCAAGAGTGGTGCTCTTTTTTAAATTGATGATGAAAAATTCCGTACAGTAAGCGAATTGAATTTCGCCGAGGTCGAGATTGATGATATCGGAATTATCGCCGAATTCGTCACTCATCGCCTTTACGGCGGAAGTATCGGAAGAAGAAATTTCCTTCACCTCTTCGCCTTTCAAAAACGCGAGGAAGCCGTTGAAAATCGTCATCAGCCCCACGCCGCCCGAATCCACGACGCCCGCTTTTTTCAATACGGGAAGCAGTTCCGGCGTTTTTGCGAGAGCGCGTTCGCCCTCTTCGATCACCGCCTGAAAGAAATCCTCGAAGTTTTTCTTTCTCGAACCGATCTTTACGGCTTCGTCGCTCATCATTCTGATAACGGTGAGGATCGTGCCTTCTTTCGGCGAGGATACCGCGCTGTACGCCACTTTCGTGCCCGCCGCCATGGCTTTTGCAAACGTTTTGGTATCGAATTCCTCGCCGCATTCGCGAACGACGGAACAAATACCGCGTAAAATCTGGGATAGAATAACGCCCGAATTGCCGCGAGCCCCGCGAAGCGCGCCGCGGGATACGGCGTCGCACACTTCCATGAACGCGTTGGACGTGCAGGAAGAAAGTTCCCGCACAGCCGACTGCATGGTGAGCGACATATTCGTACCCGTATCGCCGTCGGGAACGGGGAAGACGTTCAGCGCGTCTACCTTTGCCCGATTTTTATCGAGTGCCTGCGATCCGAGCACGATCATCTTCCGAAATTCGGTGCTGTTTATGGTTTTCTGCATTTTCTGCTCCTTTAATCCGTAATGTAAAAAACGGAGTAACCGCGCGCCCGAAAGGCCGCGTAAAAACGCGCTTCGTTTCTCGTTATTTCAAAAAACGAAACGCTTGTACATATCGATTTATAGTTTTACTCCGATAACGTTGACGTTTACGGTGTCCACGATCATACCCGTAAAATTTTCCACTTTGTACTTAATCGCTTCGCGCAGGGAATCCGCCACCGCGCCGATCGATACGCCGTACTTAATAATAACGTATACGTCTACGTAGATCCGATTTCCCGAAGTGGTCACCTTTACGCCTCGCCCGCCCGCGTCCTTTTTTAAAAGTTCCGCAAGCGAATCGGTGAAACGGCGGGAAACAAGTTCCACGATACCGTAACACTCCATAGCGGTGTGGGAAGCCACTTTCGCTATCGCGAGATCGGATATAGAGATTTTTCCGTAAGCGTTGCTGGTATTTACTGACATCGTATATCTCCAAGTTCTCTTATATTGTAACGCATTTTTCGTCTATTTGCAAGCAAAAAACTTATCATACAAATATTTTTTTATTTTTTTACGCTTTTCGCCCCGTTTTTTATTGCTATTTTTTTTCAATCGTGCTATATTATTTATGCTCGTTTTTTATGCGGGAAGCATTCATGCGGCTTTCGACGCCTGTTTCCCGATTGAAAATTACGATAAACGGGCTATACTGATTACAGAAAAATTCGCGGCGGAGGTGTATAATATGTCAAGAGTTTGCAACATTTGCGGTAAGGGTCAGGCTTCCGGAAACAACGTCAGCCACTCCAATCGTAAAACCAGAAGAACGTTCAAAGCCAACGTACAGAAAGTGTCTTACGTGGAAGACGGCAAAGAAGTGAAAGGTTACGTTTGCACGAGATGCTTGAAAAAGGCTGAAAGAGCGTAACGCCCCGCCGATCGGAACGATCGGATCAACGGCAAAAAAATCGAAAGCACTCCTAAAAATCAGGGAGTGCTTTTTTCGTTGTTTTCTTCCTTTTTTTCTTTCCGCGGGCGGCGAGGCGGGCGGATCGCGGCAGAGCGCGTTGCGGCGGCGCGGAACGTTGCGGAAAATATTTTTCCGCGTTTCCCCTCTCCGTTCCCCTTTTCGGCGATCTTCGCATAAAATAAAAACGGCTTGTGAAAAACTTGACTTTATAAAAAACAAGTGTTATAATGAAGTCGGAATAAGATCTTCCGTTTCCGACGGCGGCGTTTTTGAAACGTGCGATATTTCAAAAATTCCGAAAAAAAGCAATTGGCGGCGAACGAAAATTCAAGGAGGTATCAATTATGCAATTCAAGAAAACGGCGGCAATCGTTCTCTCGGGCGCGATGACCGTATTCACGGCATTTTCCGCGGCGGCTTGCGACGACAAAGATTCGGGAAGCACGACTCATACGCATACATACGGCGCGTGGGTGGTG
This sequence comes from uncultured Christensenella sp., assembly GCA_905203015.1. Taxonomy (GTDB): domain Bacteria; phylum Bacillota; class Clostridia; order Christensenellales; family Borkfalkiaceae; genus Scatosoma. The sequence continues at coordinate 213,696 of CAJKUC010000001.1, read as the reverse complement.
ATGACGGAAGCGGGCTGCGAGACGAAAGGCGAGAAAAAACGCGTTTGTTCCTGCGGCGAAGAGGAAACGGAAGAAATCCCCGCAACGGGGCATGACGACGGAACGATCGCCTGCTTAACCTGCGGCAAACCGTACGTTTCGGATGAATTTCTGAAAAACTACGCGGCGTCTTTCGATTTATCCGAAACACATACGGGCGTAAACGTTCAACTGAATCCTTTCTCTTTTGAATACGAATACGACGAAGAAACGAACGTGATTTCGATCGTAAAAGCCACCTTAGAAAGCGGCTACGCCTATTTCGGCTTCGACGGCGACGGGGAAATTCTCTGCTACGGAAAAGCCGTACTCTTCGCGGAAGAATACGAACAGACGGGTGATGCGGGCGAGGCGCAGAAGACGGGCGAAGAAAAAGCCGTGGCATCGTTCCTGCTGGAAGGCAATTACTTATATGCGGCGGGAGAAATTTTCCCGAAAACCGGCGACGATTATGCAGAAACGCCCGACGCGGAAGCAAGCAGTTATTTTTCGGGAAATATCCTCGATCTGATCGGACAGATCGGCGGCGAAGAACCCGACTACCCTACCGACGTTCCCTCGACGGACAACGACAACACGACGACTCTTTCTCTGCAGGATATAAGCGGCGACGATACGGCGGACGGCCCGGACGAAGCGGCGCAAACCGCCGCGGAAATGCTGCTGAACGTGCTGTTTAACAAAACGGACGATCTGATTGCCCTTTTAAACGACGATTTATTGTCCTTCCTTACGCAAACGGCAACCGCTTACGGAATAAATTCCGAAAAGCAATCGGCGCATATGCTCGCTTTGTATTACGATCTTGCGAAAGAAACAAAAGGCGACGGCTACGTGCTGACGAACAAGGCGGATTTCTACACCGCGCTGATCAGCGACCTCGAAAAACTGACCGTTGAAAAATTCGTGGATAAATACGTCGGCGCGGGCACGTTCGCAATAATCGAAAAACTGCCCGATCTTTTCGACGTAACGCTCGGCGAAGTGTTCGCGAACCTCGAAGCGCACGGCGTAACCACGGAGAAAATCAACGATCTCGCGGATAAAATTCTGGCTCTTCTGGAAGTGAAAAACGAAAGCGGAGAACAGGCGACGCTGAAAGATTATATCGATCTCGATATGTACAAAACGCTTGGGAAAGATACGAAAATCGGAACGTTGATCGAAGCGGCTTTGCAGGAAGCGGGCGCGGAAATCGACCTTACCTCGTTGAAACTCATGCTGAGAGAGACGATTAAAACGCTGAAAAAGAGCACGATCGCGCAGGTGATTGCAAGCGCGGGCGACATCGGAACGAACGTTTCCTCCGTATTTGCGGCGTTGAAAGAAGAGGCCGCCGTTATGGACGGAGCGATTTCGGAAAAAATTCATCTGAGCGAGAACGGCGCGTTCCTCTATGCGGAAATCACGCTCGGCAAAGACGCCGTATCTTCGCTTCTTGCGATGACGGGCGCGGACGTGACGATCGACCTGAAAACCGACGTTACGATCGTATCCGTTCCGGGAACGGAAAACGCGGAGAATGCGGCGGATTTCGGCAAGGAAGCATTCAAACAAAAATTTGAGGCGACCGCCGCTTAACGCGCGGCGTCTTTCCCCGAAAAACTTTTTACGCCTGATCAATCACGTTTTTTACGGACTTTAAAACAGCGAAATATCAGACGAAAAATTAAAGGACAAAAAAATCCTTTCCGCTGATACGGAAAGGATTTTTTCTGCTTTATTTACGCTTTACCGCCTGCCTTATTATGCCGCGAATCGACGTTTCGGCGGCTTAATGAAATGCGTCGGTAAGCAACAGGTAAACGATATTGAAGCCGATGATTTCCTTATATTTCGGCTCTACGAACGCGTTGCCCTCTTTATCCGCGATGCCTTTCAGATCGTTTTTTTCTACGACAATATAGCCGTCGGTGTACATGGGCGCTTCCGTCTCGTCGTATTTTCCGAAAGGAATCACTTCCTTATTTTCCACGGTGTATACGCCGTAAAGCGTTTTCCCGTTTTCGCCCGTCTTTTTCACGGTGATCATTCCGTTCACGCAGGATTCGATCTCTTCGTACTGCGGTGCGATCGCTTCCGTTCCGTCCGCCTTCAATACGCCGTATTTCCCCTCGACGTTTTTGATCAGCAGGTAGCCCGTAGTGGTGGTGAGCCCTTTGGAATTACCGTCGCCCGGAAGAATTTCCGCGTACTTTCCCGCTTCCGCGAGTACCTTTCCCGTATCGTCGATCAACGTTTCTTTTTCTTCCGCGTCGGTGCAGACGTACAGATTTTTGCCCACGAGATTGACCTCTTTGTAAACAAATTCCGTAAGTTCCTTTCCGTCTTTTCCGAGCAAGCCGCATTTTTCGCCTTTCCGCGCGGAAGCGGCGGAGCATTTACCGAGCAGAGAGCCGTACGTTTCGATATTATCGTATACGGCTTCCGTCAGTTTTTTGCCCGTTTCGTCCATCACGCCGTATTTTCCGCCGTCGCGATACGTAGCGCGATCGTTTACGAAGCCGTCGATTCCGTCGTATTCCATCGGAACGACGATATTTCCCGAGGCGTTCACCGCGCCCCATTTCCCGTCCTTTTCCACGGGAATGAATTTCGTATCGAACGTAGTGCCGATATCTTCATACCATTCGGGCAACAAAATCTTGCCGCTTCCGTCCGTTACGTTGCTTTCCGTTTTACTTTCTTCGCCCGCTTTCGCGCGTTCTATCACGTACCCGCCGTTCACCGTACCGCCCTGTACGGAAGTGTACACGGGATCGAGCACGTATTTTCCCTGCGTATCGATCATGCCGTATTTTCCGTCGATTTTTACGGCGGAAGCAGACGTTTCTACGATTTTTCCCGCATAAATCGAAAAGGTATCGATGAACGCGTCGAGCGCGTCGAATTTCGCTTCGGTGAGATATGCGCCCGTTTTATCGATCAGCGCGTATTTTTTTCCGCTAGCCGTATTCTCGGCGACAACCGCCGTCTTATTATCGTAAAAATACCCCGCCGTATCGAATTTCGCTTCGATCACCATGTTACCCTTTTCGTCGAGATATCCCCATTTATCGCCCGACTTTACGGGAGCGAGTCCGTTGAAAAACATTTTCGCGTCGTCATATGTGCATGCGATCGCTTCCGCACCCGTTTTATCGATGTAGCCCCATTTCTCGTTTTCGTTCTGCACGAGAACGAGATTCTGCGAAAACATATCCGCAAACAGAACGGATTCCTTACCGTCCTCCCCCGAATCGTTCGCGCATGCCGCAAAAGGCATCGCCAAAACCGACGTAAACAATAACGCCGCGCCCGCCGCAGCCGCCTTTTTCCACAATTTTTTCATTCCTTTCTTCCTCCCGATCTCCTTTGTTTTGATCCTGTCCGCAGGAATTTATATCCTGCTTACGTTTTCATTATATCCCTGCGTTACTGTTTTGTCAAGAGTTTTTCATAAAAAAGCAAGCGTTATTGTTTTGCCGTTACATTTCCTCCGTCCGTCCGAACGAAAAAAATCGGCAGAAAAAGCCTTACGATAACGAAGATTCCGCTTTTTTATCATCGGATCTTCGCCGCTACATGAAGAGCGACGGCAGGCGTTGCCGCACGTTGCCGTAAGCGATTTTTTCGATCAGCCGCGGAGAAAAATATCGTTCGAGCGAGCGGAAAAAAGCAGGCATATTCCGTGCGCCGCAAACGAGAGAATTTTCGCAACCGAAAAAATCGCCGCCGAGTGCGACGCAATCTTCTCCGCCTTTATTCACGAGATAGGCGATATGCTCTTCGAGCGGATACTTTCCCGCAAAATCGGATACGAAACATACGCCGACCACTCCGCCCGAATCGGCGATTTCCGAAATCTGCGAATCGGTGAGGTTCCGTCCGTTCGGGCACAATGCGCGCACGAGGGAATGGGAAGCGACGACGGCTTTTTTACGCGCCTTTGCCAAAGAAAAAATCTGCCTCGTTCCGTCGTCGGAAACGTGAGAAATATCGGGAATCACGCCGCTTTCCAAAGCAAACGCCACGGCGTTTTTTCCCTTTTCCGTGAGCGCGCCCGCGTGATTGCAAGCCGCGCTCATAGAATTATCGTTATTCCACACGGGAGAAAACATCTTCACTCCCGCGTGAAACAACGCGCCTAATTTTTCCGTATCGCCGCAGGTGGCTCCGCCGCCCTCCGTCGTAAGTACGGCATGTACGCCGCCGAGGCGAAGCGCGGCGCGGATTTCCAGAAACAAATCGAGTTGATCGAAAATTTCGCCTTCGTCCTCCGCGCTTTCTCCTTTACAGAACAGAGCGAAGCATTGCAATGCGCACTTCGCATAAGAAAAATCGGCGATCGCCTTTCTTTTTCCCTCTTCCGCACGCTTTTCCCTCTGCCGCAACGTGCGACGAAAATCGCATGCGTTTTTCCGCCATCCTGCGCATTTTTTCTTTTTCCCGTTCCGGGCGCGCTTCGGTAAGGTTTCGTTTTGCGGCGAGCCCGAGCGCGGTTCTCGGGCGAAGGAAGAAAGATAAGAGAGCAGATCGCAATGTAAATCGGCGTACATCACGGCTTTTTCGGGTGAAAAATACGTAAAATCCAACGCACGGGCGCGGGCGGCTTGATACAGATAATCAATGCTTTTATCCTCCTTATTGCGGCGCGTTCGTCTGCAAAAAAGCCAATCCTCTTTTGCGGAAAGATCCTGTTGTCGTCCCTCTTCCGCCGCGAAATTTTTTTGCCAGAATACGCCGACCGTTTTTCTGTATTGTATGCCGGAAAAAGAAAAAAACGTGAAAACGCCGCAGAGGGCTTCATCTCCCCGCGGCGTTCTGTTTATTCGTTATATTTCGTATATCGTTCGTTACGTTTCAACGCGCGCGCAACAAACTTTCCCGCATTGCGGACAAACGGATTTACGCCCTTCTGAGCGTTTCGATTGCGGCGGCGCGATCTTCCGCTTTGAATATACCGCTGCCCGCCACGATGACGTTCGCCCCCGCCGCCTTTGCGGCGATCACCGTTTCGGCGTTGATCCCGCCGTCGATTTCCACATGGCAGTTCAGATTTTTTTCATCGATTATGCTGCGGATTTCTTTCACTTTATCCAGTACGGAAGCAATGAATTTCTGCCCGCCGAACCCCGGAAACACGCTCATCACAAGCACCATATCGCAGAGCGGAATCGCCTTTTCGACAGCGGAAACGGGGGTATCCGGATTGATCACCGCACCGCATTTCGCGCCCGCGTTTTTAATGAGCCGCAACGTATCTTCCAGCGTATCGCCGCAAGCCTCCGCATGCACGGTGACGTAATCCGCGCCCGCCTTCACGAAGCGTTCCGCGTATTTTTCTGGGTGCACGATCATCAGATGACAATCGAGCGGCAACGAAGTGATTTTGCGAAGATCCTCCACCATTTTAATGCCGAACGTGATATTATTCACGAAAACGCCGTCCATCACGTCGCAATGGATCAGATCCGCGCCGCATTTTTCAAGGCCTTTCACCTCTTCGCCCATCTTCGAGAAATCCGCCGACAGAATCGACGGAGCGATCATGATTTTACCGTTGTTTTTTACTTCTTTTTCCGACATGTTTTTTATCTCCTCATTTCTTCTTCCGCGCTTTTCTCTTCCACGTACGCCGCGCGGAGTTGCCCGCACGCGCCGCCGATATCCGAGCCGATCTGACGGCGAAGCGTTGCCGATACGCCGTGCTTTTGCAAAATTCCCATAAAACGGTAAGCGTTTTTATCCCCCGCCGCTTTCAGCGTACGTTCTTTCACCTCGTTCAGGCGGATCAGATTCACGTGGCAGGGTTTGCCTTTTAAAAGCGCGATCAGCGCGTTCGCATGCGCTTCATCGCAATTTTCGCCGTCGATCAGGGTATACTCGAAATAATAACGTCTGCCCGTTTTTTCAAAATAGTTCGCGCATGCCTTTAAAATATCGGCGATTTTATACGCGTTCGCCACGGGCATGATTTTCTTCCGCTCCTCGTCGTCGGTGGCGTGCAGCGACACGGTGAGATTCAGAGGAATCCCCTCTTCCGCCAGCGCGTACATCTTCGGCACGAGCCCGCACGTGGAGAGCGAAATATTCCGTGCACTGATATTCAGCCCGTCCTTCTGCGTAACAAGGCGCAGAAATTTCACTACGTTATCGTAATTATCCAACGGCTCGCCGCTGCCCATCAGCACAACGTTCGTCACCGCGCGCTTTTCCTTGCCCTCGCCCGCAAGATCGGGATCGTTTTTATGCAGGGAATTTACAAGCAGAATCTGCGATAAAATCTCGCCCGCCGTAAGATTGCGGATCAGGCCGTTTAACGTAGAGGCGCAGAATTTGCACCCCATACGGCACCCCGCCTGCGTGGAAACGCACTGCGTATAGCCGTACTTGTATTTCATCAGCACGCCTTCGATCAGATTGCCGTCGGATAAACGGAACAGATATTTTTCCGTACCGTCGGAAGAATAAAATACTTCTTCCACGCACACGGCGGCGTTCTCGTATTCTTCCAGCAGCCTTTCTTTCAGCGCCTTGGGCACGGCGGGAAGATCTTCGATCGTCTTTCCCGCAAGCAGCCCCGCGTAAATCTGCGCCGCACGGAATTTTTTCTCGCCGAGAGAAAGAATTTCTTCCGTGAGTTCGGAAAGGTACATATCCTGCAAAATCTTTTTCATTCCGTTTTCTCTCCCTTTCTCATCGCCGCCACGTAAAATCCCGCGCCGTAAGCGGTATCGGGCAGAAACTGCAAGCCGTATTTTTTCTTTTCGTGCGCAAGCGGCGAAGATATTCCGACAGGCGTAAATCCGACGTGATTTTTCAGAAATTCCGCCACTACCGCGTCGTTTTCGCGGCGGAAGATCGAACACGTGGAATAATACAGCATGCCGCCCTCTTTCACGTACGCCGAGCAGATATCGAGGATTTTGCGCTGATCTTCCGCAAGAGAAGAAAACACGCTTTCGTCTTTCAGCACTTTAATGTCGGGATTTTCGCTCACCGTGCCGAACCCCGAACAGGGCACGTCGCAAAGCACGGCGTCGAACGCTTTTTCGTACGACGCATCGTATTCGCGGGAATCTTTCACGCACACCCGTATATTTTTTCTGCCCGTACGTTTCGCATAGGCTTCGATCAGATCCGCGCGGTGTTCATGCAGTTCAAAAGAGGTGACTTCGCCGCATTTTTCCGATAACAGAACGCTTTTTCCTCCCGGGGCTGCGCAGGCGTCGAGCAATTTTCCGCACGGCGCGATCACATCGCAGATCGCCTGACTTCCCACCGACTGAAAGGTGTATTTTCCCTCGTCGTAAGCGCGATCTCGCGCGAAATTTTTAAAGATATAGCCGCCGTAAAACGGCGTTTTTATCGCTCCGCCGTCCGCTTTTTCAAGATAAGGCGCGGCGTTTTCCGCTGCGGAAATCGCTTTTTCACCGACATTTTCGTTTTGCGTGCCCTCTGCGATTTTTTCGGAAGAATCGAGAAAACGCACCGATACCCCCGCGCTTTTTGCGGCGGCGATTTTTTCCGCGCGCGAGCCGTATTCTTTATGCAGCAGATCGTAGGCAAATTCGGGGTACGACGTAGAGATAATTACGCCTTTCTTCCCTGCGGGCAACGCTTTTTTCACATCTTCTTCGTTGAATTTCCGAAGGAAAGCGTTGACGAACCCCGCCGCGCCGCCTTTTCCGAGTTTTTTGCACAATTCCACGGCGAAATCCGTGACGGCATATCTCTTTTTTTCGAGAAAAATCAGAAAGTACAGCGCCGTTTTCAAGAGCACGCGGACGGGAAGTTTCGGGGATTTTTCCGCATAATGCGAAATACAGAAAGAAAGATACGCGTCGTTTTCCAACACTCCGTACGCCGCTTTCACCGTGCGCGAACGATATGCTTCTTCGATATACGTATCGGCGATCGCCTGCTTTAAATAGGCCTTTTCCGCATACACTTTCATCAGAATCTGATAGGGATCGTACAGAGGATTGCCCGTCATGCAAACGCCTCCCCTTTTCTTCCCTTTCCTCCGTTGAGGAAATCCGTTCCCGTCATAATCTTTCCGCCCGCAGGTTGCAACGAAAGAATTTTCAACGCGCCTTTGCCGCAACGGATAATCAGCCCCGTTTTCGGCTTACCCGAAAGAATTTCGCCCGCCTTCGCCGCTTTTTCCTCTTCCGTCAGCGCGCCCTCTTCTATGATTTCGGCACGATAAAAATTCACCGCCGCGCCGTTTAAATAAGCAAACGCCACGGGATCGGGGTTCATGGCGCGGATCTTTTCGTTCGCCGCTTTTGCCGGAACGGAAAAATCGATTTTCGCCTGTTCCCGCGTGATTTTCCGATAGATCCGCACGCCCTCTTCGCTCTGCTTTTTCAGCGTATAGCCGCCCTGTTTCAAAAGAGTTACGGCGCGCAGGATCAACGGTGCGGAAAGCGCGGAAAGACGGGAAGCAAGTTCGCCTGCCGTTTCGTTTTCGCCGATTTCCGTCTTTTCGCAAAGCAGAATATCTCCCGCGTCCAGCGCAAGCGCCGTTTTCATTACGCACACGCCCGTTTCTTTTTCTCCGCCGAGGATACAACTTTGCACGGGCGAAGCGCCGCGGTATGCGGGAAGAAGCCCCGCGTGGATATTCCACACCCCGAGGGGGAAGCAATCGAGTACTTCCTGCGTTAAAATCTGGCCGTATGCGCAGGTGATCATAATATCCGCTCCGTATTTTTTCAACGCTTCCGTTTCGTTTCCGATTCTTTTCGGCTGAAATACGGGGATTCCGCGCGAAAGCGCGAACGATTTCACGGGAGACGGCGTAAGCATTCTCTTTCTTCCCTGCGGCTTATCTTCCTGCGTCACCACGGCAATCACTTCGCCCGTTTCCGCCAAAGCGGCAAGCGGAGCGACGGCAAATTCGGGCGTGCCCGCGAATAAAATTTTCATAAAGAATCCCTCCCCGTTTTTTCTTGCGCCTTATCTTCGTTCCTGCCCGCCTGTCTGTATCTGACAGCCCCGTCGTTACGGGCAGGGCGCGCAGCGCGACAATGTATTGCGACGAAAATCCGCTTTTATTCCGCGCAGACGTATTCTGCCTTATCGATATACAACACCCCGTCGAGATGATCGAATTCATGGCAGATCGCACGGGCAAAAAAGCCTTTGGCACGAAGCGTCTGCGGCTTGCCATAACGATCGTAATAAGAAACCGCCACCTTTTGCGGACGCACCACGATACCGCGTTTGCCGCGCACCGAAAGGCAGCCTTCCCAGCCCTCCTGCACGCCTTTCTGCGCCGTGATCACGGGATTGATAAACTCAAAATACCCTTCTTCCACTTTCACCACGGCAACGCGGCGCAACACGCCCACCTGCGGCGCGGCAAGCCCCGCCCCGTCCTCTTTTTCAAGCGTATCTTTCATGTCGTCTAAAAGCGCGTGAAGTTTTTCGTCGAACTCCTCCACGGGGAAACACTTCGTACGAAGCACTTCGTCGCCCACCTGCACCACGTTTCTTATCGCCATAATCTTTTTCTCCTATCCGTTTAAATACGTTGATTTTACCTTTCGTTCCGCCCGTTTTACAGGCTCTCAGGACTCTTTGTATCGTTCCGTTTTCCGCATTTTTCTATATTTTGCCGCTCTGTCCGCCGCACGCGCACGATTGCGCCTTACGCCAGAGAAGCGGGGTTCTCTTCCACCGAAACGAGCACGTCGCGATTTTTCGCCTCCGCGCAGATACGGTAAACTTTCGGAAGCACGGAAGTTTCCGCAAGACGCATCAGCACCTGATAGCGGAATTTATTCTGAATTCTGCCGACGGGCGAGCGCATGCGATTGAAAAACAAGAACGCTTCCGGTTCGCTTTCGTGCAACGCGGAAAGCCCCTCGTACACCGTACGTAGCGTTTCCACCGTCTTTTTGTCGTTCTCTCCCGAAACCAGCACGCGGACGATTTTTGAAAAAGGCGGAAACAAACTTGCCGCGCGAAGGGAAATTTCGTTTTCGTAAAACCCCTCGTAATCGTACGCGACGGCGTATCTCAACACTTCGTTTTCGGGATCATACGTCTGCAACACCACTTTGCCCTTTTCTTCCGCCCTGCCGCTGCGCCCCGCCACCTGCGTGACGAGTTGAAACGTTCTTTCGCCGCTTCGGTAATCGGAAAAATGCAGGCTCATATCCGCGTCGAGGATTCCCACCAGCGTAACGGCGGGGAAATCGTGCCCCTTTGCGATCATCTGCGTGCCCACGAGGATATCCGCGCGGTGTTCGCCGAATTCTTTCAGTATTTTGAAATGCCCCTCTTTGCCGGACGTGGTGTCGTTATCCATACGAAGTACCCGTGCGCCCGGAAAACGCTTTTTAATCTCCGCTTCCACGCGCTGCGTGCCCGTACCCGCATAAGTAAGATGCGTTCCGCCGCATTCGGGGCAACCGCGCAGCATTTTATATTTCGCGCCGCAATAATGGCATTTCAGGCAATCCTCCTCTTTATGATAGGTGAGCGACACATCGCAACTTTCGCATTTCGCCACGTACCCGCAATCGCGGCAGATCACCGTCTGCGAATACCCCCTTCTGTTTAAAAACAAAATCGCCTGATTCCCTTTGGCAAGACATTCCTCTATTTCCGATTGCAGCGCGAACGAAAAAGAAGTATTGTTCCCGCGCCGCGCTTCTTTCCGCATATCCGCGATGATAATCTCGGGCATCGGCTTTTTATTCACGCGTTTTAAAAGGGGAATCAGATTAAATTCGCCCTCTTTCGCACGTTTATACGTTTCCACCGACGGCGTGGCGCTGCCAAGAACAAGTTTGCAATCGTTATATTTCGCACGAAGCAAAGCAATATCGAACGTATTATAACGCGGCGCGGTTTCGGAAGAATAACTGGAATCGTGTTCCTCGTCGATCACGATCACGCCTAAATTTTCAAGCGGCGCGAATACGGCGCTCCTTGCCCCTACGGCGATTTTCGCTTCGCCGCTTCTCAGGCGCCACCATTCGTCGAATTTTTCGCCCGCGGAAAGCCCGCTGTGCATGATCGCCGCGTTTTTGCCGAATCTGGCGCGAAGTTGCACCAGCATCTGCGGCGTCAAAGAAATTTCCGGAACGAGGAAAATCGCCGACTTTCCCTGTTTCAGGCAATCCGCGATCAACGTAAGATAAATCTCCGTCTTGCCGCTGCCCGTTACGCCGTGCAGCAACTGCACCGTTCGTTTATCGCTCTGAACGGACATAACGGCACGCTTCTGATCTTCGGTAAGCGTATGCGCCGTACCGCTTTCGCCGAGCGTTTTATACGGATCTCGCAGCACCTGTTCTTCGGTGATTTCGATATACCCTTTTTTCTGCAACGCCGCCACGCTGCCGGGATATGCGGCGTTCAGCGCGGCACATTCGCTTTTGCCGTGTTCGTGCAAAAAAGCGGCGGCGGCAATCTGATTTTTCGCCGATTTCGGGAAAGAAAGAGTATCGTACGGCACGCATAACGCCGCGTAACGCTTTAAAAGTTCGCGCACCTTGCCCTTCCGCATTTCCGACGGCAGAAATAATCTGAGCGCGGCGGCAAGCGGGCAGGCGTAACGCGCCGCTATCTTTTTCGCGAGAATAAGGCATTCTTTATTCAAAGCGGGCACGGGATCGGCAGCCACGGCTTTTTTCAATTTTTCCGCGGGATAATCGCTTTTCTCTTTCAGCGCGACGACGAAGCCCGCCGTAGCCCTTCCGCCGAACGGAACGAGCACGCGGGAGCCCTCCGCGAGCGTATCGTCGCAGAGGTAATCGAATATCCGATCCGTTTCGCTCGTCGCCACGTCGACGATGATTTCCGCTATCATTTCTTCTCCCGTCGTTCTTCCGTTTTACGAAAAAAACGCCCCGATACTGCTACGTCGAGGCGGCAAAAAATACCGTTCCGCACCTTTCGGTTCCACCGAAATAGCGAGGGAACGCTTTTCTATCGCAAACGTTTCGTTTGCCGTGCTTTCTTCCGCTACGCTCAATCCTTCGCGATCACTACTCTGCCTTCTTCGATATCCTTGCAGGCGGAAAGCAATTCCTTGTCTCTCCCCGCAAAATCATGAATTCCGGCGTTTCTCTCTTCTTCGATGATCTGACGCGCGCGTTTCGACGCCACCGTACAAAGCGCGTAACGGCTTACGGGCTCGTCTTTCGTGCCCAATTTTCTGATCATATCGTCTACCGCAGGTTCGTTAATCATAATGCTTTTATCTCCTTACATCCACGTTCGTGTTTTTTTATCGTTCTTTATAATGCCGCCCGCTTTTTCACGGCGACCTTTTTACCGAAAGAAAACTCCCTAATATATTTTATACCGCGCTTTCGCGCCTTTTAAACGATTGCCGTCTTTACGCCTTATGCAGTTCGGAAAGGTAAATTTCTTCCACCTTTTTCACGGCGTTTTCCAGATCGTCGTTCACCACGGAATAATCGTATTCCTTTTCTTTCGAGAGTTCGTAATCGATTCTTTCCAGCCGCGTTTTCACCTGTTCCTCCGTTTCGGAACATCTGCCCCGCAAACGCTTTTTCAATTCTTCCACCGAAGGGGGCAGGATCATGATCAGCACGCAATCGGGAAAATGTTTTTTCGCGTTCAGCGCGCCCACCACGTCGATTTCGAGAATCAGAGACTTCGTTTTCAGTTGTTCTTCCACGAAAGATTTCGGCGTGCCGTAGAAATTTCCGAAATGTTCGTCCCATTCGAGGAAATCTCCTTCGTCCTTCCGCCGCAAAAATTCTTCGCGGCTGATGAAAAAATAATCTTTTCCGTCGATTTCACCCGCACGCGGCGCGCGCGTCGTGCACGATACCGAAACGCCCACGTCGTTTCTTCTTCTTAAAAATTCCTTTACGATCGTACCTTTGCCTACGCCCGAAGGACCGGAAATCGCCATCAATACGGTTTTCATCTCCCGTTTTTCTCCTCGTCTTTCGTATGCGGCTTTCCGCCGCGTCTCTCACTCTACGTTCTGCACCTGTTCGCGCACTTTCTCGATCTCGTTTTTCAACGCCAGCCCCGTTTTCGTAAGCGCGGCGTCGTTGCTCTTCGAGCACGCCGTATTCGCTTCGCGATTGAATTCCTGCACCAGAAAATCGAGTTTTCTGCCCACCACGCCTTCTTCGCAGATCGAACGGAACTGCGCGATATGCGAATAAAGCCGCGTGATTTCCTCGTCGATATTGCACTTATCCGTAAACACCGCCACTTCCGTAAGAAGCCGCCCTTCGTCCGGCGTTACGCCGCCAAGCGCCTCTTTCACCCTTGCCGTCAGTTTTTCGCGGTATTCCGCCGCCACGAGCGGAGCGCGTTTTTTCACTTCGTCTACAAGCGTTTCGATCGTATCCATACGGGAAAGCATATCCGATTTCAGTTTTTCGCCCTCTTTTTTACGCATGGCGTTCAACTGATCGAGCGCGGCGCACAGCGCTTCTTTCACTCCCTCGTTCGCCGTATCGTCCGCCTCCGTTTCTTCGGGGCGGATCACGTCGGGCAATCTCATGAGCGCGGTGAGAGTGAGATCGTTTTCCGCTTCGGGAAACGCCTCCGAAAGCGTTTTCGCCGCTTCCGCATACGCTTTGGCAAGCGGCAGATCCACGGCGAACGCCGCGCGCTTATCCCGCTTATCTTTGTACGAGATAAAAATATCGGCGTGCCCGCGCGTCATTCTGCTTTTCACGATCTCGCGCAGGGAATCTTCCAGCGGAGCGAAAACGCGCGGAATCTTGAACGAAAGATCGAGATAACGGTTGTTCACCGTTTTGATCTCGCATACGATCTCCGCGCCGCCTTTATCGTACGTGCCTTTTCCGTATCCCGTCATGCTGAGCATAAATCTTTTTCTCCTTCGATCTTCCCCTTGCACGCACCTGCTTATCGCCGCTTTTGCCGCTTTTACATTTTTCGCGGCAAAAAAACCCGCCGCTTGCGCGGGGCGTGTTTTTTATTCCCTATATTATAGCAGAAGTTTTACGAAAAAACAAGCGGTATCGCGTTTTTCTTCTTTCTTTTTCGTTTATTTTTTCGGATTTTTCCGTCTTCCCGCCGCAAGGAGTGTTTTTATTTATCCGGATCTTCCGTTTTTTCTACGTCGCGATCATCTTCTTTTTGCTTCGACCGCGCCAGGCGCGACAAAAATTCCGCTTCGTCGATCACGGCGATCCCCAGTTTTTGCGCCTTTTCCAGTTTGCTTCCCGCCGCCTCGCCCGCGATCACAAGCGTGGTTTTAGCCGAAACGCCGCTCTGACATTCGCCGCCTTCTTTTTCGATCAGCGCCTGCGCCTCGCTTCGGGAATACGCGGAAAGCGAACCCGTCAGCACCACTTTTTCGCCGAAAAATACGCCCTGCTCGTTCTTTTCTTCTTCTTGCCTCGGGGCGACGCCGAGAGAAAAGAGCGTTTCGATCTCACGATCGTTTTCTTCGTCGGCAAAATACGAAACGACGTTTTCCGCCGTGATTTCTCCGATATTTTCCAGCGCGACGAGATCTTCCGCCGAAGCGTTTTTCAGGCCCTCGTAATTTTTGAACGCGGCGGACAGATCTTTCGCCGCCACTCTGCCGATCCCGTCTACGCCGAGCGCATAGATAAAAGCGGAAAACGAAGGCGTTTTGCTCTTTTCGATCGCCGTAAGAAGATTTCCGATCTTCTTTTCTTTAAAACCTTCCAATCCCTCGAAATCGGCTGCCGTAAGGCGATAGAGATCGGAAAATTTCTTCACGCCGCGGCTGTCGATCAGAAGGCGCGCCGTACTATCGGAAAAACCGTCGATATTCATGGCGTTTTTTCCCGCGAAATGATCGAGCGCGGCGGCTATCCTCGGCTTGCAGTTTTTATTCGGGCAGAAAAGATTCGCGCCCGTTTCTTTCAGCGGCGTGCCGCATGCGGGGCAGAACGCGGGCTTTTCGTATTCTCTTCCGTTTCCTTCATCCACCGCGCCTAAAATTTCGGGAATCACTTCGTTGGAACGCCGTATCATCACGCGCGATCCGCATTTCACTTTTTTGCGCTGCATATCCCCGTAATTATTCAGCGTGGCGCGGGATACCGTAACCCCCGCGAGTTCCACGGGATCGAGCAAGGCAAGCGGCGTGAGTTTGCCCGTGCGCCCCACTTGCCACACAACGTCTTTCACCTGCGTTTCCGCCTCTTCCGCCTCGAACTTGAACGCCGTTTCAAAACGCGGAAATTTATCCGTATACCCCATCGCCTTGCGGAGAGCGGGCTCATTGATTTTGATCACCGCACCGTCCGTCAGCACGTCGATTTTTTTGCGTTCCACTTCGATTTCGTCCACGGCGGCTTTCGCCTCTTCGCCGTTTTTCGCCACGCAGAAATACGGGAACACTTTAAAGCCTTCCGCGATCAGAAATTCGTGCGCTTCGCATTGCGAAAGCGTCGGTCCTTCCGAACGGTAGTTCACGTCGTAAAAATAGATATCGATTCTGCGCTTCGCCGTAATTTTCGGATCGAGATTGCGTATCGCCCCCGCCGCCGCGTTCCGCGCGTTTTTTAAGGGTTCTTCCGCCGTTTCGTTGTATTTTTCCAGTACGGAAAGGCGCATCACCGCTTCGCCGCGCACTTCCAGCGTGCCTTTATAGGAAATTTTCATCGGATACGAACGAATCGTAAGCACCTGCGCCGTAACGTCTTCGCCGATCGTACCGTTGCCGCGCGTAGTAGCGCGCACGAATTCGCCGTTTTCGTACGTAAGGCACACGGTGAGTCCGTCGAATTTGTATTCCACCGTATACGTAGGCGAGATTCCCATCGCTTCGCCCGCCTTTTCGGCTCGGGTGAAAAACGCAGAAAGTTCCTCGTCCGTCACCGCCTTATCCAGCGAATACAGTCTGCGGATATGCGCATGCTTTTCAAACGCGGAAATCGGCTCGCCGCCCACCCGCCTCGTGGGCGAATCGGGATACACCTCGCCCGAGATCGCTTCCAGCGATTTCAGTTCGTCGTATAATTTGTCGTATTCCTTATCGGGTACGCTCGGATTATCGAGAACGTAGTATTCGTACGCCCAACGATTGAGAATATCCGTGATTTCTCTTTGTCTGGACATCGCTTTTCCCTCCGTCCGTTTTTTGTTTTATCGCTTTTGCCGCGTTTGCCTCGCGGCTTCGCTCTTTTTTCTTCCGCGCGGCGTTACAGTATTTTAAGCGGCGCCAAAGAAGCGGAAAGTTGTTTGATTCCGAAGCCCTCGAACGCCACGTGCAGAATCGTGTTGCCCTGTATTCCCGTCACTTTCACGATCAGCCCCGTGCCGAATTTCGGATGAGATACTTTTACGCCCTCTTTGAACGCGGAAACGTCTTTGCCCGCTTTCGCCGCCATCGGCTTCGAGCCTACACCGCCGAACGTAAACGCGCCGCTGCCCGCGCTTATTCCTGAAGAGGAGCGGGAGGAAGAAGGATTCGTCGAAGATCCCGTCGTTCCACCGTACGAAGGCTTATACGCGCTGCGGACGGGCGCGGAATCCCTCGTCTGCGCCTCATAGCCCGAAGTGACGCCGCGCGACGACGAACCGCTGTAGGTATATCCGCCCGAACGCCCGCCGTAGCCGCCGCCCGAATAGCCTCCGTAAGAAGATTTTCCGTATCCGCCGTAATCTCCTCTTCCGCCGTAGGAAGAACCTGCGCCGTATTCGTCGAACGAAGTGCGGCGGGTATCTTTCGGCAATTCCACCACGGAAGCAAGTTCTTTAAGAAAGCGCGAACGCACCGTTGCTTCCCGTTTTCCGTAAAGGAAGCGGCTTTTAGAGCGCGTGAGATATAATCTTTCTTTCGCGCGGGTGACGGCAACGTACATGATCCGCCGTTCCTCTTCCAGCGCATCGTCGTCCTCCTGCGCGCGGGAGGTGGGCAGAATATTTTCTTCCAGCCCCACCACGAACACGCATTTGAATTCCAGCCCTTTCACGGCGTGAATCGTCGCCAGCGTAACGTATTCGCTCTCGTCCATATCGTCGGTATCGGATACGAGAGACACCTGTTGCAGATATTCGGAAAGATCGGCGTTGCCGTTCAGCCGCTCGAAATCCGCCACGGAGTTCACGAATTCTTCGATATTCGCCTTTTTATTGATGCTTTCGTCGTCATCGCCCGAAAACGCGTCGTAAAGTCCCGCGTCCGCCACGATTTTTTTCACAAGATCCAGAACGGAAAGTTCCGTGGAGGCGATGATCCAACTTTTGATCTGTTCGCCGAACGCCGTCAGTTTCGCGCGCGCCCCCGCGTTCAGCCCCGTTTCTTCCGTGGAGAACAGTGCCTCGTAATCGGATATCCCGTTTTTTGCCGCATATTCTTCCAGCGTATCCAGCGTTTTCGCGCCGATACCGCGGCGGGGAAAATTCACGATACGTATCAATGCTTCGTTATCGAACGGATTGGACACCAGCCGAAGATACGCCAGCATGTCCTTGATTTCTTTACGATCGTAGAATTTGAATCCGCCGAAAACCTTGAATGGAATCGCATCGGCGGTGAATTCCTGCTCGAACGAACGGGTGAGCGCGTTCACGCGCATCAGCACGGCAAAATCGGAATAAGAATATCCCTCGCGCACGAGATCGCGGATCGTGCGGGCAACGAAAAGGCTTTCGTAACTTTCTTCTTCCGCCTCGTATACGCGCACCTTTTCGCCCTCTTCTTTGTCCGTCCAGAGCGTTTTCTGCTTTCTTCTGCCGTTATTGCGGATCGTTTCGTTCGCCACGGCGAGAATATTTTTCGTTGAGCGATAGTTCCGTTGCAGTTTGAATACCTGCGCCGACGGAAACGATTTCTCGAAATTGAGAATATTTTCTATTTTCGCGCCGCGCCAGCCGTAAATGGACTGATCGTCATCGCCCACGGCGAAGAGATTGCCGTGCACGGAGGAAAGAAGGCGCACGATCTCGAACTGTACTTCGTTCGTATCCTGAAACTCGTCCACCATGATATAGCGGAAACGCCCGCCGAGATATTCGCGGGCTTCTTTATCCGTACGCAGCAGCCTGAGCGTACGGCTTAAAAGATCGTCGAAATCGAGCGCGTTGTTTTCCGCGAGGTGTTTTTCGTATGCCGAGAACACGCGTTCCACTTCCTTGATATCGCGATCGTCTTTATTGAGCGCGGCGTATTCTTCGGGCGTTAGCCCCTGCGTTTTCGCTTCCGAAATGCAGCGTTTGATTTTTTTGAATACGGAATCGTCCGTTTCATCGGTCACGCCTTCCTTGAATGCTTTTTTCAGTACGTTCGCGCGTTCCGTTTCGCTGTATATGGAAAAGTTCTTGCTGATCCCCGCGTTCTCCGCAAATTCGCGCAGAATACGCACGCACATGCTATGTATCGTGCATACCCACATGCCCGAAATATCGCCCAGCGCGCCTACGCGTTCTTTCATTTCGTTCGCCGCTTTGTTCGTGAACGTGATCGCGAGAATCGCCCGCGCGGGAACGTTTTTTTCATGCATGAGATACGCGATCCGCGTGGTGAGCACGCGCGTTTTTCCGCTGCCCGCCCCCGCAAGCACCAGCACCGCGCCTTCCGTGGCAAGCACGGGCTTGATTTGTTCGTCGTTTAATTCACCGAGTAATTCTTCCGTGGTTTTCATAGGTATATATTATATCACTTTTCCTGCCGTTTGGCAACCTTTTCAACGCGCGTTTTCCGTCGACGAAAGAGCGAATTCGCTTTCTCTGCGGAATCTTTCCAGCGCGCGCAAATACTTTTCGCTGAGCGACAGCGTATAACGTTGCCGCTCTTCATAGGAAAGCGTAGAAAAATACTCCTTGTCCGTCAGCCGCCCGATCGCATCGGAAACTTCGCCCTCGGATAACAGCATGTTTTTCACGCGAAGATAAAATTCGTCTTCCTTTTCCCCCGCCGCGACCTTCTGCGCCTCTTTGATAAAATATCGTTCCGCTTTGCTTTCGTTGATCCCCTGCTTCTTCGCCTCTTCCACCTGCGTGCGTACGTTCTCTTCGCAGGTTGCCCAGAACCCTTTTTTCAATCTCTTCTTCGCGCTTTTCGCAATGCTTTTGAACGTTTTCTGCGATTCCATACGATCCACCTCTTATCCCCTTTTTGTTTTTTCGGAAAAATTTTTCGACGTTTTTTGCGTTTTTTCCCTTTTTTTCGCAAGAAAAAACTCACTTTTCTTATTCTGAAAAGTGAGTTTCATTTGTTAGTTCTTGTTTCTCTTTCTCGCGGCTTCCGACTTCTTCTTTCTTCTTACGGAAGGTTTTTCGTAAAATTCCTTCTTGCGAAGATCGCCGATAATGCCGTCGCGGGAACACTTTCTCTTGAAACGGCGCAACGCGCTTTCAACGTTTTCGTTCTCTCCGACTTTTACCGTAGACATTCTTTTCTCACCTTCCTTTGCCGACCGCGCCTTATTTTTACGTTTTCAATTATAGCAATTTCTTCGCTTTCCGTCAAGCCTTTTTATGCCGTTTTTTCGTCCTTTTCAAAAATCGACGCAAAAAATCTTTTTCCGACATATTTCGCGCATACCGTGATTTCGCCGTCTGCCGTTCCGTCTGTTTTTCCGTTTCGTTTTCCGCAAATCTCCGCTTGTTTTCCGCCCGCACGTGTACGAATCGGCATACGTGCATATATCGATTTTCGCCCCGGTTTCGCGCCGGAGCGTCAGAATCCGCGCTTATATAAAATTTCTTTCAGATAGTCCGCCGAATCTTTCAGTTCGGCAATTTCCTTATAATCGTCTTTGTACGCTTCGATCAGCACCGCGCCGTCGAAACCCGTATCCGCAAGGCGGGAAAAGAGAGAATCGAAATCGTACGTGCCCTTTCCGGGCAGGCACGTTTTCCCGTCTTCGTTTATATCGGATACATGCACGTGCGAAATATGCCCCGCGATTTCCTTGAAATACTCGCTTTCGGGATACCCGGAAAGACGGATCTGTTTGATATCCGGCGTGGCGTACAGCGCGGGGCAGCGCGCCGAAATTTCTCCGAACACCCCCGGGCGGTTGTACGTTGACCATTCCACCGTTTCGAGCGACAACGCGACGCCGTGTGTTTCGCAAAGCACACGAGCGTCCTCTATCGCCGCGGCGATTTTATCGAAATTATCGTTCGCGCCGCTGCGGGAAGCCTTTTTATAGCGCGCCGTTCCGTGAAACGTGTAGTACTTCGCGCCGAAAGCGTTCGCCGCGTCCATCGCTCTGTCTAAAAAATACATCGCGTCGCCTTTGGTGCGATCGTTGTCGCTGAAAAGTTGCGGTTCTATGCTCGTCGTGAAAAGGTGTACGGAATTTACGTTCAGCGTGCCCTTTTTTTCGTTGATCAGTTCGCCGTATTCCCTGCGGTATTCGCGAAACGTTTCCAGAAACACTTCGCACGTGCCGACGCCGAGACCATTTATCGTCTGCACGGCGTCTTCGTTATATTGCCGCATAAACAGCGAAGCGGTGGATATTCCGATTTCCATTTATTCTCTCCCGCCCGTTTTTTTCACGCCTATTATAACACTTTCGCGCTTCTTTATCAATTTTTTTCGGCGGATTTTTCCGCAACGGGCAAAAAAAATTCTTTTTCCCCGTTGACAATCCGGATTTTTCGTCGTATAATATTGCCATAAGATACGGCGACGAACGACGCCGCCGATCGGAATCCGGGAGGCAATTAAAACAATATGGCTACTAAAATAGTAACCGTCGGCAGAGAATTCGGCAGCGGCGGCAGAGAAGTGGGAAAACGGCTTGCGGACGAACTGGGCTTCGCCTATTACGACAAAACGATTATCACGGAAATCGCGAAAAAAAGCGATTTTTCCGAGGGCTTCGTGGCTACGATTCTCGAAAACGGCACGATGCAGAGAAACTTTCTTTCGTTCGGGCACACGTTTTCGGAATACTCTTATTCTTCTTCGGGAATCACGGAAAAAATTCTTGCCGCACAGCGGGAAGTCATCGAAAAACTCGCGGAAACGGACTGCGTGATCGTAGGCAGATGCGCCGATTTGATTTTAAGCGAGCAAAACCCTTTTCGCCTCTTCGTTTACGCCGACGAAGCGAGTAAACTGGAACGTTGCAAAAAATACGAGGAACAAAACGGAGAAAATCTGACGGACAAACAACTTCTGAAAAAAATCCGCTCCGTGGATAAAGGCAGAGAAAAACTGTACGGCTTATTCTACGGCAAGGAATGGGGCAACCGCGAAAATTACGATCTGTGCGTAAATACATCGCACGCGGATATTCCCTCGATCGTGCCCTGCATCGCGCAATACGTACGCAAATGGTACGAAAATAAATAAAATTTCATCTTTTCGCTTTGAGGAAAGATTTCCTGCGGATAAACGCCCTTTACAGGTTACGCGGCATTTCCGCAGATTTAAAAAAGATTAAAAAAACGAGATCACGACGGCTTGCTTCGGATCTCGTTTTTTCTTTTTTATCTGTTTCGCCCGCTTTAGCCCGTTCAATCTTGTTTCGGGCGGTAATATTCCACGAATAAATCGTTAGGCGTACATTCCAGTATATCGCAGATCGTTTTAAGATTCTCGAATTTGCGGAAATTCACTGTTTCTGCGCTGCTCGGACGAACGGGAATACGTGATAGAAAACGTGAAACGGGTGCAAAGCGTATGCAAAGCCATAGAATCGATTCTGTCAAAATATGAGTCGCAAAAAAACGCGTAAAACGAATCGTTCGCATGTCTTCGTCGGCAACCGCCGCACTCTGTATACATGCATCGCCATATAAACAGCCGTGAGGTGAACGAAGTTCGTTCGCCTCACGGCCGTTTTTTATTCTGCGCGGCATTGCCTTTCAGTTTTCCGCTTTTTCCTCTTTCGTTTTTTCCGCACGCACTTCTTCGGCGCGTTTTTTAAACACTTTCGGGAAAGTGACAAGAAATACCGCGGACGTGATCGCTCCCGCGATAAAATCGGCGATCCCCTCCGAAAGATATACGCCTTTGAATCCGACGGCGTTCGTAAGAATAAAGCACAGCGGAATCAGAATCACCACCTTCCGCAGCACCGCCAGCAGCAATGCGGAACGCGCCTGCCCCAGCGCGACGTTTACGTTCTGCAACGTCATCTGCACGAAAAACATAATCGAGCCCATCAGAAAATACGGCGCGTAGGAGGTAACGATCCCGCTCACGCTCTCGCTTGCGGAAAACGCGCGGGCGTAAATCTGCGGCGCGGCGAGCGATACGCTCCACACCGCCAGAGCGAATACGAACGCTATGATCGTTACGTCGCGGATGCCCTCTTTCAGCCGTTTTTCGTTCCCCTGCCCGTAATTATAACTCACAAACGGCTGCATTCCGAAGCCGAGTCCGTTCAAAGGCAAAGAAATCAACTGAAGTGCGGAAAGCATAATGGTGAGCGCCGCGGTATAATCTTCGTTTCCGCCCGTCGCCCGATTCAGATTTACGTTGAAAACGATCTGAATCGCGCATTCCGTAATCGTCATCACGAACGGCGAAACGCCCAGCGACAATATCCCCGCAATACGGCGTTTTTCCCATTTCATTTCGGATATGCGGAATTTAAACGCGCTTTTTCGCGAGCCTAAAAAACAGAAAATCCATACGAACGAAACAAACTGCGAAAGCACCGTGGCAAGGCTCGCCCCCGCTATGCCCATATCGAAAACAAAGATAAACAGAGGATCGAGAGCGACGTTTAAAAGTGCGCCGATCCCCACGGAAAGCATTGCCGTAAGCGACGCGCCCTGCGCCGTAATGAACGGATTCAGCCCCTGCGCAAGGATCACGAACAGAGTGCCGCACGAATAGATTTTTAAATATCGCACGGCAAAATCTTCCGCCGACGGCGGGCAGCCGAACGCCTTCACGATATTCCGCGCAAAGATGAAGCACAGCGCGCCGATCGCTATCCCCGTGACGAACGCAAGCGAAACGGACGTATTGAAAATTTTATTCGCTTCCGCCTCGTCCCCCTCGCCGAATTTCATGCTTGCGCGCGGCGAACCGCCCAATCCGAGAAGATTCGCAAACGCCTGCACGATCAGGGTGACGGGCAGCACCACGCCGATCGCGGCGAGCGCGTCGGTGCCGCTCCCTCCGATTTTCGCCACGTAGATACGATCCACCGCGTTATACAAAAACGTGATCAGTTGCGCGATCACCGCGGGAATCGTAAGACGGAAAACGAGCGGCAGAATCTTTCCCGTTCCGAGCCGCTCCGTAGAATTATTCACCGTCTTTTCCTTTTATTTCGCCGCTCTTTTTTTCCGCGGCGGATTTTACGGCGTTTTTCCCGCCTTTTTCTTTATCTTTCGCCTTATTTTTCGCCTTATCTTTTGCCGTACGCACGAGAATTTTCGCCTTGCATTTCATCACGGAATTTTTCAGTATGATTTTCCCGATAGAATCCGCCACGATCTTGCCGCTCTTCGGATTTTTCACGCTGACTATGCCGCCGCTGATCGAAGCGTTCACGTCGCTGTATTCAAACGACAAATCGCATTCTTCCGTGGTGCAATCCACAAGTTTCAGCCCCTTGCAGTAACAAAGCGGCTGCGTGCCGATGATTTTGCAACGGATCAACGTTAAGTTTTCGGAATACCAGCCGAGATATTCGCCTTTAATGATACTATCTTTCACCGTTACGTTTTTCGTATGCCAGAACGCGTCTTTCGTATCGAATCTGCAACGCGAAAAGCGCGCGTTCTGCACGTACTGAAAGGAATATTTTCCCTGAAATTTCAATCCGCTCGCCACGATGTTTTCCGAAAGGAGAAACGCGTATTCCGAAACGATCGAACCGCCCGTCACACGGATATTTCTGCTCTTCCAGCCGAATTCGGGCGAAACGACGTCGGTATTTTCGATCGTTACGTTTTTACATTCCCGCACGGCTTTTATCCCTTTCATTTCGCAATCGAAAACGGAAATATCCGAAGAATACCAGATCGCCGCGCGGCAATTTTCCGTCATCACGTTGCGAAGCAGCGTAGCCCCTTTTACGTGCCAGAGCGGATAACGAAGATCGAAATAGCAATCTTCCACACGCAGTTTGCCGCTCTCTTTCATCGCGGATTCGCCGTCTTCCTCGCCCGCGAAACGGCAATTTTTCACCGTTGCGTCATGCAGATTATACAGCGCGCGTTCTTCCGAAAACGTCGCGTCTTTTATGATCGTCATCGTTTTATCCTCCGTAAAAATGTTTCCGCTTATTCTTTTTGCCTGTATTATATCACGTTTTTCCGCACAAATCAAACCGTTCGTAAATATTTTAATATTTTTTTACCCGATTTTCACATACGCTCTTTTTCGCAATATCCGTTTGCAAAAATACGGCTTGCCGGAAATATTCCCGCAAGCCGTATCGTGTTTTTTATTGTTTCGGTTTAATGAAACACCATCGTTATCGCCACACCGTTTTCTTCGTCCGCATCCACAATCGTAAGCGTGTTCATATCTTCCGAAATGGTGAACGTTCCCGTAAACAGTGAATTTTCATCGGTAATCCGATTACCGTTCGCCATGTCCTCCGCCGTAGCATAGAACGTAAGAACGCCGTTTTCGTTCTTATAGTACGCCGTTTCTTCCGAAACAATGTACGCGGCTTTCACCGTTCCGTCGTAGCCGAAAGAAATCCTGAATTGCGCAAGGCGGAGATATGCCAGAAATTGCTCTTCCGTCATTTTCATTTGCCCGAGAAATGCTTCTTTCGCCTCTTCGCTCGTCCATTCCATGGAAACATCGGATTGAACGTACGTTCTGCCTTTTTCGTCGGGATCGCCCCATACGGCATACAACGTAGTGCCGTCGGGCACGGAAACGATTTCCGCGGGAGCATATTCCGCCGTCGCGCCGCCCTGTACGCTCGTCCAGCCGGAAAAACTATATCCGTCTCTTATGGGCGAGCCCACGGGATTTTTCTCCGTGGCGTACGAAACGGTTTTCTCGTTTTTCGTTACGGAAACCACATACGTTTTATCCCACGAAAGCGAGCATCCCCACACCACGGGGCGATAGGAAGAATTCCACATCGCGTCAAAACCTTCGGGCGCGGATTCCGCTTCGGCAAAAATCGTCGCTTCCCTGCACGCGAAGAACACGTGTTTGCCGATCGTCTCTACGGAAGAGGGAATAATGATGCTTTGTAGCGCGGAGCAAGCGCGGAACGCGTGATCGCCGATGCTTTCGAGCGTAGACGGGAAAGTAAGCACCATAACGCCAGAACAGCCGAAGAACGAATATCTGCCGATCGAGAGAAGCCCTTCGTTCAGCGTAATTTCGTCCACCGCCGTGCAGCCGTAAAACGCATAATCGCCCACCGACAGCATGGTATCCGGAAAAATCACTTTTTGCAGCGCCGTGCAGTTATAGAACGCGCGCGAACCTACCGACGTCAGCGAATCCCCGAAATCCACGTTCGTAAGATTCGCGTTGTTTCTGAACGCGCGATCGCCGATCGTATCCACGTTCTTTCCGAGGACAAGATTCACGATACCAGAACTATTGAACGCATACGCGCCGATCGAACGAAGCGAATCGGGCATGGTTAACGCCGTAAGAGAAGTGCAATTGGAAAAAGCGTAATCGCCGATGCTTTCCAGCGTGGTGGGCAACGTGTTTTTCATCGAGCCCACGTTCAGCGCCGAAAGCGACGGACAACCCGAAAACGTGGAAGATTCCAACGTTTTCAACTTCCCGGGAAGAGTTGCCGATTCCAGCGCCGCACACTGATAAAACGCATACGCGCCGAGAGATCTGAAATCTCTGCAATCCGCAAAACTCACCGTCGTAAGCACCTTACACTGATAAAACGCACCGTAATTCACATATTGCAACGATTCGGGGAAAGAAGCCGCCGTAATGCTTTCGCTCTTATAGAACGCGTACTTGGCGACGCCCACCGTTCCTTCCAGAATATTCGCCTCTTTCACCGTGCCGCTCACGCCCAGCGCCCATTTCTTATCGGGAGAATACACAATGCCGTTCGTATCTTTTTTCGGCCATATCGCCGTACCAACAAACGCCTGCGTACCGATTTCTTCCAAAGAATCGGGAAGATTATTGGTGATCGTGCTCAGTTTCGCCGATCCCATAAAGGCGAAATTTCCGATCGCTTTCAGCGACGCGCCGTTTACGGGCATCTGAAGGCTTTGCAACGCGGCGCATCCCGCAAACGCATAATCGCCGATCTTTTCCACACCCGTACCGATCTGCACCTGTACCAGTTTAACGGCGGAACGGAACGCGTTCTTGCCGATATAACGCATCCTCTCCGGAATCTGCACTACCAAAATCGTAGGATCGCCGGATACATCGTACCCGCCGCTCGCGTTTCTGGTGCGAATCATAAACGTCTGTTCCGCGATACCTACGGTATCCGCGTTCCACACGGCATATTTTCTCGTGGTGGAAGATGTGGGCGCGGCGATACGAAGTTCGTCCAGTGCCGACTCGCTCTTATAGCCTACGCACCATCTGTCCGCATACACAAGATCCGTCGCGTCGTTCCACAGTTTCGTATTATAGAACGCAAACGCGCCGATTGCAGTGACGTTTTTGCCGATTTTTGCCGTTTCGAGCGCCGTGCAATCGTAAAACACGCCTTCGCCCACTGACGAGGCAGTATCGGGAATTTCCGCTTCCGTTAAAGCGGTGCAACCGTTGAACGCGTAGTTTCCGATCGTCTGCACTTTGGAAAAGTTTACGTTTTGCAGCGCAATGTCGCCGCTGAACGCATACGTTCCCACCGACAGCACTCCGCCGAGATTCACGTTTTCGAGCGCGGTGCAGTTCTGAAACGCCTGCGAGCCGATAATCAACGTTGCGGAAGGAAATTCCACGGATTTCAACGCGGAACAATCTTTAAAGGCATTGTCGCTCACCATCATAAGCGTAGACGGGAAAGTCACGCTTTCCAGCCTTCTGCAATACGAAAATGCGTCCGTCGGCAACACGGTAAGTCCTTCGGGAAGTTCGATCGATTCCAGTTTCGAGCAACTCTGGAACACGTACGAGCCGAACGACGAAACGTTGCCTTTGAACGTAACGTTCGTAAGATTCGAGCACATGAAGAACGCGCGGTCGCCCAGTTCCGTAACGTTTTCGCCGATTTCGATCGACGTTAAACGGTTCTCCCCGGAAAACGCTTTTTCGGCGATTTTCGTAACGGGCTTTCCGCGATACGTTTCGGGTATCACGATTGCTCCGCTTGCCGAACCGATTCCGTAGGCTTCGTACGCCGTTTTATTGTTTGTGAGGCGATATCTCACGCCCGATTCCGCTTCGCGCGTAAACGACACGGTATCCGACCATACGGATTCCTTGTATTTTTCGTCTTTATCGCGCGCTTTCACTTTCAGTTCGTAATCTCCCGCTTCCAGCGAAACGAGAGAATACTCGTTTTTATTTACTTCTTCTTCTTTGCCGCTTACGCTCACCACGTAGCGATCCGCCCCGTCGATCTCGTCCCAATGCAGAATTAACGCGTCGCTGTCGATATACACCCTCGTCGGGCGGGACAGCGTATACTTACCGCAGGAAGCGAGCGCGAAAAGGAAGGCGCAAAGTACGCCGAATAAAAATGATAATCGTAATTTCTTCATACCGTTTTTTCTCCTTTTCACTTTTCACGCGCGATACGTTTTTCCTTTTTATCGGCAATAATCTCGTGTATCCATTTGAATTTGAATTTACGTACGGCTACGTCAAGCAGGAACAATACGATCGCAACGATCGCCATCGGGATTCTCGGATCGTATTCCTTATGAATCGAACGCACGAACGTTTCGTATACCCTCCAGGCTTCCGTCACTTCTTCGCCGTTTCCGCCCGAGGCGAGGTTCTTCATCAGCAGTTTCGCGGCGTCTTCGTCGGCAAACTCGTCGAATTCTTTTGAATACGAGAACGCGCGATACGTTTTATACGATACCGTCGAGCCGTCCGCTTTGATTTTATCCACAAGCACTTCGTAAACGCCCGCTTCTCTCGTAACGAATTTCGCGCGGCTGAATCCTTCCGCCGCCGCAGGTTCGATCACCTGTGCGTTCGCGGCGTCGTCGCCTACGCGCGTAACGGTGACGCGCACCTTGTCTCCCTCTTCGATCTTCGTGAAGATACTCAGATTCGTGGAATAATTGTCCTCTTCCATTTTCACGGAAATTTCCTGAGGCTTGATGCTTTCCGAAGGAAACAGCGAACTTACGATATTTCCGAGAATTTTCACGCCCGTTTCGCTGTCGAGGAATTTCGCCGACCAGGTGCCGTTCAAATCGCACATGAAACTGCCTACTTTTCCTTTGCCGTATTTCCATTGCGCGTACACGGGAACGTTATACTGATCGGTGAGCACGGCAGTGGCTTTCGTTTTCAGCCTCGTACCGTAATACCCGCCGAGCGTGGGCATGTCGCTTTGCGAAATGCCGTTGGTAACCGACGTGCTGGTAGCGATTTTCGGCGTGAATTCTTCCGCTTTATATTGCGTGATTTCCTCCGTTTTCAGATCGCTTGCCATAAGGCTCGTCAACTGCTCGCTATTATTAGCCGCCACGCCGTAATAATGTCCGCCGCCGATTTCTTCCGCAGCCTTCACAAGATCCGCGTTTTGCTCGGGAACGCCGCTTTCGCCGATATTCACGATCGAACAGGTGATGCCGTTGTTTTTATTCGTGCGGATCGCTTCGCCGTAGCCGCCCGTTTCCGCCGCAGCGTCCGTCCAGAGGCTGTCGCCCGGTTGACCGTCGCTGACGACGATGACGCGCTTCACCTGTACGTTCAGCGAACTGAGCGCAATACCCGCACGCTGAATTGCGCCCGAATAGTTTGTGCTCGATCCGCCGCCCAGATTCATCACGGCTTCTTCGATATCGTTAATCTGTATCACGGGGGTAAGTTTCAGCACCTGCCCGTACGTGCTTTCCAATGTGAAAATACCCACATAGTTGCCCTGCGGATTTCCCTTCAATTCGTCCACACAGGCAAGCACGCCTTTCTTCGCCGCTTCCAGTTTCGTGGCGCTCATACTTCCCGAAATATCCACAACGAACACAATGCCCGCGGGGGGAGAATACTTCACCGCCTGCACGGGAAGCATTTCCTGCAAAAGCGGAGTCTTCTTCGTTACGGGATCGATTTTCAGATCGTCGTGATTATAGGCGTTTGCTTCGTCGGTTCCCTGTTTGTTACCGCCGAAGGTGAAAAGTCCGCCGCCGAGTTCCTCTACGTATTTATTCAATTCCGCGGCAAAACCTTCGGGAAGATCGGCGTTCGCCACATTCGCAAGAATCACCTGATCGTATGCGGCGAGTTGTTCCGCCGTTTTCGGCATATTGTCCTCGTCGTCCGTCTGCACCACTTTGAATTTATAAGAAGCGCCCAGTTTTTCCACCAGTTGATCGGATTCGTGCGCGTATTTTTCGATGACGAGAACGTCCTCGAATACTTCGATGTATTTATACGACGTGAGCGAATTATTCAAAGAAGAAGTATCGCCCTGCGCCGAAAGTTCAAAACGCATGCTGTGCAGTCCGTTTTCGAGGAACGTATACGGCACTTCCACTTTCTGCGAACCTTCGTACACCGTAACGCTCTGCTGCATTTCGTCCGACGATTCGCCGTTATCATACCATTTGAGCGTAGCATCGCCCGCAAAACTGCTCGTAAGCGACACCTGAATCGTGATCGGCTCGTTCGTCGTCACCGCCTCTTCGGGATATTTCACGGAAGCGATCTGCGCTTCCCGATCGGCTTGTTCCGCGTTCGTGCAATAGGTGTCCACCTTGATTCCGGCAGCCGCGATCGCACGGATTTCGGACATCGCCTTATTATCCGTTTCTTCGCCGTCGCTCACCAGCACGATTTTTGCCGTTTCGGGATAATTAAACAATCCCTGCGCGTATTTCAGAGCGGAAGCGATGTCGCTCGCGCTGGTGTCGGGCTTTTCCGCGTCGAGATAGGCGTTATATGCCTTATCAGTGTTGGCGGTAAGCGGCACGGCATATACCTGATCGTAGCCGAACGTCACCACGCCCACTTTCACGCCCGAGCCCGCCTCGTTGATAACGGATCTGACAAATTCGTCGCGGACATCCTGCGATTTTTCGCCGCTGTACGATACGTCCACCACAAGCAACAGTTCGTTGTTTGCGTTAGGCAGATCGTAAGAAAGCCCGATCCCCGCCAGAAGGCATACGCTGAGCACCATGATAATCGCATGTAACGTAACGGAAATCACGCGGTTACGCGTGCGGCGATATTTTTTCGCCAGGCGGAAATACGGCAGAAACGTAAAGAACGCCGCCGGAATGAGCAGAAGAAGAAGCCATGGATTCGTAAAATCGATTTTAAAGTTTTTCATCGCCCTTTCTCCTCCTCAGAAGTTTTCTTTGGCTTGCAACAGCCACTCTACAAAGAGGAACGCCGTAAGCGCGATAGCGAGATACAGCAGCCAGTCTTTGCTGTTGTCGGGCGGAGTCTGACGAATCAATGCGCCCGCCAGCGAATCTTCTTCCCGGCAGATATTGCTCTCTTTCGCGGATATTTTCACGAAAATGCGTTCTTCTTTCTCTTGCGGATCTTCAAACATCATGGTCTGCTTCACGATATACGTTCCGGGGCGGGTAAATCTGCCCTCGAAATTTTCCAACGTTCTTTCATAGCCGAACTGTGCGTTCGAGATCGTACATTCGATACCGCGCGCCTTAATCGTCAATTTTTCGCCCACTTCAAACGTGTTGCTTACGTTGTCCTCTCCGTCCGTCACCGTCGTAGGCAAGCCGTAATTGAACATATTCAAAAACAATTTGGGAAACGAAGTGATCGCGAAGTCGGCGTCGTTGATCAAAAACGACATCACCACGATCGTACGATAAACGCCTTCCTTTTCGCGAAAATCTTCTTTGATCATCCACACGGGATCTTCGTTGCAATAAAGAAGCGGCTCGTAAGCGTCGTACGAAGTGATTCTGGTATACTTCTTCAAATGAATATTGCCTGCGTCCACGCCGTTCGTAATCGCGTGTTTATTGCCCGCCGTAAGGGTGAATCTGCCTTCTGCGGCAGAGCCCATCGTGAAATTCGCTCCCACGGGCGCGCTATCGGGGTTCACCATGAAAATCAAGCCGTAATCGGGCAGTTTTTCGGGCATTTTTCCTTCAAAAATATAGAAATCGTAGCCCGTAAGCGCCACGTCGTCCATCGTTTCGGAAGTGGTGCCGTCGAGACGGACTTCCTTGGGATCGGCGAAATTCCAGCGTGCGGACATGGTGTTCTGTAACGATTCGAGCGTAGCCAGCCAGAACAAACTGGAAGAAGACGAAGCATACTGAATCCGCATCTTATCCCGCGTTCCGCCGTAGAGATAATAAACGTTGTCCCCCGTGTACGAATCGTCCGCGGAAATGTATACGTGTACGTAATCGTAAGAAAACAACGCGTACGCCCCTTCGTCTTCTGGGACAAACGACACTTTCTGCGTTTCTTCGCCCGTGCAGGAAACGACGGCGGACATCTCTATGGGTTTCCCCGTATTGCCGTTCGGCCCGTACACGTCGCAACTTACGGTCAACTGTTCGTCTTTGCCGTACACAGCCACTTCGATCTCAAACGAATATTTATTATCGAGGCTCACCGCCTGCGCGTTTAAAACCGCCGCGTTCCACTCGCCCTCTTCGCGCACGCTCACCACTTTCACGTCGCCGGGGTTGAGATACGCAGTGCCCGTGTACAGGTACACTTCCGCAAGGGAGTTTTCGTCCACCACGCTCTGCGCCAGCGAAAGCGCGCCTTCCACGTCTGCCGAGGCATAGGTGCAGGCGGAATCGTTTTCCGCCGAAGGAAGCAGCGCGTCGAGGCTCTGATACAAATCTTTTGCCGACGACGCGTCCGCACGCTGCACGAGATAATACGGCTCGTCGCTCGCGATAATCACCGACATCACGCCGCCGCTTACGCGGAACGTTTCTTCGGCAAGCGCGCGGGTTTTTTCCACGGCGCGTTCAAAACGGGTGACTCCGTCGGTTTCCGCTCTCATTCCCGCGGAAGCGTCGATAATCGCCACGTTTTCGGATGCGATCGCCTGATCGCCGGACGGCGTAACGGGGCGCGCGAGAATAAACGCGCAAGCCGTCACCACAAGAATCTGGCAAAGCAGAATAAGCAAACTCCTCAGTTTGCTTACGGGAATCCGTTTCTTCCGATAACGCAGACTGAGTTTCCAGATATACGTACTGGAAATAACTTTCTGTTGATAATTCGGCTTCAGAAGGTAGATCAGGATCAGCACCGCTATTCCTATCAAGCCTAAAAAGCCTAAAGGTAAAAGTATCCTCATCCCATTATACCTGCCTTAAACAATTCGCCGAAGAGCATCTGCTCGATCGGTTTATCCGTGCTTACGCAAATATATCCGGCTTCGCGCGAAGCGCAGAAAGAACGCATGTCTTCCCGCATGTCCGCCAACGCTTCCTGATAAGCCGCAAGCATGCCTTTCGTAATCTTGATCTTCATGTTTTTCGGATCGAGCATATCCTCCGATTCGGAGTCGATCAGATTGACTCTGCCGTTATATGCGGGATCGAGTTCTTCGGGCGTAAGCACCTGTATCAAAAGCACCTGACGGCGTTTGTAACAAAGGTAGTCCACCGCTTTTTTCCACGCCCCGTCGTCGGTGAGAAAATCGGAAATAATCACGGTGAGCCCGTCGTTCGTGCCCACGGGCGAGCCCGTCACGGCTTCCGCGAGATTCGCGTCGCCTTCAAAACGGACTTTTTCCAGTTCGCCTACCACGCGGAAGAACGAATTTTTGCCCACGATCGTACCGAACGGATCTTCCGCACGGTCGCCCTTGATCAGTTTGAGCGAAAGTTTGTCCATATTCTGTACGGACAAAAAGCCCAGCGCGGAAGCCACTCCCACCGCGTAGGCTGCTTTTTGAGGATTGGATTTTCCGATCGAAGCGGAACAATCCAGAAATATCTGAACGTGCATCTGCCGTTCGTCGGTAAACAGTTTCAAAAAGTATTTTTCAAAACGGCTGTATAAATTCCAGTCTATACGTCTGATGTCGTCGCCGAGCATGTACTCGCGATAATCGGCGAATTCCACCGTTTGCCCGTAGGTGCGGACAAGGTGTTTTCCTCCGAAAAATCCGGCAAGATCCGTGCGCAGGTTCAACGAGAGCGTTTCCAGTCGACTGAAAAATTCATCGCTCAAATAAGAACCCTTCATTATTTTCTCCCGAGTTTATGCTTGCCCTTCTTTTCGTTTTCCGCATTCGTCGCAGCCGCTTCCGCGTTTTTGGAAGCGTTCGCAAAATCGGGCTTCTTTCCGTTGAGTTCGTCGATAATCATCGAAATCACGTCGTCGGGAGAAACGCGCGCCGAAATCGCCTCGAAATTCATCTTCATACGGTGACGAAGTACGGGGTACGCAAGTTCGTTGAGATCGCTGTACGCCACGTTGAATCTGCCGCGCATAAGCGCACGCACTTTCGCCGCGGAAATCAACGCCTGACCGGCACGGGGGCTGGCGCCGAGACGGATATATTTTTTCGCCGTTTCGGTGGCGCATTCGCCGTCGGGATGCGTAGCCGCGCAAAGCGTCATCGCATAGCGCAGCACTTCCTCCGCCACGGGAATCTGATTCGCCGTATGGCGCATTTCAAGCAGTTCTTCGCCGTTGCACGCCGCTTCGGATACTTCCGCCATCGTCTTCTGCGTCATATCTACGATCTGCATCAGATCGTCCAGCCCGGGCTGAGGAACGATGAGTTTGAACATGAAACGGTCCATCTGCGCTTCGGGCAGAGGATAAGTACCGTCCTGCTCGATCGGGTTTTGCGTGGCGAGCACGAAGAACGGCTCGTTCAACCGACGGGAAACGCCCATAACCGTAACCGTATGCTCCTGCATCGCTTCCAGCAATGCGGACTGCGTTTTAGGCGTAGCACGGTTGATTTCGTCGGCGAGGATGATGTTCGCAAAGATCGGGCCCGGCTGGAATTGGAATTGCGTGTTGCCGTTCTCGTCTTTCACGATGATGTTCGTACCCGTAACGTCTGCGGGCATGAGATCGGGGGTGAACTGAATACGGGAGAAGGGAAGGTTGAATACGCGCCCCAAAGTACGCACAAGACGCGTTTTGCCTACGCCCGGAACGCCTTCGAGCAGTACATTGCCGCCCGCGATCATGGCGATGATCGTGCCTTCCACAACGTCTTTCTGACCGATTACGTCACGCCCTACCTGTTTGAAAATGTTGTTGCATTGCTCGCTGAACCGACGGATATTTTCTTCTGTCATTTTAGTATTCCTCGCTTTGTTATCCTTTCGTTTTTTAGTTTTTGATTTTTAAAATTTTATTCGCTGCCGCCGAAAAAATTCGCCGTCTTCTTAAAAGACCTTCGCCGTTTTTTCTTCGGCGACAACGGATATCGCAATAATTGTTTATTTCAGCGTCTCGAAATACTTTTCGTAAAACGCTCTCTGTTCGGGAGTGAGATTACCGCTTGCAAGTTCCTGCTTGATCTGATCGTAATATTTCTGATAAATCTCCCTGTAATCTACGGATTCGTAATTCTCGTTGATTACGTCGCTTCTCATGTTGGTGTTTCCTTGGCTGCCGCCTTTACCGGGATCGCCGTTCGACGGATCGGAACTGCCGCCGCCGCCATCGGGCGGAGGATCTTTCGGCTTATCGCTATCCTCCGGTTCGCCGTCTCCGCCGCCACCGCCACTCGAATCCACCTCCATGAAGATCGCGAAGACCACTTTATCTTCCGTCACGTTCTCTTCATGCCGCGTAGGGATGTTGTTCGGATCGTCCGGCTGCATATCGGACCACTGCACGAATGCCCAGCCTTCTTCCGCAGCCACGGCGGTGATTTCGCTCGTCTTTCCGCCTTCTTCCACGATCTGATCCGCTTCGCCTACGATCATGTACCCGTCGCCTTCCATGTAACTCACCATGTACCGTACGGGCTGCTCTTCTCCGTGCACCAGTTTATTCCCGCTCGGCAACGTTCCCATGATCGTCAGCCCGAGGATCACGCTCATCGCGATTCCGATCACTCCCGTCGTTCCCGTCGTAAGCGCTATCGCTTTCCCGCATTTCTTTCCGCCTGCCAGACGGAAACGGATCTTTTTTCCGTCCTCTTCGTTTTTCTTCAGCGACACCGCCGCGTCTTCACGCTGCAATTTCGCTATATACGAATCTTCCGCCGAAAGTTCCGTCATCGTGATCATTCTTTCGTCCAAGCCCTGATTATCCAGTCTTCTCGCGATCTCTTTCGTATCCGGACGGAATTTCTTGAAGTAGAACAACGGAGTAAACGCCGCTGTCACCGCTATCCCCGCCACCGCACAGATCCAGAGCCCTTTGATCTCTTTCATCCAGAACGTGAACGCAAGCGCAAACACCACGACGAACCCTATCGCCAAAGAGCACACGATCGACGTGATTATCCCTTCCCGCTCCAGTTTCGCACGATACTTCTTGAATACTTCTCTGCTGTCCATTCCTTCTTACCTCCTTGAAATTTTTTCTTTTTTCACGGATTCCGTTTTTTCCTTCGCAGAACGGCGTCTTTCTTTCGCTTTTCGGAGGAAAAAATCAAAATCCGAATAATGCCTTGCGAGTCACTACCCCTTTCGGAGCAGTGACTGCGCAAAAAAGATGCTTTTTATACAATTTATGCTATGCGGCGCAAACCTTGCCGCCATCGCGCTTTTTTCGGGCTTTACGCCTGAGGGAAGAGCACGTTGGCTTCATAATCCGCCTTCGTAGCACCCCATTTGATTTTGGCTTTGCAGCCGGTAGTCCAATCGGCGCTCCATCCGCTCGGCTGCGAAGCCGCTTCGATGTAAATCGCCTGATCTTCGGTAAATCCGTTGAATGCGCCCGTTCCGATGCTGGTTATCTCCTTTGGAATAAACACTTTCTTCAACGACGTGCAATCGGTGAATGAATAATTTCCCACCGTTGCCACCGTCGAAGGAATCGCAAACTCTTTCAATCCGCAGCCGTCGAACATACGCATAGGCAGCGCCGCAACGGATTCGGGAAGAATCACTTTTTCGATAGCCGCGCAATTCACAAACATACTGCTGCTGAAAGACGTCAATCCCGTAGCCGCCGACATATCCACTTCTTTCAAAGCGGCACAATCGCAGAACAAAGACGAATCAACCTGCTTAATGCCTTTACCGAAGACAACTTTCTGCACTTTCTGATTGCTGTAGAACGCACCGCTTGCCAGACGCTGAACGCTGTCGGGAATCGTAAACGTACTCAGTCCGCCCACCGTCGCGAACGATTTATTCGCAGGCACATACAGAATCGTCGTCTTATCCGCACTGTACAGAATACCGTCTTCCGAAGCGTATTCCGTGCCGCCCTCTTCAACGTTTATCTCCGTCAACGCCGTACATCCGATGAACGCATTATATGTATACGACGAATAAGAAGAAAGCGTCGAATAAAGAATCATATTGGCGGGAATCGTGAACGAAGTGAGCGAAGAGCAGTTCAGGAACAGATTCGAGCCTACTTTCGCCACGTTTCCGTTAAAGGTTGCCGACGTAAGCGCCGAGCAGTTTTCAAACGTCTTCGAGCCAACTTCGAGATTTGCAACCGAGGGAGCGAAATCAACGGTTTTCAACGCCGTACAGCCGCTGAATACGCTGCCGCCGAACAACGTAAGAGGCGCCGTCAGCGAAACGCTCTGCAAAGCCGTGCAATTCATAAACGCTTCGTCTTCGATCGTATCGAGCGCGGTAGCCGCCTCAAACGATACGCTCGTAAGATTTTTCGCTCCGTAGAATGCGGAATCTTCGATTTTCGTCACCGCCGCGGGAACGGCAAACGCCGTACCTTCTTTTGCCGCGGGATACAGAACGACCGTCTTTCCTCCGTCGGCATAAAGCACGCCGTCTTCGATCGTGAACAAATTATTCGTTCCTTCTCCCTTGAAAGAAATGTCGGCCAGATCCGCGCATCCCGCAAACGCCGCCGCATCTATAGCACCGCTTTCCGATCCGAAAGCACTCAGCCCTACGGGAAGAGCCACAGAAGTCAATCCGGAGTTCTTGAACGCAGACGCCTGAATCGTCGTCACCGAATCGGGTATATCGATCGATTTAAGCGACGTACATCCTTCAAACGCGCTGTTCTCAATCGTTTGTAACGTGTCGGGAAGAATCACTTCTTCCAAAGCGGTACATCCGCTGAATAACGACGATCCGAGTTCTATAACGTCGCCGGAAATCGTCACTTTTCTCAAAAACGTATTGCCTTTGAAGATCCTCGCTCCAAGCGTAGTCACCTTTTCCGGAATCACAAATTCCGTAGTCGGTTTTGCCGTAGGATACAAGATCAATTCTTTGATTTCACCGTCGGTCAGTTTATACAAAACTCCGTCCACGGATCTGATCGTTCTGTTATCGGGATCCACTTCGATTCCGGTAAGAGCCGTGCAATCGGTGAAAGCCGTAGAAGCCACCGTAATGCAAGCAGCGGGAAGCGTGATCGAGGTAAGGCTTGTGCATCCGTTGAAAGCATTCGCGCCGATCTCGGAAAGCGTATCGGGAAGATTGATTTCTTTCAGATTGTAGCAACCTTTAAACCAGGAACTACCCACTACAAACGAAGCATACTGATATACCTTTTTCCCGGTAAGCGTCACTTTTTCCAATGACGTGCACCCTTCAAATACTCCCGTCGAACCGTTGTACGTAGAGCCGAAGCCGGAAAAGATCACTTCTTTCAGCGAAGAGCAATTTTTGAATGCACCGGTACCCATTGCGGAGGAAGTTAACGATAAAGCGTCGGGCAACACCAATGCTTCGCCGTTTTTGCCGAGATTCACGCAATTTTCAAACGCCGACTTGCCGATATAATATCTTTCCGCATTCGGGTTACCGAAATCCACCGTTTCCAGTTTCTCGCAGTTTGCAAACGAAGAGTTACCTACAGCCGGATTTGCGATTTCACTAGAATGTCCACCTCCCTGATACACGGATCCTACGCTTCCGCCCATATAATCGGGGAATTTAAGATTCACCACCGACGTACCGCGGAATGCGAAATTGCCGATATTCATCTGCCCTGCAGGCGCCGCCGCGGAAATCTCCTCGAACGTGATCGAAGACAACGTATTCAATCCGTCGAATGCATACATCCCGATGGCGGGAGTAACGCTGGAAGAACTTTTTCCTATATTTCTCAAACGATTCGGGAAGGAAACGCTTGTAAGAGCCGTGCCGGTAAACGCATATTTGCCGATCGTAAGGCCCGCCGTTCCTCCGAGTTCAAAATCCAAAGACGTAAGCGACTTGGCATTGGTGAACGCAGAATCTCCGATCGACGTTACGCTTCTCGGAACGGTTACGGAAGTAAGCCCCGTTCCTTCAAACGCATTCGCGCCGATTGTCTGCAATTTATCGTTCCACACGATTTCTTTCACTTCGGAGTTTCTGAACGCATACTTGCCGATAGAGGTAAGATTTTCGGGAAGAGTCACTCTGTCGAAGTGAGTTCTTTCAAACGCGCTGTCGGTAATCGAAGTAAGAGATTCGGGAACAACGAAATCTCCGTACGTTTTGGAAATATCGATGTACAGAATCGAGGTAAGGTCGGCATCCGTAAGAATACCGCTCTTATACACATAGTCCGAACAATCGGGGTTCAGATCGAGCGTAAGGCTTGTGCAGCCTTTGAACGCGTCGGCGCCGATCGTCTGCACGCTGGCGGGAAGAGTAAGCGATTTCAACGCGGAACAGCCGTTGAACGCACTCACACCGATCGTAGTCAACGCTTCGGAATATTCGTTAAGCGTTATTTCTTCGAGTTTCGTGCAACTATTGAACGCGCTTGCCCCGATTTCTTTTACCGTATCGGGAATAGTAATCGAAGTGATCGCCGTACCCTTAAACGCATTGCTTGCAATCGAAGTGATATCGTCTGCATAAGTTACGGAAGCAAGTTTCGTACAACTGTCAAACATACTCGACGGAATCTGTTTCACGGAATCCGGCAAAATAATGCTCGTCAAAGCCGCACATCTCGTGAATACCGACGTACCGATCTCGTTCAGAGCCGAACTGCCGTCTTCGTTCGTTTCAAACGTCAAGGTCTCCAACCCCGAGCATCCGCTGAACACACGACTGCCGAGCGACGTTACGCTCGCGGGTACAGTCATCGATTTCAGCGCGGCACAGTTGTAAAACGCGTCCATTCCGATCGCCGTGATCCCCTTGGGGGCAGACGCCGAAGCGAGAAGTTTACAACCTTCAAACATGCTGACGGGAATTTCCGTAAGATTCGTCTTATCGAAAGCCGCACTCTTTAACGACTGGCACCAATAGAATGCCTTCTTACCCAACGTCTTCACACGGGCGGGAAGCGTAATCGACTCTAAGCCCGCATATTCAAACACGCTTTCATCCATCGTCAGGGGAGCCGACCCGTCCGCAAATGCAACGGAAGTCAACGCCGTGCAGTGCGTAAACGCTTTCGTACCGATTTCAGTAACCGACGCCGGAATCGTAATCGATTTCAATGCTTTGGAATAATTGAAAGCATTTGCCTCGATCGTCGTCAGCATGCTGTCTTCGGGAATCGTAAGAGTTGTCATCTTCGAGTTGTAGGAGAACGCATACTCGTTAATCGTCGTTATGTTTTTCGACAACTTCAAAGTGGTGAGTTTTAAAGGATAATCTTTGAGAGAGGAAGAATTACTACCAAACGCATATCCCGCAATCGTCTTTACGGTATCGGGAACGGTGTACGTCGTATCCGCTTTATTCGCCGGATAGTAGAGTAACGTTTCTTTGTTATTATCAAAGAGTACGCCGCCTACGGAAGCGAAATTTTTGCTCCCTTCGCTCACTTTGATTTCGGTAAGTGCCGTACAACCATCAAAGAAATTCGAGGGAAGTTCCGTCATATTGGCGGAAAGCGTCACGGTTTTCAGCCCGGAGCATTTATAGAACAAACCCTTCTGAACGGAATCCACCGTATCGGGAATTACCATACTCGCCAGTTTAGCGCAACCGTAGAACGGGGAATACGACTCTGAATAAGTCGAACCGTATACGTTTCCAAGCGCCGTAATCGTTTCCGGCAATTCAACGGACGTGAGCGCCGCACAATTATAGAACATCTTATTGTACAGAGTTTCAATCGGGCTGGTCTTCACTTCGCCCGTCGCTTCGTCCGTCACCTTTTCAAGAGTAAACGACGTAAGTTTCTTGCAACCGCTGAATACTCTGCCCTTGTAAGTGTTCGACGTCGCAGCACCGAGTTCCACGGTTCTGGCAGGCAACTCAAACGTAGTGATATATGTTCCGTTAAAAGCATCACATCCGATCGTAAGATCTTCCGTACCGCCTTTTGCAAACGTCACTTTGGTAAGTGAAGAAAGTTTGTAAAATGCGTCGTCTTCGATATTGGTTACAGTCGTCGGAATAGTAACCTGCTGAATTTTAGAATCGCTGAACGCCGAAGGAATCGTCGTAAGGCCTTCGGGCAGATCGAGTTTCGTTACGCCTACATAACCGAGCGCATCGCTGCCCATCGTGAAATCTTTCGTGATTTCCGTACCGATATTCGCACGTTCTTCAAAAGTGAACGTCTTCAACGCCGAAGATTTATAGAACGCCTTAGATCCTATCGCAACGGCTCGTTTCGGAAGTTCAAAACCTGCAAGTTTCGTAGCGTTAGCAAACGCATAAGTATTAAGCGTAAGAGGAAGGTAATTCTCTTCCGCCTCGGCATTTTCCGCTTTTTCAAACGTTACGGAAACCAGTTGCGCACATTTATCGAATGCGTGCGATCCAACGGCAGTTACGCTTAAAGGAATCGTTATTTCCTCTAATTCGCTTTCCGAAAAAGCATACGATCCGATCGTACTTACTTTGTTCAGATCTACTTTCTTAATTTTCGTTCCGTAGAATACGTATTGAGGAAGTTCCGTGATCTCGTCGGGAATCTTGAAAGCCACCGCTTCTCCGTTCTCTCCATAGAAACCGGAATAATTGGCAGGAATATAGAAATTTACGAAAGTTTCGCCGTCGTACAAATAAAGAATACCGGGAGTTTCCGCTTTTTCGCCGAATCCGAATTGATTTGTCTTTCCGTCTTCTTTCTGTAATTTATATTCCGCGATCGCCGAGCAACCGTCGAAAGCACGGGTTCCCAATTCCTTTAAAGTGAGGGGGAATTCCACACTCGTGAGATTATAGCAATCCGCGAACGCATTGTCTTCTATAGTCAACTCGCCGGAGCCGCCCTTTGCGAAAGACAGCGTTGCGAATTTCCCGCCCGAAAACGCATTTTCCTTTATGTTTTCCAACGAAGCGGGAAGAACAAGTGAAGTTAATTTATCATTTTTCTGGAACGCATTCGCGCCTATGGTTTTCAATCCTTCGGGCAGTTCCAGAACGGCGATATTTTGCCCGCCGCTGAATGCATAATTACCGATTTCCGTCAGGTCTCCGGTCGTTTTTTCCGAAGTCACCGAAGTAAGTTTCGATACGTTCAGACTGTAAAACGCATATCCGCCGATCGAAGTAAGACGTTCGGGAAGTTCGATCGCCGTGAGCGCGGAATTTGCAAACGCACCCGTCGACTGCGATCCCCCCTCGATTACAAGGGCAACTTTTTCGTCTCCTTCAGCCGTTTTTTCAAACGTAATACTTGTAAGTTTTTCGGTATCCATGAAAGCGCCTGCGGAAATAGCAGGTACTTTTGCGGGAATCGTCACCGACGAAATACCGGAAGCATTAAAGGCATTCTTTCCGATTTCCTGTACGGAAGAGGGAATTTCAAAAGTCAATCCGCCCTCCGCGTTTTTGCCTGCATTCGCAAACGCACCTTCGCCGATCGTAAGCAAGCCTTCCTGCACACTCACGTTACCGAGCAATGCACAGCCGCTGAACGTACCGATCAATTTTTCCGTCTGCAGTTCAAGCGTTGCGGAAGCAAGCGAAGCGCAGTTTGCAAAAGCATAATCGCCGAGCGATTCTACCGTGGCGGGCACGGTGATCGCGGTGAGGTTCGATCCGGAGAAAGCATAGTTGCCGATCGTTTTCACATCCGCGCCGATTTCGATTTCTTTCATGCCGGCGTTTGCAAAAGCATAATCTCCGACGGATACCACGTTTGCGGGAAGAATCAGTTTCGTCTCGCCGGAAATACCTCTGCAATTCGCAAACGCATAATTGCCGATGACAAGATCGGTATTGCGCGCCGCAAACGTCAGTTCTTCGAGATTCGAGCAGTTTTCAAACGCATTCGCCCCGATTTCCGTGATCTGAGCGGCTATTTCGATCTTCGTGAGCCCTTTATGGCCTGCAAAGGCGTGTTCGCCGATCATCGTCACTTCGGAGGGAAGCACGAACGCACCCGTCGAAGCGTCTTTCAACGTAGTGTTTTTGCCTGCGCAATATACGATCGTCGAGCCGTCTTTTGTATAAAGAACGCCGTTCACAGATTTATACGCCGCATTGGCTTCCGCAACGATCACGTCTTTCAGATTTTCGCAGCCGTTAAACATGCTGAGCGAAATATCGTCCACCGTTTCGGAAAGTCTGATTTCGGCAAGCGAAACGCAGCCTTTAAATACATAATTGCCGAATTTCGTCGTAGCCGCACCGCCGCCGAGAAGTTCCACCGTCTTCAAAGCCGTGCAATCAGCAAACGCACTTTCGCCTACTTCCTGCGTAGCGTTGGAGAGTTTGATTTCTTTAAGCAGTACGTTGTTCGCGAATGCCGATTTACCGATCTCGGTAACGTTGCATTCTTCATCGAACGTCACTTTATTCAAAACTTTGCAGCCGTAAAACGCTTTTTCGCCGATCACCGTCGAACCGCTCATCGCACCGCCGTCAAACGCCACTTCTTTCAGCGCGGAACAACCTTCAAACGCGCTCGCGCCCACGCTTTGAAGCGTTGCGGGAATCACTACTTTCGTAATCTTCGTACGCGCTTTGAACGCGCCGTCCGCAATCGCTTTCACGTTTACCGTCACCGTGCCTTCGATCCCGAGCGGACAATAAATCGCCGTTTCGTTCACGTCGCACAAAATGCCGTTCATATCGGTGTAGAACTCATTGCCTGCCGCCACTTTGATCGAAACAAGTTTACTGCACTTATCGAATATGTCTGCGATAAGAGATTTATTGTTTTCGTCTTCCATTTTGACAAGACGTTTCGGCAGATTGATTTCACGAAGATTCGAGCAGGACTGGAACGCACGGTCGGCAATTTCCAGCGAGAAAACGCTCACGCCGTCCGCATCGAGATCAGCGTCGGCAAACGTAATGCCGAGCAGATTCTTGCTGCTGTAGAACGCACGTTCGCCGATTCTCGTTACGCTCGAAGGAATCGTCACTCTGCTGATATAGGAATTTGCAAAAAGTCTTGTGGGAATTTCTTCCACGCCGTCGGGAATTACGTAATCGCCCGTCTTTGCAAGCGGAACGTACGCAAGACGGATTTTTCCCGCCAGACGGTTGATAAGCGTACCGTCCACCGAGTAGTAGTTTGCGTCGGATGCCACGATCGATCCCGTTTCGTATACGTTCACCGCGATAAGATTTTTACAGCCGGAGAACGGACCGCTGGATACGACGTCCGTCGTAGAGCCGATAACTTTCATCGTATCGGGCAGGTTGATCGTTTTCAGCGTTGTGCAGTTCTTAAACGCACCGGCACGGATCGTATCGATATTCAGTCCGTTATACGTTTCGGGAACGGTGACCGCGTCAACGCGGGCAATATCTTTCCCCGCCACTACGGAATAAGATTTGCCATCTTCTTCCAGAGTGAAATCGAGCACTTTCAGCCACGAAGCATACACGGTGGTGGCGAGCGACGTCCAGGGGCTCGTCGTCACGCCTTCGGCATCGGTGAGCGGTTCGCCCTGTCCGTTTGCGGAAGGATACCAGCCGTTGAATACATAGCCGCCCTCGCGGGTGGGAACGGGCAGTTTCGTATACCCGTCGTATTCCACGTCCGCCGTCGTCTGCGAAAGCACCGCGTCGTCGGCATCCTTATCGAGCGTAATCGTACGGATCGCCCCTTTCCAGCCCGCATAAAGCGTAAGATCGGAAGCAAGATCGAACGTACCGTTTTCGTATTTTTTCGCGTTGACCGCCGCGCCGCCTTTTGCGTCGTA
This sequence comes from uncultured Christensenella sp., assembly GCA_905203015.1. Classification (GTDB taxonomy): domain Bacteria; phylum Bacillota; class Clostridia; order Christensenellales; family Borkfalkiaceae; genus Scatosoma. The sequence goes on along the minus strand of CAJKUC010000001.1, from coordinate 169,546 downwards.
CCAGCCCGCGAGTTCTTTCACCACTTCGTCGTTCTGTTTCACGGAAGTGGAATCTTTTCCGGGAAGAACGAGTTCGTCGCCGTAGGCAAGAAGTATGTAACCGTTCTGATACATACCTTCGCCGAACGCCGTACCGCCGTTCACGTCAAACGTCACTTTATAGAAGTATACGCTGATTTCTTCGGACCATTCTTTGCCCGCCGCGCGTACTCTGAACGTGTTTTCGCCCGCGAACACTTTTGCGGAAACGGAAGCGGAATTGGTATTTACCGTCATGCTGCCGCCGTTCACGGATACTTCATAGGAAGTTGCGTCGAACGCCGCGTCCCACGTAAGCATACCGTTCTTGTAGGCAAGATTTTTCACCGCCGCGTTGTACGGATATTCAAATACATCGCTCCAGGCGGAATTGTTCGCCGCGTTCTCTGCTATCGCGCGGATCGTTACGGTGACGTCGCCCGTCGCGTTATCGATCGTGCAGGAGGTTTCGTCCGTCACGGTCTTTACGCCGTCGGCAGCAGTTCCCGTCACTTTCACTTCGTATGCTTTCGCGCCGGGAACGGCAGTCCAGGAAAGCGTCGTGCCCGTAAGCGTAACGTCGCGGGGCGTGGCAAGTTCCGCCTTTTCCACCGCCAGTTCGGCAGCCGCGGGAGAATTATACCCTTTCGTTACGGGGTATACGGAGAATTTGATTCCGCCTTCCGCGGGAGAGCAGTATTTCAGCGTATAAGAAGTGGCGTTGCCGATATTCGTTTTTTCGACGGTATGAGAATTATCGCCGCATTTCACGGTGACGATATACGCCATCGCGTCGGGAATCGCCTTCCAACTCACCGTCTGCGTATCCGCGTCGTAGGTAAGTTCGTCGATTTTCGCAAGTTCGCGATTATAATAGAACGTACGGGAAACGGAGGAAACGTAGCCGTCCGCTTTCGCCGTAACAACGAATTCGATCCCGCCTTCTTTCATTTCGCAGCCGGAGATCGGATAGAACGTGTTCTTCCCGAGCGAAACGTTTTCATGCTTATGATCGGCGTTGCCGCAAACGATCGTAAGATAATATTCTTTCGCGTTTTCCACTCCCTCGAACGTAAGCATGGAATTCACTACGCTGAAACGGGATACGCGGGCAAGCGCGTTATAAGTGTAGTAACGGACCGCCGCGTCGGAATTTTTATCCGCCGTAGCGCCTTTCGCCACCACTTTAAATTCATGTTCCGTTTTATTCGCGTCCAGTTTCGCCGCGATTTTTTCCGAAGAGTACGTATTTTCGCCCGCGCTCACGGAATCGACGTTGCCGTCCACATACACGTCGTAGCCGATCGCGCCGTTCACGGCGTTCCAGGTTAAGCCGTTTTCCGTAACGGAAAGCAACGGCGCGGGAAGTTTTCCGCCCGCAGCGTTTTCCGCCCAAAGCGCGTAAAGCGTGGTGTCTTCGGAAAGCACTGTTTCGCCCTGCCTGAATTCATAGGTCAGTTTATCCGCACTGCCGCTCGCGCTCACCCACCAGCCGCAGAAGGTGTATCCTTCGCGCGCCGCGGGAGTTTCAAGCGTGTAAAGGCGGCCGCCGTTCGTCGTCTGCGCCGCGGGAGCCGTTACGCCTTCCGCCGTGTAGCCGAGATCGAAATCAACGGTGTATTCCGAGCCGTTCGTGCCGTTTTTACCCCAGTAAGCGTACAGCGTAATATCGCCGCGTACCGTCTGCGCCGCAAACGAGAAAGGCGCGGTATATGCTTCGTCTTCATACCAGCCGTAGAACGTATAGCCTTCGCGAACGGGCATTTCGGGCTCTTTCGCCGTTCTGCCGTTCACTACGGTCTGCGAAGCCACAGCCTCGCCTCCGTTCGTATCGAAAGACACGGTATATTCGATATTTCTCAGGAACGTCATCTGCGAATCCTGATACGTCACTTTCAAGGAATCGTCGGCATACGTCGCGTTCACCGTAAAATCGGCGAACGTAAACGTAAGCGCGCCGTTTTCCGACGTGTATGTACCCGTTTCGTTCGTTCCTTTCACAAGGAAGATTACCTGATCGCCTTTCTGAAGCACGATACGGTATTCTTTGTCCGCGTCGTCGTAATAATATACGCCCGTTTCGGGACCCTCCTCAATGGGTTTCGTCGCGTCATCTTTTTTGCACGCGACGATCCCGATCGTGACGAGTAACGTCATTACGGTGGTCAGCGCGGAAAGAATCCACTTTTTAAACCTCATAGCCTTATACCTCCTGCAACAATAAAAAGAATAACGAATTTTACGATAAAATAAAATCTTACGAACGGCGGAAACGCTCTTCTTCAAAAAACGTTTTCCTTTTACTTTATTTAGTCCCTTTTCGCCTTGAAAAAGACGGTTTTTTTGCCGCTTTTTGTCGTAATTTTCGTAAAAGTATTATGATATTCGTATTTTATTTTATATTCCAATATTATAACATACATACCGATTCTTGTCAAATAAAAACACACAAAGTTATCACAAAAATCGATAATTTTTGCTTGCGTAATCTTATTTTTAGCGTTTTTAATCTTAAAAATCGATTGATTTAAAGCAAAAATACGATTATACATCGCCTTATAACGTAAAACTCCCGCCATGCGGTAGTTCCGGGCGGGAGTTTTGCCTTTTCGGCATCCGATTTTTCAGATAAAACGCGTTACGCCTGCGCTTTCTCTTCGAGCAAAGTCATCGTGTAATTTGTGCCGTCGATCGAAACGGTGAGCGTATTGCCGGAAATCGTTGCCGTATACGTCACGTACTTCTCTTCGGCGGAGGCGGAATAAGCGTATAACGTCACCGTTCCTTCCGCGGTCACTTCATAGAAGAAGAGCGTTTTCGTTCCGGAAGCCGTAGCGAGCACGGCGCGGGAGTTTTTCGCAAGATTCAAGGCGGCGGTGGTGTTTTCGCCGTCTTTCTGCACGTAAACGCCCAGCGCTTCGCCTTGCACGCCGAGGTATACATACGCAGAACCGAGTTTATCCGCGTCCTTCAGATAGGCTTTCAGCGTAGCCATATCTTTCACGAGAATCCACATTCCCGCTTTGCCGCTTCCGTTCACCGCGTTCGAGCCGATCGCGGGCGCGCTTTCGCCGCCGAGAATCAGGCTGAACGTCAGTCCGTCGTTCGAGCCGCAGGAAGCAAACGCATACGAACCGATTTCTTTCAACGCGGAACCGAAGGTCACCGAAGTGAGTGCGGAACATCCGCCGAATGCGTACGCGCCGACTTTCGTCACGTTTTCCGTGCCCGTAACGCTTTCAAGCGCGGTACAGCCATAGAACGCACCAACGGGGATTTCCGTAATCGCCGCGGGAATCGCCGCAGTCTTCAACGCCGTGCAGGAAGCGAACGCATATCCGCCGAGATTCGTCACTTTTGCGATCGTCGCTTCTTCCAGCGAAGCGCACAGACCGAACGCGTACGTGCCGATCTTCATTACGTTCGTAAGATCGATCGTTTTCAGAAGCAGACAGCCGTAGAACGCGTAATCGCCGATTTCCGTTACGTTCACAAGATGCACGGTGACGAGATACACGTTTCTGTAGAACGCGTCGCCCGCGATCTTCGTCACCGAAGCGGGAAGCGTGATTTCCGTTTCCGTACCCGTATAGGCAAGCACCGTATCGCCGTCCGTAATAAAATCTTCCGACGTTTCGGCAAACGTGCCGTTTTCTTTATCGAGCGTGAAATAATATCTCACAAGCCCGTTGGTATTGTAGAGGAAGATCACGTTTTCGGTGATCGCTCTGTAAGAAAGCGACGTTTTCACGCCCAATCTGCTTATAAGCGTGGCGTTGCCGTAGCCGTCTGTGATCACGGCGCTCCAATCCCCCGCGATAAACTGCGCGTTATACTCTTCCGCATAGGTAAGGAACACATAATAAGTGGTGCTGCCGCCCGAAATCGAAGCCACCGTATACACAAAGCCTTCTTTCGAGGAGTCGTCGGGCACGAAGCGGTATTCGTTCTTGTTTTCCGTCGCTTCCGCTTTACCTTTGACGGAATCTTCTTCCGTAACGTAAAATACGTTGCCGAGCCCGTCGTATTTCAGCATTGCGGAAGTGTACATTCTATCGTTCTTATACAGATAATATACGCCGTATGTCGCGGATATCTGTACCAGCGTTTTCACGCCGTTCTCTTCCGTAAGCACCAGTCTGAGATACGAAAGATTCGTTTCCGCTTCGTTATACACGTACATTACGGCGATTTTTCTTTCCGTAAACAGCGAATCGTCGCTCGTCACGAGATATGCTCTCACCACGACACCCGACGTAAGCGTATACGTCGTTTCGCCGTATTCGTTCACTTCCAGCGTGGAATCGCCGAATTTGTAAGAGGTCTTCCATTCTTCGTTGGCGGGGATATATACCGCATACACGGAAGAGGAAGCGGCGCGAAGCCCCGTTTTGAACGTGATAACGTTCTCGCCGAACGTAGCGGTAATCGTCTTATCTTCGTTTATTACGTACGTGCCCGTCGTATCCCCGCTCGTCGTTTTATAAGTAGCCGTGCCGTAGCCGTCGAGAACGATTCTCGTCACGCCGAACTGCACCGCGCCGTCTGCGAGTTCGTAGGAATAATACGTATTCGCATAGTCGTCGGGAAGAACGATTTCGCTGCCCGAAATCTTCCACGTGCCGCCGAGCGACAACGAGCCGTTCGATACGGTGTACACCTTGATCCATTCGCCGCTGATATTGTAATAATACTTTGAATTGAAAACGCCGAAGCCGTCGGTAATCTGCCGCGTTTCGCCCGCCATCGTAAGAATTTCGCCTTCTTTATATGCGTGGAACGCGTTCAGAGAAGTGTTCAGTTTGAAATCGAAAGAGTTATACGGAGCGGCTTCGCCGGACGTGAACGTATAAATTCCTTTTGTTTCGTCTTTCTTCGTATACGTGCCGCCCGCTTTGAACGTATAAGCGGTTTTTTCGGAATTCAGCGTAAGAATATCCGCCGTTCCGTTCTGCGTATAAATCATCGCTTTCGTTTCGTCGGAAAGACGATTCATAAAGTCGGAGAAAATATATACCCTTTCCGCTTCTTCCGTTCCATTCGTTTTAATACGCAGGTACAAACCCGCCGCATTCACGATAACGTAAGAATTTTCGCCGTCGGTGTACGAAAACGCGTCGAGATAAGAATACGTATACGTACCCACCGCCTGCATTTCGCCGTCTTCCGACGTCTTTTTACCCCATGCCTTCAGATAGCCGAACCCGTCAAACTCGAATTTGTAGGTATTTTCGCCCATCTCGAACGTATAGGATTTTCCGCCGATTCCGTCGGCGGTGGCAAACGTTTCGGAAGTGCCTTCCGAAGTAGTCACCGTTTCGAGTTTGATCTTCACGCCGTTGTAATAGGAAGCGAACCGCTCTTCCGCTTCTTCTGCCGTATAATCGCCCACCGCATAGTATTTCGTAAGCGCAAGCGTGTAATATCCGTCGTCGTCGATCGTATACGTGCCCGTGGCGAACGCTTCCGCACGTTTGAACTGATAGCCGAACAGCGTATACGGTACATAGATATACACCGTAGCGTTGCCTTCGCCGTCGAGGAACAGACGCGCGCCGTTGGAATTTTTCGCCGCGCCTTCGCCGATATAGCCGTATCTGTTCGCGGAATCGATCAACCCCGTATTCGTTCCGTTTTCGGAAAGATCGATACGAAGCACATACGTTTTATACGCAACGTAGGCATATTTCACATCGCCGAGAGCATACGTCGCGGTGAGTTTATAGGTGGTATTTTCCGACGCGCTGCCTTCCACCGCATACACGGCATAACCGAAGCCGTCGAGTGTAAGCGTTACCGTTTTATTATTGAATTGATACGTATATACGCCCTTTACGGAATCACAATCGTAATACGTTCCCTGCGTGGAACTTCTGAGCACCGCACGGATCAGATCTCTCTGCTTATTGCCGTGGGAATCCTCGTAATTGAAATAAAAATCTTTTCCTTCGGTCAATTCGTACGTGCCCTGCGTATACGCCGAAGAAGACGTATATTTATAAGCCGAGCCGTAGCCGTCGAAAATGACATAAGGGTACGGCTTTTCGCTTGTTGCGGAAGAGGAATAATACAATCCGTAATATTTATCGCGGATCTGGAATACTTTCGTCTTATCTTCGTCGGAAAGCGTGCCGAAACGGAACGCAAACGACGATTCGCCCGTAAACGCTTCGTCGGGCGTGAAAATATAGCCGTTCGATCCGTTCGGCGTATAAATACCCGTCACCACGGTGTTTTCGCTCGCGCCGTCTTTCTTGTAAGTATACGTCGCGCCGTCGATTCCGTCAAGTACAAGCGTTACGTCAGACGAAGTTTCCTTAGAGGCGTAATCGTAAAGTTTCAAAGATACGTTGAAGATTTCGGACGTACGCGCGTATGTGAACGTCTTACCGTCGAGCGACACTCTTCCCGTAATCTGCGTATTATCGTCGGTCGTAAAGGAAATTTCCGTACGATTCTTATCGTTCAGCGAATATGTAATCTCTTTCTCGCCGAGTCCTTCGCGAACGAGTACCGCCGTACCCGTTTTCGTTGCCGTATCGAATGTTTCTTTCAGCAGATAGATTATGTCGCCGTTCTCGGAATTATAGGCGTCTTTCATGCCGTAATTCCACTGTGCGTACAGCGTGAGTCCCATATCGCCCACTTCGAGGGTGTCGCCCGCTTTATACAGCGTATCTCCGGGCTTCGCTTCGGTATCCGTCGTAGACCAGCCCGCAAAACGATAGCCCGCCAGAGCGAACTGCTCGTCGGTGATCGTAGCCTGCGCGCCGATCATGAAAGATTCGCCGCTTACCGTACCCGTAGCGGCTTCCGACGCGTCGGAAGGAGCGTTGGGCACATACGTAACGGACACCTTCTTTCTGTCGTAATAAGCGGCATAAACGTTATCGGCTTTATCCACGCTCAATTCGATTGCCGAAGATTTCGACGAATTGAAACTGAAATTCGCATAGGCGTTCTTGAAATCCCAATCGTCGGAAAAATCCACCGTATCGCCCACGAGCCCTTTGCCCGTCTGCGATTCTTCGGAAACCGCCGAATACGTCGCGCCGTCGGTATTCTGCTGATAGATATCGATCGTGTATTCCACTTCGTATTTTGCCGTAAGGGTGAGCCCTTTTTTCGGCATGGTTTTCGTATCGGAAAGTTGCTGATAGCCTTCATACCAGCAAGAGAACGTCGCGTCGCCCTTTCCATGCGGCGTAATACCTTTCAGCGCTTCGGAAAGTTTCGTGCCCACCGCGATTTCGTAGGTTGTCTTTTCCAGCGTACCGTTGTTCGTGGGATCGAGCGTAAGCGTAGCCATCTGAATTTCCACGAATTTCGCATAGTACGTAACGTTGTTTTCGGGCATCTTTGAAGGGATCGTTTGTTTCGCGCCCGAATATTCGGCGTTCAGATACCAGCCGTCAAACGAAAAACCCGCTTTTTCGGGATCTTCGGGAGGCGTGATGTCCGCGCCCGCTTCCGCCGTGATCGCGGCAATCTGCGTACCGCCGTCCGTTTCAAACGTGAGCGTGTACGTTTCCTTCTTCTTGCCGCAGGCAACGAAGAATGCCGCGAGAACAGCGAGTAAAATCGCGCCGATTGTGGTCAGTAACGATTTACGCAATGTTTTCCTCATAAGTTTTTCTCCTTTCCGTTTCCGGGAAAAGTTTTCGTTGTTCCGAAACCTTTCGCTTCGGAACAACGGAATATCTCAGGCAAATTAAAATATATTCAGTCGCAAGTATAACAAATCACACCCGTTTTGTCAAGCGAAACGAGTGCGATAGAATAAATTCAAAAGCGCAAAAAAACGGTTATACCGCCGTTTTTTTCAGATTTTATCAGGGTTTTATTTTATTTTCACAGAATTTTAACTTTTCTTGTCCGTAAAAATTCTTTTCTGCGGACGAATACAAAAAAATGTTTCTTTTCGATCGATGTGAAATTTTTCGCGTAAATCGGGCGTGCTTTTCAGCCGGAATGTTCTTTTGTAATCTTACAGATCTTCGATCGAAACGGAAATTTTATATCGGTGCGTTTCGCCCGGGGCGATCTTTTTTCGCCGCATATAGCCGTCGAGGCGTGTGGTGGAAGGTTCGATGCCCAAAGCGTAATCGCCCGCGATCATGCTTTTCCATTCGATCAGCCAGGGAAGCGCGCGTTCGTCGTACGAAAAGGTAACTCTCCGCCGCCGTTTTCCGTCGGTGATACGCATCTGCCCCCGATCGAGCGTATGATAAAATACCTGCTCCTCCGTTTCGCTCGCCGCGGAAACCGAAAAGCAATCTTTTATTTTTTTCGCCGCATAGTCCGTCCGTGCCTGCGAAGAGAGCACGGGCGCTTCTATCGTCGCGCCTTCTTCGAGAAACGGATAGCCGAGATTCATGTGAAAAAGCAGACAATATTCGTCATCACGTGCGCCTTCGTTTACGATGTCGCTTTCGATCGTGAGTTCTCCGCTTGCATATTCGCAGAAAATCCTTCGGTTCATCACGAGGTTTCCGCCGAACAAAGCGCTTTGCCGCACCGATCCTTCGATGAAAACGCCGTGTGCGTCGCTCCGCGCGGACAAAATTTTTGCGGGAATATTATGCAGTTTCCCGTGCACGGGAACGCCGCCGCCCACACGATCCAATCCGCACGTATAGAGAAAACCGCCCGGAAAAACGTCGTTGAATCCGCCTCCGAAACCGCATAAGCCGTTTTTGGAAAGAAAAGAAATATTTTCGCCGCGATAGCGAAGATCGTAAATATCCAATGCTCTGTCCGCCAGAACGGTGAACGAAAGTCGCCCGTTTTCCGCCTGCAGCACGCGTTCGCCGCGCTCTCTGCCGCCAGAAAAACTCATTTCGCGAACAAAGCAAAGTTGTTCCGCGTTGCAGATTTTTCCGCCCGCCGCGCCGATCGGGTTTTCCTCAGGCAATCCGATTTTTTTCATATCCCCTCCGTAACGCCCCGACGTTTACGCCGGCCGTATCCGCGCCGTTCCGCCGCACGGATCCGGTTTCTCAAACGGATTCCGCGCGCCTTTTTTCTTAATTTCCCGACGATTTATTTCCCCGCGGAAAAGATCTTGATCGCCTTTTTCACGTCCTCTTTCATCGCCTGCATGGCGGCATACTCCGCATCGTGCAGGTAATTACTCCTGCCGCTTTCGATATATTCTTTCGCTGCCATATAGCCCGCTTTCGACATATACGAATAATAATTGATCTTTCTGATGCCGCTTGCAATCGCCTTACGGAAGCCTTCCTCGCTTACGCCGCTTCCTCCGTGCATGACGAGCGGAAGCCCCGTAGACGCCGCGCATTTTTCCACGACGCCGAAATCGAGTTTCGGCTGGCTTTTATAAAATCCGTGCGCCGTGCCGAACGCAATCGCCAGCGCGTCGATTCCCGTTGCCTCGCAGAACGCTTTTGCTTCTTCGGGATCGGTGTAAAAATCTTCCGGCTTCGCGTTTGCAATTTCCGTGCTTCCGCTTTCGCCCGTCACAAGCCTGCCCAATTCCGCTTCCACGCTCACGCCCATCGCGTGAGATATTTCCGTGATCTCTTTGGTAAGGCGCAGATTTTCTTCGTATGCAAGCGCCGAAGCGTCTATCATCACAGAGGTAAACCCGATACGAAGCGCGCGATAGATCATCTGCGTGCTTATGCCATGATCGAGGTGTACGCATACGGGCACTTTCGCGTTTCGCGCCGCCGCAATCATGGCGGGCCCCACGAAAGAAATATCGTTGTATACGTTATGCACTTCCGCATGCGCGATAATTACGGGGCGATTGAGTTCTTCCGCCGCGCCGATCACCGCCTGCAAACTGTCGAATCCCGATGCGTTGAACATCCCCACGGCGTTCTTTTCTTCTTCTGCGATCTTCAGAATCTCTTTTAAATTAACAAGCATTTTACTTCACCTCCGGAATTCTGCGAATCCGTTCGTCCTCGAATACGTCGCTTTCGTCGCGGCTGCGGGTGGAAAATTCGCTGATAATCGCGCCGTCCGCGCCCGCCTGAAACCAATGGCGCGTGCCCGAATAAATCGTATACTGATCGCCCGGTTTCAGGATAATCTCGTGAAACACGCTCACTTTGGTCTGCGGCATGCGCGCGCGGATATTCTTTTCGTCTCCTTCGCCCGATACGTAAAGCAGGCACTCGCCCGCACGCACGCGGAAAGTTTCTTCTTTTCCTTCAAACGGCACGCCGTTTTCCACGCCCGATACGTGATAATGTTCGGGGCACGTCTGATAAGGGCGCAACACCATTTCTTTCGCGCAGCAACGCTGCGTATTCACGTAGGTGAGAAGTTGCAGACCGATTTCTTTCACTTTTCCGAGCCCGAAATCCGCCACTTCGATTTTTTTCGCCTCTTCGTCGATGACGGCGATTCCCGCTTTGCGGAACGCGTCCAGCGTATAGCGCACGCCGTCCTGATATTCTTCCTTAGTCAACATAATTAAATCCTCCTTCCGAATTTATTTTCAAGCGCCAGCGTCTCCGCAAGAGAACGCGCGCCGCTGATCGAATCCGCCGCCGAAAGATTACACGCCGCGGCGCACGAAGCGATTTTCATGCCCTCCGGAAGCGGCAATCCGCATGCGAACGAATAGAGCATGCCCGCGCAGAACGCGTCGCCCGCGCCCACGGACCCCACAATATACCCTTTCGGCAACGCCAGCGACGGAAGCAGAGAAAAGTTCCCCTCTCCGTCCATGGCGCAACTCAGTTCGGGGCAGTGAATCACCACGCTCTTTTTTACGCCGAGCGCAAACAACTTTTCGCATATTTTTTTCAGATTTTCCGCGATCGGTTCTCCCGCATCGTTTCTCGGCGGAATTCCCGCGAGCATTCCGCCCTCCACCTCGTTGATCACCACGTGATCGCAATACGCGAGCGCGGGCGTAACGACGCTCTGGAATTTTCCCGTTTGTGCGCTCACGAGGTCGATACTCGTTTCCGCGCCGTTTTCGCGCATCCGCGCGAGCAGGCGGGCGGCTTTCGTGCCGTATTTTTCGTCCTCTTTATCCAATTCGTCCAACAGAAGGAGATAGCCGAGATGAAAAATATCGCATTTTTTCTCGCCCACATCCTTTTCCGAAAACTCCGCGTTCGCTCCCCGCGCATGGAAAAACGTTCTTTCGCCGCCGGGCAACGTCATTACGTCGGTGAAAGAAGTGGGCAGTGAATCCGAACGCACTACGGCGGAAACGTCGAGCCCCTCTTCGCGCATCACGCGCAGAACGTAATCGCCGTATTCGTCCTTGCCGATTCTGCCGAAAACGCATACGTCCATTTCTTCGTCCAGCCGTTTCAGATCGACTGCCGTATTGCCTACGCACCCACCGATCGCATGCGATACGCCGTTTATATTCACGAGCATTCCGCGCTGCGGCCAGCATTCGATTTTCTTTACGGCATCCACCAGTATATTGCCTGCAATGCCGATCGTCTTTTTCATATTTTCCCTCCGCAAACGTCTTTGTGAGCAATCCGATCTTCGCTATACCTGCCGATTTCCTTTCCGCAGACGGAGATTTTTTCAAACAACGGCGCAGAAGCGACGTATTCCGCCTTACCCGGGCAAAGCGGGTAAAAACCGAGACAAGCAAACAGATACCAGCACGCCGTCGTGCCGTTGTCCTCGTCTCCGGGGAAGCCGTCCGCCGTACAGGAAAACGCCTCATCCGCCAGTTTTTTCACCCAATATTCCGTTTTTTCCCGTTTCCCGAGCAGCGTATATATCCACGGCAGATGGAAACTCGGCTGATTGGAAATCGCGCACTGACCGAAATCGGCGCTTGCCATTTCGCTCATTTCGTGAATTTCCTGCCCGTACGCGCCGACGGAAAATTTCGCTTCGGCGGAAAACAGTTCGTCCAGCCGATCTTCCAGCGCCCGCTCCGATCCGTGCGCCAGAGCAAGTCCGTCGATATCGTGATACACGGCAAAACTGTTCTGCCAACTGCTGCCTTCGCAATTATCTCCGCCCCATTCGTACGGATCGAACGTCGCGCGGAAGTTTCCCGCCCTGTCTTTTCCGCGAAGGAAACGGCTTTCTTTATCGAACAGATTCTTCCAGTTTCCGCTGCGTTCCAATAAAATACGCGCCGTTTTTTCGTCGCCTTCCTGCATGGCTACCTGCGCGATACAAAAATCGCCGTACGCGCAATCGCACGTATTATTTACGCTTTCTTTATAATCGTAAGGCAGATACCCGTATTTCCCATAATCTTTTACGCCGCTTCTGCCGTGCCTGCCTTCGCCCTCTTCAAACGCGTTGCGAAGCATGGCTCGGTAAGCGCGCGTACGCAAATCTCCGTCTACGATCCCCTTTACGCAAGCGTCCGCGATCACCGCCTCTATCAGCGTGCCCGGCATCAGCCCGATTTCCCCGGGGCTGAGCCACCTCGGAAGCCATCCCGTTTCTTCGGCGTAATTTACGAAGCCTTCCACCGATTCCCGCACGATTTCGGGCGCGACGACCGAAAGAAACGGATACACGGTACGGTACGTATCCCAGAATCCGTTATCCGTATAAAATACCCCGTTTTCCGTTTTGCCCGTATCCGCGTTGAAATGCACGGGTTTTCCCTCTTCGTTGTATTCGTGAAAAATGCGAGGATACAGCAAAGCGCGGTAAAAACAGGAATAAAAAGTTTTCTTCCTCTGCAAATTTTCGTCGGAAACGATTATGCGGGAAAGATACCCTTCCCAGCGCCCGCGCGCTTCTTCTTCGATTTCGTCGAACGTTTTTCCCGCAAGTTCCGGATTGTAGTTTCGTTCCGCCTGCTTTTCGGAAACAAAACTCGCGGCGAACGAAATTTCCGTATCTCCCGCAAACGAAAGCGCCAATCCGCCGTCATCGAGCGGACGGACTTCGTCCGCTTCGCGCGAAAGAACGAAATAAAAATATTCGCGTATTCTCCCGAAATTCCAGATCGACTGGCTATCCGTATAGCCGACGACCGTTTTGCCGATCACTCTGAACGAAGAATGTGCAAAAGGCAGAATCGCGAATCCCGTTCCTTTGCCGTCTTTTTGCGTAAGTTTCAGTATTCCGCCGCGTTCGGTGGGCGCAAGCCGCACTCTGAGAGAAAATCGTTGCAGATACACGTCGATCGACTGAGGATCGATCCGCGTTTTTTCGGGGCGAAAACTCGACCATCTCTCGCGTTCGGGAAATTCCCCCGAATACGGGAAAAAGAGTATGTGCCCGTAATCCCCCACCCAGGGGCTGGGCTGATGCGTAAGCCTGATACCCTCAAACGAATGAGAAAGCGGATTATAAAACCAGTTTCCCGCCGCGCCGTCGGTCTGCAAAGTGAAATTCGCCATACCGAACGGACAGGACGTAATCGGATAAACGTTTCCGTTGGAAAAACGACGGTCGTTGAGAGATCCCATTCCCGTATAAACGTAATCGAGTTCAGACATAAGAAAACCTCACGGTAATGATTTGTTTCGGGGCGAAGGTACGGCGTGCGTTTGTTTCGCCCGCAAATCTTTCCTCCCGTTCCGCCATATCGGTGACGTACATTTTTCCGCGGAAAGTAAATTCCACATTCTGCTTTGTATCGGAAAGATTGACAAAGCGCACAATCGTACCGCCTTTTTCGCCGTTTTTATGGCACGACGCAACGATATGCGGGCAATCGCACGTAACTATCGGCGCGGCGGAAAGAGCGCACCCGGCGTACTTATCTTCGAGATAATACAGCCGTTCGAGTTCCGCTGTCTGCACGGCAAAGCGCCCGCCCGAGTATTTTTTCGAGTCGAACGAATCGGCGTGACAGATCAACCCGTTACGGAAAAATTTCCCTCTCACATAGCAATCCGCGCCGCTGCGTTCCGCAGAATATTCCGCGCCGAGCCGACCTTCCACCGCGCGGAGAATCTGATTTTCGGGAACATCCCACTGCGGACCTCCCGCGGGAAGGAACGTGACGGGATTCCGATTGATCACGCCCGTAGCGCGAAGCAACGTGAAAGCAAGTCCGTCTTTCACAGCCTCCGTTTCGTGCTGTCCCTCGGTGTACACGATCAGCGATCTGCCGCCTTCGGTAAGTTGAACGAACGTGGAATTATGATGCGTATCCGATTCCGTTTCGTCGCAACTCTCGAAATTTTCCCGCTCCGCATAATCGAAAGGACTGTCGGTATAAATTTTTCCTCCCGAAAAGCCGCTTTTCAGCAAGATACGGATTCTGTGATCGCGCGCGCGGTTCACGATGCGGTAAGAAATTCCGATCGTCTCGCTTCCCTTTTGCAGGGCGAGCGTAACGCGCACTTCGTTTTTCACTTTTTCTTCGTCGCGGCAGTCCAGCGAAAAATCGTAACCTGCAGGGCAATCGTAATCGAACGAAAGAGTAAGCGTGCCGCCGAACGCGTCGCGAACGGGCTTTTCAATCGAATACGGCGTAAGAATCAAAGGTTTTTCCGGCGACACCCGATAAACGTAAGAATCGCCTTTATCGGCAGAATCCTCCAGAAGGATCGGATTGCGGTAAACGTTTCCCGTACGCTTATCGCGCAGAACAAGCGTTTTTTCTTCCGCATAAAGTTCGTAAAACTCGTTTTCGATTCCGCGCGCCGTCTCGGAAGGCATTGCTTTTACGCCTTTTTCATGCGGCACGACGGCAAACTGTTTTGCCGTATACGCGGGAATCTTTTCCGCATAAAAACGGATGCGAACATAATCCACGTCGAGCACGCCGGGAAGATTCAGCGGGCTGAATACGTCGGCAAGCCCTTCGCTCCGATCGACGATTTCATAAGGCAGGGAATTTCCCGATTCGTCGACGAGAGCGAAATCCCCGATCTTTTCGTCGCGAAGAAACCGCATACAGGTTTCCGCAACGGCGCTCTGTTCCCGTTCCGTTCCGTTGAATACCGTCACGGAATAATTCTGCTCTTTTGCAAGAGGGTGTCTGCCGTGCGTCGCCGCGATCTTCATTCCGCGGGAGAGAAGTTCCTCCCCCATTTCGCGGATGCGGGCGAAAGAATCTTCCATATGGCGATGAGTTTCGTCACGCGAACAGCCGCAGATATTATCGTGCGGATGATTCTTCATCAGTTCTTTCCAGAGATATTTCAACTCGTCCGCGGGATAAACGCCCGAAAAACCGCTTTCTTCCAGATAAGCATACAACGGTTCGAGGCGATGAATCAATAAATCCTGCGAACGGACGTTCTCCGTTTTTAAATAACAGCGCGAGGACCAGCACCCCTTTAACAGATCGTAATCTCCGCCTTTGTTGAGCGCGCCGCGATAAGAGAAAAGGGTTTTCCCTTTCGTTTCGTCAAGCGTTTTTTCTATGTAATCGTCGAGGCTTGTCTGTTCTATATCTACGCCGTCTTTGCGCAAGCCCGCGATAATTTCGCGCACGTCTCCCTGCGCTTCCAAATGGTCCACCCCGTTCATCAGAAGAATATAGGGCGATACGTTCAGGCCTTCAAAGTTCCGCTCGTTAATATCCAGCAAAAGATGCGCCAACTCGCGCTCTGCGGGAATATGCTGAACGTTATTGTACCAATATTTCAGGTGGACGGCAAAGCATTTCGTGCCGTCCGCCCCCTCCCATTCAAATTCGGCCGGAAGTTTTTTCTCGCTGCGCACGCCGTTTTTCCGCTCGTAAATGCGGAAACCGCGCCCGAACACAAAGGCTTTCAGCCCGAAATCCTTTAAAATCTGCGGAAGTTGCGAAATATTGCCGAACTGATCGGGCGCATATCCCACCGTACCGCACTTGCCGAAGCGATTCGCTATTTCCGTGCCGATCATAAGATTCCGCACCGTCACCTCGCCGTCGGTAAGATAAAAATCGTTTTGCAGATACCACGGACCTACGCGGATATTCCCAGAAGCGATATAGTTTTTTAATTTTTCCTCGTTCTGAGGGCGAATGGCGAGATAATCTTCCAGCACCACCGTCTGCGCGTCGAGATGAAAGATAAAATCGGGATCTTTTTCAAGAACGGCGAACAGCCGATCGATCAGATCTGCCAGTTTCAGGCGGAACACGGAAAAAGGCATATACCATTCCCTGTCCCAATGCGTATGAGAAATTACGATGAATTTTTTCATTTCTGTCCTTTTTTCGTCCGTTCCGGAAAGCGGAAAATCCCGCTTTCCGAAACAAACATTTTTGCATCGATTCATCAAGGTTAACGTTTCTTTTTAGAGGGCTTCGCCGCAACGATCGTCACAGCCGCCGCCGTCACCAGAAGAAGAAGCACGATTTCCGACGTTCTGCCGAAAATAACGCCGCCGCAACCGGTTTCTACGGTGAACGTCTGTTGTTCGATCACGGTGAATCCTTCCGCCGCGCCGAAATCCACGCCGATATAAGAATCGTTTTCCGCCACATATCCGTTCGCGCCCTTGAACAGACCGGAATTCGCCTTTTCGTTCTCCCAGTCGGGTTCGTCAAACAACTTGGCGTTTTTCACGTTACCGATCGTAAGGCGATCGATTTTCATGGTGGATTGCGATACTCCGTTTACATAGATACGGAAACGTTTCAGATTGTCGAAATCGGGAAGTCCACCGGAAACGGAAGCGTCTTCGCCGCGAAGAACCAGCCAGTTCCAGCCGTTTTTAAGACCTGCCCACCAGTTTTCCCAGAAAATTTCGTTTTTATCGAACGCGTTGCTGCTGCTGAGTTCGATCTGCCCGTTTACGCCCGCCGCGTCGAACAGGGTGACGTCCTCGATCCAGATCCACATAGCGAATACGATCGTATTTTTACGCAGATCCGTTTTGCCCACTTCGATATCGGTTGCCGTAAGGCCGTAGCCGGCGCCCGAAGTGTACACGCAACCCGTTCCGTAACGGAAATCTTCTTTATCCACTTTATTTCCGGAAAAATACGTTCCGGAAGCGGAATTGCAATCGATGATCACGAGTTCGTCGATCGGATGAAGATCTTCTTCCTCTCCGCCGCCCGTCTGCGCCGCAACGGTCTGCGTGATCTTCATGGCGGTTTCATCGCTTACGATAAACGCAAATTCGGCGAATTTCACGTTATTCGATCCCGCCGCAAGTGCCGTGCCCGTGCAGTTGAGGCGAAGCGTACGCACTTTGCTCCAGTCGATCGCAAGTTTTTCCTGCGCCGAGGCAAAAGGCAATACCATTTTGTTCCATCCCACGATGCAATCGTCGAATACGGAAGCGATCATAAACGTATATTTGTTCGTATCGTTATAATTTACGGAAGAGCATACGTCCACCGACCAGAAATCTGTTGTCGCTTTGTACGCGGCAAGAGTCGCGTCGTCGGCGATATACATCCAGAACGAAAACGCGCCTTTATTCGTATCGGCAATCGCCTGAACGTTGTAATCGCGGTCGAGCGTAAGCACTTTCACGAATCCGCCCCAGCCGTATTCGGCGCAACCGTACGCCGTAGCCTGCATATCGCCGATCGTTTCGTTCGTCACGGCGAAATCCTGCGCGTTGGAAACGGTGAGCAAAACGTTTGCCGTATTGGTGAGCACCGTCATGCGCGCTTCGTCGGAAACGGTGAACGCAAACGAAGCGAATTTCAGATTGCTCGCGCCGTCGGCAACGGCGCTTCCCGTTCCGTTCAGACGGATACTGTATACGCCTTTCCAGTTTATATCGCTCTTTTCCGCCGCAGTGGCAAGAGGAAGCAGAATTTTGTTCCAGCCCACGCTGCAATAATCGAACAGCGAAGAAATTTCAAACGCATATTTATGCGCGTCGCCGCCCTCGTATTGCGCCTGCGAACTGACGTCCATGATAAACGTCCCTTCCATCGCTTTGTAAGCGTTCAGCGACGCTTCGTTCGCAAAATACATCCAGAACGTCAGCGCGCCCTTACCCGTCGCGTAAATCTTACTCGCGTCGTAAGCCTGATCCAGAGAGAAAATCGTAAGCACTCTGCCCCAACCCGTGCAGCCGTACGCCGTTGTTTCTTTACCGCCTACGGTCTCCGTGGTGGCAGTCATATTTGAAGACGAACCGATGTTCATTTCCACGTCCGCGGGAATTTCGGGCTCGTCGCCGCGATCTTTCACCACCTGCATGCTTTCCTCGTCCGTCGTCGTCACCGTGAAGCCCGCGAATTTCATGCTGCTCGCCCCGGCTCCGAGTCCGCATCCGTTGCCGTTCAGACGAATATTGCATATGTTGCTCCAATCCATGTCGTTCTTTTCCCCTGCGGTGGCAAGCGGAAGCAGTATTTTATTCCAGCCCACTTCGCAATCCGCAAACAGAGAATTAATCACAAACGAATACTTGTGCGCGTCGCTGTACGAAGATCCCGAACTGACGTCGATATTGAAATTCCCCGAAACGTTTTTATAGGCGTTAAGCGAAGTCTCATTGTTGAAACACAGCCAGAACGCGATCGCTCCTTTGTTCGTCGCATACACCGCGCTTGCGTCTGCCTGTTCGAGCGTGAAATACGTAAGTACGTTTCCCCAACCGTCACAGCCGTACGCCGTCATTTCCTTTCCGTCCACGGTTTCCGTGGTGGCGGTCATATTATCGGAAGATCTGATATTCAGCGCAACGTCTGCAGGCATTTCTGCTTGTTCTTTCACCACCTGCATGCTTTCTTCGTCCGTCGTCGTCACTGTGAAGCCCGCGAATTTCATGCTGCTCGCCCCGGCTCCGAGTCCGCATCCGTTGCCGTTCAGACGAATATTGCATATGTTGCTCCAATCCATGTCGTTCTTTTCCCCTGCGGTGGCAAGCGGAAGCAGTATTTTATTCCAGCCCACTTCGCAATCCGCAAACAGAGAATTAATCACAAACGAATACTTGTGCGCGTCGCTGTACGAAGATCCCGAACTGACGTCGATATTGAAATTCCCCGAAACGTTTTTATAGGCGTTAAGCGAAGTCTCATTGTTGAAACACAGCCAGAACGCGATCGCTCCTTTGTTCGTCGCATACACCGCGCTTGCGTCTGCCTGTTCGAGCGTGAAATACGTAAGTACGTTTCCCCAACCGTCACAGCCGTACGCCGTCATTTCCTTTCCGTCCACGGTTTCCGTGGTGGCGGTCATATTATCGGAAGATCTGATATTCAGCGCAACGTCTGCAGGCATTTCTGCTTGTTCTTTCACCACCTGCATGCTTTCTTCGTCCGTCGTCGTCACTGTGAAGCCCGCGAATTTCATGCTGCTCGCCCCGGCTCCGAGTCCGCATCCGTTGCCGTTCAGACGAATATTGCATATGTTGCTCCAATCCATGTCGTTCTTTTCCCCTGCGGTGGCAAGCGGAAGCAGTATTTTATTCCAGCCCACTTCGCAATCCGCAAACAGAGAATTAATCACAAACGAATACTTGTGCGCGTCGCTGTACGAAGATCCCGAACTGACGTCGATATTGAAATTCCCCGAAACGTTTTTATAGGCGTTAAGCGAAGTCTCATTGTTGAAACACAGCCAGAACGCGATCGCTCCTTTGTTCGTCGCATACACCGCGCTTGCGTCTGCCTGTTCGAGCGTGAAATACGTAAGTACGTTTCCCCAACCGTCACAGCCGTACGCCGTCATTTCCTTTCCGTCCACGGTTTCCGTGGTGGCGGTCATATTATCGGAAGATCTGATATTCAGCGCAACGTCTGCGGGAGTCTCCGCACGAACGGAAGATACGATCGAAAGGCAGCCCAGCATAAATGTTGCTACGAGAGCGAATACCGCGCTGAAAATCGCAGTATACCAATGTTTGATTTTCTTCATATTTTCTCCTTCTTATCTGCTCACTTCGCGGAGCCGTTCTGTTGCGCCATCAATCCGTAAAACGTGTAAGGATCGACGATTTTAAAATTGTAGTCTTTATAATCTTCGGTAAGTTTCTGATACAGTTCGTATACGTTGGAAGGATCGCGAAGAATAAAACGAACGTTACGGAACGTGCTCTGATCCCCCGCTTTCTTCACCGAGAAGTTTTTCACGAAAGAATCCGCGTTACCGTTATAATCGATGCTGGAAACGGTCTGGATGCCGTCCACCGCTTCGCCGTTATAAGGAAAGTTCGTCGCCATGCCTTTGCAGAATTTCGCGTAACATTCCACGATCTCTTTCGACACGGAAGAACGCGTTACCACAAAGCCCGTATAATCGATGTCGAAACGTTCGTACAGCGCTTTATTATACGCCGCCCACGAATCGAGATCTCCGTAAACGCCCTCGTGCAGCGAATTCGCGTACGCCATCGGGTTGAGATACCCCGCGCCGTTATCGCCGGCCACGAAATAATCGTTTTCCGTTGCCGTGGAATACATCATATCCACAACGTGCCCCGCGCGCTTCGCGATATCCAGCGAGAACGTCCAGCAAAGCGGGATCTCTCCGCGTTTAGGATCGTTCCAAAGTTTGATCATCGCCGTATTCAGCCATGCCGAAGCGTCGAAATCGCCCATATAGAAGAGCAGATAGTTCGCACCCTGTTCGGTGGCGGCAGGCAGGCTCTCTTTAACGGTTTTCGAGCCCTTCTGCGTATAAGAAGCCTTCATGGAATAATTCATGTAGATCGAAGCGTTCGCCATCGCCGTGTAACTGGGAGCGTCCGCGTTGATGTACGCGTTATAGACAGAGAAAAGCCATACGGTTTCCCATTCGCACGCCACTTCTCCCGAAGCCACGGGGTTGGTGTAACGGGTATATTTCAAATGCCAGGGAGTAAAGCCGCCTACGTCGATGGGCTTGCTTTCGTCCTCGCCCGCCGCATATTCGGCCTGAGAACGCATGATCGCGTTGAACGTAGCGTAATCCGTCGTGCCGTTATCCGTATCTATATCCTGCTGATCGGGATCGTCGTCCGGGATCTCGAATTCCATGGGAGATAAATCGAAGAAGAACGCTTTGTTCGCGATGTAGTAATCGCGGTTGGAAAGGAACATATTCTGCAAATCGCCGTATGCCGCGAATACGGTGTTCGAGCCGTACGCGTCAACGTGATACGCCACCATATGCGAGTTCGTCTTGTGCGTATCGAGATAGGTTTCTTTCGCCCAGATGTACGCGTCGTTTTTACGGCTGCCCGTAGACGGGGTTTCCGTGCCGTAAATCGTTCCGCCGCCCGTGAACTTTTCGCCGAGATTCACTTTTACCTCTTTTTCCGAAAAAGCGGCGTTATTTTGCACATACCAGTACAGACTGTTGCGTACGGTGCTGTAGCGCACGGGAAGAAGATCGTCCGCTCCGCAAGCCGTGGCAACGGCGTTTACCGTAGCGGGAACGGCGGGATCCCATGCCGCGAATCCCTTATAATAATTTTTGAAGAGATCGAGAAGCGTCGTCGGAGATTTCACCGTAACCACGTTTTTATCGCCGAGGAAGTTGCCTTCCTGCGTGAGATAATTCAGCCAGTATCCGTCCACGTCCTCCGAGAAATTATTCGCCGCCGTAAAGCGGATAAACAGACGCTGACCGTCGCGGTTTACAAGCCCCTGCAAGGTGCTGACGAGATTGGCAATGTCGTACTGTTCTTCCGCGTCCGCCGCCCGCGTCACCATATAATCGTACAGATCGAAGAAATACAACGCCGATTCGCTGTATTCAACGTTCTCTTCGATATCCGCACCGAGCAAAGATTCGCCCGTAGCGGAAAAATCGGGCAGACTGTCGTTCGTTCTGCTCATAATTCCGAATTCGGAAACGCGCACGTAGTTCGTGCCCGGCCAGTAAATTTCAAACGTCGCCTCCGTCGTGGTCTCCACGGGGAAAGTGAACGTGAAATCCTGATACGTCAGTTTCGCGTCAAATTCGCTGATATGAACGTTGCTTCTGCCAAGTTCTCTGCCCGCATCGTCGAGCACGCGCAACACGCACGCGACGTCTTTCGACGAAGCGCTGCGTTCGTTTACAAGCAACCTCGCCGCCGCGGTATACGCCGTGGGATGAAGTTCTTCCGTTTTCACGGAGCAAAGCGCGCCGACGTTGGTATCGAGAACAGAGCCCCAGCCGTCGTCGATCGCAAGATCGCCCGTTTCGTGCGTAACCTCCGGATCGGAAGCCGTCCATACTTTGCTGTACGCGCCGTACGTCTTTTCCACGTCCTTCGTTTCCGTGGTAGTCTTGCCGCATCCCGTCATCCCGAAAAACGCGAGCAAGCCGCTCATTGCAATGGCCAATTGTTTTTTCATTTATTCCTCCTTCATAAATCACGGTTTCCCGTTTTATTCAACTTTTCACTCCGCCCAGCGTAATTCCCTGTATGAAATACCGCTGGCAGGTAATATACACCGCGATCGGCGGAATCATCATAAACACGCCCATCGCCATTACCATGGGATAATTCATCAGCCCGCCCGTGCCCGCGGTGTACAGGTAGTCGGACTGAATTTTCACCGACAGCACCCCGATCGGCCAGAGCGAACGCGCGCTCGGCAGAAAGAGCACGGGGAACAGATAATCGTTCCACTGCCCGATGAACGTCTGCAGCACCATAAGCGCCACGATGGGCTTGAGCATGGGCATATAAATCGAGAAGATAACGCGGAAAAATCCCGCGCCGTCGATCTCCGCCGCCTCGCGGTAATCGTCGCCGATCTGCCGCAAAGACTGCTGCACAAGGAAAATATTATACGCCGAAATCCAGCCCGTGATAAAGAGCACCGCCATATTGTCGCGGAAGCCCACGCCGCCGTGCCCCGTGATATCGTTGCCGCCGACAAGCGGAAAACGCATCAGTTCGAGATATTGCGGAATTAAAAGGGCGATGCCCGGAATCATCATCGTGGACATGATGATATAAAAGGCAACTTTCTTGAATCTGAAGTTCACTTTCGCAAAGGCGTATCCGCCCAATACGGAAATCAGCACCGATATTGCCGCATACCAGGCGAAACGCCCGAGCGTAATCAGAATCGAACGATAAATTTCCGATCTGCGGAAAATAATGCGTAAATTGCTTATCCCGTAGCCGATTCCGTCGGGAACGGGCAAAATTCCCACTTCGTAAAATCCTTCGATCGTCTTGAACATACCGAGAAACGCGAACACGAAGGGATAGAGCATCAGTATAACGCCCAGGCAGAGGAAAATATGGGTACAGATAATCGAACTTTTTTTGACAACTTTCATATTATCCCCCCTTAATTCTTTTCCTCGCCGAATTTCATGTTGAGCATGGTGAGCACCATCAGAATCAACAGAACCACAACGGAAATCGCGCTGCCCATACCGTAGTTTCCGTTCTGGAACGCCTCGTTATAAATCTGGAACAATATTACTTTCGTCGTGCCGTCCGGTCCGCCCTGCGAAATCAACTGTACGGGTTCAAAAATATTGAACGCGCCTATAATCGAAGTGATCATGACGAACACCAGCATGGGGCGGAGTTGCGGAAGAGTGATTTTGAAAAATCTCTCCGCGCCGTTCGCGCCGTCGAGATCGGCAGCCTCGTACACTTCCGGCGGAATGGCGTTGAGTCCCGCGATCAACAGAATCACCGTCGAACCCAGGCCTTTCCACACGCAGATAACGATAATCCAGAAATACATCCAGAACGTGCTTTTATACCACGCTATCCTTTCCGCACCCAAAGCGGTGAGAATATTATTGAACGTACCGCTGTTGTACGAGAGCCAGACGTTGGAAATCTGCGCGACAACCGCCATGGATACCACCACGGGAATATAATACACCGTACGGTAAAATCCTTTGCCGCGGATACGCCCCGTAACGCCGAGCGCGATCAGCATACCGAACACAAGGCTGAATCCGATCGTAAACACGGCGATAAGAATCGTGGCAAGAAACAGCATATAGTAGTTCGGATCGGTGAAAATCCGTTTGTAGTTCTCGAATCCTACGAAAACCGTTCCCTTGAACAGATCGTCCTGCGTGAAACTGTAACGGAACAGAATCACAAGCGGAATAAAGGTAAAAATCACGAGATACAGAATGATCGGCCCCACGATTCCCCAGCCGCGCAGATTTTCGCGCAGGATGATGCGGCGGCGCGATCTCGCGCACGCCTCTTCTCTGTCATCCCGCGAAATCGTCGTTTCCGCCGTCATTATATTTTCGCTCCGATATCCGCCTGCGCCTTATCCGCAAGCGTCTTTATATCCGTCGCGGAAGTAAGAACGTTGCTGTAGAACGATCCCCAAAGGCTCCATATGTCGTTTGCGTTTTTCACGAAACAGGAAAGCCCGCCGTCGAATCCGCCCGCTACCAATTCTTTGATATACGAATTGATATTGGGGTGAACGGTAAGAATTTCCTCGCTTTCGAGCATCGTCTTGCTTACGGGAAGACGCCCGTCGAGTTCGTAGAACCAACTCTGCACTTCGGAACTCGTAAGATATTCGAGGAACGCCTGCGCGGCCGCTTTATTTTCGGAAGCGTTCGTTACGCCGAAAAGCACGTTTCCGCAATAGATATTTCCCCTTCCCGTGCCGTCTGCGTTTTTTGCGGGCAAAGGCGCGCTTTTGATATTATCGGGTGCGCTTGCCATCGACCACTGCCCTTCGATCATGTACGCGCCGTAATTTTTATTCGTGAAATAATATTGCAGCGTATCCTCGTTGTCGCAGGTGAGCGAATCTTCATACGCATACTGCGCAAGATCGCGAAGATACTCAAACGCTTCGATGTTGGATTCCGAATTGATCGCCAGTTTTCCGTCGGAATCGAGGATGTCTCCGCCCGCCGCGCGAAGGAAAGGCGTGGCGCGGAACGCGCCGGGCATACCCGCCACATTATTCATCACGATACCGCCGTAAGATTTATTGTTCGCTTCGGCATATTCGGATACGATTCTGCAATTTTCGAGAAGTTCCGCCCACGTGGAAGGAACCCATTTTTCCTCCGCGATACCCGCTTCGGAAAGAATATTCGTATTGTACTGCAAGCCCATAATCCCCGTACACATGGGAACGCCGTAACGCTCTCCGTCGATCGTAACGTCGGCACACGCACCGTCGATTACATCGGAAAACTTTTCCTTATCCAGTCTGGCGAATACGCCGTTCTCGGCAAAATAACCCATATACGTTTCGCCGATCATGATATCCACCGCCATTTTACCGCCCGCGTTGTAATCGCGGATGTAAAGTTGCTGCGCCTGGAAAAGAGCGTCGCCCCAGCCGTCTTCGATGAATTGCAGTTTCACGTTGGAATATTTCTTCTTGAAACCGTCGACGAGACGTTTGGTGAACAACGCCTGATTGTAAAGTTGCGTGCCCTCCGCTTCGCTGCGAAGAAGCGCCTGATAATTACTCTTCAAAGGCGCGGCGGATTCGATTCTGAGCGTAATCTGCTTATTTCCGTCCACCTCGCCGATCGGTCCGTCGTCGGGTTTCGTCGTCGGTTTTTGTCCGCAAGCCACGCCGAGCAAACAGATCGCTCCGCACAAAATGCTTATAATGCCTTTCTTGAAAAGTTTCATGTCCTTTCCTCCCTTTTCGGCCCGTTTCCCGGAACGAAACGTAAGGCGACTAAGTTTCCTCACGCGGATTTATTATATCCCACCTTCCTTGCGCTGTCAATACCTTTTTTAAAAAAATATAGTTTAATAAATTATTATGTTATATCTTTTTTTTGATTTCGATAAAAAGTTATAACAAAAAACTTGCTTATTTACAAAATATATATTATAATTACTGTAACTTAACACAGGTGAAAATATGGCAAAAAAAGAAAAAACCTTATACAGCGCGGTGTATAACGATATTATCTCGAAAATCAAAAGCGGACAATTGAAAGTAGGCGAAAAACTGCCTACCGAAATCGAATTGACGAAAATTTACGGGGTGAGCCGCATCACGGTGGCGCGGGCGCTGAAAGATCTGGCGGAGAGCAACCTTATCTATCGCGTTAAAAAAAGCGGAACGTTCGTAAACGGAAAACTCGATCACAGCACGCCGCTTATCATCCCCGCCATTCTTCCTTTTGAAGAAACCTTCAACGACATTATGACGGGGATTCAGAACACCGCGCTTTCGTACAACATATTCACCCCTCTTTATAACACGCACAACAACGTGGAACGGGAGCGGAAATTTTTGACGGAATTGCTTTCAAACAAGCCCGACGGAATCATCGTGTACCCCTGCGTATCCCTTTGCAATCTCGATCTGTATGCCGCAATCCTTACGGCAAAAATACCCATCGTATGCATCGATCGCCCCATCGAAGGGCTGGAAACCCCGCTCGTCACTTCCACGAATGCGGACAGCATGTGCGGCGTGGTAAACAAACTGGCGGCGAACGGACACAAACGAATCGGGTTCTTTTCGGTCAGCGAACAGATGGCTTACACCGAAAGCGAGCGTTTCCGCGGCTTCTGCCGCGGCATTGTGCAAAACGGCTTGCCGCTGAAAAACGAATATATCTTCAACACCTACGATCTGCATAAAAAAGAGATGACTTCCTCCCCCGCGGGACAAAGGCAACTCTTTCATAAATATGTAAAAAACGAACTTCTGCGCTATCTGTCGCTGGAAGAAAAACCGACGGCGATTTGCTGCCTGAACGACACCACGCTCGAAATGGTGGGAAAAGTGGCAAAGCAACTCGGAATATCCATTCCAGAAGAACTCACTCTGACGGGCTTCGACTGCACGGACATTGAAAAAGCGCGAGCCGAAGGATTGATCAGCGTGCGCCAGGATTTCTTCCGTCTCGGTTCGGCGGCGGTTTCGCTGATTTTGCGCATCTGCAACGGACAGACGTATTCCCCCATAGAACTTGTGGAGGGAATCCCCGTAAACTGACAGGCGTTTCTTTTCGGAATTTTTAAACCATCAGGTTGAGATGCCCGCAAACAATAAATATCCACCCGCAAAGCGGGTGGATATTTATTTATCAATCAACGGATTATTGCTTCGTCTCACAAAAATTAGCAGAAACTAATTCTTTGAAGATGTATTCGCTATCATCAACGACCGCCATTTTATAAAATACATTGTTAAAAGTTTAGTGAAACAGAAAAAACGTACATTTTTGTGCGACTTCTACGTTGAAGAAGTTCTTTAAAACACCTCGCACCGCAAAAACGGCAAAAAATAATCGACAAAATGCGAGTTTGCACACAAAATCGTAAGTTTGCACACAAGAGTGCAAATTTTGCACAATCAAAAAATCGTAGTTTCGTGAACTCTATCAATAAATATTTTGCTTATATAAATAAAAAAGCCGAAGATTTTTTCTTCGACTTTAAATGGTTGGATATGATTTCAAAATGTTTCAGTGCCGTATGAACTTTGAAACCGTAATTTTCTTCAACATACCGTTGTATATCTTTGTAGGTTGTTTTCTTTTTCGGTTTCTGTTCTTCGGCACTCTCTTTTGCTTCCTTTAACGAAATCTGCCCTTCTCCTTCGCCGAACTCTACGTCCACTACGATATGACTTGCACTTTTTTGGAAAGCACGACCAACGTCTCGATATGCGTGGTGTACAGGTGTACGGAATTTACGACGAGATCGCGGAGCTTTGCGGCTTTCCGGACGTATTCTATTTTACGCGGCTTTTTAAAAAAGTTACGGGCGTACCGCCCGCAAAATGGCGGTAACGCGCACATTCTTTTTCCCGGGAGCGAAAACTTGCCCGGTGCACGAAACGGCGTTCGCGATTTTTTTCGACGAACGCCGTTATTATCCGATTAGTTTTTATCCGTTTTGCTTTTATCCGATTATTTTTTTGCGATATATTTCCGCATATCCATAGCGCAGGCAAACAAAATAATCGCGCCTTTTACAATCGTTTGCGCCGCAGGATTGAATTCAAGGAACACAAGTCCCGCGTTCACGATCTGCAACAAGAACACACCGAGGATAACGCCGCGGATTTTACCGATACCGCCCATAAACGATACGCCGCCGATCACGCACGCCGCGATGGCGTCGAGTTCGTAGTTCACGCCCGTAGCCGTCGAATTCGAAGCGATACGCGCAGATTCCACGAAACCGGAAATACCGTAAGTAATTCCGGCAAGCGCAAACACCAGAATGATGGTTTTGGCAACGTTCACGCCGGAAACTGCCGCAGCTTCCTGATTCGTCCCCACCGCAAACATATTTTTGCCGAGTTTGGTCTTGTTCCAGATAATCCACATCATTATGGTTACGGCAACGGTGATCCACAAGTAATTCGGAATTTGCACGCCGCCGATCTTGAATCCGCCCTTGATAAAATCGATGTACGTCTGATCGAGTCCCGCGATCGGCGCGCTGTTATTCTGCCCGAGCGACACATACCACATCACCATTCCGTAAAGAATAAGTTGCGTGCCAAGCGTTACGATAAACGGGTGCAGTTTGAATTTCGAAACCATAAATCCGTTAAACGCGCCCACCAGGCCGCCCACCGCCATGGAAATCAATAAGCCGATCGGAATCAGCCACACGCTATACGCAAGCGAGGGAAACATTTTATTCATCACGCCGCTCGATTGCAGCAGCGAAGCGCAGATACAGGCGCAAAGCCCTACGCAACGCCCCGCGGAAAGGTCGGTACCCGTAAGTACGATCGCCCCGGCGATTCCGAGCGCCATAATCAATCTGGCAGCCGATTGCATGGTGATGTTTACGATAGAATCGAACGACAAAAAGTTATTGTTGTAAATAAACACCACAAGCACGAAAATCCCGATCAGGATATACAACGCGTGATTTAAAAGCCATTCGCAAACGGTTTTTGTTTTTTGTTTTCCGGTCAGACTTTTAAAAGCCGCCCGGTTTTTTGCTCTTTGTTCTTTTTTAAGTTTGTGATTGCGCTTGAAATCCGCGCCTTTTTCCTTGAAAAAGTTCACGAAGCCTCTTCCGAAACGCTTGAATACGTTTTTTCCCCGCGCCGATTTTTCTTCGCCCGTCACCGTTTCCGCCGCCGGGCGTTCGTTTGCCGTGCTTTCGGAAATCTCATTTTCGCGAATTTCATTGTTTTTCATTTCGTCACACATATTATCCCTTCCTTTAAGCGTATTTTGCCGCCAATCCCATTATTTGTTCCTGCGTGCAATTCTTGCCGTCCACTTCTCCGGCGATTCTCCCGCCGGACATCACGATGATTCTGTCGCAAACGCCCATAATTTCCGGCATTTCCGAAGAAACCATGATCACGCCGCGCCCCTGCTTTGCAAGATCGAGTATAAGTTCGTAAATTTCATATTTCGCGCCCACGTCGATGCCTCGCGTAGGCTCGTCGAGCAAAAGCACTTGCGGATCGGTGAGAAGCCAGCGCCCGAGAATTACTTTCTGCTGATTTCCGCCGGAAAGATTTTTGATCGCCGATTTTGCCGAAGGCGTTTTCACGCGCATCGATTCGATCACCCATTCGGTATCTTTTCTCATCTTTTTATCGGAAAGCAGCCCGTGTTTTTTATAGGCGTCGAGATTGGCGATGCAGGCGTTTTCCTGCACCGAAAGGCCCGCAAAAATTCCCGTAGCTCTGCGTTCTTCGGTAAGCAGAGCGATTTTATTTTTGATCGCGTCGTCCGGCGATTCGATTTCCAACGTTTTTCCGTTTAAAATAATTTCTCCGGATTCTTTTTTATTCATGCCGAAAATCGCTTCCAGCACTTCCGTTCTTCCCGCGCCTACCAGCCCGGCAAATCCAAGCACCTCGCCCTTTTTCAGAGAAAAACTCACGTTTTTCACATGATTATACCTGCAAGTCAGATTTTTCACCGTCAACAGTTCTTCTCCGGGCACGTTCGTTTTCGGCGGATATACGTTCGTCAGATCGCGCCCCACCATTTTTCTGATAATTTCGTCTATGGTAAGATCCTTTGCGGCGTCGGTGGAAATATACTTGCCGTCGCGCATGATGGTCACTTCGTCGGAAATTCTCAGAATTTCGTCCATCTTGTGCGAAATGTAAATAATACCGCAGCCGCGCGCGCGCAATCTGTTCACGATTTTAAACAAATGCTCTACTTCTACGCTCGTCAAAGACGAGGTCGGCTCGTCAAGCACGAGAAGTTTCGCGTTATACGAAACGGCTTTGGCGATTTCCACCATCTGTCTTTGCGCTACCGACAGGGTACTCATGATCACTTTCGGATCTACGTCGATTTCAAGATCTTTAAAAAGCTCGGTCGTATCTTTATACATTTTGCGCTGAGAAATCAGTCCGAATTTCGTAGGGTATCTTCCCAGCCAGATATTGTCCATTACGTCGCGCTTCAAAACCTGATTCAATTCCTGATGCACCATCGCAACGCCGTTTTCCATGGCGTTTTTCGGTCCGGAAAATTCAACTTCTTCGCCCTCGATTTTTATGCTGCCCGAATCTTTTTTATAAATTCCGAACAAGCATTTCATCAGCGTGGATTTTCCCGCGCCGTTTTCTCCCATCAGCGCGTGAACCGTTCCTTTTTTCACGGTAAGACAAGCGTTGTCCAACGCTTTCACCCCCGGAAACGATTTGCATATATCCGACATTTCCAACAAAATATTCTCTTCGTTATTCGCCATTTTCTTCACCTTTTCATATCTTACGGAAGTTTTCCGGCAAAGTTTTTACGTTCGCCGGAAAACTTTCGCAAAGAGAACCGATCTGTTGGCAGATTGTTTACGCCTGAGTTACGGGCGAATAAGGGATTCTCAATTTTCTCACGTTGTTCTCGAATTTATAATCCGTGCCGTCGAGGAAAGCTTTTCCGCCTTTCAGATTCATCGCGATTTTCACGATCGCGGTTGCCATCGCGTCGCCGTCCTGCTTCACCGTACCTTCCATCTTACCGTTTCTGATCGCGTCTAAAGCCGTGGAAAGCGCGTCTACGCCGTACACGGGGATATATTTCGCGCCGCTCGTCGTTTTGCTGCCCTGATTGTTGTAGCCCTTCGTGTTGAGCGCGGAAATCACGCCGAGGGCCATGTCGTCGTTATTGCAAATCACCAGCTCGATGTTCGGCTTGCCGGTATCCTGGAACAGCGCGCTCATCATCGTGTTCGCCGTGTTGCTGTCCCAATTCGCCATCTGATCCGCGCCCACTCTTTGCAGCACGTCGCCGTTCTTGTTTGCAGAGGTCAGGGCTGTGTTCGCCGCCAGAAGCGAATTTGCGTCGCTTACGGAGTACGTCGTTCTGCCGTCGGCTTCCGCGTTCCCCACTTCGGCACGGAACATCGCGTACTGAATTTTGCCGTCGCCGTTTAAATCATATTTCTTAAACGCTTCGTCGGTAGACATCAAGCCGGCAATCATTTCGCCGAGCATGTGTCCGGGCGCGTTGGGATCCGTGCCAACGAAGCAGATATTGTCCGCCTTGTTCACCGCGCTGTCGTTCACTTCGCGGTTGAAGAAAATGGCGGGTTTGCCTTTGTCTTTGCATTTTTGCGCCAGATCGTCGCCGGCGGCCTGGAAGTCCACCGCATTGATAATCAAAAGATCCGCGCCTTTGGTGATGGCCGTATCGATCTGCGTGCTTTGCGTTTGCTGATTGTTCTCCCCGTTATAGAAGGTTACGGTAATACCTTCCTGTTCGCCGAATTTCGACTGCAACGCGTTGCGTACGGTGGTAATATAACTGTCGTCGTACTTATATGCAAACACCGCAATCTGATACCCATCGTCCTTGCTGCACGCGGAGAGCGCGCCGCATACCCCTACGCTTACGCAAAGCGCCATAGCTGCCGATACTACACGTTTAAACTTCATGATCATTCCTCCTTGCGAGTGATTATTTTGCCGTTTTGGATTTGGCTTTTCTCGCTTACAAATACATTTTACAATACTTTTAAAATAAATGGAATAGGTTTTTTTATCGAGTTGTTACGATTTTTTAATTTTTGTAAAATGTTTCTGTCTTATTTTTTCCAATTTCTCCTTCGAAATATAACAAATCCGCGATATTTTATGATTTTTTTTCGCAAACAAAAAAAACGGCGAAATTTTTTCGCCGCCTTTTACCTGCATTTTCCGTTGCCGGTTTTATGCAAAGGGAAACAACAACCGATCCACTTTTTCGCTGTACATATTTTCCCGCGTAGCAACCACCGTGTCCACTCTCACCGAATTTTTCTTTTTCAACTTTCCGCTCGCGTAAAGATAGGCGTTCTGCACGCTGTAATACCCCATGGCATAAGGATTTTGCACCACCAAAGCGTCGAGCGCGCCCTTTTCGAGATGCTCGATCGAAGTAACGTTGTTATCGAATCCCACCACGTTTATTTTTTGCTGATTCCCCGTGCTTTCCACCGCCGTTCCCGCGCCTAACGTCGTCCATTCGTTAAACGCCGCCATCGCGTTGATCGCGGGGAATTTTTCAAGCATTTCTTTTACGCGCAAAGCCGCGTCGGCGGTGTTCGATACAACGTTTTCCGTTGCTACGATCTCCGCGTTCCCGTCCTCGCGCGCGGCGCTCAGAAACCCGTTCACTCTTTCCGCCCCGTTCCCCGTCTGTTCGTAAGGACTCACGATCCCCGCCACGATTTTTTCGTTTGTAAGTTCCCTGAGCGCGAAAAACGCGCTTCTTCCGCTCTCGAAATTATCGATCATAATCTCCGCCGCCGCGCGATCCGATTTGCTGCCGCTGTCAAACATAATCACATGAATGCCCGCCGCCGCCATTTTGTCTATATACGTGGCGCTGCCTTCATAACTTATGGCGGAAATCGCAACGGCTGCGGGTTTTTCCGCAATCGCCTTTTCGAAATACGCGTTCTGCTCGCTTTCCGCTTCTTCCGAAGACGGCTCTAAAAAAGTCACTTTAACGTTATACTCCGCGGCGGCGGCGTCCGCTCCGCTTTTCACGGAACGCCAGAACACAGAATCCGAGCCTTTCGTAATCAGATAAATCCCGGAATCGACGCCGAAATTGCCGCGGGCGGAACAGCCCGAAGCCGCCCACGGAAAAAACATGCACAAGCCGCAACATACAATCGCCCAAAATTTTCTCCCCGCGCTCATTCTTGTTTTTCCTCCGTTGTCCTCGGCAATCGAAGCGTTATCGTCGTGCCTTCGTCCTCCACGCTGTCCACAAAAACGCCATACTCTTCGCCGAAGCACATTTTAATACGCAGATCCACGTTTTTGATGCCTATCCCCATCGTTTCGCAATTTCCGGCGCGTATTTTCTCTAATTTTTCCGCGCTCATACCGCACCCGTCGTCGGCAACGGTTAAAATCAAGTCTTTTGCGGACACTCTCCCTTTCACCGAAATATGCAGTTTCTCGCCCTCGATAATTCCGTGCTTAATCGAATTTTCAATAAACGGCTGCAAAATAATTTTATTGCAGCGGCAGGCAAGCGCCTCGGGCGAAATATCCATCGTATAATCGAATTTGCTTTTAAAGCGCATGCTTTGAATTTTCAGATAACTTTCCGCATGCTCCGCTTCCTTCGCCACGAGTATCAGCTTTTTTCCGCGGGAAATCCCCACGCGGAACAATTTGGCAAGAGCAGACGTCATTTCCGCGGCTTCGTCCGCTTTTCCCATTTTGCACATCCACACAATGGAATCGAGCGTATTGTATAGAAAGTGCGGATTGATTTGATTTCTCAGAATTTCCAGATGACTTTCATGCAATTCGCGCTGCTTTGTTTCCACCTCTCTCAGCAAATCCTGCACCACTTTCACGTTCATGCCGAACGATTCCGAAAGTCCGCTGACTTCTTTAATCGAACTTTTTTCGGGCTGATACCGATAGCCGTAAATATCTTTTTCAAACGCCGCCATTTCCTTCGACAAGCCTTTAATCGAAACGCTCAGCCGCTCGGAAAGGACCATTGCGATTCCCCACGAAGCAATCACGGCAGTGCCGCACACCACGGCGATCAGAATAAATTTCTGTTGCGAATACACCGATAAAAGTTCCCGGGGATAGCTTACCGTAACAAGTCGCCATTGCGTTTTATCCAGCAACGATACGGTGTACGCCATATCGCCCCGGTAAATCACCCCTTCTTCGTTCAGCGGAACGGTTTCTTCCGTTTTCGCGCCGGAAGCAATCAGTTTACGCCTCGGGTGATAAACGTTTCCGCTGGATACGTCTGTAATATAGCAATACCCCCTGTCGCCGATTCTCGCATTATCCACCGCTTCCGAAACGGCGAGCATGGTAAGATCCGCAGAAAAACACACTTTTCCGTACACGCTGTCGCTCACCGAAGAACAAGCCGTAAACACCCACGGAAACCCGCCCGCGAAAATATTCTGTACGTGAATCGGCGAAAAATAATACTCGTCCTCTTCCGCCTGCGCGCGATAATCCGAAAGATTTTTTGAATACGTGCTTTTCAGCTCGCGTTTCGACCAATATCTGAGAAGATTCCCGCCTTCATCGTAAACGATGATCGCGTTTATGTTGCGATCGAGTTCCAGGGCGGAGTTTGCGGCAACGTCGAGCGCGGCGGCGTCCGTTTTCAGTTTCCCTTTCAATATATCGAGCGTTTCGATCGTTTCATCGATTTGCCGCTGCACCGAAAGCGCAATCTGTTCGGCGGCGCTTTCCACCCCCGTAATCGCCGATCTTGAAAGCAAATCGCCGAAGCTCGAAGAAAGCACGGAAGCCATCGCGGCTATAATCACAAACGAAAGCGCGCTCATCACGACGGCAATGAGTGCCGCAAACGATATTTTTTTACGGGGCTTTTCAGCCTTTATTCTTTTTTCGCCGTTCTTTTTCATTCGCCTGCATCCTCTCCGCCCGCCGCGCGCATTTTTGCGGGTGAAACGCCGTAGTACTTTTTAAATCCGTACGAAAAATAGTGTTGATCCAGATAGCCGCATCTTTCGCAGATTTCGGAAATTTTCATATTCGAGCCGAGCAAAAGCTCTTTCGCTTTTTCCATTCTCTTTTCTGTCAACAGGCTCACAAACGACGCTCCGCACGATTTACTTACGAGCGAACTTAAATACGGCACGGAACAGCACAGCTCGTCCGAAAGAGAACTTAAAGTAAGCTCCGCGTCGGAAAAGCGCGAATTGATCGCTTCTTTTGCCTTGTCGATCAGCTGCGAAGCAGAAGTTTTCCGCTGTTCTTCCAGATACTTTTTCGTCTTCAGGCATACTTCTGAAATTCCGTTCTTCATGCGATCTGCGCCGTAAACGCGAAATTCCTCCGCAAACGCGCCGGCGGAAAACAAATCGGCAGGCGGCGCCTGATCGGTAACCGATTTTGCGGCTCTGTATACGGCCATCACCAGATTCGCCGTCAGTCCGCCCATATCTATTCTTTTCTCTTCCGCTTTTGCCGAAACGGAAGCAAGATATTCGCAGATTTGTTCTTCCGTACCCGTTTTTAAAAGTTGTTCCAGCTTCGCTCCGAATCGATCGGCAAAATCGTCGTCGCGGCTGTTCTTCGTTTTTTCCACGTCGTTTGCGTAAAGCATTTCGCCCGTCGTATCCGTTTCTTCGTTTCCGTCGTTTCCGAGCAAACTGTCCAGCGCCACTCTCGCCTCTTTATACCCGCGCCGCACATGCTTTAAAGAAGTAAACGGCGCGCTGATTCCGCAATACGCCTTATATTTCAGATACTTCGCAAAAAGCTCCAGCGTTTCCCGCACGGCAGCGGCATACTCGTTTTTTTCCTCTTTTTTTACAAGGACCAACGTAGCAATCGCCCCGTCTGCAAGCGCAATGCTTTGCGCTTGAAAACTTTTTTTCATCACGCCGTCTATGAGCCGGGCGATACGATCGTAGTCCTCTTTTACCTGATTTCCGGCTTTGTTTCCGCCCGTGCTTTTCCCTATCCCCGTAGCCATCACGTACATTTCGCAAGACGAATCGTCGCAACAAAGCCCCATATCTTCCGCCAGTTTTTCCCTTGTTCCGGCGTCCGCGTCCGCGCCGTCGAACACAAGTTTCATAAAAGCAAGCTCCCCGGCAAGACGGGTACGTTCCTTTCTGTCGTCCGTCTCTCCGTGTCCCGTCCACTCCGCAAAGTTTCTGTCCATTCGCGCCTTGATTTTCACAAGCTCCGCGGTAAGATCTTCGGGCGTGATCGGTTTGAGCAAATACCCGGCAACGTTGTATTCGAGCGCGCGTCTCGCGTATTCAAAATCATCATAGCCGGTAAGAAACGCAATCGTCGCCGAAGGCCTTACGTCGCGAACGGCCGCGGCAAATTCAAGCCCCGTCATATACGGCATCTTTATATCCGATAAAATAAGATCGGGACTTAATCTTTCCGTCAGTTCCAGCGCCTCGAATCCGTTGCTCGCCTGCCCCACGAGTTCAAAGCCCGCCGCTTTAAAATCCACAAGTTCGGCAATCGACGTTCTTATTTCTTCTTCGTCATCCACAAGTAACAATGTGTAGCTCATCTGTTCTCTCCGCAATCGGAAAACATCCGCTTTTTCGGCAGCGGACGTCATCATCCTTCATATCATTGATAATATTATAACAGATTTTATTCAAAAAATCAATAGCAAATCTAAAAGAACGGCAAATAATCATCGCCAAAGTACGAGGTTGCACAAAAAATCGTAAGTTTGCACGCAAGAGTGCAAAGTTTGCACAATCAAAAATTCGCAGTTCCGAGCATTCTTGCAATAAATATTTTGCTTAGATAACAAAAAAGCCGAAGATTTTCTCTTCGACCTTACATGTTTTTATATGTCGTCTTTTCCTGCGGTTTTCTTGTTTCCGCTCGTTCCGCAATCGCCGTTTTATCAAGCGCAGTATTATCAAAATCGATTTTCACTTCAAGATAAGAATCAGGTTTTTTGTGGGATAATACCACCAACGTTTCGACGTTGGTCTGTTTATCCAAAAAGATTTCGTTCACTTCTTGCCCGTCTTTATACACGGGAAAGTTGAATTTCATCGATTTTAAGGGCGTATCGCTTTCCCCTTCGGGATAAATCTGAATTTCTTTAACCAAAGTCGCAATCAACTCTTTCTTTTCCTCATCACTGATTATATCATATAATTCCCCGAAGTGTTGCAAAATTTTATAAATATTTTCCATCGTGATGAATTCCGCTTCCACCGACTTTCTTCTAAGTTTCGCATCTTCGACTTTTTTTTCGATTTCCGCAATCGTATCGTATAAAGCGTCAAGTCTTAAAGTCATATCGTGCAATTTTCTTTCACGGTGCGTAGTATCTATCGGCAACGAGTCGATTTCACGCTCCAATCTCGCTTTGTTTAATTCCACCTCCTTTAACTTACTTTCGTAGTTGCTTATTTCCGTATCGATTTTCGTAGTATCGACTTGCAAACCTATCTTCTTTTTTATCTCGATGGCAAAGTGTTCGTCCTGCACCAAATCCTTGATAAACTCTATAACGAGCGGCTCGATATCCGTCTTTTTAAGGTTTGCGCTATAATCGCAGTAATGCCCGCGCTCTTGTTTGTTGCGACTGCAAGCATAATACATAACTTCTTTATACGTACCGTCCTTTTTCGTCCAGCAAACCCTGTTGGCATACATACCGCTTCCGCACTTCGGACATTTGATAATTCCGGTTAATAGATGAGCGCGATCCTTTCCGTATTTGGATACGGATTTCACTCCCGTCGCTTCTCTTTTATCGTGCGCTTTATACCACAGCTCTTCATCAATAATACCTTCGTGCAAACCGTCCACTAAACAGTAGTCTTGCTTGTTCACAACTTTGTAATCGGCTTTCGTGCCTTTTACCTTGTTCTTCTTCCGTAAGCAATCTTACCGCAATAAACAGGATTATCCAAAAGAATTTTTATAAAGTGTGCGCTGAACTCTTCTATATCGGTTTTCTTGCGTGGCGTCTTTTTTATGCCTTGCAGATTCAGATATTTCGCTATGCCCGTGTAGCCCATATTCGTATTGACAAACTTATCGAAAATTGTTCGCACTATTTCCGCTTCCTGTTCGTCAATAAGCAACGTATCATCCTTCAATATATACCCATACGGCGCAGGACCGCCGTTCCATTTTCCTTGCCGAGCTTTCTCTCTGCGACCGTTCATGGTCTGTTCAAGAATGTTTTCCCGCTCTATCTCGGCAACCGCAGACAAAA
The DNA here is from genome assembly GCA_905203015.1 of uncultured Christensenella sp. Classification (GTDB taxonomy): domain Bacteria; phylum Bacillota; class Clostridia; order Christensenellales; family Borkfalkiaceae; genus Scatosoma. The sequence continues at coordinate 131,666 of CAJKUC010000001.1, read as the reverse complement.
CGGAAATAAGCAACTTTCCGCTTGTCTGCGACGAATCTATGCCTTCTTCAATACAAATCAAATTTACGCCATACGACTGAATAAACTCCAACGAATTGAGAATATCGGCGGCGTTGCGCCCGAATCGAGAAAGTTTATAGACTAAAACATAATCCACGTCAAGTCCTTCCTGAATATCGGAAAGCATACGCTTAAATGCAGGTCGCCCTTCTATCGATTTTCCCGACTTCCCCGCATCTTCATAGATTCCGACTATCTGCATTTCTTCTCGCTCGGCAAATTTTTTTAAGCTCGTTTTCTGCCCGTCAAGACTGTATCCTTCAACTTGCATCTCGGTGCTTACTCTGGGATATAAAATGCACTTTTTACCTTCTCGATTCATTATTCTTCTCCGTTTTGGCTTTGGTATCGTTCAATACCGCATTCCCGTATTTTTTAATCAGCTGCGCCATCATATCGATAAACGCGTTAAAGTTTCCTTTTTCTTTATTCTGATAATCAATAATTAAATTTTTGTTCAAGTATCCTTATTCGGACTTACATTACGGAATTAATCCGCGTCCTTATAGCTTTGAATACTATGTTCTCTTTCCATCGCGTTTTCCTCCTTTTGCGAAAAGATTTAATAGTTATTCAGTTTTCTTTTTATCGATTTCCTCAAAACCGAAAAAATCGTCGTAACCGTCTTTGAGCTTTGCAAAGTCGGTGTCGTGTCGGGCTAATAATTCCTCATATCCCGCTTGTATTAGCTCTACCTTTGTATAGCCGTATCTTTTCAAAAATTCGTTTATTTTCTCGGCTTTCTCTCTCGGTATGCTCGTTCCCCAAACCATACATTTGGCTTTTCTTTCTTCCTTGTGCTTATCCTCGTAACGCTTGTCTTTAATCGCTCTGCCTTTCTTTTCCATAACCTAACCTCCGTGAAATATATGTGTCGTATTTATACGATTTAGTATATCTTATCACTTTTGGCTTTGAGAGTCAAGCGTTTTACGAATATTAATACGACTTAGGCTTATTCTCTACCTTTATTTTCCCCAAGTCCACTTGGAATTGATTTTCAGTTGTTCCTCTACATTTCCTTGCGCCTCCCTTTCTTGTTCTATTTCCTTTTCAATCTCTTGCAAACGGTTTGTAAAGTCGCGCTCTAATAATTCACTCTCGCCGCCAAACGATGCAAGCAGTCCGTCAAAAAGCTTTCCTACCTTTCTGTGAGAAATAGCAAGCCTGCGTTTAAGCCATTTGTCGTTTACCTTGTGTCTTATTTTCGTTTCAAAGATTTCGGACTTTATGTACTTTACCGTGTTCAACAAGATATTTCCCTGCCTACGCTTATAGTCATTTTCTATGTCGTCTATAAGCGTTATGTTTTTCGGATCAATTTTATAGTGGTTAGTATTCTCGCCGTTGCCGTTAATAAGACCGTTTACTTTTTGACGTAATGATTGAAGCTCGGCATCAAAACGCAAATCGGCTTTACGAGCGGTCTTATCGTACAACAAAAGCTTATTGACAACCCTATTTATTTGCTCTCGGTACGGTATCATATCTTTACTGCCGTAATGAAAACTGCAAACTTTCGGAATTGTCTTTGCCAATTCGAGTACCGCCTCCTTTATGTCGTCTTTTGTTATAATGTCTCTAAGTGCGGATATTTTCTTCAACTCTCGCAAAGCTTCATCTCTTGATACATACAACTTCGGATGTGATTCCATAATATCCATATTAAGTCTGACGTGCATTCTATCCAGCACCCGCTTTTCAATCTTTCCCTTGTGCCTGTACTCAGTTTGCTTCTTTCTGTACTTACACTTCGGCTCTTTTTCGGCAAACCAAAAATGAATATGCAGGTGGTGCGGCTTGTCCTTATGAAGCGCGCATATTAGGTCTATGTTCTTTGGGTCTAATCCCATATCCTTAAAGAACTCGCCGAACGTGCGCTTAATTAGCCACATACACTTTTCGGGCGTATCTATCTTGTACGACATTTCCTTGTTCAGAGATATAAAGCCGTGCCAGATGTTCTTTGGCGCATGGGCGCGCTGTTGAATTGCTTTTAACTGCTCTTGCGTTATAACTCCGTTGCCGTTAAACACTCCCGTGGACTTCTCGAAATAATTAATGAGTGAGCGCGTCTCCGTCTTTGAGTTTTCGCCGTTCAGTTTCCTATCCGAAGTCATATACTTGTATATATTATTTCCGCTGTCCGACATTTCATAATACGGGCGTTCGCGCTCGAACTTCGCTCTTTCTTCCGCCGTTGCGTTACTCTTGACTTTCCACGGTGTATAAGTAATGTTGAAAATAATCGGTTGATTGCTTATGTTTGTTACCTCCCTGTTTTGTTCTTTCTTGTGTGGACGAAAGTCCGAAGGCGGGTCTCCCGCTTCGGAAAGTAAAAATGCAAATAGCCACAAAATTTGCATTTTTCTTATCCTGCTACAAACTTGCCCTTACTTTGGTACGTTTTCCCAAAATATTTACTTCTTGTTTTCTTGATTTTTAACTTGTATCCAATGCTATAAAACCTCCTTTACTTGCAACGAAAAACTCACGGCGTAATCACCGTGAGCCTGTCGTTGTTATTGAATTTTAATTATGGCGGATTCGCCATGTTTAAGAAGCATTTAATTCCGCGCAAATACACGGAATTATCCATCTCCATATATCAAGCGAATAGAACGCCCGAATTATTCCATTTCGCTAAAAATTTTTTTCTTTTTAATCTTTTCTTCCTTCCGAAAGCAATCTCGAATTGCTTTGCTGCAACACGCGCAGTTGAGAAATAGCCATAACATTAAGTTGTTTCAACCTATCGCTTTGCGATACGTTTTGCTCTATAAGAATTGCGTTATAGCTTTCCATATTAGCAATCACAAGTAGTTGTTCTATCGTCGCGTAATCACGAATATTTCCTTTAAGCGTGGGATTTTCTCTACGCCACTGCGCCGCAGTTTTGCCGAACAACGCAACATTCAATAAGTCCGCTTCGTCGGCATATACATACTTCAACTGTTCTTCTGTAAGCGTAGGAACAATGTTTTCCTTTATAGCATCGGTATGTATGCGGTAATTAACCTTTGCAAGCTCACGCTTCGCCGACCATTCCAATGCTTTTTGCTCTTGCGATTTAAGCCGTTGAAACTCCGTCACCAAATACAGTTTGAATTCGGGACTGAGCCAACTCGCAAACTCGAACGCAATATCTCTGTGTGCATACGTGCCGCCGCCGTTACCGCGCTTTACTATAATGCCTATCGCATTTGTTTCTTTTACCCATTTCTCGGGAGACAAATAAAAACTATTCGCGCCGGATTTATTTTCAAAGGTCGTAAATTCGTGACCTTTGAAATGCGGATTGTTTAGCTGTTCCCACAACCCAAGATAGGATACGACGTCTTTATTTCTCATCCAAGTCTGTATGGGGATTTTCGGCTCGTCAGGATTTACATATCTTGCCAAATCGGTTAACGATATATAGTCATCCTTGTTAATTATTTTGTAGCGAACATCTATTCCGTTTACGCTAAATTCTGTATTTGCCATATTGTCTCCTTTGTGGTTTATTTTGAGCTCCATATATCAAGCGAATAAAACGCCTGAAATATTCCGTTTTTCAAAAAATTTTTGAAATTATTTTTTCTTTCTGAATTCGGGATTACTAAAATGCGGCACAGGACCTTCACCGAATATATCTATTATCTGCTCTCTTATAGGTCGTGGATCGTCTTCTTCTATTACGACTACATTCTTTTCTTATATTTCCTGCGGAAGTCAGCATATCTCTTTTCCAGCCGTGCGTATTGTTGCGGTAAGAATCTCTTATGTATAAATTCTTCTGCCGTCATATCCAACCGACTGCAAGCCTTTTCCGCTTCTTCGAATATCTTTTCAAAATTTGTCTGCTTTGGCTTTTCTTTCAATGTCTTTTTGCGGTATTCCACTTCCTCACACAACGCAAGATACAGCCAACGCAATTCATTTATTTGCCCATCGAATATGTCGTAATAAACCTCTCGGCTACGGTGCGGTAACTCGTTCAGCCTATTGCCGAATTCCAATTCCGCAATCGTATCGTCTCTGTATTTCGAGAACGGACGTATAACCAAGTACGACAAGCCGAATTTGTAATACTCGCGATAACTATAAAACCAACTTACCATTTCCGCTTGGTCATCCACGGGCATGATTACACGGAACATATCCCAAAGAATATCTTCGTCATCATCCGTGCGGAACTTATCCAAAAACTTTTCCCACTGTGCATTGGCTTTCGCCTCATCACTCTCGGATGAGCCGCTCAACGCATCTTCAATTTTCGCAAGATGCTTTGCTACATAGCTCTGCGTCTTTCCGATTTCTTCCGCTATTTCGACTTGCGTATATTCTTCCAAATAATATAATTCGTAAATCTCTCTATCTTCTTTCGATAGTACCGACAATCTTTTATCCGCTGTCGCTTGCTCGGTAATATCTTCAAGCATCCCACGCTGTTTCTCGTCAAGCAACGTACCGTCGTCGTTCTCCATGTCAATCTTTTTATAGTAAGACTTCCCGTCCGCCTTAACGTATGTAGCCCTATGCGCTTTCTCGACACGGTCTGAATTATACATTTCTGTATCCAATTCAACAAGACGATCAAACTGATACTCCGTTACTTCGCACGACGAAAGCTTACCTCTATCATAGAAGTAATACAAGAACATACCTTTTGTCGCCGCAGATTGTTTCAATTCATTCAATTTATACGCGCATGTTTCTGGCATTTTAATATCTCGCTTATCAATTATTGAAGTTTTTTAATGATCGATAAAATTTCTTTTGCACTCGCTTTCACAAGTTTAATAGGCACTGCGTTACCTATTTGAAGTGCCGTCTTAGTCAAACTTTCTCCAAAAATATAATCATCCGGAAATGTTTGCAGCCTGGCAGCTTCTCTCGCCGAGATTGCTCTATCTTCAAACGGATGTCCAAAACGTCCTTTCGAATAACTTAAACATCCACCGGTAATCGTAGGGGACGGTTCATCCGGATTCATAATTCCATACACATCCGTATGACCGGAATACTCTTTATGACAATTCAATACCAAATCTGGCGGTAATGATGTCCTGGTTCCCCCGTTTGCTCGTATTATTTGCATACGTCTTATATTGACAGAGGACAGATTTGCGCAATCATGGTTCTTAATTTTATCGTCGCTATAGCGCTGTCCCGCAGATATTGCAGGCAGCCCCTCAAATGCGGCTCTCACTGTAACCCACTTGGGAAGTCCATCTTGTCCGTTTTTGCTATGTGTCCGTTGAGGCAAATCCCAGCTTAACCCTTTTGCCGACAAAACTTCATATAAATCATACCTGATTGCATGCAACACAAATCTTTTACGAGCTTGCGGAACACCGTAATCGGCGGCATTCACCACATTACTTTTGACAAAGTATCTTTTTTTGTTATCCCCTCGATTATTTTGCAACCTATCTATGAATTCATTTAATATTCTTCCTCCAAATGACGATCGAATACCGGGAACATTTTCCATCAATATAAACGGCGGATATAGTTCTTCTATGATTCTCAAATATTGCATTAACAATTTTTTAACTTCATCGATTTTAGTTTCATCCGAATTATTGATTCTATTTTGCATGGAAAATTTTTGGCACGGCGGACAACCCGCCAATAAATACAACTCGTTGGGATTGATTCCTCCTGCTTGCAGAATTTTCGAGCCTGAAAGTTTGCAGATGTCTTCTTGCAACACGTTAACATTTTTCAGTAACGGATAATTTTCGTATGCGGTTACGGCATCTTTATCGATTTCAACCGCCGAAACGACATCAAAACCGGCTTGCATAAGCCCTATCGATACTCCGCCGCAACCGGAAAATAAATCAATTGCTTTAATTTTTTTCATAATCGAAGAAATATCCTATTGTATTATCATCCAATGTCCCTATCAACAACCCACGATCCAACAACATATTTTTATTTTCACAAGACGTTTCGGGTAACAATGCACAATTATGACATGCGGCCAAGTTGCATCCATATTGCCCCTGTCCCGGGCTTTGAATACATACTGGGTCAGCAGCACACCATTGCGCGTCATGAATAGCTCTTTGTATTACGCTCTCTATACGTCCAGACATCCCTTGACGAACCAACCCGCCTAACGATCCCTCCGAATCTCCGGATGCGGTATAAATCAAAATACCGGCCATTATGGGAATGTCATCGGTTGCAAACTTACTGCAATAAATTTTTTCTCTAATCGATGCATTGGAATAGCCGCTTTCGTTGGAAAGTGCGGTAATCAAACAGTGTGCAAACGTATGCAACAAAATATAAATCGGATTAAGTGTTTCTTGTTGAATTTGCCCGCAACCGCGCAAGTTGTTTTCTATTATTTGCACACGTGCTTGCACTTTGGGATTTTTCGCCCATTTTACCAATGCTTCATAATCAAATTCGAACATTATTCCCTCTCCGCTGTTTTTTACTGCGGGTAGCCATGGAATATCATCTATCGAAATCTTTGCCACGGCATTTTCGGGAGAAATTCGTCTAAAACCCGTAAAGGCTCTCGTCTCCCTTAACTTATGTACAAGTGATACGCTCTTTAAGAAGTTTAAATCTTTATATTCGGATGCTTTATAATTCTTAACATATAATTCATTATCGGGCTTCCCGACGGTACTTATCAGAACATCAAATTCCTGTTTCCGATATTCGTCGTCTGTTTGAATAGCATTTTCGGCACTGGCATTACGCAGTGTGGCAATTATTTCCTCTAAAGCTTGGGAACTATCGATATCATCATCGATTTCTTGCATCATAGAAACATATTTCTTAATTAATTCCACATCAATCTCACCCGCATTGGTTGAAGATGCGAACTTTTTTACGCCTTTTTTGATGCAATCCTTTGTATTTTGATTTTTGTATTTCGGCAACCACGGTATATATACCGAACTGATAATATCCGCAAACCATACATTTGATGCGCCTCTTTGTAATACCGACAAAGATTTTCCGCAGCCCTTTTCGGCTTTTTCTCCCAGCCACGGCTGATTACCGCTACATCTATAACCGATTTTATCCAACGCACTTCCATACCCTGTATCTCGGGAAAATGCGCCCGACATATTCGCCGATGCGCCGCAAGTGCATGTGTACCTGATTCCGGAAAGCGATGCGGAACTGCCGCCGGTGCTTCTGTATAATTTGCATCTATCCGTTATCTCTTTTCCGCTTTTGGCATGAACCCATTCCATAATAGGAAAATCTTCTATATGCCCGTCCTCACATATCGCTATAAATCTTTCGGGCACCATGTATGGCAATTTTTTCCCTTTAACATTATTGTTCGAACAATATGTCCCTTTTGAAGAATTTCTCCTATTATCCCCTGGACAACGCCGTCTGTCACTACTCGGACCTATTTTTTCCATATTGCCGCAAACCGGGCAATAATGCCAAAGTGGAAATCGTACTGCGGGGATTTTCATATCGGCGTGTGCCATATCTTGCTTAAATGTACGAAAATCCGGCGGAGAAACGAATACTTTACCGCCCAAACGTTTCGAGAGCCGCTCATCTATGATAATAAACTCATCATCTTCGTTAAACGTATGTCCATTACGAAACCAATAGTCCAAACCTGCGACCATAAGCGATTCGTCTTCCGGAAACGGAACAATTGCTCCGACACCCCAAGGGGAAATCAAAGCATCTCTTCTAATGGAATATTTGTTGAAATCATCAGCCATCGTTTTTGTCCTCCCGAATCAAACCTTTACTGCAATCCAAACCACATTCTCGATCGACATTGCGCATAGAAGTAGGGGTATTCCAACCGCGCCCGTCCCATGATATCGGTTTCAACGTCCCCGCAGGACAAAGAAGCGGTGCTGTTTCTTCATTACCCGACAACGAAGAATATTTTTCGGGTAGCCATTCCAACCATTCACGCCACTTTTTATATAATAAATCTTTTATATCATCCACTTCCTGCGGATCGATTCCTGCGGCGCGATTTATAATAATATCCGCAATTTTATCAAATTCCGCTTTTGTAGGAACTTTGGTCGCATCATTTCGATCCCTAATATCGACAAAGAATCTGTACAACGCCACAAAAACAGCATGCAACGCTCTCTCTCGCAGCGGTCTCGAAAACGGAGTAACCGACGTAGGTTCTACGCTGTAATATAATTTGGAATGCTGCGATTGAAACTTTTCATAGTGAGATTTGTCTCTTGATTTCGAAGTATTGTATATGACGAAAACAAGTCCCGGAGCAGACGCATCACGCCCCACGCGGCTCGTTGCTTGAATATATTCCGACATAGATTTAGGTTGCCCCGTCACAGTCATTAACCCGAGTCGAGATATATCGACACCAACCGACACCATATTGGTTGCCAAACACACATCCAATGGATGCTTATCTTTTTCTCCTAACGCTACTTCCAAGCTTTTTAATATTTTCGGAATATCATCGTTCGACATACGGCTTGTCAATTCTGCCAACCCGTTTTCGTATATGTAGCGACGATTCGTCTTATCCAAAGACGATTCCATGCGACTTCTGTAAATGACTTCCAAATGCTCTTTAATGTCGGCAATAAACCAAGTCGCAGCTTGTCCCAATTCACGCATACTTCCGAAGTATGCAAGATTTGTCCAATACGGATCCCTGTCTTTTTCGTTTGCTACCGCTATTGATTTTGCGGCATAAAGAAACGCGGCAAATGTATAAATTGACGCTGTTGCGGAAGACGGTGCTGCCGAACCGTATAATCCGATATATTTTCGACCCACTGCATCACTTTTTTCTTCCGCGAAGAAACAATTTCGATAAGAAGTCCCTTGGACCGGAAACTGAAAAACTTTATCTTCTCCACGTCCATATAATGCATTACATTGCCGTTTCGCATGACTGATAGTTGCGGTAGAGGCTACAATCTTCGGTTTAATCCCATCATGTTTGCATAATTCTTCGATTAATGTTTCGTATAATCCCACAGTCGATCCGAGCGGTCCCGTAATCAAATGCAACTCATCCTGTATAATTAATTCGGGCGGAGTTCTTTCGTTATCACCGCCGAATAAACTCTTTGCTTCCGGTCTATATGGTAACATGGCAAATTTATCGACGGTACCGAACAGCAATGTCGGCGGGTGCGCATATATCTCGTCGTCGAATAAATTTAAAGGCAACTCGACATCATGATATCGACATTGCGGATTATCGCATTTAAACAAAACTCTCTTTTTGTTATACGAATAACCGGGGGTTCTATTGCTCCCTTTTTTGTCTTTATATGTTTCCATTGATGCCCCGCACCACGGGCATTTGAGCATTACCGACACATTTTCATTACTTTTTCCGTTTTGAATTTCTTTGATTTTGCTTACCACCTGCTCGGAGTTATTTTTAGTCAAAGAATCCCCTACCCATAACCCGATAGTGATTCGTTCATAACCCAAAAGTTCCGGATTTTCCGACCTTAATTTTTCCATTGAACAAATCAATGCCGCCGCTCTTTCGTATTGCTGCGCGGTCAACAATCTCAACGTATAACGCATTATAACCGTTGTGCCGCCGTCATTGGGATCCAATATTCTCCGCAAGAAAATTGCGTACGCCGTCAATCCCAAATACGCTTCGGTTTTACCGCCACCCGTCGGAAACCAAATCAAATCGACGATTTCTCTTTCTTCGCACTTTTTATCGTTAAAAGATTTTAAGTTCATCAATAAAAATGCAATCTGAAAGGGACGCCACTTACCATAATTGCCTTTATTATTATACCAAGTCGATTCATCATCAAAATCGGGCATACAAACATTATCTTTCAAAATTCCGCAAAAATCAATGTCATCATAATCATCATATTCCGTTAATGGCAACTTATAATGCAATTGTTGCATCAGCATTGCCCTATTTGCCAATTGAAATGCCGTCAATACTTCTTTATTGTTCGACAATAATTCTACTCCGCACCGCATACGATTCAAACAAATCTTACAAAGCTCTATCTGTTTGATTGCCGTAACTCTATGCTTTTCTTCTATGCAGGATACTTTTTTCTCTTCAATATCTATCCACTGATAATAAGCATCGCATAAAAGTTTTAAATCTTCAATCGTTTTTTCTTTCTCGGTAGAATACAATTTCATCGATAACTTCACGGATTGCAATGACGTGGGGAAAATAGGCTTTACTTCATATTCCGGCATTACTTCCGCTGTGATTTTCGTGGGATCCGATCGGTCGTCCCACATAGCGGCACACCCATGACCTATCGCATAAGTTTTTACATCTCTATACAACAACGCATTAAGTTTATAATCTTCATCGTTTGTAACATAACAATAATTATCGGGCAAAGGTTTCAATGTGCAATCGCATGACACGGAAAAACCCGCTTGATACCAACAAGCACATGCGTTGATTGTTTCCGATGATTTCCGTGTATTAATCAAAGTAACGGTATAGATAATACACTTCGTTTCGCTATTCTTTAATCTGAAAGTGACGGCTATCGCTATCCCCGGCAACAAATTGTCTTTATCATCTTTCAAATAATATTCTTTATATCTACTTGTCCGATTCGGCAAATCATCGAACATGATATCTAATTGTAAATTATGTTGCTGTCGAAAATAGCATATCTTTGAAGGTCCGGAAATGATAAAGCTCCGCTCTCCGTCTATGGCTTTTTGTTCTCGCGGATAATCGGCTTCTTTCTCTGTATAAGAACCTACCGATACATCTATATGTAGATTTTTAATAGCCTCGGATACGCATAATGTTATGCCCATTGCGGATTGTCGATAATTATTTATCTTTGATGTTTCCGATTCGGTTATAGGTTCGGCAATGTTTTTATCACTCAAATAACGTCGTTCGATATCTCCTGTTTCCGAAGAACACTCGACGACATTCGCTTCCGAACTTTCTTCCATCGGCTCATTCTCATCGCCGATTTCTTCCGACTTCATAATTACCTGTGGAAACAATATTCCGGAAATATATGTTTTCAGCGGAGAGTCATTAAATAAGATTTCTTCTCCGTTATTTTGTGTAAAGCCCGGCAAAGGATTCGGACCGATTAGTATATCCTTAACTGTTTTTAGTAATTTTTCTCGCGTATTCATCTCTACCTCCCGATTACCATTTTTTGACGTTGTTTTTTTGCCGCAACACTTTCCAATACATATAATTTGCTGCGCGCTCGACTAAATGCGATATACATCAAACGCGCATCACTATATGAATCGATATCCGTCAGAATAACAACTTCGTTTTCAAGCCCTTTAAATGCTTGTACGGTGGAAAACAACGCCAAATACATTTCTGCATTCTCTCCTTGATTTCCTATTATATATCTTTCTTTATCTACGAAATCGATAACCGAGTTTTCTCTTTTACGAGGCGACAATATTGTGATTGCCGAAGAAACTATACCTTTCCGTTTTAATTCTTTTAATATATCTTTTAAAAACTTCCCCTCTTCTTCTATCGTATTCCATGAATAATAATCAACCTTTTCTCCCGCTATTTTTAATCTGTATTTTTTATCTTCATAGCCCGTTACGTTTATCAACTCATTGCCGATATTTTTGGTATTCCTGCAATTAACCGTCAAATGTTTCTTGGCAAAAAACGCATATTGTTCCAAACGATTCAACGAAGCAGTTTCGCTGTAAATAGCCTGACGTGCAAAATCACCGTAAAAAGAAAATTTACCGTTTAATAACCCGCCGATCAATATGGCATCGAAAAATTGCAAATATATATCATCGCATAAATCTTGAAATTCATCGACTATTATTTTATCAAATCCTATGTGCTTTTCTCTTGCACACTTTATTGCTTCTTGCGGCAATATATGTGTAAACAAGTTCGTCTCATGCTCATTTGCTTCCAATCTTTTCCCGAATAATTTTGCCATATACGAATGCAACGACTCCACGATTATTTCGGGATTATCGATATTTTTTCTTATATAGTCGGCTAAGTTTCTGTTAAAGCAAAACACTCCTATCTTTTTAAATTCCGACGATGAGCGTTTAGCATCTTCTACCGCAAGTAAAGTTTTCCCCGTTCCGGCCCCGCCCGTAATTACAATGTGTTCGTTTATCAATATATCGTCGAGACAATCATACTGCTCTTCCGTAAGCCCTATAATATCTTTTTCCGACTGTTCGATAAAACTTTTCAACGGGGTGATACAGTCGACTTCGGGACGCATACTTTTTGCAATATTATCCGCATAATCCGCACTTAACGATACAGGCACATGTTTTTTTAATTGTCTCAACTCATTTTCAAATTTACTAGCCAATTCTCTTATGAATGCACAATAAGTATCGGATTCGCTTTTTTGACAAAGCCGCCAAGGCTCATCTTCGGTTAGTGCATTGACGGGAAAGTTTCGCTCATCTGTAAAAATGACCCCGTACCCATACAAAATATGTGTCCTGTCATAATCGGAGCCCAATTTATTTACAATAATTTTTTCAACGGCAAACATTGCGTCTCTTGCTTGTTGAAACGGCCCGCGCCTTTTATAAGAATGTTCGCCGTTACGGTTGATGAATACCCAATCCGTACCGTCAAAACCTACGCCGCCGGATTTTATTTCCAAAACAAAAATTCCGAGCGTAGGCGCAATTACCACAAAATCGGCTTCGCCGAACACAACGGTTTGATGATATGGCAAACGAAACGAATGCAATATATACCAATCATTCGGTGCCGAATTCTTAAAATATTCAAAGACTTTGCGTTCTCCGGTGCTATTGGCATCATTCGGAAAAGTTTTTGGGTACATTCGTGCCATCAGTATAAACTCTCCACTCTATTCATCTTATTACGTTCGACAATCATCTTATCCAATACGTCTTCGACGGTGTATATAAAAACATCGCCGATCCCTTCTATATTGCCGTACGGACTGGGCAGCATCGCTATTTTTCGTATTTCCGCCGCCTTGCTGCGTAATTCTTTTGTCACCCAAATGCCCGCCTTTTGGTGGTAACTTTGGACTTGTCTCCCACATTCGATAATAGCATCCATTTTCTCGATATAACCGGATGCTATTTCGGCAAGCTCGGGATTATTCAGACATATTTTCCCTATCGCTACCAAAACATTTCGATCTCGCGGCAAAATTGTTTCTCCCGAAATCCAATACCTGACCTGTTGAAATGTACATGATGCTCCCGCGCCGATAATAGCTTGCCACACCTGAGTGATACTTTTATCGGCAGCATAACGTTGTAACAACGTACACCATATTTCCGATACTCCTCTTATATCGCCATTGTTGTCGTGCTCCATCAGTATATCCGCTTTTTCTCTTATAATATCCTTATCGCTCTGTCTGATTAAAATTTTATCGCCTCTCCTTAATCTCACGGCATCTTTCTTTAATGGACGTTGTGCATCAAATGTTATCAAAGATGTTATATCTATCACATCATGCGTCGGATAAAAATAAGCTATCTTATCATCCGAAAGCAAAATAGGGACACATTCAATTGCGGTTGCGGATTCTCGGTTTGATTCTTGCGTCTTTAAGGTATTGCGAATGATTGTATTCCCGAAATTATAATCCTCTATTTCATGTTCACCCTCATCCGTTATATCCTCATTTTCCCTATCCAAAGATATCGGCGAAAGATCGTTTTCCGACAAACCAATTTCCGACGCCCGCTCTTTTACCTCGTCATAAGGCATGCACTCATCGATTTTCTTTACCAATCCAGAACGCCATTTATTTTCGAAATCATACAGTATATATGTTAATTTGCCATAACAATATGTTTGTTTTATGCGTATATATTGATTCCTGTCAAACGATGTAATTATTAACAAGTCCATATGTTGCCATGACTTTTCCTGCACCATAAAGAAATCCGTTAACTTCATCACTCGTATTTGTTTATCGGAAAAAATGTCTGCTGCCCATTTTTGCAGTTTATCCCCATATATAAACCTATCGGGCACAACAATGAAAATTGTTTTGTACTCTTCCGGCAAAGACAATAAATACTCGCTTAATTTATGTTGCTTAGCGATTTCCGACGCAGAAAGCCATTTTTCGAAAAAGCTTATCAGTTTCTCAATGCTCTCGTAAAAACTTTGTTGTTCATAATAAATTTTTTGCCTATTCCATGCTTCTTTGATTTCGGAAAACTCGTTACGCATATATGATACAATATCGACATCCATATAACAAGTCGAAACTATTTCATTCTGAAATCCCCATAATCGACGTACCAATTGCTTTAACCAGGCATCACCGTCGTTGGTATGGAACGAAATATCCCTAATCAATCGTAAATTTGTTTTCAGCACATTATCGAAACATTTTACAAAATCATATTCCGCCAATGCCGCGCTGTTTATTTTCTTGGAAATCGAACCGAATATACGTTCTTGACGATCGGAAACATCCTCTTTAAGAAACGCTTCGCTTTTTAATGTCGCTGGTTTCCAATGCCACACCTTAAAACCGAGATTTTTTATTGCAGCAAACTTTTCAAATGCTTGCTCGGGAACAAATACTACAAAAGGGATTTTTTTACGCAAACATTCTTTCAATGATTCGATGTTGTCGATAATCTCGTCGAATTTATCTACGGTGGAAAATATAGCAATTACTTTACCCGCAACACTTTCCGATTGCAATGCATCGTTGATTTCATCCAACCTCGCCGAAACGGTAATTGCCGGTAAACAATCAAGCTTTCCCTTGTTATACAAAGCAAACCCGTTGCCCGATTGCAAATCGATTTCTCCATATGTAATAATATCGTCGGCACTGTTATTATTGATTTTCACTTGATTCATGAAATCACGAAAATCGTTCTTTGCAGATAATAACATGGTTGTCTTTTTAATTGTTGTGCGTTTTAATTTAATTGCATTAAGTTCGTTATTATCCCCGGACTTAATCTTATCGTCGATTTTTTTCTTTGCTTTTATATATGTGCCCCAAGAAGAAACCGCTCCGGAACTTTTTTCAAAAAAATTATGATATTCAAAAATCGGACTGGTTACTTCTGTTACTTGTGTCCGCCCTATGCTATATTTTATTCTGTCGCCCTCTCGACCCAGATATTTTACTACCGCATCACCGAGTCTCAACATTTGTCCCGGCTTAATTTCATCCAAAACACTTCCCGCAAATCCCGGCTCGTCTTGAATATTGGCAAAACATTTAGCCAATATGAATGGCAATATGTTACAATCATCATCGGGTAAAACAATTGCAATTCGTTTTTCACCTTTCGATATCATTGTGTCTATTATATATTGGGTAAACACAAACAACGGATGCAAACGTTCACTATATTGAACGTTTCCAAGCGAATAGCCTATATTTCTATATGTCGGATGCTGTTTATAAAACTGCTCTAATATTTGGCTTACAAGCATTATCCGCCTCCTTTGTTCTTCAGTCGTTAAGTGCCTCTATGATTTCCGATACACACTCTTCAAGATTGCATTTTATCTCTTTCCCCCAAAAACGCAAAACTTTCCAACCGTCGTTTTGAAGTCTTTCGGTTACTTCCCGATCTCGTTTCATATTACGCTCTATCTTCGGAATCCAAAATTCTTGTCGGACTTTGAAATCTTCCTTTCTATGTTCCCAATCGTATCCATGCCAAAACTCACTATCGCAAAACACCGCAACCTTCTTTCCGATAAAAGCTATGTCCGGGTGCCCGAATACGGATTTTACATTTTTTCTATACCGCAAGCCTTTTTGCCATAACGCTTTACGGAGTAACAACTCTATTTCGGAGTCTTTGTATTTAACTTGTTGCATATTATAGTGAATTTGTTCCGGCGTTTTTCTCATTTTTGCATACCGTCATTCAATCATTTATCTTCTTGATTTACAATTTCCATTATATCGGAAATATCGCATTGTAACACATTACAAATTTTAAGCAATACCGACGTTTTCACATCTTCGTTTCTGCCGAACTTCGCCATCGCGGTAGTTGTAATACCTGCCGCCTTACGCAAATCTTCTTTCTTCATATCTTTATCAATCAGTAGTTTTCACAACTTTTTATAGCTCGCCGCCATATCAAAATCTCCTACTCTTATATTAGATATTTTCATTATAACACACATTAAAACAAATCGCAAGATTATCTCTAAAATTTAGAGAAATATTTTTAAGAAAAACGGCTCTACTCTATCGTAAAGCCGCTTTTATAAAATTAGGCATCTATTGTAATTACTATTTGTGAAGGCAAGTCCCACTTCGTTTCATCTTCTTCATTTCTATCTTCGTTGCAAACATTTATATCTTTCGCACATTGTTCACCCACTTCCGGTGGTAAAAACTGAATTAGATTTAATATATTCGCTTTTAGACTTGCGCTCTTACCATCATCAACACCGTCTACATAACAAATATCATAACCACGATACAGCAATAAGAATTTATTATGCATTACCGCATTTCTTAGTTCTTTTAGCGCAATAGAATCATCATTCAAATGTTTAATTTTTGGAAAGCCACACAAAACTTTTACTTCTTTCGGAAGCCTTTGACATTGAATTAACAAAGCAGAAAAATCGATATGCTCCAACGCATCATTTAAATTATTACTATATGCTTTGAGCTGTTCACGCAAATCTTTAATCCAAAACTTTTGCCTAACATCTACTACATAATTATCAAGAATAACTGCCCGATACAATTCTTCCAAATAAGAAATATATTTAAACAGCGTGTAACGGATACGTTTATCATATCGATATGTAGATGCAACTTTTTCGTATTCTATACTTTCAGATGTACTCCAATTAAGCAATCTCTCTTTAATCAAAATGTGTTTTTCAACGCCTTTTGATTTCAAAGACTTTTCAGCTCTGATTTTATCTTCATCACTGATAATAAGATTTTTATAAAATACTTCTTCTCGCTTTGTCATGGTCATCTATAAAACTCATTTAATGTTTCAAGAAAGATCGAAAAAGACTTAACACCGTCTTGTCTTCTCAAATGCATATTTTTCAATTCAAGGTAACGCCGCTTAAACTCCATCCAATCGCCATTTTCTTTTACAGCTTTGAATCGTTCAAAATAGTTAGCAGACTGCTTAACTTGATTCCAAATATACCTATCCGTTCTCTTGTCGTGTGTTAATCTATAAAAATATCCGTCATCACCCTCAACAATTATAGCCACGTCAAAAGAGAATTCCAATCGGTTATTCCTAATTATCTTCACGGTAACAACAGATGTAGAATCACTAACGTGTATATAACCCGAAACACATTGCTTTAATACTTTGTTAAACCTTGCGACAAAAATATCTTTAATCTGCTTAGGATTATCTAATAAACCTTTCTTGTCTTTTTGCAAAATAATATTGTAATCCAAATCAAATGATTCATCGCTGTTTTGCGTAACAAGCCTTTTGTCGCCGCTACCGATAAGTCTTATATCAAAAGTAAAATAATCACTCACTTCATCTTGCACGGCGTAAAGAATCTTCATACAACACGCTGTAAGCTCTTTCACTTCGCTTTGATTAGCAAATCTATATGCCATTGTAAACCTCTTAAATTATCTCAAAATGTTTTAATGTTTCTTTTATGGTTTTCGCCATTTTCGGCGTGGGATGCGCTCTTGGTCTTTTTAATTCTTCTACTGCGTTAGGGGCGTCGTACATAGGCAAACCTAAATCACGCTTGACTTCGGCTATATACGCCGTATGGACTTTAAAGCCGTAAGTTTTTTCGATATACTCTTGTATCATCTTGTAAGTTACTTTTTCTTTCGGCTTGCGGGCTTCGGCGCATTCTTTGATTTTCTTCAACGAAAATTGTCCTTCGCCCTCTCCGAATTCTACATCAATGTTGATATGACTGTCGGGAATTTTTTTGGAAAGGACGACCAACGTCTCGACGTGCTTCGTCTGCGGAAACATATCAAACGGTTCAACCGATTCGATACGAAAATAATTGTTTTCCCTGTTACCGCGCGCGCCCGCCGTATTTTTGATCAGCATGCCGTCCTTTTCAACAAGCGTTCCCGTCAGAATTCCGAGATCCCGCGCCAAAGTAGCGGGATCGCAACTGATCATCACGAATCTTTCGATGTTCGATTTCAGAATCGCATACAATACGCTCCGCGCCACGCCTGCCCGCGGCGGATCGAGAATCAACACGGTTTTTTCGCCGTTTTCTTCCGCCATGATCCGAGGCAGTTCCGCCGCGGCGTCGCCGCAGACGTTCGCCATATTCGCAAGATTGTTTTTTTTCTTCAGCGATTCCGCGCACGCCGAAGCCTCGGCGTTGAGTTCGATGCCATACGCCCGTTTTGCGCGCCGCGCCGCCATCGCCGTCATCAATCCGCCGCCCGAATAGGCGTCGATCACCACTTCCGCGCCGCCCGCAAAGCACGCTTCCATCGCTTTTTCGTATAATTTTTCACGGATTTCCGGATTCACCTGCACAAACGTTTCCGCGCCTGCCTCGTAGGCGATTCCGTCCGTTTCGCCCTCGATATGTTCCGCGCCGCACAACGAATAGAAGCGATCCCCGAAAATCACGTTGGAATCGCTTTTATTCACGTTCACGAAAGCGCTGCACCCCGGGAACGCCGTCTGCAATTTTTCGATCAGCAATTCCTTTTCCGGCAGATTTTTTTCCGTCGCCACAATCGTAACGAGATACTTTCCGTCGATCTCCCGCGCCACAAGATGACGGATCAAACCCTTTTTCGCGCGTTCGTCATACCCTTTTGCCTCCGAACAAGCAAGATACTCTTTAAACACGGCGATCAGTTTTGCCGACCATTCGGGATGGATATAACAACGATCGATCGGAACGATACGGTGACTTCTTTCAGCATAAAAGCCGAGTACCGTATTTCCGTTGCCGTCCACGCCCACGGGAAGTTGCAGTTTATTCCTGTACCCATAGGGCAAAGCACAGGGTACAACGGGCGAAACTTCCGCCTCTGCCCCGCCGATTTTCAGCAGGGCATTCTTCACTTTTTCTCTTTTAAACTTCGTTTGCAAAGCATAACTCATATGCTGCAATCCGCAACCGCCGCACGTGTGAAAAACGGGGCATACGGGAGATACGCGATCGGGAGAAGAAACGAAAATTTCTTCAACCTTTCCGTATCCGATCTTTCCCTGAATTTTCAGAACACGGAAAGAAATTTTTTCCCCGGGCAACGCATACGGCACAAAAAAAACGTAATCTTCCATCCGCAACACGCCCTCGCCGTCGCTTCCGAAAGATTGCACCGTTCCCGTAAGAATATCGTTTTTCTTAATCATATGTTCACCCGTCCGCCACGCAGTTTGCGCCGTTATCCGCTTTTATACGGTTATTTTCGCCTGATATATCTCGATATGATCGCGCCCACGTTTTTCCTCAGGCGGAACATCAGCGCGTCGTAAACCAGAAAGAATAAACTCCCCCCGATCAGAATCACGGGCAGGATATGCGCGTCTAAAAACGGAATCGCCGTATTGGCGGAAAATACCACTTTCCAGATAAAATACATTGCCGCATCGAACCAACAAATCTTAAAAAGTATAAAAATAACGTCGATTATGCCGATTTTTTTCTTTTTTTCGGCAAATTGTTCCGTTTTTCGATCCGTTTCTTTTTTTTCTGCGGTTTCACGTGAAACAGGTTCGTCCCAATCGATCACGGGATCTTCCGATATATCGACTTTCGTACAGCCGGAAGAACCATCCGATTTTTCGCTGTTTAAATTTCCCGCTTCGATCGGCTGCGACGAATCTTCTTCGCATTGCCTCGGCATATTCTTAATTTTTTTGCTGCCGTTTTTTCCGCGAAGAGCCGTCTGCCATTCGTTTACCAGAGGATGTAACCCGAAGAAAACGGTGTACGGCAGAAGATCGAAAAAATTAAAACCGTTGAAAAGGAGCGTAAGCACGTTCGTCGCCAGAAAACAAAGCAACGCGCCTTTATAATATCTCTGTGACAAAGGCAGAAACATACAAAGACACGCCAGTAAATAGCCCGTGAAAAGCATAGGCGAATATAACGTGCCGACGGTTAAGCCGAGTGTGGATAACGCGCAGGCAACCGCCGACAATGCAATTTCTCCGGATCTTTTTTTCATCTTTCCGCCGCCCTCACACACGGAACTTTGCCACATACTCAAAAAACCGCATGCGCAACGCGCCCGCACAATCACGCCGAAAACCGCCGCAATAATCGCCGCACCGTTTTCAAGAGCCTCGTTTACGCGTTTTCCCAAGCCGTACGTTTGCTTTCCATGCGCCTCCGCACGTTTCTCCGCAATTTATCTGCACCCGCAGCAAAGCGAAAACAGGCAGTCCACGCAAAGATAAGTATAGCAGCAGGAAATGCACTGCGAGCAGGCGTTGCCGCCCATCTGTTTATCTTCGTCGTACGCGGGCGCGCTTTCGTTCTCGTTTTTCGCAGAGCGCTTTTCGTAATCGTTCTTCGCGTTAAGTTTCCCGTACGCGTCGCGGTATTTTTTATTGTCGCCGTCGAGATCGATGGCGATTTCCAGTTGTTTTTTGCACTCGTTCGTCCAGTTCTTTTTATAGAACACGCACGCCTGAAGATAATGCCATTCCGCGTTTCTTTCGTTGAATGCGTCGAGTTTCGCCTGCGCTTCGTTGATCTTCCCGTCTTTCAGAAGGGCTGCCACTTCGTCGAGCGCCGCGCTTCCGTTTTCGGTATTTGCCTTCTGCGCCCGCGCCGCTTTGATTTCCGCGTAGGCGTTTTCCAGTTTCGTAAGGTTCTGCGCGCCTTCGTTGCCCGCTTCGCCGTCGAGCCAGCGATCCTCCTCATATTTCTTTTTCAGTTCCGCGTACCGCTTTTTGATTTCCTCGTCGCTCGCATTCTCGTCAACGCCGAGAAAATTGTAATACTCGTTCATTCCTTTGCTCCTTTATCCGTTCCGTCTTCTTTTGCAGCCGTTTTTTCGCCCTGCTCTTTTTTGCATTTCACGCATTTTTTCTTCGTCGCGTTTTTTTCCTTTTTCTCCGCCGCCGCAATCAATTTTTCTTTGATTTCCCTCGTTTTCGCGGGCAATCCGCGCAGAAGCACGTTATCCGTCAGATCGCGGTTGAAATGAAATTTCAGCCCCGCGGCGTTCTCCCGTATATCGTAAAACAAACTGTTGAAAATAAAATCGATTTCTTCGCCGTGGCGTTCGAGCAACGCTTTTCCGTTTTCCTCTTTAAACGCACGGACAAACGGATTATACGATCCGCTCTTCTTATCGTCGTCGTAATCGTCCAGCGCGTCCGTCAGATAAATCCATTTTCCGATCGTGTAAAAGAGATTATGCGAATACTCGTTTTTTTTCTCGCCGAGAATCAGATCGGAAACGTCGGCAAGCATCGTCGCCGTTGCGTCGGCGGCAAAATCCACGCTCTCCGTTCCGCCGTTCTCTTCCGCGAATTTCTGTTTTGAAAGATCGGAAATCACCGTTTCCGTAAGCGCGGGATACTTTTTTTTCGCACGGGCAAATCCTTTTTTGAACCACAGCCGTTTGCCCTTTCCTTTCTTCTCGTCCTTAACGTCGTCGTCGTATTTGAGGTACGCCAGCACGGTGTTCAGCGCGCCGAGTTCCCTCGTCATTTCGTCCGATTTTGCCATCGGGCGTTTTCTGCCGATACAATGCGCCAGGCAACGGGCGTTTTCGATCTCGAGATCCTCCCCGCTTATATTGTGCAATAAAACAGAAAAAAACGTAACGTCGTAAGAAAGCCCCATCCGCGCGGACTGCCCGCACACTTCTCCGATGGCTTTACATACGCCGCAATACGCCGCTTTGTACAGTTTTTCGTCCTTGATATAAAGATATGGCGTATCCGCTCGCACGTAACCGAACATTTTTCGTTTTCCTTCCGCAAGCGGGGCAGGACGTTTTACCGCTGTGGTAAAACATACGCATACGTCCGCTTGTCGTTTACTATTATACCACGTTTACGAAGAAAGCGCAACCGCAAAAAACGCATATCACCGTAAAACACCGAAATTATCACCGTTTTCACAAAAGGCGCAAAAAAATCCCCGCACGAATTTCTTTCCGCGCGAGGAAAAACGGCAATATTATCTTTTTTTCTCCTCTTCTTCGGGCACGAAATTTCCGTCGAGCAGCGAAAATACCGCCGCCGAGATCTTTTTGCCTTCGGGCGGCAATACGTCTTTGAAACGCACGGGAAAATATCTCACTTCCGTAATCGGCTTCGGCGGTTTCATCGCCGTAAGCAGATTCAGACGTTTCACGCCCTTATAACTGTCTTTCACGTCGTTTCCCGAAATGCAATACAGTACGTCCTGCGGGAACTTGTACGGATTGATCGTAGCGCAGAGAACGAGCGGCGTTTCGTCGTTCTCGTTTTCTTCTTTATACTTATCCGCAACGGCGGTTGCCACCCCCGTTTCCACGTCTACGGGGTAGCCGTATTCGTCGAAAAGCCCGTACATGGCTTCGAGAACGTCGTCCTCGGGAGCGAAATCGGCATAAAGGTCGGCGGAAAGCAGACGGCGTTCTTCGTCCGTCAGCGTAAGCACGCCCGTTTCGTCGAGTGCGTTCATCCGCTCGTCCACGCTCTTATGATTTTTGCCGCTTGCTTCAAACAATAGTCTTTCCGCGTTCAGAGGCACGCATACGTCCAGTCCGCGCTCCATATCCCTGCGGAACGTCTTTTCCGTATTCAGCGAACCCTTCGTGAAAAAATCGAGAGCGGCTTTATTACGATTGAACGGCACGAAAATTTTGCGGATCGGCAAGCCCATTTTTTTTGCGTAATACCCCGCCGTCGCGGCGTTGAGATTGCCCGAAGCCGCGGCAAAATCCACCTCTTCGCCGTCTTCGATCTGCCCCGAGGAGCAAAGATCCGCATAAGCGGAAAAATACCATGCGATTTCAGGTATGATCCGCGCGATATTCGAGGAATTGCCGCCTACGGCATGCACGGAACGTTTTTTCAGTTCCGCGGCAATCTTTTCCGAAACAAGCATGCGATAAATAAGATGCTGACAGCCGTCGAACGTATCGGAAATGCCCGCCGCATAGACGCGCTTGCCGTTTTCGGCGCAGAGATTGAACCGCTGCATTTTAGAAGGCGCTTCTTCGGGATAAAACGCCGCGACGTACGCTTCCTCGTCGTTTTTGAAATTTTCGATCAGAGAAACGCCCGTATTTCCCGTGGTCACCGCCAGAAACAGCGTTTTCTCCGTCTTTTTCAGCATTTCTTTCGCCCGATTGAAAAGCGGCGCGAAAAAATTGACGGAAAGATCTTTTTCGGAACAGGATCTGCCGCGGAACAATTCGAGGACATACCGCCCTTCGTCTATTTTCACGAGAGGCACTTCGTCTTTGGAATCGAAGCCTTTCAGCGCGTTTTTGCATGCGCCGCCGAGAAATTCTTCCCCGAATTCGGGGAAATAAAGCGACAGAATATATTCCGCGCGTTCCGCATACGTCATTTCTTCCATTTTTGCGCGCGCTTCTTTCCCTACAAAAGGAAATTCCGCGGGAACGTACACGCCTCCCCCCTCGGATAATCCGTTATACACGGCTTCCGCCGCCGAAACTCTTTCGCCTCTTCTCGTTCCGATAAACTGCATTTTTCACCTTCCGAAAACGGCTTTACCCCCGCGCGCGCAAAAGCGCACGGGGATAGGCCGCGTTATTTGTTGTTTTCTGCGTTTTTTATTTACGCCGAATTTTTCTCCCGCCCCGCACGAATACTCCGCAGAGGCGATCTGCCGATTACAGATATTTAAGAATAAAATCGGGAAGTTCTTCTTTCGGCGCCGAAACGGAAACCGTAACGGTGAGATTATTTTCTTCCGACACTTTATCCAGCATATAGAAAAACGCGCCGAGTTCGCTTGCTTTCTTGCCCGCGATTCTCATCACTCCGTCGATATAGATGTACTCGTTGTCGTGGTTGCCCGCGATTACGCCTTTGATAAATCCGCAAAGCGCGGCTTCTCCCGCCACGTCGAAATCGGTGACGTCGATAAAACGAACTTCACGTTCCAGATCGTACATACCGCGTTTGGTGTCCGTGATGAAAACGAGATGCCCCTTGGCGGATTTCACCGCTTCGTTCGCCGCGTCGATCATCTGTTTCGTTTTGCCCGTACCCTTCGCGCCGTAAATCACTTTGATCATTCTGAAACATTCCTCCCTGAAAAAATTGTACTTTACCCCGCCCATACGGCGTTTTTCGCTTCCGCTTTTCCGCCGCCTTTCCGAGGCACTTATATTTTAACAAATTTTTGCGTTAATTTCAAGACTTTCCGTGAAAATTTTTCGTTCGTTTCGCAAGTTTTTTTTGAAAACCGCGAAAAAACGACTTTTCCCGCCTTCACCTTGCGTTTATCTCTGCGAAAAAGAGCATAACCGCTCCCGTAATCACTTTTCCTGATTCACTTTATCGAAAAACGCGGCAATGCGCTTCGCGCCCTTTTCTATATCCGCAGAGGAAAGCGAATACGAAAGCCGTACGTAATCGTCGGCACCGAAGGGTTTCCCGGGAATCACCGCCACTTTCTCTTTTTCCAGCAGAACGGAAGCGAAAGATACGGAATCGGAAATCGTTACGCCTTCATACGTCTTTCCGATCAACGGACCGATACAGAGCATTACGTAAAACGCCCCGTAAGGCACGACGTATTCCGCGCCTTTTATTCCGGAAAGTAACGAAAGCAGTTGTTTCCTTCTTTCCGCAAAAATATCCGTCATCGCCTGCACTTCTTCCGCGGGGGAAGCCAGCGCTTCGATCGTCGCATACTGCGAAATCGTGCAGGCGTTCGACGTAGCGTGGCTCTGAAAAGAATCGATCGCCGCCGCGATGTCTTTCGGGGCGGCAAGATACCCCACGCGGAAGCCCGTCATGGCATATGTTTTCGATACGCCGTTCACCGTCACCGTAAGGTCCTTCATCTCATCCGAAACCGCCGCGATCGAAAAGTGTTTCGCGCCGTCGTATACCAATTTTTCGTAAATTTCGTCCGCAAGGACGAAGATTTTATGCTTCACGCACACCGCCGCGATCGCGCGGATTTCCTCTTCCGTGTACGTTGCGCCCGTGGGATTGCACGGAGAATTGAAAATGAGCATCTTCGTTCTCGGCGTGATCGCGTTTTCCAGTTGCTCCGCGGTGAATTTAAAGCCGTTTTCCGGTAAAGTATACAGCGCCACGGGTATGCCGCCGCATAATTTCACCGTTTCCGGATAAGTGAGCCAATACGGCGCGGGAATAATCACTTCGTCGCCCTCGTCCACTAAGGCGAAACACACGTTGAAAACGGAATGTTTCGCCCCGCCCGACACCACGATCTGCGACGGCTCGTATTCAAGCCCGTTTTCCTCGCGGAATTTTTTACAGATCGCTTCTTTTAAAGCGGGCAAACCCGAAGAAGGCGTATATTTCGTTTTACCTTCGTCGATCGCCCGTTTCGCCGCTTCGGCGATATGCGCGGGAGTAGGAAAATCAGGCTCGCCCGCTCCGAACGAAACGACGTCTTCACCCGCCGCTTTCATCGCTTTTGCTTTCGCCGTAATCGCCAGCGTTAAAGAGGGCGCAACGGAAGAGATTCTTTTCGTAAGTCTTTCTTTCATAGTTTTCATCCTTGTTTTCGTACGGCGCGCCGACGCGCGCCGAAAAGAAGCGACTTTGTTACCAAAACGAAAATCATCGATTTCCCCCGGATGATATAAAACGACTATTCTCCCGCATAAAAAAGTCTGCGGTCTTCGCGCCCGGAACGCAGCGAAACGTACGCGACCGGACAAAAACAAAAACAGTTTACGATTCACGAAGAAGCAATTCGCGATCGGCGATCGTAAGCGCCTCCACCATCTGATCCAGATCCCCCGCCAGAAATTTATCCATATCGAAAACGCTGAACCCGATGCGATGATCGGTGATACGGCTTTGCGGATAATTATAGGTGCGGATTCGCTCGCTTCGGTCGCCCGAGCCCACAAGCGAGCGGCGGTTCTCTTCCCGCTCTTTACCCGCCTGCCCGCGATACAGATCGTAGAGCCGCGAACGAAGCACCTGAAAAGCGCGTTCTTTGTTTTTAAGTTGCGAACGCTCGTCCTGACAGGTGACGACGATCCCCGTGGGAAAGTGCGTGATACGCACGGCGGAAGCCACCTTGTTCACGTTCTGCCCGCCTGCGCCGCCCGAATGAAAAATATCCACGCGGATATCCTTTTCGTTGATTTCCACCTCTACGTTCTCCGCTTCGGGAAGCACAGCCACCGTCGCCGTAGACGTATGAATCCTGCCCTGCGTTTCCGTTTCGGGCACGCGTTGCACGCGGTGTACGCCGCTTTCGTATTTCAGATATTTGTATGCGCCTTTGCCCGTCACCTGATACACGGCTTCTTTCACCCCGCCGAGTTCCGTAGAGGAAATATCCACAGCCTCCATTTTCAGCCGTTTTCTTGCACAGTACCCCGAATACATACGGCACAGTACGCCCGCGAACAAAGCGGCTTCTTCGCCGCCCGCCCCCGCGCGGATTTCCAGCACGCAACCTTTTTCGTCCGCTTCGTCTTTCGGCAGCAATAAAATTTTCAGTTCTTCGTTGATTTTCGCAAGTTGTTCCTTGCAATCGTACCCCTCGGCGGTGAGAAGATCTTTCATTTCCTTATCCGATTCCTCTTCCGCCGCCGCGAAAGCGTCGTTCATCTCTTTTTCTTTCGCCAGATATTTTTCGTACGTTTCTGCGATTTCACTGAGGTCCGCGCGCTCTTTCGAGTATTTACGGAAAGTTTCCGCGTCGGAACAGATTTCGTTTTTCATCAGTTCGCCGTTCAAAAAATCGTACCTTTCCTTAATTTCCCGTAACCGATCCGACATACGCCCTCCTTTTTTTAACCAATCCGCCCTATACGCTATATCCGCGCAAACGAAAATCAGAATACGATCTTCACGTATCTGTCCATGCCGAAATCGTCTTTCAGAATCATGGAATAATCGCAGTATTTAAACATTTTCACCACGGCCTGCGCCTCGTCGATTCCCACTTCCATCAGAAGCGATCCGCCCTTTTCGATATATTTTCCCGCCTGTTCGGCGATTCTGCGATAGAAATCCAATCCGTCCGCCCCACCGTCCAGCGCAAGGTGCGGCTCGTGGTCTTTCACTTCCCTTTGCAGCGTGGGGATCACGGCGGAAGGAATATACGGCGGATTGGAAACGATCAGGGAAAATCTGCCACGTATCCGCGAGAAAAGATCGGATTGAACGAATTTTATATCCGCTTTGCATTTCTCCGCGTTGCTTTTCGCCACTTCCAATGCGTCTTCGGAAATATCGCAGGCGGTCACTTGCAGATTCAGCCCTTTTTTATCTCCTTCCTTTTTAACGGCGATCGCGATCGCGCCGCTGCCCGTGCAAAGATCCAGCACCTTTCCGCCTTCTTCCGCGCACGATAAAGCCAGCCGCGCCAGCCCTTCCGTTTCGGGGCGTGGAATCAGCACACGCTCGTCTACGTTGAGTTCGTAGCCGTAAAAATCGGTGTTGCCTATGATATACCAGAGCGGTCTGCCCGTAAGGCGTTCGTCGGCAACGTTTAAAATATCGCGTACCTGCTCGCTTTTCAAAAGGCGTTCTTCGCCGTTCACCGCGCTCTTCGGAATACCGAGAGAAAGCGCGAAAATCCATTCCGCTTCCTCCTCGTCGATTCCCGCGCGCGAAAACCGTTTCTTCGTTGCGGCAAGCAGTTTGCTCATTTCTCCCGCCACCGCGAAAGACGTTTCGGGAAGCGCGGGATCTTCATCCATCGCTTTCACGCGTGAAAACGCCTCGATCGCACATTCGATCATTCCGTCTTCCGGTTCTCTCGTCGTCAGGCGTTGCAATAAAAGCCCGGGCGCCTTGAAAATCAGAAAAAATTTACTTTCCGTCTTTGCCAGCGCGCGCAAAATCTCGAACGATATTCCCGCCACAAGGGGCAACAGCAATAATTTCAGAAAAAAACGGATCAAATAATCGAGTTTTGAATTTCCCGTATAGATCCATCCGCCCACAATCGAATTCGCAAGCGAAAAAACGAGAATACTCACCACCATCACGAGGAACAGAAACGTCGTGCCGCAACGATCGTGCACGCGGGAACAGCCGCGTACGTTCTCCACCGTAAGATCAAGCCCTTTTTCGTACGCCGTAATCGTTTTATGCTCCGCTCCGTGATACATAAACACGCGCTTTAAAGAAGGGATCAACGAAATCGCCGCAAGATACAATACGAATATCGCGATTCTGATTCCGCCTTCCGCAAGATTAAACCATATGCCGCCGTGCGCGTGCGGATCGAGTTTCGTCCGGCGCGTCACCGCCTGCGGCAGAGCCACAAACAGCGCGAGCGCAAGCACGATTCCGAGAATCGTGGAAATCGCGTTCAGAATCCCGCTTACATTGATTTTATGCTTTTCCGCCAGCCATTTTTCGGCTTTCGACGGCGTATCGTCCTCTTCTTCCGCAACGGCGGCGCTGCGAAGCAGCACTTTGTTTCCGATGACGAGCGAAGAAACGAAAGATACCACGCCGCGCACCAGCGGAAAGCGCAGAAACGCGGAACGTTTTTCGGGCGGAGTCAGCCGTTCGCTCTCCACCTGAATTTTCCCGCGCGGATCGCGCACGGCGGTAGCCATCGCCGTTTTTCCGCGCATCATCACGCCTTCGAGCACCGCCTGCCCGCCGATATAGGTACGCGTTTTCCGTTGTTCTTTGTTCTTTTTCACCTTATTCCTCCGTTGCGCCCGTTCCGTGCGCGTTCAGATCGCAAATGCATATATATTATGCATATATATTATGTGCGTAAAATGTGCCGCGTAATGGAAAAAAGGGCTTTAAGATGAGAAGCACCTTAAAGCCCGATTCTTTTCTTTCCTTACATACCGTATCTTTTCTTGAATTTATCGATACGTCCGCCGGTATCAACCAGTTTCTGCTTGCCCGTAAAGAAAGGGTGGCAACTGCTGCAAATATCCACTTTCATAACGTCGCCCTCTTTGGTCGTTCCCGTTTTGAAGGTGGCACCGCAAGCGCAGACAACCGTAACTTCATGATATTTAGGATGTATATCGGATTTCATGTCTCTCACCTCGCTAAAAAGTGCTTTCCTGTATCAGATGCTTTCCCATTATACCGTTTTTTTCTTCAACCGTCAACTGTTTTTGCACGAATTTACGAAAAATAGTTGCAAAAATCGTCGGAATAGGATATACTATCATTATATCGGAATCGGGCGGAAGAAAAATTTTTTTCTTCTTTTCCGCCGATTCGTATTTTACAGGTATCGAAATTATGAAAATCTGGCAACTTCTTTCCCCGAAAAACTTAACGCATGCCGATCGGGATTTACCCGCCCCGCAGGAAGGCTATGCAAAAGTGAAAATTACGCGAGCGCTTCTTTCGGAAGCGGACGTAGCCGTGTATTCCGGCGCAACGCGCGTGAAATATCCCGTCGTTCCCGGCAGATACGCCGTGGGGCAGGTGGTGGAAGCGGGCGAAAATTCCTATTTCAATAAAGGCGATCGGGTGTACCTTGCCGACGCCGTGGAAAACGAGGAATCGGAAAGCGGCATCGACGTAGCGGGAGAAAACCGCGACGGATTCTACCGCGATTTCGCGTTCGTCAACGCTTCGGAAGCCTACACGCTTCCCCCCAGCGTATCCGACGAAGCGGCGTTTCTGATCGACGCGGTGGCTACGGCGGAAAAAATCGTGGACGAAACGGGCGTTGGCGCGGGGCAGCACGTGCTGGTGATCGGCGGCGGATTATACGCGAATATCCTCTGCCAGATTCTCATTTATCACCGCGCCGTACCCGTTCTTGCCGACAACAACGCGGAACGCCTTGCTCTGGCAAAAAAATGCGGCATCTATTACACCTTCCCCTACGACGACACGTTACGCGACAATCTGCTGCGTATTACGGGCGGCGCGCTGGCGGATGCGGCGGTGTATTTCGCTTTTTCAAATAAAAGCGAGCCTTCGCGGGTATTTTCTCTTGTGGCACGCCGCGCAACGACGATCTTCTGCGCGAGAACGGAGAAAAACGTAACGGTGAACCTTTCCGCCGCCATGAAAAACGACGTGACGGTGAAGTGCGTATGCGACAATCGGGAATATATTTCCTCTGCGATCAACGTACTCGCGAATAAAGCGGTGTCGTACGGCGAATTTACGTTCACGCAGTCGCCCGAGGATAAATTGCCCGAGGCCCTCGAATCGTATGCAAACGGCGACGCTTCGCGCCTCAACGAAGAATTCGACATCTTCAAATTCATGTTTTAAAAAAGGAAATATTCCATGAGTAAAATCGTTTATGCGATCGCCTCCGATATACACGGCTCGGCGGTGTGGTGCGAAAAATTTCTTGCCGAAGCGAAAGCGCGCGGCGTTGAAAAAATTCTGTTTCTCGGCGATCTTTTATACCACGGACCGAGAAATAACCTTCCCGACGGATACGACACGAAAAAGGTGGCGGCAATGCTTTCGGAAGTGAAGGATAAAGCGGTGTGCGTACGCGGAAATTGCGACAGCGAAGTGGATCAGATGGTTCTCCCCTTCCCCGTTCTTGCCGATTACGCCCTGTTCCCCTACGAAAACGGCGATAAAGTCACCACGATATTTCTTACGCACGGGCATTTGTTCAACGCGGAAAATCCCCCGCTTTTAAATCGGGGCGACATTCTCTTCAACGGGCACTTTCACGTACCGTGCCATAAAGAACTTCCCGGCGGAGCATACTATCTGAACTGCGGTTCGGTATCTTTGCCGAAAGAAAATTCGCCCCATTCCTTTGTGATATTAAAAGACGGAAAATTTTCGTGGATCGATCTTTCCACGGGGAAAACGTTCGACGAATTTTCTTTATAATCCCCTGTCTTCAGATTTATTTGCGGCGGAAATCCATTGATTTTCGCCGTTTTTTTTGCGCTTTTTTTTCGATACGGAGCATAAGCCGCGAAAGAAGCGCAATTTTTTTATTTGCGGCAAAACGCATATGTCCGCCGCCGCAAACGAGCGGATCCGACGGCGTTTTTCCTTTTTCGACCTCGCGAAATTTGTCTTATGCGCGCCCGGGCATATGAAAAAAAACAAAAAATCCGCCGACGACGCCCCCGCCTTATGAAATAAGACATACGCAAAAAAACGCGAAAAAAACAGCCGCGGTTTCCGGTTTTCGGCAATAAAAAAGCCGCGCTTTAAAAAGTACGGCAAAAAATATTTTTTTATAAATTTACGAAATCACGATCACCTGCGCATAACGCAACACTTTGCCCGCTTTTTTGTATCCTTTCAGATACACCTGTTTCACCGTTCCGGATTCCTCTCCGTTCTCTGCGGGTACAGCCATAATCGCCTCGGCTTCGTCTGCGGAAAAAGGCTTCCCCGTGGGATCGATCGTTTCGATTCCCTCGTCGGTGAGCACCTTTTCAAAACTTTTCAGCACCATCTCCAGCCCTTTCTTCGTCTGTTCGTCGGCACAGGAAGCGAGAGCGCGTTCGAGGTTATCCCCCACGGGGAACAACGCCGCCACCACATCGTTTCTGCCGTCGGCATAACGCGTTGCTGATTGTTTTTCCGTGCGACGTCTGTAATTTTCGTATTCCGCCGTCACGGCATACCATTTACGCTTATTTTCTTCCGCCTCTTTTTTCAGTTCGTCGATTTCGGCGAAAAGTTTCTTCTTCTTTTCGCACTTTTCACCTTTCTCGTTCTCGTTTTTTTCGCAATGTTCCTGTTTTTTGCAGCAGGCTTCCTTCTCGCAAAGTTCGGGTTGCTCCCCGGATAATTCTTTTTCGTTATTCTGCGCGCATGCGCCGTCTTTCGCGCACCCACACGTATTTTTCGCCTGATCGGCGTTCATATTTTCGTTCTTCTTTTCTTCCGACATATTCGTCACCGCCTCTTTTTTGTTTCATTCTGCCGCACGAAAACGGAAACCGCAAGGAACATCTGTTTCCCGCACGATATTTTTCCGCGCGACCTGTACAAAAATTTCCGCAAAAACGCCTTTCCTTACGATCCGTTCTCGCTTTACCCTATATTTATAACCGTTTTCCGCACGCCTAAACACGCCGCGACGCCGAAAAAAACGCGCAACCCTATAAAGCAATCGTAAAAACAACGAAATGGTACTTTTGCCTTAAAATTCGAGATGCGCGAATCCGTCGCGGGAAGAACGGCGGTAAAAAATCGCTTTTCTGCCGATCACTGCCACGGGAATCGCGTCCAGAAGATCCGCCACGTTTTCGGCAAGATTCACCGCGTCGTCGTCCGCCGTGGCGAGAATATTCACTTTGATCAGTTCTCTCGCTTCCAGCGCGTCGGAAAGCGTTTTTAAAAGGTTGTCCGTCACACCGCCCTTTCCGATCTGCGCGATCGGCGTTGCCGTAGCCGCAAGCGACTTCATTTTGCTTCTTTGTTTGCTCGTAATATTGTCTCTCGTAATCATAATAACGCCTTCTTTTATTTTTTATTCCACGAAATCGAATTCCACGTCGCCGATCGACACCGTGTCGCCCTCACCGCACCCCGCGTCTTTCAAAGATTGTATCACGCCGCGCGAACGAAGTACTTTCTGAAAATACTGCATGGAATCGGGATTATTCAGCACAACGTTTCTGCACAACATATCCACAAGCCCGCCCATCACTACATACACGCCGTTTTCGTCGCGTACGATTTCGTAGGAAAGATCTCCTTCCGAAGCGTACTCGAAATCCTCTTCCACGGGTACGGGCTGCACGGGCGGCAACGTTTCCAGCACGGAAAAAATCCCTTCGATCAGTTTTTCCGTTCCCTCACCCGTAACGGCGGTAACGGGAAAAATTTTATATTTTCTGCCGAATTTCTTGCGGAACGCCGAAAGATTTTCTTTCGCCCCGAACACGTCGCATTTATTGCACACGATCACCTGCGGCAAAGCCGCGAGCGTTTCGCTGTAATCTTTCAGTTCCGCATTGATCTTTTTGAAATCTTCGATCGGATCGCGCCCTTCGCAGCCCGAAATATCCACAACGTGGCACAGCATCCGCGTACGTTCGATATGCCGCAGAAAATCATGTCCCAGCCCCGCACCTTTCGACGCGCCCTCGATCAGCCCCGGAATATCCGCCGCCACGAACGTATTATCGTAATAACGCACTACGCCGAGATTAGGCGAAAGGGTGGTGAAATGATAATTCGCGATCTTCGGCTTCGCCGCGGAAATTTTTGAAAGCAACGTGCTCTTGCCCACGTTCGGAAATCCGATCAGTCCCACGTCGGCGATCACTTTCATTTCCAGAATCACGTAATGCGGAAACGTTCTTTCGCCTTTCTGCGCGAAATTCGGGGCATGCCGCCGCGCCGTCGTAAAGCGTACGTTTCCCTTGCCTCCGTTGCCGCCGCGCGCCACCAGAATCTTTTCTCCGTCGGAAAATACGTCGCACACGATCCTGCCCGTCTCGGCGTCTTTCACCAGCGTTCCCAAAGGCACGGCGATTTCCACGTCCGCGCCGCCTTTTCCGAAGCAACGGTTCGTGCCGCCTTTTTCCCCGTCGCCCGCCTCGAATTTCGATTTGAAGCGGAAAGAAAAAAGATCGGTCATGTCTTTATCGCCGACGAAATAAATATTGCCGCCTTTGCCGCCGTCGCCGCCGTCGGGCCCGCACGCGGGTTTGCCTTTGAACGCTTTGAACGAATTCATTCCGTCGCCGCCGTTCCCCGCTTTGATTAAAATTTTCACCTTGTCGGTAAACATACCCGTCGCCATAATCTCACTCTCCGAAAAAATTAAAGACCGCTTTCCGCCGCCGTGTTTTCCGAACGCCTTTTCGCCACGCGGAAAACACTTACGGAAATCTATACAAGTATAACAAAAAAGCGGAAAAAATGCAACGATTTTCCGCTTCCCGAATTTATTTTTCGCCTCTCCGTTATTATTTTAAAGGAAACAGCACGTAAAATTCGCTACCCATGCCCACGGAAGAATTCACGCCGTAACGGAAACCGTGTTTTTCCAGCACCGTTTTCACGATGGAAAGCCCCAGCCCCGTTCCTTTTACGGGGCGTTTATGATTTTCCGCAGAACGATAAAATCTGTTCCAGATGTACGGCAATTCTTCGGGCGGCACGCCCGCGCCCGTATCCGTCACGGAAAAACGGATATGATCGTCTTCGCGCACAAGGCGCACCGTCACGCTCTTATCCTCGCCCGTGTAATTCACGGCGTTACCGATCAGATTATAAATCACCTGTCCGATCTTTACGCGGTCCGCTTCCGTATACAGGCCGCTCTGTACGTCCGTTCTGAATACATACCCCTGCGTTTCGGAAAGATAGCCGAATTTTTCCAGCACCTGCACGGTGAACGCCGAAAGATCGAACACCTCCGTTTTCACTTCGTTCAGCCCCGACGAAATTTTGGAAAGATCCAGAACGTCGGATACAAGCGCCGTCAGCCTGTCCGCCTCGTCGATGATCACCTGCGCGTGTTTTTCGCGCTTCACGGGATCGTTTCCCGAGATTTCCTGTATCATCGACGCATATGCCTTAATCATCGTAAGCGGCGTTTTGAAATCGTGCGATACGTTGGCGATCAGTTCTTTCTGCATCCTGTCCGTTTTTGATAATTCGTCGCGCGCGAAATTCAGCGTTTCGGCAAGCGCGTCCGTTTCCGCGCCGTACGATCTGCCTTTGAAATCCACCGAGAAATCGCCCGCGGCAAGCCGCTTCGCCTTTTCCGTCATCTCACTCAAAGGCCGCACGAGAAAACCGGACAACGTGGCGGAAATCACAAACGACGCCACCACCACGAACGCCCCGAGCAATACCGTTCGTCCGCTCACCTCGCGAAGCAATGCTTTATTCAGTTCCAGAGTCTTCCGCACGAGAAGATAGCACTGTTCGCCGTTCACCGTTGCGCCGCAGGCGTAAATATATGCGTTTTCCGTATTCGTAAGCGCCACGGGAGTACGCCCGCCGTCGTCTTTTTTCAACTGCGCGATCAGTTCCGCCGCCGCTGCGTTAAACGCCGCCGCTTCCGTTTTGTCGGTGAACGGATAACTCGGCGACGGCGCGATCTGCCGTCCTTCCGAATCAAACAAAAATACTTTCACGCGATTTGCGGAAGATTGCTCGAATAAAAACTCGTTTCCGATCGTCTCGCCTTTATTCTGCTTTTTTTCCACTTCTCTTTTCACGCTGTTTCCCGCCGACACCGTATCTTCGGCAGCCGAACGAGCGTAAGTTTCCCGCACCGTACGGCTCTGGAAAAATCCGAAAACGAGAACAATCGCAAGCGAAAAAGCCGTGAACGACGCCCACAGCAGAAAGTAAATACTTTTTTCCCCTCGTTTTTTCGCCTGTCTTTTCTTTTTCATAAGCAATTTTCTTTATCCGCCGTTTTCCGTTCTTTTCGCATAGCCGCGCCCGCGTGCCGAGTGCAACGAAACCGCCGTCCCGCTTTTTTCTCGCGCGGCACCGCACCTCCCGCCTTATATACGTGAAAAGCGCGCGTTCCACGCGGAAGCGATTACGCCCCGCCTGCGAACGTCGCGCCTCATTTCCGTAACGAGCGATTTTTAAAGCCCCCGTTTTTTCGCTCTTTCGTGAAAACCGATACCGATTACGCCTCGAATTTATATCCGAGCCCGCGCAACGTCACGATAAACTTACGATATTCTTTCAGATTCCCCCGCAACATTTTCACATGCGTATCCACCGTGCGGTCGTCGCCGTAAAAATCAAAGCCCCATACGTCGTATAAAAGTTTTTCGCGGGTAAGCGCAAGCCCCTTGTTCCGCACGAAATAAAAGAGCAATTCGTATTCCTTGGGGGTAAGCACCGCTTTTTCTCCGTCTACGTACACGTTTCTGCCCGCCATATCGATTTCGAGCCCCTCGAATTTCAGCAGTCTTTCTTCTTTTTCCTCTTTCGCCGCGCGGCGCTTCGTAACGGCATTGATTCTCGCCATCACTTCTTTGGGCGAGAACGGCTTCGTCACGTAATCGTCCACGCCGATTTCAAACGCGAAAAGTTTATCGTATTCTTCCCCGCGCGCCGAAAGCATAATCACGGGAATATCCTTTTCTTTCCGGATCTCTTTCACGGCGGAAAAACCGTCCAGTTTCGGCATCATCACGTCCATCAGAATCAGATCGTAATCATTCTCGCGGCATTTTTTCACCGCTTCCATGCCGTCCGCAGCCTCGTCCGCTTCGTTTCCCTCGAATTCCACGTATTCGCGCAATACGTTGCGGATCATCTCTTCGTCGTCCACGATAAGTATCTTCATTTGTTTTCACCCTCCTTCCCGTCATTCCCGTTCGGGATCGCTCCGCCGCCGCAAGATCGCGATATGAAATAAACGCATATGCGCCGTTTGTGCGAGCGACAACCGATGCAAGTTTTCGGTCTACGATTTAATTATAAACACTTTCTTTTCGATTTGTAACAAAACAGCGTGAAAAAACAGTGAAATTTCACTTTTTCCCGCTTACATGCCCCATCTTTCCGCCCAATCTTCGCTTAATCTTAACGCAAACGAAGAAAACAGACAATGCCGGGCACGTTTCCTGCGCAACAGATCAGAGTCTGATTCCCGTAAAGCCCCGTTTCCCGCCCGTAGCCACGCTTTCGAGCACCCCCGTTTCGGGAATACAAACGTCCCGTTTCGCGCCGGAAAACGGTTCTTCCAGAAGATCGGAAAGAAATCTTCTGCCGTCGATAAGGCGTTCGCAGAAAAGATAATAAGCAAGCGATCCGGGAACGGCGTTGATCTCTCCCACATACAGATTTTCCCCGCTTTTCAGAAAGTCCACGCGGATCACGCCCAGCGTTTCCAGCCGACGATAAATTGCCGAGGTGTACGCTTTGATTCTGCCGATTTCTTCTTCGTCAAGCGGCGTACGCGCCGCGCTTTTATCCGCCGTATCGCCCGAATCGGAACGAGGCTTTTCTTTCATGTATTTTTCTTTAAAGCCGTATACGCCGTCTCCGAACGCCGCTTCGGGCTCGGAAACGCAGATTTTCCCGTTTCGGCGATATGCGGCGCAGTTGATATCCGTCTTGTTTTCCAGATAGGGCTCGAAGAGAATCTTGTCGCCGTACAAAAACGCTTCTTCCGTCGCTTTTTTCAATCCTTCTTCGTTTTCGATCAATGCAATGCCGATCGAAGAGCCGGAAGAGGCGGGCTTCACGATCAGCGGAAACCCTTTCTTTTTCACGTCCTTCAGCGCAAGCGCGCCGCGCCGCACATATTCTTCGCGCGTTAAAACGACGTAATCGAGCACGGGGATTCCCGCGGCGGATAAAAACAGTTTCGTCCATTCTTTATCCATACATACGGAACAGGCGGCTACGGAAGGCGAAGCGGACGGCACGGAAAAGAGTTCCGATAACGCGGCGACTCCGCCGTTTTCCCCCGCGCCGCCGTGACAGCAGTTCAACATTACGTCTATTTTTTCTCTTTTCAAAAGCCGATCTTTCTTCGGTGCGAAGATCAGCAATTCGTCGTTTTCAAAAACGCAACGACGGAATTTTTTCAAAGGGAACGGGTGCGTTTTGAACGTTTCCAGATAAAAGGCTTCGTCGGAAGTATAAAAACCGCCGTCGCTATGCACGTATACGGGCACGGCGGCATATTTTGCGGGATCGATCAGCCGCAAAGCCAGCACCCCCGTCAGCACGGAAATTTCCCGTTCCGCAGATTTTCCGCCGAAAAACACAGCCACTTTTTTCACCATCACACACCTCCGCGAAAAATTTTTTCCGCTTTCGTGTTTCTTCGGTATTTCAAAAAGCATGCCGCGCTTTGCGGTTTATTTTCCGCCTGTGTCGTTCCGCGTTTTTCCGTTCGGTAAATCTTCGCGGCTCATTTTTTCGGGCGGAATAAGCCGAAATCAATATACGTCGGGCAGATCGTTTAAAAACAGCACCGCGTCCCCTTCGCAGAGAACTTCGGATAAAGCCGCCTTCACCTCTTCTTCGTCGGAAAAAACATGCAATGTATCCTCGTTGCCCCCCGCGCAGAGATACCCTTCTTTCACTGCCGACGCGCCGTTGGCCACGAACACCCCGTCGAATTTCGCGAGCCGCGCGCCAAGAGGACG
Organism: uncultured Christensenella sp.; assembly: GCA_905203015.1. Classification (GTDB taxonomy): domain Bacteria; phylum Bacillota; class Clostridia; order Christensenellales; family Borkfalkiaceae; genus Scatosoma. The sequence continues at coordinate 93,507 of CAJKUC010000001.1, read as the reverse complement.
ATTCACCTCGGCATCCTCTATCCCCGTTTCAACGATTCCCGGCGTCACCACGTACTTTTTCCCGGGAAAAGCGGAAAGCACATCCAGCGCCTGTTCCGCGCTTTTTTCGCTTGCGTTATAGCCGTCGTCGAGGATGTACACGCCGTTTTCTTTCATCAGATTCAATCGATGCGGTACGGGAAGAATTTTTTCTATGCCTCTGAAAATCTCGTCCGCGCCAAGCCCCATTTCCGCCGCCAGATATGCCGCCAGAGCAACGTTTTCCGCCGAGCCCTTGCCAAGGAGCGGAATCTGTACGCGCCGCGTTTCGCTTTCGCCGTTTTTCATCGTAAGCGTAAGATCGAAATCCGTCCGGAAAGGCGCGCCGCCGAAATTTTTCACCGCGCCGCGCGGCACGAAAACGATTTTTTTCATCTCTTCCGCAGAAAATTTATCGCCGTATTTTTCATAGAGATCCGCGCCGCACACGCATTTTTGTTTCACGGAATCAACGAGTTTTTTCTTTTCGTCGAAGATATTCTCTTTGCTTCCGAACGTTTCCGCATGCTGCCTGCAAACGCCCGTAAACACGCCGTAATCGGGGCATACCATGGCGCACAATTCTTCTATATCCCCCGTTTTCCGCGCCCCCATCTCCGCGATAAACACTTCGGCCGAAGCAAATTCGGGCAGATCCGCCGCTTTGGCTATCCCGATCGGCGTATTATACGATGCGGACGTAGATACCACTTTGTATTTTTCCGATAAAATCGTTGTGAGGATATTTTTCACGGAAGTCTTTCCGTAACTGCCCGTCACGCCGATTTTAATCGCGGACGAAGCGCGGATTTTTTCCGCGTTTTTCTTCACGTAGCGCGCATTGCGCGGATTTTCAAACGCGCACGAAACCGCGTTTGAAAGAGCAAAAATAAACGGCAGCAGCAGCGGCACGAAGCATAAAGGAACAACGGAAAACGCCGTAAACAGCGGAGCGGTAACCAGATGTTCCAGAAGAACGAAGCCGTCGATCAGAAGATAAATCGCCACGGCGAGAAGCAGAGCGTACACCCCGCCCAGCCGCTTGATTCTGCCCGTACGCGCAAGCGGCACTTTCAAAGGCGCTTTGCCTTCCGACGCGCAGAACGTCGCCGCAAAACACGCAAAGGGAATCAGGGATAAAAGCCTTGCCCACGCAGCGCCCAGAAAAGAAAAACAAACGGCGGTGAGCGTGCAGGATAAAAGCAGAATCAGAAAGAACAGGCACAATCTGTTGTACCACAGGTTATCCCGCCGTTTCAGCCAGGCGTAAAAGCGCGCGTTTTTATAGCCGCACTGTTGCATCACGCCGAACATGCGCGCCCCCGCCGCGAAATAAAATCCCGTGGCGAAAATACATATCGCCAGCCTTTCCAAAAATTCAGCCATGTGAAAAAAACTCCTCTGCCATAAGGCAAAAATCCAGCGGATTTTCGCAGAAAGCAAAATGTCCGCCGCGAATCGTTTTCAGCGTTCCTCCCGGTAGCAGCGCCGCATATTCCTCCGCTTCCGCCATCGTCGTAACGCGATCTTCTTCGCCCTCGATCACCAGCGTTTCGCAATCCGTCTTCGCTATATCCCCGCGCAGATCTTCGCCCACGATTTTTTTATAACTTTCCTTCATCACGGGCGAAAGAGTTCTGTATTCTTCGCTGCCGAAATGCCGCTCCGCAAACGCGGGAAAAATCTTCCGCACGAAACGATACGTTTTCACTTTCACCCGATACGAAAACGTTTTCTTCGCAAGAATCCCCGCGGGGCCCGTAAGAATCAACTTATCGAATCCTCCGAAAGATTGCGGCGGTATCTTTGTTCCCGCCGCCGTTTCCGCCGCCCGCGCGCTCATTTTCACCGCCACGCGGCAACCGAAAGAATGGGCGATACATAAAGGATGATTCAGTCCGAGTGAATAAAATGCGTTTTCCGTCCACTCTGCGTAATCCGAAACGGAAAACGCGTACGGCAACGCTTCGCTCTCCCCGAAACCGCAAAAATCGATCGCCGTCACGCGGTACGCTCCCGAAAAATAATCGATCAGAGGCAAAAACGCTTCTTTCGACGAAAGGTATCCGTGCAAAAGAACGAGATCCCTGCCTTTTCCCGCCCGTAAGAAAGCAACTTTTTTCAAATCCGCGTTCAACGGCGTTCCCCTTTTTCAAGCCTGTTCGTTTTCTTTCTCTTCCGTATCCGCGCGCACGGCACCGTCGCCGTTCAGGCGTTTCGTCATCACGAACGCGTCCTCTCCGTCGGGATAATACTTCACCCGCCGCCGTATCGCCTTATAACCGCATTTTTCGTACAACGCCATCGCGGGCAGATTCGATACGCGCACTTCAAGAAAAGCGCGGATCGCGCCGCGCACTCTCGCTTCCCGTTCCACGGCTTTTAAAAGTTGCCCGCCGATTCCGCATCTGCGGTATTCGGGCGAAACGGCGATGTCGTCCGTTTCGACGTCCTCAAACACAACGGTAGCCAGTGCGAAGCCTACCGCTTTTTCCCCGTCGAACGCCCCGATTCCGCAGAAAAATTCGGATAAAAACGAGCCTAAAAACATGCTCTTCGTCCACGGATCGGAAAAACATTCCCGTTCCAGCGCTTCGATCTCCGCGAGGTCTTTTTTTGTCAGCGCGCGATAGCGAATCATTTTGCCGCCGCCTTTTGTTCGCGTTCCGTTTCCGCCTGCGATTTACGTATGTAAAGCGCGATCGGCTCGCCGAAATTCGACGGATCTTCCGAAAGTTTTTCGCAGGATTCCGCCAACGCTTCCGAAGGCGTCACTCTCTCGCAGGAGAAACGATCGGGAAGATTTTCGAGCCGTTCCGTCGAACGGAGAATATAGCCGTCGTTTACGAAGCGAAGAATTTCCTCCTGCCCGATATACGAAGGCGGCAACGTTTCCAGCCCCGTTTCGTCGAACGCGCAGGCGTAATATTTGCCGTGCAACGCGTCGCAAAGCGCGAGGATTTTCTTTCCTTCCCCATTATATGCCGCCAGGCGGAATGAGGTGAGCGGCAGTACGGGTTTTCCCGTGGCAAGCGAAAACCCCTTCGCCGTGGCAATGCCGATTCGTATCCCCGTAAACGATCCCGCGCCCACCACGCACGCGAAAAAATCCATTTCGGAAAGCGAAGCGCCCGCCTCTTTCAAAAGCCTGTCCGCCACGGGCATCAACTCCGCGGAATGGCGCATCGCGCAATCTTCTTCGTAGCATACGTAGCGCTTGCCGTTATACGAAAGCACCACGGTAAGGTATTTTGAAGCGGTGTCCGCTGCAAGATAGTTTTTCAATATCCGATCTCCCTTGCGTTTCCGCCCAATTTTTTAATCGTCACCCGTTTGCAGTTTTCAGGCAACAAAGGCGCGATATTCTGCGCCCATTCGATCACGCAGATTCCGCCCATATCGAAATAATCGGCGAGCCCCATACGCTCCGCCTGTTCCGCGCTTTCGATCCGATAGCAATCGTAATGAAACAGCCTGCCGTCGTAATCGTTCATATACGCGTAAGTAGGGCTCGTCACTTCTTCTTTTATCCCGAGCCCCTTTGCCAGCCCTTTCACGAACGCCGTCTTTCCCGCGCCCATTTCGCCGTCGAGAATCACCACATCGTACGGCTTTAACGTCGCCGCGTATTTTTCCGCAAATTCGCGGGTGCTTTCTTCGCTTTCCGATAAAAACGTATTCATAGTTCAATTATACTACCCGAAACGTTTTTTTGCAAGAATATTTCACTTTTCGCCGGAGATTTTTTCTTCCTCTTTTGCTTTTCCCGTGCCGATTGTTCCTGTTTCTTCCTCTTCCGCACGATTTTTCACTTCAACGGAATCGTTTTTCGCCGTCTGTTCTTCCGCGCCGCTTTGCGCTTTCCGGTTTTCTTTCGCCTTACCCCGTTTTTTACCGTCGAATTTTTCGCTTGCCTTTCTGATTAAAAACGACACTTTTTTATATACGGCAAACGTTAAAAGCGAAGCGATCAGGCAGCGCAGAAGATTGAACGGCAACACGGAAAGCCATAAATAGTAATTATAAAACGTATCCGCCGTGCAATTCGGGTAAAGCCCCGTAAGCATATTCGCAAGAAAGGCGAAATCCCAGCCCATCGCCTTCACGTAAAAAGGAATCAGAAGCAATCTGTTTGCCAGCACTGCCGCCGCCGAAGAACATACGCCTCCCGCCACACAAGAAAAAATCGCGCCTTTCAGCGTCCTCTTTTTCGTATAAATCACGCCTGCGGGCACTACGAGCGCCAGCCCGATAAGAATATCCGCGATCTCTCCGACGAACGCCGTGGACGTAGGCTTGAATATGAGTTTCACAAGCGTTCTGAATACCACGATCAGCATTCCCGACGGCGTGCCGAGCGAAAACGTACCCACCAGGAGCGGTATATCGGAAAAATTCAGTTCCAGCCACGGCGCAAACGCTACGGGAACAGAAAACCCGAACACGTACAAAATCCCCGAAAGCGCGGAAAACACGGCGATTGCGGCAATTCTCGAAGCCGTAAAAAACGGCGCTTTTTGCTTTTCTTCCTGCATAAAATTTCTCCTTTTCTTCGGATCGCCGTTTGTTTTTTTAACGGCGGACGAAATCGCGCCCGATTTCTGTTTTCTTCTTCCGGACGTACCGCCCGAAAAAAAACGTTGCCGGAAAAGTCTTTCGGCAACGTTTTTGAAAACGGAAAATTTTTATGCGTTATTTTCGTCGTTTTTCCATCCGGACTATACCGTCGGTATCGGATTCGCACCGATTCGGGAACGGAGAATATTTCCGTTCTTCGCAGACTATCACTGCCGGTGAGGAATTTCGCCTCGCCCCAAAGACAAACACATTATAGCACGCCTTTTTCTTTCTGTCAAGAAATACGCACGCGCTTTCCGCGTTTTTGAAAACAAGTTTTTTGTCGGCCCGCGTCTTTATATCACACGCTGTACAAAAGATCCACGTAGCGGGGCAGTTTCCATTCGTCTTTCGAGCAAAGCGTTTCCGCCTCGTCGGCGGCGCGGCGCAGTTCGTTCATCGTGGGGCACACGATATGCGCGCAGGCTTTTGCGGCGGCAAGCCGCTCTTCCGGCAGCACGTTCAGCGCGTTTTCCAGCGTTTCGCTTGCTTCCAGCATTTTTTCTTCCTTTTCGGCGATCGTTTTAATGAGTTTTTCTTCTTTCGCGCAGTTCAGCGAGAACAACGATTTTTTTGCGGAAAGAGAAGCACACAGTTTTTCTTCGTACGCGGCGGCGGCGGGATAAACATCTTTGCGGAACATATCCAGCATCACGCGCGCCTCGATTTTAATATTTTTGATATACGTATCCAGTTGAATATTCGCGCGGGCGATCGCTTCGCTCTTCGTATATACGCCGCGGCGCACGAATACGTCCACGTTTTCTTTTTTCAGCAGTTCCGGCACGGCGTCCGCGGTGGTTTTCGCGTTCAGAAGCCCTCTGTGTTCCGCTTCCTGCTCCCATTCGGGGCCGTAGCCGTTGTAATTGAAGATAATGCGGTAATGCTCTTTAAGCAGTTTTTCGGTGTATGCCTTAATGTCTTTTTCGAGGTTCTCCGATTTTTCCAGTTTGTCCGCCGCCGTCGCGAACGCGTCGGCAACGATGGTGTTCAGCACGATATTGGGATCGGCTACCGAAGCCGCCGAGCCGAGCATACGGAACTCGAACTTGTTTCCCGTAAACGCAAACGGCGAAGTACGGTTTCTGTCGGTGGAATCGATGGGAAAAATAGGCGATTCGGGCACGCCGATCGAGCCTTTCGCCGCTTTTTTCGGAACGTAATTCTTTCCGAGCACGATGCTGTCCACCAACGCCCCAAGTTCGTCGCCGAGATATACGGAAACGATCGCGGGAGGCGCTTCATCCGCCCCCAGACGGTGATCGTTGCCGGCGGAAGCCACACAGGCGCGTAAAATCCCCTGATAGGTATCCACGGCGGAGATCACGCAGGCAAGCACGAACATAAAACGCGTGTTGCTTTCGGGATGCGCGCCCGGATCCAACAGATTCTCGCCGTTATCCAAAGATAACGACCAGTTGTTGTGTTTACCCGAGCCGTTGATGCCTTCAAACGGCTTTTCGTGCAAAAGGCAGGCAAGCCCGTGCTTTTCCGCCACTTTTTTCATAATCTCCATCATGAGTTGGTTGTTGTCTACGGAACGATTCGTATCGCAGAAAACGGGAGCGAGTTCGTGTTGCGCCGGCGCCACCTCGTTGTGTTTCGATTTCGCCAGAATCCCGTACTTCCACAGCGTTTCGTCGAGATCTTTCATAAACTCGGTGACTCGGGGACGAAGCACGCCGAAATAATGGTCTTCCAGTTCCTGCCCTTTCACGCTCTGCGCTCCGAACAGCGTTCTTCCCGTCAGGCGTAAATCTTCGCGTTTATCGTACACGCTCTTGTCCACGAGGAAATATTCCTGTTCGGGCCCCACGGAAGTAAACACTTTCTTGCACGTTGTGCCGAAGAGTTTCAAAATACGTTTCGTCTGCGTGTTCAGCGCGGTGATCGATTTTAAAAGCGGGGCTTTCTTATCCAACGTTTCCCCCGTATACGAAACGAATACCGCGGGGATAAACAGCGTTCCCTCTTTCACGAATGCGGGAGACGTGGGATCCCACGCCGTATATCCGCGCGCCGCACAGGTCGCACGCGCGCCGTCGGTGGGGAAAGAGGAAGCGTCGGGTTCGCCCACCACCAGCGATTTTCCCGAAAGACGCATGATTGCGCCGTCTTTTCCGCAGAAGTCGAGAAACGCCTCGTGCTTGCCCGCCGTAGTTCCCGTCAGCGGCTGAAACCAATGCGTATAGTGCGTCGCGCCGAACGACATCGCCCAGTTTTTCATCGCTTCCGCCACTTCCGCACAGATTTCGGGATCGATCGGCTCGCCCTCGTCGATCGTCTTGCGCAGCGAAGCATATGTCTTCGCCGTAAGATATTTTTTCATTGCGGCGTCGCCGAATATGTATTCGCCGAACGTCTCTGCGGGGTTCTTCGCTTCTTCTTTTCCGTAATTCATATTTCTGCCTCTCTTCCACGGAATCCGCCGTCTTTGTTTCTATTTATTCCGCACGGCGCTTTTTTCTTCCGTAAAAATTTAATATCGCTATTATATTCCGCAGAACGCAATAAGTCAAATAAAAGAAAACCCGCCGCTTAAAAACGACGGATTTTTTTTATTTTTTCATTTTTCACTTTGATTTTCCCGCAAAAAATCGATTTTTGCTTTAAAAAATAAAGTGCACGTATTAAAAATTCGCAGTCGAATGATATTTTTACTTTATTTTATAAACACATTTTCTTTAAATGGTTTCTTGCCGAAATAGCAATACAGTCCGCAAGGCAGATTTGCGTTCGATAAGCGCTTCACCGCGTTTGCGCGGCGGGAAAACGCCCGCTCGAATTCGGGGAACGCCGTTAAAATATAGCCGCTCCAATCGGGCAGCGCGAAAAACGCGCGGGAAAAATCTCTGTAAATTTTCTTCACCTCTTCCGAAGAAGAAAGCCTTTCCCCATACGGCGGATTGCAGACGAGCACCCCGTATTTTTCGTCGCTTGCGAATTTTTCCGCAGCCGCCACGGAAAAAGAAATATCCCCGCTTACGCCCGCCCGTTCGGCATGGTATTTCGCAATGGAAACGGCACGGGGAGAAATATCCGACGCGCGGATATTCAATTTTCCCTCCCTATGTTCCGTATCTTCCGCCTCTTCTTTCGCCCGTTTCAAAGCGTTTTTAATATCGCTTTCGCCATATTTTCCGCATTGTTTCCAGCCGAGAAAATCAAACGTTCTGTTTTTTCCCGGCGCAATATTCCGCATGGATAAGGCGGCTTCTATCGGCAACGTTCCGCTGCCGCAGAACGGATCGGCAAACGGCTTTGAAAAATCGCCGTGATAATACGTCATATCGATAATTCCCGCCGCCAACGTTTCTTTCAGCGGCGCGTCGTACGCCAGCGAGCGGTAGCCGCGCTTATGTAAGCCCTCGCCCGACGTATCGATCGTCACCGTCGCCGTATCCTTATAAATCGAAACGCCCACGATCGTCCGCTCGCCCGTTTCGGGAAACGTCGCCGCAGCGCCTTGTTTTCCTCTTGCGTTCAAGCGATCGGCAAGGCGACGGATGATCGCCTTTTTCGCCACGCCGCCCGCCGCTTTTATCGCGCCGAGTGCGGAATAATTGCTCTTGCCGTCCATCACGATCCGCGCGTCGCGGCAAAGATAATTTTCCCACGGGATCGAATAAATACCCTCGTATAATTCGTCGAACGTTGCCGCATGAAAGGAAGATAACGCGATCAGCACCCGCTCGCCGCTGCGCAAAAACATATTCAGCCGCGCAACGTCGTATACGTCGCCCTCGATTTCGATTCTGCCGTTTTCCGCCGAGCCGTCCGCTTTCGGCGTATAGCCCAGATATTTCAGTTGTCGGCGTACGCCGCCTTCCATACCCGCCGCCGCGGGAATCAGTAATCTCATACGTTCATTCCTTTCGCCGCCGCGCCCTTTTCTTTGCGCACTTCTTTCGCCAGTGCGGAAGCGATACGCACCTCGTCGTCCGAAGATTCCACGCCTTCCTCTTCCAGCGGATCGAGTTTTTCCTGTTTTTTATAATCGGAGCAAAGATAGCGTTTCGTTTTATACCCCACCAGAAGCGTTAAAAACGCGCTGACGGTTCCCTGCACCGCGCTGTCCACAAGCGTATCGATAAACGGAATTTTTTTGGAAACGCCCGCAAAAAACTTTCCGAATACGTTAAACCAGTTCACGTTCTGCATGCCATAGGCGATCAGCGAATTTCTCAGCACGCTCGCATAAATTTTAAGCAGTTTCGCGTGCGTGGGCCGATAGCCGTAAATCGCCACGATCTGCTTGATTAAAGATAAATTCACAAGCAACACCGACACGGCGTCGATTTTATCGTTCTGCGAAACCGACGTCATCAGAAACGCCCTGCCCGCACTTTTGAAAATCACCCCGTTCGCCGTAGATCCCACATCGGAAGAATACGTTTCCCGCATCGCCGTTCTGAGCGCGGCTTTATCGTTCTTGTTCAGCGCGCTTTCTATCTTCTGCAACCGTTCTTCTTTAATATAGTGATATTTCGTCGTTTTTTCGTCGCGGTTGTATGCCGTCAGCGCCGTAGCCGTAGCACGTAACGCCTCGTAATTTTTCCGTTTCGCAAGATCCTTATTCTCCGCCGTAACGTCAGTAATAAACGCGCGCGCTTTCAGCACTTTCAAAAGCGGCAGAATCATAAAGAAAAATACGATAAGCGCCGCCGCGCCCGTACACACATAGCCGAAAACTTTGCCGATCTGAAAGGCTAACGTGAGCAAATTCGCAATCGCTCCCGCAGCAAGAAGCACGATCAGCGCGATTACAAACACCAAGGCGAGCGCCGCCCTCTTTTCGCTGCTCTTGCCGAGCGGCGCGGTGACGGAGCGGGAAAAATCTTCGTTCTCGCCCGTAGTTTCGCTCTGCGTTTTTTTTGCTTTCGCCGTCTTTTTCGCTTTTTTTTCGTTGCTTTCCGCGTTATTTTCTTTCGTTTCCGCGCCGCCTGCGCGGGGATTTCCGGATGTCTTCCCTTCGGCTACCAATAATGCGTTCGTCAACGCGGCTTCTTCTTCCGCCGTCTTGTTTTCGTCTTTTTCCATAATGTTGTCCACCGTTTTTCCTTGGTTGGTATCGGATATATTGTAGCATACCGTTCGGAAAATAGCAAGTTTTCACGCCGATTTTACGCGTTTTTGCGGCAACGCTTTCAAAGAAGGTTGATTTTTTTCGGCGGATGGTGTATAATTCCTACGTCGGGAGCGAAACGATCGGAGACATTTATCCACAAAATCTTTCCTCCGACGGGGAGATTTTATATGTTCGATTATACGCAGGTTGCCTGGAAACAGGTGGTGGCCGATTTTCAGAAAGTGTTGTATATCATCGGCGTGGCTTCGCAGGCAGTGTACATAGGCTATCTTCTTTATTCGCTGATCGCGGGCACGGGCGTTTTGTGGGTGAATATCGCCCTGTTCGCCTTGTCTGTGGCGTATTTCGTTTTTTTCCTCGTCACCACGAAAGGCGGAAAAGCGCCCGACGGCGCAAAAAACAAACTGGTAAAAAAACTCGGCGCGAAAATTTATAAAGCGTGCAAACTGCTGCTTCGTATCTATCCCATCGCTTTAACGATCTACGGATTGTATCAGACGGCGGAACACGTTTCGTTCCTTGCGATTCTTCTCGTATGCATGATGATTATCGGCTGGATTCTGCAAATCGTATTCGAGGTGATCGGCGCGATTCTTTCCAATCGCTTCGCCCTTATGCTCGACGCCGTAAAAGCGGACGTGGAAGAGATCAAACGCCCAGTGACGGGCGTAACGAATTTCTTTAAAAAGATCACGGGAAAAGAAGTGGAAACGCCCAAAGAGCCGAACAAAAATCAACTGAAATTACGCGAAAAAGTAGAACTCTTCCGCGTCGAGCGCCAGGAAAAGAAAGCGCAGCATCAGGCAGAATTTCAGGAAAGACGGAAACAGGCGAAAATAGAAGCGAAAGAAAAAAAATCGGCGCAGAAACAAGAAAAAGCCAATAAAAAAATCGCGTTAAAAACGGAGAAAAAACTTTTAAAATCCGCCGAAAAGCGCGATAAGGCTCAAACGAAAATGCAGGAACGACAGCCGTTGTTCCCGTCGGAATCCTCTTCGGCAGAGCACGCCGCCGCACTCGCTCCGACGATCTCTTCCGATTCGTCCGCGAAACGCACGTCCGCCGCGCGAACCGCGCAAGCCGTTTCGACTTCCGCCGAAAGCCTTTCCGCCGAACTTTCCCCCGCACTTTTACCCGCAGTCGGCGCAGCGGACACGTCCGCTCCCGCTTGCGCTGACAAAAAGGAAAAACGAAAGAAGAAAAAGCGCGAAAAAGGCGACGTTTCGTGAAAATTACACAACGAAAAAACGCCTCGAGCCGAAAATATCGGCTGAAAACATAAATCCCGAATCACAAAAGAGCCGACGAATTTTTATCAACTTCTTTTGCGTAAATACGAAAAAACTCCGACGAATTTGCTTCGTCGGAGTTTCGCTTTTAATATTCAGATCTTTTCTATCAAGATTCCGAGGCTTATTTTTTCGCAGCGGCAACCTGTTTAGCCACTTCTTCGCTCAGATCTTCGCTCTTCTTTTCAAGGCCTTCGCCCATTACGTAGAATACGAAACGATTCACTTTCGCATTGCCCGCCGCTTTAAGAAGATCGGTAACCGTCTTTTTATCGTCTTTGATGAACGCCTGTTTAAGAAGGCAGTTTTCTTCGTAGAATTTCTTGATTCTGCCGAGCACCATCTTTTCGGCGATCGCTTCGGGCTTGCCTTCGTTGATAGCCTGCTGTTTAAGCACTTCTTTTTCCTTTTCGAGGGTATCCGAAGACACTTCGTCTTCGGAAAGATACGCAGGTTTCGTGAAAGCGATCTGCAACGTCACTTCGTGCGCCGCTTCTTTCGCCGCTTCCGTCTCTTCGCCCGCCATATCGAGAAGAACGCCGAGTTTACCGCCGAGGTGGATATACTTCGCAAGGAAGCCGTCCGTTTCGTATGCGGTGAATCTTCTCACGGCGATCTTTTCGCCGATCACGGCCGTCTGACCTTTCAGATAATCTTCCACGGTGCTGCCGTCGGAAACCTTGCAGGAAGCAAGAGCCGCCACGTCGGCGGGTTTTTCCGCAAGAATCACTTTCGAGATTTCTTCCGCAATCGCGGTGAACTGAGGGTTCTTCGCCACGAAATCGGATTCGCAGTTCACTTCGATCAGCACGCCTTTCTTTTCTTTTACATAAGCGTACACAATACCTTCCGCCGCGATTCTCGAAGCCTTCTTTTCGGCTTTCGCGATTCCTCTTTCGCGAAGAAGATCCATCGCTTTTTCCATATCGCCGTCGGTATCCGTCAACGCCTTTTTGCAATCCATCACGCCCGCGCCGGTTTTTTCGCGCAAAGCCATTACGTCTTTTGCCGTAAACGCCATAATACTTTCTCTCCTTTCAACGTATTTTTTGTGCTTTTCCATATAACGCGCCGTATGTTTTTCAGCCACGGCGCGTTATAAATTCTCTGCTTAAAACGAAGCGAAAATTATTCCGCTTTTTCTTCCGTCGCTTCCGTAGCGGGTTCTTCCGCCGCGGCCACCACTTCTTCCATATCCGTCGCTTCGCTTGCGGCGGGTGCTTCCGCGGGAGCAAGCGCTTCCGCGCCCTGGTTCGCTTCGATAACGGCGTTCGCGATCACGGAAGCGATCAGTTTGATCGCGCGGATAGCGTCGTCGTTGCCGGGAATAACGTAATCGATCTCGTCGGGATCGCAGTTCGTATCGGTGATCGCCACTACGGGAATACCCATCTTTCTCGCTTCTTTCACGGCGATTTCTTCCCCGTGAGGATCCACCACGAACATCACGCCGGGCATCGATTTCATGTTCTTGATGCCGCCGAGATTCGCCTGCAATTTGCTCATTTCTTTTTTAAGAAGCATCACTTCTTTCTTGGGGAGAAGTTCAAATTCGCCGTTTGCTTCCATTTTTTCCAGTTTTTCAAGGCGTTCTACGCGGGAACGCATCGTCTTGAAGTTGGTAAGGCAACCGCCGAGCCAACGGGAATTAACATAGTACTGTCCGCAGCGTTCCGCTTCTTCTTTCACCGCTTCCTGCGCCTGGTTCTTCGTGCCCACGAAAAGAACGGTTTTGCCCGCCTTAACGCTGTCGCATACGAACTTGTACGCTTCTTCGATCAGACCCACCGTCAACTGAAGATCGATGATGTGAATGTCGTTTCTCGCGGCGAAAATGTACTTCTTCATTTTCGGATTCCACTTTCTCGTCTGGTGACCGAAATGAACGCCTGCTTCGAGAAGTTGCTTCATAGTGATAACTGCCATAATTTGCCTCCGTTTAACCTCCCCGCTTCGCGTTTATCTCGCCTTCATTCATCCGCATGAATAGATTTACGGACACGGATGGCGCACGAAAATCGGGTGCGTATTTTTTTAGCCTCTCTATTGTACCACAAATTTTGCCTCTCGGCAACTTTTTTTGCCATATTTTTTTCGTGTTTTTTTGCTTTTTACGAAAATTTTACAAAACCGGCAAAAACGGCATACGAAAAGCCGCGCCCCATTTAAGGGGTGCGGCCGTCTGCTTATCGTAATGATTCTCGTTCTCTCGTACGATTTTAAATTTTCAGCCGAAATAATCGATTTTCATCGCTTTTCTTACGTTTTTCAGCGTTTCCGCCGCTTTCGCATAGGCAGTTTTGCAACCGTTTTTCAGAATTTCCCACACTTCGTCTTCGCGTTTTTCCCATTCTTTACGCCGTTCGTAAATGGGGGAAAGTTCTTCCTGCAACACCTTCGCAAGGAACTTCTTGATTTTCACGTCGCCGAGCCCGCCCTTTTTATAATGCGCTTTCAGTTCGTCGAGATTTTTATAATCGGGCAGGTATTTTTCAAAATGCGCGTCGGTGCAGAATGCGTCGAGGTAGGTGAACACCGTATTCCCCTCCACTTTCCCGGGATCTTCCACGCGGATATGGTCGGGATCGGTGTACATCGACATCACTTTCTGCCGTATCGTTTCCGGCTCGTCGGAAAGATAAATGCAGTTTCCGAGAGATTTGCTCATCTTCGCCTTTCCGTCCAACCCGGGCAGACGGAAACAATTTTTATTCTGCGGCAGTACGATTTCCGGCTCCACCAGCGTTTCGCCGTATACGGCGTTGAATTTGTGCACGATTTCTTTGCACTGTTCGATCATCGGCGCCTGATCTTCGCCCGCAGGTACGGTGTTCGCGCCGAATGCGGTGATATCCGCCGCCTGCGAAATGGGATACGTCAGAAAGCCCACGGGAATGCTCGTCTCGAAATTACGCAACTGAATTTCCGCTTTCACCGTAGGGTTGCGTTGCAATCTGGAAAGCGTGACGAGATTCATATAGTAAAAGGAAAGTTCCGTAAGTTGCGGCACTTCGGACTGAATAAAAATCGTGGCTTTCTCGGGATTTATTCCGCACGCGAGATAATCGAGCGCCACTTCGATCACGTTCGACCTCACTTTTTCGGGGTTTTCCGCATTATCCGTCAACGCCTGCGCGTCGGCGATCATAATATAAATTTCGTCGTATTTTCCCGTATTCTGCAAACGCACTCTTTCGCGTAACGAACCTACGTAATGCCCGATATGCAATCTGCCTGTGGGGCGATCCCCCGTTAAAATGACGTTCTTCATCGTATAAACGCTCCCTTGCTTTTGCGCGCGCTGCCCGCGCCCGCCTGATGTTTATACGATTATATCACTTTCTTTTGCCGTTTGTCAACGAATTTTTCTTTCGTTCACGCGCTTTTGCTCCCGAAGTTCGCGCCGGACCGTTTTGCGACGATTTTTTTGTTTTCCGATGATTATTCGTATTCCTCGAACGACCGGCGCGCTTCCCCGCCGCGCGGAGGCGTTCCCGACGCGGGATAAAACGGGGGAGGCGGCGCGGGCGGGCATACGGGGCGCGCGGGGGCGGGCGGCGTATTTTTTCGCCTCTCTTTTCCCGCACAGCGCAAATTTTCCGCGCGCACCAGAATCACGTCTTCCCCCACGCATACGATGCATTTCACGTCGATGAACACGTCTCCCTTTTTGAACGAAAACCCTTTACACCCGGGCACAACGATTCCCAAAAACACGTTTTCGGGAAAACGGAACACCACATCGCACACCCTGCCGAGCCGTTTTCCGTCGAGTACGTTCACCACTTCCTTGCTGTGCAGATATGTATAAGATACTTCCATTTTCTCTCCTTCCGCATATGCTCCGCTTGCTTTTCGCGCTTTATACCGCGGCTTTATATCTTATGCCGAAAAATGACGAAAAAGTGATAAACAGGCTTTGTTTTCTTAATTTTAGCCGATTTTTCCTTTTTCCGCACAAAAATAATGAAATATCGGTGAAAGCGGCGGAATGCAAAACCCGAAAACTTGACAAATTACATTAAACAGGCTATAATTGTATACGGATTCCGGCGAAACTGAGTAAATCGCAACGCCATACACGGGAATCCGAAAGCAGAAAGAGGTGCACCCCATGAAAGAAATGTCCGCCCGCCGTCAACGGCGTATAGAAAAAATTCTGTACCGCGACAGACGAGGAAAAGCACTCATTTACAACCGTATTTTTCTTACGGGATTGGCAATGCTTTTGCAGATCACTCTCGCGACGGGCATACTTGTTCTTTTATACCGCGAAAATTCGCAGATCGCCACGATCCTCACCCTGCTCTCGAATTTCATCGGATTTTTAATGCTGTTGCATATCATCAATCGGAACGATAAGCCTTCGGGAAAACTGAACTGGGTGATTTTACTGCTTACGTTGCCCGTATTCGGCGTGCTTATGTTCTTTTTATACGGCGACGGCAGACCGACAAAAAAAATGAATCGGAAAATCGTTGCGGAAAAAGAAAAAAACAAAGCGGCTTACCCTGCCGTTCCTCTTTTTAATCCCGTTTCCGAAACGTTCGGCGAGGCTCCCGCAACGGCGGAAAATTCCGCAGATTCCGCGCCTCTTCGCGGCACAACGAAATATCTTTCCGAATACGCGGGCTATCCCGCTTCTTTCGACGGCGATGCCACCTATTTTCCCTCGGGAAAGGAAACGTTCGACGCGATTATGGAAGCCGTGCGCGGCGCGAAAAAATTCATTCTCGCCGAATACTTTATCATCGCCCCGGGAAAGACGTGGGAAACGTTTCTGAAAGCGTTGCTCGAAAAAGCAGAAGAAGGCGTAGCCGTGCGCCTGATCTTCGATAACGCGGGCTGTCTGAAAGCCCTGCCGCCGAAATACGATCGCTATGTGGAATCGCTCCACCCGAATATCAAATGCCTCACGTTCAACCCCATTTCCCCTGTATTCACGGTACGGATCAACAACCGCGATCACCGGAAACAGATCATCGTGGACGGCGAAACGGCGTTTACGGGCGGGATCAATCTCGCCGACGAATACGTCGGCGAAAAAATACGCTTCGGCAACTGGAAAGATTGCGGCTTACGCGTTACGGGCAGCGCGGTGAATACGTTCACCATGATGTTCTTCAACATATGGAACGCTTTCCGTAAAGATAAAGACGACGTTTCCTTATTCTATTCGCAAAAAAGCGCAGAAAAAGCGCAGAAAATCGAACGTTGCGAAGCGGCGGAATTCCCCGCTTTCATGCAGCCGTACGACGATTCTCCGCTCGATAAAGAGAGCGTTTCCGAAACGGTGTATCTCGACGTAATCAACCGTGCGGAACGGTACGTATGGATCTACACCCCCTATCTGATTTTAGACGACGAATTGCGCACCGCGCTGCGCAGCGCGGCAAAACGCGGCATCGACGTGCGCATCGTAATCCCCGGGATTCCCGATAAAAAACTTACTTACCGCCTTACGAAGGCGAACGTGCCGCCGCTTTTAAAAGCGGGCGTGAAAGTGTATACGTACACCCCCGGCTTCATTCACGCGAAAAGTATTCTTGCCGACGATCGTTTTGCCGTAATCGGCACCGTGAATTTCGATTACAGAAGCCTTTGCCTTAATTTTGAAAACGCCGTATATTTTTCCGATTGCTCCGTAGCGGACGAACTGAAAAAGGACTGCGTTTCCACGTTTCCCGTCTGCCATGCCGTCACCAAAGAAGATCTGCGGGATAATTGGTTTCGGCATTTCGGCGATTCACTGTTGCGCGTTTTTGAAACTCTTTTTTAAATCGGATCGCGTGTTGCCCGATATCTTCGGGATATTGAATTATGCTTATTCTACCCTCCTTTTTTACCGCCGTGCGTTCATCGCGCGGCGGTTTTTATTGCCGGAAAAAAAGAAATATGCTATAATATTTCTGTATTTCGATTCTTGTAAAAAAGAGGAAGGGAAAAACGATGAGCGAATTTATAAAAATTACGGAAGACAATATAGAAAAAGAGCATCTTTGTTGCATTATACGCGAAAAAAACCGCATCCCGGCGTGGAAAAGAAACGGGCATGGCTTTTAAATCGATTAAAAGACGGGCATGTCTTTCTGAAACTCAATGAAAAAGCCACGGTTTTTATCGAATACGAACCGATCGAAACGGCATGGGTTCCGATTTCGGGACGGCGGTATCTGTACATTCATTGTCTTTGGGTACTCGGCGAATATAAAGGCAAAGGTTACGGAACAGAACTGATGAAATACGCGATCGCCGACGCAAAAGCGCAGGGCAAAGCGGGGCTTTGCATGCTCGGCGCAAAAAAGCAAAAAGCATGGTTTTCCGATCAGTCCTTTGCCGAAAAATTCGGATTCGCCGAAATCGATTCCACGCCCGACGGTTATAAATTATTCGCTCTGTCTTTCGATAAAAACGCAGAAAAATCCGCGTTGCCCTCTTTCACGCCGGGCGCACGCCTCGGCAAAATAGAAAATAAAGAGCCTACGATATTTTATACGCCGCAATGCCCTTACACATACCAGGCGATCGAAAACGCAAAAAAAGCATGTGAAAAACTGCATCTTCCGCTCATTATAAACGAGGTGAAAACATCGGAAGAAGCCAAAGACCTGCCTTGCGCGTTCAATAATTTCGCGCTGTTCTTCAACGGAATTTTTCAAACGCCGAATCTGCCCGACGAAAAAACTTTGCTGAAAATATTCTCGGCTTCGACGAAATAAATCCTTTTTCCCCCTCCGCGTCGTTTTCCAATACAAGCGATTTTTCCGTTTTTAAAAACATATCTTAAAAGTCTCCGCTGCGAATAATCGCAACGGAGACTTTTTTGATTCGATTCACCGCCGTTTTTTATTTTTCGATCGCGGCAATCGCTTTTTCCACAACGTTATCCACCGTGAAGCCGAATTTCTCAAACAACTGCTTCGCGGGTGCGGAAGCGCCGAACGTGGTCATACCGATGATTTCGCCCTTTGTTCCCGCGTATTTATACCAACTGTACGGCGAACCCGCTTCCACGCACACCCTTGCGGTAACGTCGGAAGGAAGCACGCTTTCCCTGTATTCGTCCGTCTGTTTCTCGTATTCTTCCATACAGGGCATCGACACCACGCGGGCGCGGATATCCTTCGCGGCAAGCACCTCTTTCGCCTTTACGCAAAGTTCTACTTCCGAGCCGCTTGCGATCAGAAGCACTTCGGGTTTTCCGTCGCAATCTTCCAGCACGTAGCCGCCTTTCAGCGCGATCTTTCCGCTGCCTTCATACTGCGGCAGATTCTGGCGGGAAAGTACGAGTGCGGTAGGTTCGTTGCCCGTCAGTGCGGATACCCACGCCGCCGCCGTTTCCTTTCCGTCCGCGGGGCGATACACTTTCATTCCGGGAATCGAACGAAGTGCGATCAGTTGTTCCACGGGTTCGTGCGTAGGGCCGTCTTCGCCGACGCCGATCGAATCGTGCGTAAAGATATAGGGAACGGGCAGCCCCATCAACGCCGCAAGACGAATTGCGGGCTTGCAATAATCGGTGAACACGAAGAACGTAGCGCAATAAGGCTGTACGCCGCCGTGCAGTTGCAAACCGTTGCAAATCGCCGTCATCGCATGTTCGCGGATACCGAAATGCACGTTGCGCCCCGCATAATTTTCGGGCGAGAACACGCCGTATTTCTGCGTATCCGTATCTTTCATCACAGACTGATTGGAAGGCGCAAGGTCGGCGCTTCCGCCGAACAACGTAGGCATCTTCGCCGCGATTTTGTTCAGTACGACGGAAGAAGTGGTGCGGGTGGCAAGAGGCTTATCGAACTGATACAGTTCGTCGAAGTTCTCGAAATCGGGTTTCTTTCCCGCCATCGCGTCCTTATATTCCTGCGCGAGTTCGGGATACGTATATTCGTATTCCGCAAACGTCTTTTTCCAGAGCATTTCTTTTTCCGCGCCCGCTTTCGCCGCCAACGCGCAATGCTCGTACACTTCTTTCGGGCAGGCGAACGGCTCTTCTTCTTTCCAGCCGAGTTTTTCTTTCGACTTTTTCAGATTTTCCGCTCCGAGCGGCGCGCCGTGGCATTTTTCGCTTCCTTCCAGCGGCGAACCGTAGCCGATATGCGTACGGCAGATGATGATCGAAGGCTTATCCGTTCTCTCTTTTGCTTTCGCGATCGCGTCGGAAAGCGCCACCACGTCGTCGGGCGAAGCCACAAGATCCACATGCAGCACCTGCCAGTTCTGCGCGGCAAATCTCGCGCCAACGTTTTCCTTGAACGTCACGTCGGTGTCGCCCTCGATCGTAATATCGTTATCGTCGTACAGAAGAATCAGTTTGCCGAGAGCGTTCGCGCCGGCGAAAGAACAAGCCTCGTAGGAAATGCCTTCTTCGAGGCAACCGTCGCCGCAGATCGCATACGTGTAATGATCCACCACCTTAAATCCGGGGCGATTGTACCGCGCGGCAAGATGCGCTTCCGCCATCGCCATACCCACGGCGTTCGCGATTCCCTGCCCGAGCGGGCCGGTCGTCGTTTCCACGCCCACGGTGTGCCCGTATTCGGGATGTCCGGGCGTTTTGCTGCCGAGTTGACGGAAAGATTTCAGATCATCCGTCGTGATGCCGTAGCCGTATAAATGAAGCAACGTGTAATATAATGCCGAGCCGTGCCCCGCGGAAAGAACGAATCTGTCGCGATTTTCCCATTTCGGATCGAGCGGATTGCAGTTCAAAAAATTCTGGAACAGCGTATACGCGATCGGCGCGCATCCCATAGGAAGCCCGGGATGACCCGAATTTGCTTTTTCGATCGCTTCCGCAGATAAAATACGCAAAGCGTTAATGGTGGTTTTCTGTACGTCCATGACTTTATGTTCTCCTGTTTATTTATTTTATTTCTGCCGCCGTCGTCGATTTTCCTCGATACGCGGCATTTCTTTGCCGAAGAATGTTATTTGTTCTCTTTTAAAAATTTCTCTGCGGGCGAGAGATCGAGAAAATCGAATTGTTTCAGAAATCCGTAGAGTTCCGAAACGATCTTTTCCACGCCGCCCTTTTCTTCGCTTTCCGCATTTACGGGAAGAATCGGTTCGTGCAGACTCATTCTCACAAGCAGCCATCCGGCGCCGTGATTTTTATCGAAATTCAGCCGTATTCCCTCGTAATTTTCCGCTGCGGGAGTAATGTACGATTTTTCCGCCGCATGCGCTTTGAGTTTTTCGATCAGTTCCGCGCCCAGCGCCTTGAAATCGCAACCCGCCTTAAAACGAAATCGCAGTTCCGTCGCTTCGACGGGCATTTTCAGATCCGCGATCAGATCCGTGAGTTTCTTTCCGTTTTTCGCCGCTTTTGCAAGCGCGATTAAAAGCCGCGTGACCAGGTATGCGCCGTCGTCGAGGAAATAATTTTCTTTCAAAGCCGCATGTCCGCTCGTTTCGATGGCAAGAGGCGTATATTCCCCAGATTCGTTCAGGCGGATCGCCTCATTTATCACGTTTTTATAGCCGCGTTTAAAACGATGGTGTTTTCCGCCGCGGCTTTCGATAAATTCCGCAAGCCCGTCGCTCGTCACCGAATCCGTAACGATCGTGCCTGTTTTTTCCGAAAGCAGAATCGCGGAAATCAGAGCAATCAGACGGTTTCTGTTGATCTCCTCGCCCGTATCGTCCACCGCGCCCGCGCGATCCACGTCGGTATCGAAAATTACGCCGAAATCGGCTTTTTCGCGCTTCACCGCCGCACATACGGAAGCCATCGCGTCTTCGTTTTCGGGATTCGGAATATGCCCTTTAAAATACCCGTCGGGCGTTAAAAATTGCGAGCCGGTCATATCCGCGCCAAGCGGAACAAGCACCTTTTCCGCATAAAATCCGCCCGCGCCGCCGCCCGCGTCCACAAGAATCTTTTTGCCCGAAAGCGGACGATCTTCGCCGCATGCCTCCCGCACTTTTTTCACGAGATCGGCGGCGTATTTATCCATATAACTCTTCTTTTCGATAACGCCGCGCGATTGCGCGTCCACGGGAACATACTCTTTTCCCGCGATCTCAAGAATCTCTTTTACGTCTTCCGCTTCCAAGCCGCTCTCTTTCGTAAAAAATTTCAGTCCGTTCCGATTGTAGGGCAGATGCGAAGCGGTGATCATCACCGATCCGTCCGGCACAACGTCGAAAAAATCTTTTTCCTGTAACAGCATAAACATCGAAGGCGTAGACGAAAGCCCGGTAACGATCACGTCGTCGCCTCCGTCGGTAACGCCCTCTTCCACGCCGCTTAAAAGCACGGGCGCGGAAATGCGGGAATCGTAGCCCGCCGCCACAGTCACCGTTTTTTTGCCGAGTTTGTTTTTCAGCCACACACAAAAGGCGTGCGCGATATCGCGCGCCGCTTCTTTCGTAAAGTCCACTTCTTCTCCGGCAACGCCCGCCACGGCAATGCCGCGCACGTCCGTTCCGTTCCGTAAACGGGAATAATCCATTCTTTTTTCCTGCTTTTTCCGTTCCGAGGCTTCACAAACCGATTTTCCGCTTGCCCGAACGCCGTGATTTCACACATATTCATTATATCGCTTTTTCTTCGTTTTTTCAAGCCTTTTACACGAAGTTTTCCGATAAAACTCTAAATTTCTCGCGTGAGGGCGAAAAGCGGAGGAAAAGCGCACGAAAAAACCGATGCCGCCGCGCTTAGGATAATAAAAAAACCGACCCGCAAAAAACGAGTCGGTAATTTTTCCGATATAACGCCCCGGAACGATAAAACGTTCCGATAAACTCATCTCTTGGAGAACTGAGGAGCGCGACGAGCCTTTTTGAGACCGTACTTCTTTCTTTCTTTCGCACGAGGATCGCGGGTGAGGAACCCTGCTTTCTTAAGCGCGGGACGGCTGTTTTCTTCCGCTTCGAGCAACGCTCTCGCGATACCGAGACGGATTGCGCCCGCCTGACCTGTGTAACCGCCGCCGATCACGTTTACGATCACGTCGTATTTGCCTTCCGCTTCCAAAAGAGCGAGGGGCTGTTTCACGATGTACTGCAACGTGCCCTGAGGGAAATAATCCTCAAACGTACGATCGTTGATCACGATCGTGCCGGTGCCGGCAGGGATCAGACGTACGCGGGCGATAGCCTTCTTTCTTCTGCCCGTTCCCCAGAACTGAATCTTCTTTTTCACATTCGCTTTTGCCATTGTCCTCTCTCCTTAATCAACTTTGAGTACTTCGGGTTTCTGCGCTTCGTGGTTGTGCGTTTCTCCCTTGTATACTCTGAGTTTTTTGATCATGGCTCTTCCCAGGCTGTTCTTGGGAAGCATACCGCGCACTGCTTCATAAACGGCGAGGTCGCTCTTTTCTTCCATCATCTTTTTGTAAGGAATTTCCTTCAAGCCGCCGATGTAGCCGGTGTGGTATCTGTAAAATTTGTTTTCCGCCTTTTTGCCCGTCAGCGTCGCTTTATCGGTGTTGATCACGATAACGAAATCGCCCGAATCGACGTGGGGGGTATAAGTAGGCTTATGTTTGCCTCGCAGAATGAAAGCAACGCGGGACGCGAGACGGCCGAGCGGAACTCCCGCGGCGTCGACGACATACCACTTTCTTTCAACCGTTTGGGCGTTTGCCATATAGGTCTTCATATCGTATTACTCCTTATTCGTCTGTATTTTTCCGTTTTTCAGGTGCTTGTCGAATCGGTTTTCCGTCGCGCCTTTTCTTTAACGGGGAAAAACGGGCGAAGAAATCCTGCTCTTTTCAACTTGCCTACTAATTATATTATGATTAGTAAATTCCGTCAAGTTGTTTTGAGTCGTGTTTTTCAACTTTTTTCGTTTTTTTTGAAATTTTTCCGTTTTTTCCGCTCTTTTGCCCCGTTTCCCGTTTTTTCTTTACGTTTTTCCGCCGCATCCCGTATTTTACGGTAAAAAAATCTTCCGCGCTTTTCGTTGCGGAAGATTTCAACGTATAAATTATACCGGATTACGAAAATTCTTTTCAAAAGAATGAAGAAATCAGTATTTTCAGCCCGATACACACCAGCACGATGCCTCCGAGAATTTCCGCCTTATCGGCAAGTTCGTTCCCGATCATTTTGCCCGCTTTCGTGGCGATCGCGCTTAAAAGGAACGTGGTACAACCGATAATCGTCACCGACCAGCCGATCGGAGGAAACAGCCCTTCGCCCATCGCCGCCATTTTCAGAGAGATTCCCACGGCAAGTGCGTCAATCGACGTGGCGATCGCCTGCACGAACATTTCGCCGACGGAAAGCGTTCTTTTTTCGCTTTCGGGCACTTCGCCCGCTGCATGCTCCTCTTTCCGTTCTTTTATGCTGTCGATAATCATTTTTCCGCCGATAAACGCCAGCAGAATAAACGCCACCCGGGCGGAAGCCGTCTCGAACGATTCGCGGAACGTGCCGGAAACCGCTTCCGTGATAAAATAGCCGATCAGCGGCATCGCCGCCTGAAACAAACCGAACAGCAACGCGGGCAAAAGCGATCTTTTCAGGCTCGCTTTCGGGTCGGTCATGCCGTTCGACATGCTCACGGCAACGGCGTCCATCGATAAGGCAACGGCAAGAAGCAATATATCGAGAATATTCATCTCCGATCCTCACCCGCTACTTCCACGGGTACCTGCAACCGACCTTTTCTTCGGAAATTTTTTCCGCAATCGTATTGCAGGCGGGCAGCCGCGCAAAATCGTACGGCCAAAGACAAGATCTATATGGTATCATAAACCGATTGTTTTGTCAACGCCTTTTGCTATCCCCTCGATAAAACGCTTTTGTTGCGTTTCGATCCCTTACGCTACGCGCGCGTACAATAAAAACGCTTTACTTATCGCCGCCGTTCGTGCTATAATAACGATGTCGGGAACGGCGCAGGCTTTTCCCTGCAGATTTTCGGGAGAACAAAATACATGCCATACAAAATCACATTGAAAAAAACGGAAGAAAAACGCATCGCGGCGGGACACGGCTGGGTGTACGCCAACGAAGTGCAGAAAATCGAAGGGAAAGATAAAAACGGCTCGCTTGCCGCCGTGTATTCCTTCGACGGAAGGTTCCTCGGAAAGGGATATATCAATCACGCTTCCAAAATCCTCGTGCGTATTTTTATTCGCGACAACGAAGAAGACGGCGAAGAATTATACCGCCGCAGAATAACCCGCGCCTGGGAAACGAGAATACGCCTCGGCTACGAAAACTGCTGCCGCGTTGTGTTTGCGGAAGCGGACGATCTTCCCGCGCTGATCGTGGATAAATACGGCGATATTCTCGTAATGCAATGCCTTTCGCTCGGCATCCATCAACGCAAAGATATGATCGTGCGGGTGCTTACCGAAATTTTCCGCCCCGCGGGAATCTACGAAAGATCCGACGTTTCCGTACGCGAAAAAGAAGGTTTGCCGCAGGAAAAAGGCGTGCTGTACGGCGAAGTCCCCGACGAGGTGATTATAGAAGAAAACGGACTGAAAATGTCGGTGGACGTGAAAAACGGGCAAAAGACGGGATATTTCCTCGATCAGAAAGAAAACCGTTTCGCGTGCAGAAGATATGCCGCGAACGGGCGGGTGCTCGATTGTTTCTGCAACGGCGGCGGATTTTCCGTGAATGCCGCCGTCACGGCAAAAGAGGTGATTTCTGCCGACATATCCGCCCTTGCCCTGGAAACGGTGAAGCGGAACGCCGCCCTCAACGGCTTTGACAACATTAAAACGGTGCAGGCGGACGTATTCGCGCTGCTGCGCGATTACAAAAAGGCGGGCGAAAAATTCGATCTGATCGTTCTCGATCCCCCCGCTTTCTGCAAGAGCGCGGCGGAGGTGAAAGACGCTTACCGCGGCTACAAAGATATCAACATCATAGCGATGAAACTGGTGAACGAAGGCGGATTTTTAATCACCTGTTCGTGTTCCCATTATATGACGCTCCCCCTCTTTGAAAAAATGCTGGCGGAAGCGGCGAAAGAGAGCGGGAAAGAGGCGAAATGCCTCGAAATCAGAACGCAGGCGCCCGATCACCCGGCACTTCTGAATGCGGAAGAAACCTCTTATCTGAAATTTTTCGTACTGCAAATCATGTGATTTCGTCTCCTGCGGTTTTTTGCAAAACCGCGAAAAAAAACAATCGTACTTTACGAAATTGTCGGAACGTCACCGTTTTTACGGGGATTTTTCATTTTTTTGTTTTGCGATAAAATCACTTTACTAATACGAAAAAAAATGATATAATAATTACACCATTTCACATACAATGAATTTTCCGGAGGAAAAATGGACGATATTCAGGAACAAAAACAAAACGAAATCGGCATAGCCGATATTTTCAGAATCTTACTGAAAAAAATCCGTTTGTTGCTTATCGTGCTGATCGTCGGCGCGATCGTCGGCGGTTTATTCGGCTTTTTCAGATATAAAGACGAAAAATTCTACGGCTCGGAAGTGAAATACGAAATTTCCATCCGCGCCACCACCACATTTTACGAAAACGGCGTTCAGACGGGTGATCCCGAGCCGGACGCCGCGCCGAACTACGTATACAAGGAAGAACATCTTTCCATGCTGGTAGATCACCTCAATTCGGATAATTTTCTTCTTGAAATTCTTAAAGAACTTGCCCCCGAAAGCGTAGTTCAAAACGTCACCGTAAACGGCGAAGTGGATCTCGACGACGACAGCGTGACGGAAGAAGCGAAAGCGAAATTTCTTTCTTATATGAAATTCGTTTCCTCTTCCATTTCCTATTCGTACGATCATTCCGTAAACCCGAACGCTTTTTCTATGCTTGTATCCGTGAAAAACGACGAAGAAGCGGCGGCAAAACTTTTAAAAGCGGCAAAAAAACTTGTACAGGAAGAAGTATCCGGCACGAAAGACGAAGAAGGCAATATTCTTCGCCCCGGCCGTATCATCGTGCCCGCCTCCACGAAGACCGTGGAAGGCAACAGGTGGGCGGTGACTTCTTACACGGCGGAATGCGATCCCATGACGATCAACCGCTCTCACGAACTGAACGCGGGCTACGCAAAAAAGAAAACGATTCTTTTCGCCGCTCTTTTCGGGCTCGGCGCGCTGATCGTCGCCTGCGTAATCGCGGTGATCGCGGATAATTCCGACGAACGGCTCCGCGATTACGAATCTTTCTCGAAATCGCTCGGCGTTCCCGTTCTCGGCGTAATTCCTTCCATCGACAGGCTCTCTGATTACGAATACAAGCAGAAACATAAGGAGGGAAAAGAATGAGCATTTTTGATTTCCTGAGCAGGAAAAACGCCGCTTCGGCGAAAAAGAAAGCGGAAAAAATCGCCGCGGAAGGCGGGAAAACCACCTACCTTTTAAACGAAGAAACGCCTTTTGCCGTAACGGAAGCGTTCCGCAACCTGAAAATGACTCTTTCCGTTTCTATGGCAAAAGAACGCAACGGCATCGGAACGAGTTTCCTCTGCACCTCTTCTTATCCTTCCGAAGGAAAGACGACGGTGGCGGTGAATACGGCGCTGATGCTTGCCCAGTCCGACGTGAAAGTGGTGCTGGTAGATACCGATCTCCGTATGGGCAGAGTATCCAGATTCTTCAAAATTCCCCACGCACCCGGGCTTTCCGATTATCTTTCGGGGCAGGCTACGCTTGAACAGATTCTGCACCCCTCTTCGGTGAATCCGAATTTGTACGTTATCTGCCGCGGCACGCAGACGGCGCGCCCTTACGAACTCCTCGCGGATAAAGTGTTCAAAGATCTCAACGAAGAACTGAAAAAGTCCTTCGCTTACGTCATCTACGATTCCGCGCCGTTCAGGCTCGTTTCCGACGCGCTGGCGGTGGCGCCCGTGGTAGACGGCACGTTCCTCGTGGCACGGCACAGATATTCCTATGAAAGCGATATCCGCGCCGCCGTGGACGCATTGCATTTCGTGAAAGCGAATATCCTCGGCGTGGTGGTAAACGATTATACGCCCGATCGCACAGCCAAGAAAAATTCGCATTATTCACAATATTATTACGGCAGTTATGACGACGGCGATAAATCGCCCGAACAAAAAAAGGTTGCGGGAAAATAACGTCGGTACACGCCGGCACATCGATTGCCGATACGGCGTTGCGCAGCGATTGAAAGGTATAGAAAAGAGACGACTCTTTATCGGAAAGTCGTCTCTTTTTTCGCGGTTTTTATGCGTTTTACCCAAAATTATTCTTTCTTTTTCTCTTTCGGAAGAAATTTATAGATCACCTCGGAAGTTTCTCCTTCAAGTTTTCCTTTCCGATAAAGAAAGAAATACCCGAGCACATACAGCGCCAGCAGCACCGCCGCCGCGGAAGCGAGAGAAATCGCCGTGATTTCGCCGGCCGAAAGCGGTTGTTTTATTTTCGTGCCGCAAAGATCACACTTTCCGTCGCCGTCAAGATCCACATGCGGCATGATATCGCCGAGTTCAAACGCCTCCACGCCCCGTTCGCCGCATACGCAGGAAACATAATAAATCGTACCGTGCTGACACGTGGCTTCTTCGATCAGATACTTTTCGCTCTCCACGCGGCGATCGAAAACGTGCGTATGCAACGAAATTTTCCCCGATTTCGCCAGTCGGTCGCCGATCTTCAGAGCGCAAACGGTGGTTGCCTCCCCGTACAATTCGCCGTCGATTCCTTCGGAAAACGCGTCAACAGATTGCTCCTTCCCGTCCTGCCCCGTCGTCGTGATTCTGCCTCCCTGCCCGATCACGGGGAGCACGTCCGTAATAAAGGCGGACGTCTGCGCGCGCGCCGTTAAAATACCGCCGTTTAAAACAAGCGTTTTCGATCGAAAACCGACGCTCGCTTTTTCCATATCTTTCGCCGTACCCGCCGTTGCCGTGATAAAGCCGTCGCGAAGATTGAGTTTGCCGCAACGGAAAGCAATCGTCTCCCCTCCGTTATCCGCAAAAAGATCGATCTTCG
Source organism: uncultured Christensenella sp. (assembly GCA_905203015.1). Lineage (GTDB taxonomy): Bacteria > Bacillota > Clostridia > Christensenellales > Borkfalkiaceae > Scatosoma. Next base: position 65,584 of record CAJKUC010000001.1, on the reverse strand, counting down.
GCGCGCTCTTTTCTTCTTTTTTCGTTTCGTCGCCGCCGAAAATACCGCCCGCGCCCGTCGCCGAGCCGATAATCGTTTCTTCATCGCCCGTTGAGCCGATGTCGCAATCTCCCGCAACGTACAACGCGCTGACGGAGTTGCTTCCGTTTCCGTCCGCGTTCACCGTAATTGCACCGTTCCCCGAAATTTTCAATTTCTTCACGCCGAGCACCGCCGCTCCGTCGGTATCGCCCGTCACCGACCAGATCACGGAATTTTCGCCTTCGATTTTCAGATTCGCGCCGTCGGGCAATCTCACCGCAAACGCGCCCGCGCCGTCGTATCGGAATCCGTTCAATTCAAGCGTTTTATCCTCTTTCGCCCAGCGATACCCGAACGTTTCGATGCAATCGGCGTCCTCGGATACAGCAGAAAGATCAAGCGGCTCCGTCGTTACGGTTTTTCCGTTTTTCAGCCATCTGGCATAATACGTCTGCCCGGCAAGCCCCGAAGAAGAATCGGGAAGGCGCGTGGTTTCGTCCGCAAGATCGGTATACCATCCGCCGAATACGTAATCTTTGAATTTCGGATTCAGCGGCTTCGTATTCGTTGCCGCCGTACCGTTTTCCGCGCGGAAAGTCGCGGCGGAAGGCGTTTCGCCTGTTTCTTCCGCCGAAACGACGAAAAACGGAGCGACGCCCGCCGTTTTCGCAGTCCGCGCCCCGCTTCCCGTATACGCAAAAGCAACGCCCGCGCCGAGCATAACGGCGCAGACCGTTGCAAAAAATCTCTTTTTCGGTTTTTTCATCTTTCCGACGCTCCCGATTTTATCAGAATTTCTTTCTCCTGCGCGAAAATTACAGGCGTTTTCCGCAATTTTTACAGAACGTGGAATCTTCGTCGTTTGCCGTTCCGCAATCCGAGCAGATTTTCGCCTGCTGCTTTTCCTCTCCGCCGTCAGCCGCGTTCGCCGCGCCCTCTTTCGCACCCTGCGCGGCCGCTTTTGCAATCGCCTGCACCGCAGGAGACATCTCTTTGCCCGCCTCATTGAATACGGGCATGGTTTCGTCTTTCATATATTTCGCGATCTCGCGATGAAATCCGATCAACGTCATCGACATCCCCGCGGCAAACAGCGGGAAGCCGACGAAGAACGCCCAGAATTTCGTAGGCGCGGTCTCGCCCGAAAACGCACCGAAGAAATCCACCGCGCCGATTACGATAAATACGATGCCCGCCAGAAAAAGCGTAATACCCGCAATTTTCATTGCTCTTTTGAATTTTTCATGGTTTCCGTTCATAATTTTTCTCCTGTTAAAATATTTTGTTTATTTCTGATTTTCCGCAACGTCGTTTTGTTTTTCTTCCGTTTTCGCGGCGCTCTCCGCGTCCTTTTTCCTCTGATAACGCACCAAAAGATACGCTATCACCGCGCCGACGACAAACAAAGCCACGCCCAGCCACAAATCTTTCTGCGATATTCCCTTTTGCGCCCATTCCTTATACACGGCAAAGATTTCCACATTGCAGAACATCGCCGCAATCGAGCCGAGCGATAAGCCCACAATCGGGAAATACGCCGTCTGCCGTGCCTTCTCAAACGCCTTCGTAAGCACACCCGACGAGAAGAATATCCCGATCAGAAATCCGATGCCGAGCGCCGCATACGTTAAGAAGATTATCGGGTTTTCTTTCCAGTACGATACGTGCACGCTTTCCACCAGCGGCGTAAAATAGCCGATCGACATCAGAATCGCGCTTGCCGAAAGCCCGGGCACCACCTGCGTAAGCCCCACAATCGCGCCGACAGGCAGGCACAGCACGATTCTCCACCATACGGAAAAATCTTTGCCCGCGCCGCCCGAGAAAAATACGGAAAGAAGCGCCACGGCGATCGGAAGACACACGCCCGCAATAAACAACGCGATTCTGCCCCCCGTGATTTTCGCCCCTTTCAATTCGTCCTTCACGGCGGGAAACGCGCCGCTCATCAGCCCGGCAAAGCCCCCCACGATCGCGAAAGGTATGTATTCCAACGCTTTCTGCACTGTGAAAAACCCCACCGCCAGCCCGATCAGAATTCCGATCCCGATCGGCAGTAAAAAGAAAAAACAGCGTTTGAATTGTTTGAAAAGATTGGATACGGCATATAAAAACGCGTCGTATAATTTGAAAATAATCGCCACCGTAGATCCGCTGATCCCGGGAACGATCACGGCGAGCCCGATAAAAAATCCGAGCAACGCGCTTTTACTCCACGTTTTTCTGTTGTATCTGATCAATGCTTTCTGCAGATCTTGTTCCATCTCGCCATCCTTTTACGGTTATTCTTCCGCCCACGGCGAAAATCGAAACAACCTACGCTCTAATTATACAAGAACAAGAACGTTTTGTCAAGGCGAAAGCGTACTTTTCTTCTTCCACGGGAAAACTTTACGTTCCGTTCCGCTTCTTTTTTGTCGAAAAATCCGTTTTCGGCAAAAAACGACAACAAAATCTTCTTTCCTATGTTTTCCGCCGCGTTTATTATAGTACAATACAAGAAAAAAACGGACGGTGAAAGAATATGATTTTCATCAAAAAAATGTGCGTTTTGCGCCAAATGCGCGCCGGATTTTCGGGCGACGGAAAACAGGTGGGCGGCGTGGTGAAGGCGGAACAGTACGGCAAAAATCTCGCCGTGGAAGTATCCGTAGTGGGTTTTGCGCCTCTTGCGGCGGGCGAATACTATTGCCTGATCGCCGATTCGGAAAATCGGACGGAACTATTGCCGCTCCGCGGAAAAAGCCTTTTCAATCTGATTTCCGATCTGGATGTATCGGGCGGCTTCTGCGCGGTGATCTGCCTTGTGAAAAACGGCATCACGCCTCTGGCATACGGCGTAAGCGGCGACAAGGAATATGATTTCGACGCGTTGCTGTGTTCCGTTGCGCCGAAGAGCGGCGCAAATATCGCGGCGACACAAGTGCCCGAAACGGAAACCTGCGAATCGTACGCCGCGGGCAAAGAAAACGCGGAAGAGCAATCCCCTCCGCCCGCCTCTTCCAATAAAGAAAAGCGGCAACAGCGCGATTCCGCGGCACAACAAACGGCGGCGCAACAGGCGTTTGCTTCCGCCGACAAAGCATACGACGACGAGCAGATGGCGGAAGCGGATTATTATTCCGCCGCGAAGCAGACGAAAAAAACAGAAACGGGAGGCAAAACGAACGATGGATTCGGGCAGACTTTTAAACGTGATGAAAATGCGGGCGTTACAGATCCGGATGAAAGAGAAAGCGCGCACCCGGGGGCGCAATCTGAGCAGGATGAAAATGCTGAAAACATACGCCGCGCGTTTGACGAAGACGGGCAGCGCTACTATCGTTCCGTAAAAGACGAGATCGACGAAATTTTCGCAAAGTACGAAACAGACGACACCCTGTCTTCCGCATTTCCGTTTTCCCGTTGGGCGAGGGTGAAAGAAGACGGAAAAAAGGAATACCTGATCGGCGTGATCTACGAAGACGGCGCGCCGTTATACATATGCTATGCCTTTCCCGCCGAAAATAAAGACGATCCGCCGGAAGACATCGCGGAGGTGTGCGCGTTCGTACCGATTTCGCCTTTCGAGAACGCGGCGGGGTGTTTCGTTATTTTCCAGAGCACTTCTACGGGAGAATGTGTAAAACTGAAAGAAGCGTAACTCCCTTTTCCCTCCGTTTTCGCATCAGATTTCATAGAAAAAGAGAAATCTCCCTCTCCGTTTTTTTGCAACGAAAATACGGAGAGGGGCTACGATCAATCTGTTTTTTTCAAAAAAACGGACGGATAAAAACAACCGCCCGTTTTTCGGCTGCTCGCGTTACGCTTCGTCTACGTAATAGAACGAATCGTCGGCACGCCGTTTCACCTGTTTGAAATTACCGATCGTTTCGTTCACCGTTTCCACGAAAGCGAAAGTATCGGGGTATTTGCGGATGATGTTTTCAAAATCCACGATCTGGTGTTTACTCACCACGCAGATCACCACGTCGCGTTCTGTGTTGCTGTAAACGCCCGTACCGATCAGTTTCGTGGCGCTGTGTTTCAGTTTTTCAACGATTTCGCGATCGATTTCTTCCGCATGCTTCGTGATGATCAGGAATTTATACGCGGATTTTCCGCCCTGCAGGCTGCGGTTCGCCATAAACGAAGAAATGAACGAATACAGAATACACATGCACACGGGCTTATAATTATGCACCGTCGCGCCCGTTACGGGATCGGTACTCGTATACACGAAATAGGAAGCCGCCGCCACGGTGGCATTGATAGCAAAAAGCACCCAGAAAAAATTCAGGTGCGGATTTTTTTTGCTGAGATACTTTGAAACGATATCCGTTCCGCCCGTGGAGCCGTTTCTGCGGAACGCGCCGCCGTACACCACGCCTCCGATCATTCCGGAAATCAGAACGGGATAAATCGTATCCGCGCCCCCGGCATCGTAGCGGAATCTTGCAAGCACCGCCGTCTTTTGTAACACGAAATACACGGCAGAATAAATCACACAGAATACAAACGTTTTCAAAGCGAATTCTTTTTCCGTGAAAAAATAAGCGAAAATACAAAGCGGAATATTGATCAGAAGCGACATATACGCAATCGAAAACGATCCGCCCGTAATATATTCGATCATCGTCGCCACACCGTTCAGCCCAGACGGAGCGAATCTGTTTCTCACGATAAACAAATCGTAGTTAAGCGCCATCAGCACAGCCATCGCCGCCACGACGACATAATCGCCGATCAGCCGTTTCTTCTTGCGCTTTGCCGCAACGGCACTCGCCGTTTCCGCCGCTTTTATTTCTTCTTCCTTCCGCGTTTCTTCCGTAAATTGCTCCATATTCTTCTCCGCCGCGCCTCTGCGGCCGTTTTCGTTTTTTAAACTTTTCTGATGTTCCGCCGAAATTCCGTATTTTTTTACGGAATTATTTTGCCTCTTCGTCTCTGCGACGACGGAAATTTCCCGATACGCCCGAAACTTCCGTGTAATAAACGAACGTATCCGGATACTTTTTCAGAATATTCAGAAAGTCGGGAATCTGGCGCAGATTCACTACGGAAAAAATAATGCTGCTGCCGCTTTCCGTAAACATGCCCTTGCTTTCCACCACCGTCGCGCCGTGTTTCAGCGAATATAAGATTTCCCCGCGGATCTCTTCGGGGTGTTTCGTAACGATTTTAAACTCCACGGCATTGCGGTTATCGCGCATGAAAGCCCCCGCCACACGCTCGTAAATAAACATCTGCACCACGCCGAGAAGGATACTGTCCAGATCTTTATACACGAAATACGAACAGACGATCACAAGATACGAAATCACGGCGATGATCCTTTCCACATTCAGATACGGGCGATTTTTCTGCACCATACAAGCGATGATGTCCACGCCGCCCGTGCTCGCGCCCATCTTTAAAAGCATGCCCACACGCGTACCGAGAATAATCCCCGAAAATATCGCCGCCAGCAACCTTTCCGAATCGGCGGGATACTGATAAAAATGAATTCTTTCCAGCACGATAAGAAAAATCGAATTCAAAAAGGTGAACGCCACGGTGCAGATCACGTACCGCCGTTTCAGCACGAAATATGCGGCAATTAAAAGCGGAAGATTCAAAAACAACGAATACCAGCCCGCGCTTAATCCCGTTTTTTCCTGCAAGATCGTCACGATACCGTCCATGCCGCCCGGCGCGAATTTCGCGGGATATACGAATACGTGAAAACCGAGCGCGGATAACACCGCCGCAACGATAATCACCCCCCCGTCAGACAAAAAATTTTTTATTCCGTACTTCTTCGTTCCCGATCCTTCCGTCATATCCACCGCCGTTCGCTTTTTGCTTCCGAAAAAGCCGCCTTTTACGAACCTTCCGCGCTCGCGAAAGGCAAAAAAATTCGTTTTTCCGCAAAAAAGCCGCACACTATGCCGATCTGATTTTACAGTGTAAATATTATATAACTTTTTTATATGCCTGTCAATATCTTTTGCCTCTCTTGCGAAGAGAAAGCGGAGAAGATTTTTTTCTTCTCCGCTTCCGTTCGCTTTATTTTTTACGATTTTTTTCACATCGTCTGAATTTTCACGAGATCGGTATTTCCCGAAGTGCCGTCGGTAAGCCCGCCCGTCAGTACGATCTTATCCCCCGTTTTCAGCGACAGCATTTCCTTCGCCTTTTCCGCCGTTGCCGCAAACATCTCGCTCACGCCGTCGAAGACGGGGCTCAGCATCGGCGTAACGCCCCACGAGAGCGCAAGTTTACGCCACGTTTTTTCGTTCGTGGTGAAAGCGATGATATCCGCCGCGGGGCGGAATCTCGATACCATGCGCGCGGTTTTTCCGGAAAGCGTGTTCACTACGATTGCGCGGGCGCGCACGTCGCTCGCCATGCCGCACGTGGCATGAGAAATCGCGTCCACCGTGCTTTTGATACGAAATTCCGAACGCTGAAACCGATTGGAGTAATCGATTTCCCGTTCTGTGTATTCCGCGATACGCGCCATCGCCGCCACGGCTTCCACGGGATATTTTCCCGCCGCCGATTCGCCCGAAAGCATCGTTGCGCTCGTGCCGTCGTATACGGCGTTGGCTACGTCGGAAATTTCCGCGCGCGTGGGGCGGGGATTGGTGATCATGGATTCCAACATTTCTGTGGCGGTGATCACGCGTTTCCCGAGCAAACGGCATTTCGTGATCAGCCCTTTCTGAATCGCGGGCAATTCTTCGTAGGGAATTTCCACGCCCATATCGCCTCTGCCGATCATGATTCCTTCACATTCCGTGCAGATCTCCTCGATGTTTTCCACGCCCGCACGGTTTTCGATTTTCGCGATAAGATCGATCCCCTCGCCGCCGATTTCTTTCAGATAATTTTTTATATCGATCAGATCCTGCTTCACGGAAACAAACGAACAGGCGATATAATCAACGCCGTGCTTCACGCCGAAAAGAATATCCGCTTTGTCCTGCTCGCTGAGGTATTTTTGTTTCAGCACTTTATTCGGGAAACTCATACTTTTCCGATCGGAAAGCACTCCGCCCGCTTCCACCTCGCACACCAGATCCCGTCCGACGATTTTTTTCACCCTGAAAATCATCAGACCGTTATTGAGCAGCACTTTATCCCCGGGCGCGAGTTCTTCCGCGAGATACGGATAAGAAACGGATACGCGCGTATTATCCCCTTCGATTTCGTCGGCCGCAAATGTAAATTCGTCTCCTTCGTTCAGCGTCACCTTGCCGTTTTTAAAGGTACGGATACGATATTCCGGCCCCTTGGTATCCAGCATAATGGCGAGAGGATAGCCGAGTTTTTCCCGCACGCGCACCAGTTTTTCGATCTTCTTTTCGTAATCATCGTGCGTGCCGTGCGAAAAATTCAGCCGCGCCACGTTCATTCCCGCTTTGCACATTTTTTCCATTACGTCCTCGCCGTCGCTGGCGGGGCCGATCGTACATACGATTTTCGTTTTTCTCATTGTTTTTTTTCCTTCTTTTCGTTTAAATCTGACGCATAATCATTATGCGCCGGTATCATGAAAGCGATACGAACGTAAGCCTTTCGTTCTCTTCCGCCTCGCCGCCGTTTTCAATACAAAATCTGCGCCTTGTCGGGCAAAGACAGAACGCCGGAATTGTCGCCCCGTACGGTGAAAAATTCGTCCTCGTACGTCTTATGCGGAATCATATACACGCGCTTATCTTTCCATACGCCGTTCACTTCTTCCCGCAGCCAACCCTCGCGTAAAATCTTCTGCATGATTTCCGCATTCAGTTCCGCGATCACCGCCTTGTATCCCTCGGCGAATAAATCCATAATATCCGCGCGCAGGCGGGATACGATAAATACGTCCGCCTGAATAAAGCCGCGGGACTCGCAATGCTTGCACGGTTTATAGAAATACGAAGGCACTTCACTGCCGATCCGCTTTCTCGTAAATTCCGTAAGGCAAAGTTCGCTCATCGGCAGCACTTTGCATTTCGCCTTATCCCGTTGCAACGCCGCCATAAGCGCGTCGGTGACGGCTTGTTTATGCTCGGGCAGTTCCATATCGATAAAATCCACCACCACGATGCCGCCTACGTTTCTGAGGCGCACCTGCCTCGCCACCTCTTTTGCCGCCGCGAGATTTACGGCAAACGCCGTTTCTTCCAGCGACGTTTCGCCTACGTAACTCCCCGTATTCACGTCCACCACCGTCATGGCTTCCGTCTGCTGCACCACGAGGTAACCGCCGCCTTTCACCGTTACGACGGGCCCTACCGCCTCATACATCAGTTTATCGATGCCGAATCGGCGGAACATCGCCTTTTCTCCGTCGCAATACACGATCTTTTTCGCAGGCAGATCTCCGCGCAGCCGCGCAAGCCGTACGAGTTTTTCGTATAAGGCGCGATCGCCCACGGTCATCGAAGCAACGTCGTCACCGATACTGTCGCGCATCACGCGCACGGGCAGATCGCTGTCTCGGTACAAAAGATCTCCCACTTTCGCCGTTTTAGCCTTTTCCAGCGTTTCTTCGCACAGGCTCTTCAGATATTCCGCTTCGGTGGCAAGGACTTTTTTCGAGGCATACGGGGCTTGCGTGCGCACGATAAACCCTTCGTTTTCGCTTTTTCTCATTTTTTCGGCGATTTTCAGAAGGACTTCCCGCGTTTCCTCGTGCGTGATTTTACGCGAAATCCCGAGAAAATCGGTATTCGGAAGATAGATGAGCCGTTTGCCCACGAAAGAAAGTTTCGTAGTGACTTTCGCGCCCTTGTTTCCCCGCGGCGGCTTTGTCACCTGCACGATCACCTCGTCGCCCTCTTTCAGGCGTAAAGGCATCTGTTTTTTCAGCGAACCGTCGTATTTCGTATAATCGGTAAACGTTTCGTCGGTGGAAAGATAGCAGTTTCTTTCCAGCCCGCACGCGACGAACGCCGCCTGCATGCCCGCCAGCACGTTCGTCACCCTTCCTTTATATACGTTGCCTACAAGGTCGCCCTGTTTTTCGCTTTCCGCGGCAAATTCCGTCAATTCGCCGTCTTCCAGCAACGCCGCCATAAGATGTCCGCAATACCTGTCGAAAAACCATTCTTTTTTCATTTGTCGCCTGCCTTTATCGCCTGCTTTTTTGGTTGCTCCGACTGCAAGTTTTATAACGGACTACCATGCTTTTTACGGAACGCCGATTTTCACCGAATATCAGTATAACACAAATTTCCCTTTTTTGGCAACGGATTTTTTCCGTTTTTCGTCGTTTTCCCCGTTTATTGTGAAATTTTTGTGTGTTTTTTCACGAAATCTCCCGTAACGAACGAATTTTGCCCGGAATCGCCTGATATTTTTTCCCGTTCCCGTGCCCCGGCGAGAATTTTACGCAGCGGTTCGTACAGGTTTTCTCCGCTTAATACGGCGAATAATTCTCTTTCATCCGTTTCGTCTGTTTTCACTCCGTTTTCCAGAAGATTCAGCCGCAAAAATTTTCCGCTTTCGCAAAACGACAAAGCGCGCTTTAACGTACAGCCGCCGTCCACCGCCACGATTTTTTCTTCTACGCCGCGCAAAAAAGCCGCGTCGTAATCCGTACCGATCTTCTCGTAACTGCCTCCGCGTTGCACTGCCCCGAAAAACAAAAAAACGGCGAACGCATATAAAGATATTACGTTTTCTTTTTTTACGCCGAAAATAACGGCGGCAATCAGAATCGCCGCCGCGCAGACGAGCGTGATCGTACGGCAGATTTTTTCCGCTTTCTTTTCGCCCGTTTTCTTTGCCGCCGTCGCGCGCAATATCCGCCCGCCGTCCAGCGGATACAGAGGCAGAAGATTGCCCAGCCCGATATACAAAGACAAATAAAACGCCGCTTCCGTATACGGATAAATATCGGGAAACAACCACCAGAGCGAAACGAACAGCAATGCCGTAAAAAGATTGCAAAGCGGACCTGCGGCGGCTACGGCGATCTCGTCTTTCAGCGAAATACCGCTCAGATCGCCGCGAATCACCGCGCCGTACGGCATCAACACGATTTTATTCAGCCTGAATCCGAGTTTCGCCGCCGCGAAAGAATGGGCGCATTCGTGCTGCAACGCCACCGCCACTGCCCCGAGATACAACGGCAACGAGCCCGTAAAACAGGCGTAAATTCCCGCGAGCAAAAAAAGCGGGTGGACGCTCAACGTCCGCCCGTCTTTTTTTTCGTTCGCCCGCATATTTCTGTGTTTTCTCTTCATTTTTTCTCCGTGCCCCGCAACAGCGATTTTTTCGCTTTCCGCCGTTTCGTTCCGCCTGATAGCGGCGCATACGTCGGGCGCTCCGTTCAAGCGACTCGTTTACACGGCACGCCCGGATTCGTTTTCAGGCTTCCGATTGCGCCCACGAAAGGCAATTCTGATCGTCTACGGAAAAGGCGGTGAGCATGGTGTCGCCGGAATACATCGTCACCTGCACGTCGGATTCGCCGCGCGTATAGCCTACGGGAATATTCGCATACACCTTATCCCCTTCCGCATAATATACGTCGTTCAGCCCGCAGATCATGCCGTAGAAATCGTCCGTGTGAGAAATTTTAATATCGAACGTTCCGTTTTCGTTCTTCGTCACGGCGGCGATCGTGCCGTCTACGGCAGGATAAACGCAGCATTTTCCCTTGAAAGAAAGCACGCCCGTTTCCGAAACGTTCAGCGGAATTTCCGCATATTCGCTCACCACGCTTTTCAGCGTAAAATCGGAATAAGATTTTTGTACGGGAGTCTCCTGTTTTTGTGTGAGCGAACGGAAAAATACGTTCATTCCGCTCTTCGGCACAAACACGTTCGTCATGAATATCGTACCGCAAAGCAGGCACGCGGCGGCAAATTCCGTGGCAAGAATGCGCCCCGAAATCTTTCTCTTTTTTATAACGCCCGCATACGAATCCGCCTGCGGATTCTGTCGATCGTCGTTTTCGATCGTCACTGTGGCAAAGGAAGAATACGCCCCGTCCGAAGATTCATATCCGTCGTTTTGCGCATATTCGCCCGAAGCGGAAGCCCCGCCGTTTTCTCCATACGAAACAAATTCGGGCATCTTCGCCGATTCCCCCGCAAACGGATACGGCGCGTTTTCGGCGGCATATGCCGCCGCGCTTTCGTTCCCCGAAAAACGCTTTGTTTCGCCGCCGCTCCGAGCGACGTTTTCCGTTTCGGCGTATTCGTCTTGTATCGGATAAATTTTCCGCGATTCTTCCCTCGCCGCCTTTTTGTTCACGCGGGAAATGAGTTTCTCCTTCAGGTCGCCTTTGTTTTTACGAAGCCTTCCTCTCTTTTCCGTTACGCTCACCGTGGAAACGGGAATTTCCAGCATTTCGGCGTATTCTATTTCTTCGTTCATTGTACCACCCTCCTTTTTTATCCCGACCGCTTTTTCGTCGCTTTGTATGCTAATATATGTCCGAAAAAAATAAAAAAGAACGGAATCGGGCGTCTTTTTTCGCCTGTCCGTTCTTTAAATTATATCATTCCCCGAAAATTCGGGAAAAACCGCCTTTTCTCGTGTTTTCCCGCATTTACACTCTTTTTGTTATTTCTTTCGTTTCCCGCCGCCGAAAATCATCAGCACATACCATAAAAAACGCAGGAAATACACCAGCGATGTGGCAAGCGCCGCCACGTACGTCATCGCGGCGGCTTTCAGCACCTTCCCCGCGCCGTACATTTCTTCGTCGGTTAAGATTCCTTCTTCTATAAGCATGTTTTTCGCACGTCTCGAAGCGTCGAGTTCCACGGGAAGCGTCACGAGCGTAAACAGCGTGGAAAGCCCGTACGCCGCAACGCCGATCATTGCCACATTGAGGCCCGTGCCCGGTTTGTTTGCCGCCAGCGCGATTTCGAGAACAATGCCGAGAAGCACAAGAGGAATCGCCAGAAACGAGCCGATATTCGCAAGCGGCACCAACGCCGTGCGGATCTTATACGGCACATAGCCGTTTTTCTTTTGCAATACGTGCCCGATCTCGTGCGCAGCCACGGCAACGGAAGCCACGGAATCGTCGCCGTAGGTGCTTTCGGATAAATTCACGAGCGCTTTTTTCGGATTGTAGTGATCGGTAAGTTCACCCTCTACTTTTTCAACGGAAATCCCTTCCACGTCGTTGGCGCGGAGCAAGCGTACCGCCGTATCGTACCCCGTCATGTTAGAACTTGTTTTATCCGCGCGAAAGGCGTTGTACGTGGAACGCACTTTTATGCTTGCCCAGGAGGCAAACAACGCGCACAATAATAATGCGCCCAAAAAAACATAGTAATACATTGTAAATATTCTCCTTAGCCCTCTCTTTTTTCGGAGGGAACGAAAGATTTATATATATTATATCATATTTTTTTGTGTTTATCAATTATCTGCCCGCCTTATCCGAAAAATAAAATGTTATATTACAATAGACGTGTTAAATGAAGCGGAAAACAGTCCACTTCACTTGACGCGTTATTTTTTATGGTGGCGACCGATACGCAAAGGAGAAAAACAGAATGGCAAAAGAAAATGTGAACGTAGCAGACGAGTTGAAAAACGAAAAACAGAAAGCGAATTTAACCCAGTCGGCAAAAGAAGCGGAAGCAGCGCAGGCGATTGCGGGAACGGATACGGACGAAGAAGAAACTACGGCAGTCGAAGCAAACGAACCCCAGTTACCGAAAATTCACTTAAAGCGCAAGCGTTACACCAACAAGACGGACGGAAAACAATATTGGGAATACGTTACCTCTGCGATGATGCGCGGAAGCGTTTCCGAAGTGCATTTTAAGGCAAGCGACGTCGGCGGTTATGAAGCGTTGGAAAAACTCTTCGGCGACGATAATAAAGCCCTCGAATTAAGAGTCCGCGAAAAACGTCAGTACGATGAAAAAACGGGTTGGCGCAAGTATTACGTTTACGAGGTCGTATTCGTCGATGAAATCGGTTTTGAATGGCGTTATCCGTTAAAGACAGCACGCACGAGCGATAAAGCCGTAATGGAAAATTACATACGACTTTTGAAGTTTGAAGCGGAACAGTCGAAAGCAAAGGCATAAAAGGAATTACAGGCTGTTCTGTTCGGTCGCAAATCGGTCGGATAAGAACAGCCTTCGTTTTAAACGAGGTGTCAAATGACAGATACTCTTGGGGAATTTCAAGAATATTAAATCAAAACAGCGTAAACAGCGAGTTCGTAAAATGTCGACCGAGAATTTCTCTGTCGCCATTTTTTGCATTTTTTATGTGGGATTATTTTCCTCTTCAAGGGGATATAACCCTCTTTGCAAATATTACCCCAAAAAACAATTTTACCTTTTCATAGAACTTCGTTCTGCGGATATTCTGAAAGACCTTGAAAACGAAAAAACGAATTTCTTTTACCTTGGTGTGCATTTAATCGACTTATATAATTCGGGCGCGTATCGCGTATATGCAAAAGGGATAACGTGCGAACGAATGCGAATCGATTATAACCTGCCTATCGGCGCGGGAAATCTGTGTTCCGAATATTTCTTCGCTTATTGTGAAAGCAAATTCGCATTGGAGAAATCGCAAGTAAGTCGCTTGATGAATATCGCCGACGAGTTCGGGAACAAAGCGCGCGGGTTTAAAGCACAATGGAAAGACTTTAAATATTCGCAATTATGCGAGTTACTTCCGTTGACCGAAGAACAGCGCAAAGCGGTAAAACCCGACCGGTCGATAAAGAAAATCCGCGAATACAAGAAAACGCTTGTTGCGACGTCGCAACAGGGAGAAATCGAAACGCCGAAAGCGGAAACCCCGCCGAATACGTCAAAGTATGCACGGTTTGATAAATGGAACAAGCGCGAACTTTGCGACAAAATCTTTGAATTAGAAAGCGAACGCGACGACCTTTTGAAAGAAATACAGACTTTGAAGAGCGAACAAAACGAAGATTCCCCTATCCCCGGCGGTTTGTTTGCCAAAAGGAATTTATCGCGCGGGTTGGCAAGTTTAAGCGGAGGTAGCGTATGAGAGGTTCTATCGATGTAACGGCGTTACGAGAAAACTTTGTATTATTTTAACGAAAAAAGCCGAAACGTAAAAACGGTTCGACTTTCTTTTTTTTAATTATCGTTTTTTTCAATGCAAATGCGGGTGTAAAAAGTTTTGCTTTCTCCGCCCGAAAGAACTATTAGTCCCGGTTCTTCGGGTTTTTGCTCAAAATGGAAGCAATCTATAACGCAGGTTTGCGGTTCGCACACGGCAAAACCATCGCCGTCGCCGCGGTAAAGCATTCGGTAACCGAAAATACCCTCCGCTTCGTAATAAACGCTTGCGCCCGCGCCTTTAAATAGCGCCACGGTTTTATCGTTCGTCTTATAAAACGCCGAAAACGGCTGCTTTGCGGGAACAAATTCGCCGTTTGCAAGCGCAAGGTCGCGCGGTCTGCCATAAGCTGTTTCGCCTGTTGGCAAAAAGTTTTTATCGCGCAAATATTCCTGCGTTACGGGAACCTGAAGCTTAACGTTTTGCATATCGCCGCAAAAATCAAGATTAAACGTTGTGTGATAAGCCAGCATAACAGGCATTTCGCAAACGCCGTCGTTTATTACGGTAGTATATTCTTCAAGCCCGTTTTCGCCCAGTTTGTAATGCCTGCGCACGGTAAAATCGTGCGGGAAACCGAGATATTCGCCCTTTTTAGCCGAATATGTAAACTCTATTTCGCTTTGACTTATTTGCTTTTTAGCAAACGGCAAATTAAGCAGATTGCCGTGTATAAAGCACCCGGTTTGCGGTTCGTTCACGGGCAGAACATATTCTTTTCCGCGGAAAACGAACCTGCCGCCGCGAATGCGGTTTGGCGGAAACAGTATGGGATTGCCGAACAGATAAACGTTTGTATTCCGCTGACTTTCGCCGTTCGGCGTCCGCAAAATTTCCGCGTTTAGCGGCTTGTAAAACAGCCTGAAACAGGTTGCCCCTATATCAGCCGAAAATTCGGCTTCATACCCGCCCGCAGACAAGACGTCGCCGCAGAGCGGGCATTTTGTTTTTACTTTTTCAGCCATTTATTTCGCCTTTCAACAAATACAGCGAGAAGTCGGCGCAATCGATTTTTTCGGCTTTTTCGGCAAACTTTTTCGCTTCGGCTTTGTTTCCTTTAGCCAGTTCGGCAAAGCCGCAAAGCAGATAACCCGCAAGCAGGTGCGCTTTTTCTATGTCGTAGTTAAACGGCTGATAAGCGGGCGAACCCACCCCGTAATATTCGGGAATTTCGGCGGTATCTATTTTGTTTTTGCCTATATTGTAAAGTTCGTCGGCAAGAGCTTTCGCTTCGGCGGTTTTGCCCAAAGCGTCGAAAGCCCGGCATTCGTAATAGCTGTGAACCGTGGGCGCGCCGTTGGTAGTGAGCGCGAGTTTCAAATATTCGTCGCGCTTTTCGTTATTCCCCTGCGCTTCGTAAACTTTGGCAAGTTCGGAATATATGGGCGCGTCGTTGACGAAATAGTTCTTTTCTTCGCCGTAGTTAAGCGGAAAAGTAAGTCCGCTTATAAGCGTTTCTTCGGCTTCTTTATATTTTTTCTGCGCTAAAAGATTTCTGCCTGCAAGGAAATGCAGCCAGGCGTGATGCTGCGTAAGGTAGCCCTCGCCGCCCTCGTATGTGTGGAAGCGATGCTCCGCAAGAATATGGAACGCCTTTTCCATATCGCCCGCCATGGTTGAAAGCACCGAATATTGCAAAGTGCAGTCGTCGCGGCGGAAAACGGTTTTTTCTTCGTTTTTATAAAGCGC
The DNA here is from genome assembly GCA_905203015.1 of uncultured Christensenella sp. Lineage (GTDB taxonomy): Bacteria > Bacillota > Clostridia > Christensenellales > Borkfalkiaceae > Scatosoma. The sequence continues at coordinate 49,840 of CAJKUC010000001.1, read as the reverse complement.
GAGGCGTTTGTTAAGCGGCGCGTTCATTCCCTTATAAAGCTGGGTAAGCTCAAAGAAAATACGGTCGCTTTCGGGCATAAGTTCGTGCGCTTTTTCAAGTGCGGCAAACGCTTTTTCTTTCTTTCCAAGGTGGTCGTAAAGCCCGAGCGCCATATTCCTGTAAGCGGGAGCGAAATCGATTTTTTCAACCGTTTTGCCCCATTCTTCGCAAGCTTCGCCATAGCGTTCGTAAGCGTAATATATACAGCCGAGGTAGTAGCCGGCCATGGGCGTGTTCGCGGCTTTAAGCACGGGAACAGTTTCGGTGCGAACGGGGAATTCGCATTTCCAACTGCACTCGTCGGCAAGTTTAACGTATTTTTCGGCGGCAGTCGAATCGCCCTGTTTTTTCGCGATATACGCAAGATAATAGAACTTAATCGCCCTGTCGTCGCACCTTTCAAGCGCGGTTTTCGCAAGTTCGTAAAGCCCGAACTGCATAACCTCTATGGCGTAGTTTACGGCGTTTTTCTCTTTTTCGAAGCCGGCGAAGAACAGCGGGTCGGCTTCTTCGATTTTTTCGTTTATATCTTTATCGCCCTCGAAAATTCCCAGAATATACTGCGCCCACAGGTTTTTGCTTTGGGTTTCAAGCGAAAGTTTCAAAAACTCTACGGCTTCTTTTCTATTGCCGTTAAGTGCGTCGATTTTAGCAAGCAGATAATAGCCCGCGCTGCGGTAAGGATAGCTCCACACGGCAAGATATGCGTCGTTATAAGCGCCGCTCAAATCGCCCTTGTAAAATTCGCAAAGCGCGCGTTTGTAATAAGGCTCGGTGTCGTAAGGATTGTCGTTGCGCAAAGTGAGCCTTTCGATAGCCGCGTTGTAATAAGCCTCTGCTTTGTCGTATTCGCCGCGTTCAAGGCATTTATCGCCCATTGCTTTGTTGCAACGAATGTCTTTCGGATCGCGTTTCAACCCCTCGAGGAAATAATCTTCGGGGCAATATTCAAAATGTTTATATTGTCTTAAATGAATGCCGTTCAAATAAAGTTCTTCCAGCGAAGCGATGTCGCAAGGTTTTTTGGCGGGCAGTCTGGGCGAAATGGGCTTTTTGGTTCCTCTTACGGGTTGCTTGTAATCTATTAAAAGCTCGCCGTTTTCGTCGCAGATTTTTAAAGTAAGGTCTTTTACGTCGCAATCGCAGGGAATTTCACAGGTAAACGGAGCCGCGGGCGAAACCTCGGCTTTCTTTCCGGCAATTACGTTTTCGCCGTTAAGCAAGGTTATAACGCAGTTGCGCTTTTTAACCGAATAGAACCCGACGAACGCGCCTTTTTCGGTTTTTTCAAGATTGCATGCGCCCTTTTCTGTAGCGCACTTAACCTCGCCTATATCGCGCACGGGGTACCAAACCTGCTCGAATTCTTTGGTTTCGTAAGGAGCAATCCAGGTGAAGTCGGGCTGGTTGTCGGTGTAGCAACCGGTCATAAGTTCTACGTAACGCGAGCCGTCGTCGGTAAGGTTTTCGCACCATTTCGCACCGAACTTGCCCGCGCCCCACGTCCACAGTTTTTTACCGGGCGCAATGTGGCGGTTGGCAACCGTAACCACGCCGCTTTCTTTGTTTTTATCGTATCCGCAAACGAAATCCATATCGGACTGCCCTTTGGAAATCATAAACGAAGACGGAACTTTTATCGCGCCAGATACGTGAATGTCGGTGCCTTTGCCGTAATCGTAGGGGCGCGCGGTGTGGTAAACGCCTTTCGCCACAGGCCATTCCAGAACGGCGCGGCGGTCGTGGTCGTTCACGTATTCCACATCGGGCGGGAACACTACCCTGTAATCGTCGTCGATTTCAACCGCAAGGTTAGCCCACCACATAAACGGGTGCGCTACCGGAGTTTGGTTATATACGGTTATTTTCGCGCGGAGAACGCTGCTGCCCTCGTCTACCGAAAGCGCGACGTTGCCTTTCATCTGATGAAAATAATCAACCTCTCCCATAAACACGGCTTTTTTGCCGTCCGATTTACCCTCGGCGTGTTCGACGGGCATAAAGGTGGTGGGGCGGTGGTGTTGCGGCCAGTTGAACTCTATTCCGCCGGAAACCCAAGGTCCCGCAAGCCCTACCATTGCGGGCTTTATAACTTTGTTGTTATATATAAAGTCGTACCCGTTGGTTTTATCGAGCGCGCAATGCACTTTCCCCCCGAGTTCGGGCAATAAAACCGCGCGTATGTATTCGTTTTCAAGAACGTAGCCGTCGTAGTCGTAATCCTTTTTATCGTCGGAAAGCGACGAAACGTACGGAATGGGGTAAATGCGCCCGCTTGCCCCCTGATACGGACGTTTTTCAAAATATAACGGCAGCGGTTCAGGCTCGCCTACTCTATATGTGGGTATGGTAATTTTTTTCTTTTTTATTTCAGACATAAAAAACACCTCTTCGTTCTTTATACCTACATTATACAGAACGAAAAGGCAATTTGCAAGACAATAATTTCAGTAAATTTTATGCCGAAATATGGCTTTTTGCAAGGTGCGCCGAACGCGAGCCGCAACCGAAGAGATAAAACCTTGCGTTTTAAATTATAAGATTGTATTTTTCAATTAACGCCATAAGGTCTTTTCTGCCCGAAACGTCGGCGTTTTTCACCATTGCATGCACGCGATATTTAACGGTGTTAAGCGCCAAATGCCTGTTGTCGGCTATGGTTTCATAGCTGTCGCCCGCCATAATGTCGTGCAGAATTTGCTCGTCTATTTCGTCGAGCATTAAAAGCGTTTGGTTAAGCCGCTCTACTTCGGCAACCGTTTTGTCGCCGTAAAAATCAACGCCGCTTTGGCTATAAGAAGAATCGATTAGCGGAAAATCGCCGCTGTAACGCTTGCCCGGGACTATATCCATTTCCAAAGTCAGCGCGGTGGAGCAAATTTCGTCAAGCCGCATTAAAAACAAATAAAGCTCGGCTATCTGCACGCCCGCCTTGTAATAACTGGTAATGCCCGTTGGATAAGGCGATTCCATATATTCGGATATTTTCATTCCGATGCAACTGCAAACCCGCTTGTTTTGCAAAAGTTCGGGATAACAGTTGCGCATAATAATGGCGAAAGGATCGTTTAAACAAACCACGTTTTTAACATTTTCGCAGTTTTCGGCAAAATCTTTTATGCAGGCTATGACGTCGCCGTTGTTTTTAAACACTTTCACGGGAACGCCGTAACGTTCGGCTGCGTGCTTCGCGCCCGCGAGTTTAAGGCGGTCGGGCAAACTATCGGAATTATAGCCGATAACCGCGGTTTCGCCGGCGTTTTCGGAAAGCAGATACCCCGTAAGCAAATAAGTGGTTTTTGTGTAAGTAAGGTTTATGCAGCTGTATTGATACATCGTATCGAGGTATTGAAAACCGAACACAAGCGGGTGAATGCCGCGCGCGTTAAGCGCCTTTATCGCGTCCATCGTCCATTTGAGCGACGCGCATATTAAAATAACCACCCTCGGCCGGTCTTTTATTTCGTCGAGCGATTTGAAAACTTCAAGAGAAAGGCGCTTCTTTTTTAACACCGAGTTCATTCCGTCGAATATAGTTTTTATGCGGTTGTTCGAGGAATAGTTTTCCTCTATAAGCACGTGAACCATAACGTTTAATCCCCTTTTGGGCTAATGCTTTTTATATTACGTTTATTTTACCATAACTTTAAAAATTTTGCAAGGCGAAAAATAAATATGTCGGCGAAAATTTGCCGCTTTATAATACAAATAGTATTGTTAAAACCGCAATCAAATTCAGTCGCTTTAAATTCCGCAAAGCCGCCGTTAACTATATTATTCGCCAATCTTGCATACTTGATTTTTTAACTTTTCCGTAAAATCGGTTAATTCCTTAATAAAATTTTCATCTTCGTTCATCTGTATTTCCACAACTCGGTGAAATAACGTTGAATAACATAAAGTTTTATAAAACATTAAAACGCCTGTTTCCATGCCGTTTTCGTGAACCAACTCGCCGTTTTTATCTATTATTTTAACAACCGAATACGAGCGGTATTCCTTATTTTTTAAGCTGCCGTTAAACACTTCGGCTTTGCAATAATAGCCTTAAATTTCGGCTTCTTCGAGCATCTTTTCATATATAGGCAAGCACACGACGCGTTCGCATATTGCCTTTTCAAACGCGCGAATTTGTTGCTGCGAAACTTTTTTGCAGCATTTTATAAATATTTCGTTGCGCGGTTGAGGAAAAAATGCCTCCGATTTTACGTTTTGTTTTTTCAGCTTTTCGGTCACGCGTTTTTCGACCTTTTTGCTCATTTGAATATTTATCGGGCATAATTTTTGTATTTCTATCAACTGCCCTATAAACACAATCGATACAACGTTGCCGCCGTCTTCAACTTTTTTTCTGCGCTTTTTTGCGTCGTAAACAAACATAGGCGCTTTTCTCTTTTTGTCAACGAACAACAGAAAAAAAGGAAAAAACATAAACCGCATACAATAAACGGCTTCTATATCGTCCCATGCTAAATTAAAAATCGTTTTTTTCAATCCGACTTTCGTAACGCCCTTTTGCTATAAACACACCGCGCGGGGTTTAATAGTTGAACCGTAAAATATAAAAAATACAATACACTCAATAGTGATATGCACCTCCAAAAGTGTCTAACTTTTGGAGGTGCATATCACAACGTTCGCGGGTTTTATTTATATGAATTTTATCGGATTTTTAAAGATTAACCTATTAATCGAGCGGTCTGCCCGAGTTTTCGAAAAGCGTTTTTAAAGTTTGGGCAAGTTGCGCGCCCGCCTTAACGCTGTCTTCAACCACGGGGTGTCCGCCAACCGATTCGGTAACGCCCGCGTCGAAATCCAACGCCGCGATATACGGATATTTGGGTTTAAGCGCCTGCGCCGCGCCGCTGACCGCGCCCGCAAGCCCCGAGTTATGCACCATCATTCCGCTGCACAACACAATGGGCATATCGGTGCCGTAATATGCGCCGAGTTTATCTACAAACTCAATTAAAGCCGCCTGCATGCCCGAAAGCGAATAACCTGTTGTGTATTTCAAACTGCGCAGATAATCGTTGGTGCCGAGGTAAATAACCACGGCGTCGGGAACAACGGCAAAATCGTATTCGGGGCATTCGCCCTGCGCTACCGACAAATCGACCGCCATGCTCTTGTAATTATCGAGCACAGAAAACGCTTCAGTGGCGGCGTTTTTAAATTTTAAGGTAATTCCGCCCCTGCCGAACACGCTGAACGAAGCGCCCAGTTCGCTTGCGCAATAAGCAGTGTAAGCCTGCAACGCGTTTTGCGTTTCGGCGGTGTAAACTCTGCTGTCGGAGGGCTGATATTCCCTTAAAACGCCCTCGCCGCAGGTTATTGAATCGCCGTAAAATTCAATATTCAAAGCGGGCTTTTCGGGGGCGGCTATAAACGCGCCGTCGCAAGAAAGGTCGCTTACGATAATCCTGTCGAAATTAGAGGGGGTTCTTTTAAGAACTTTCACAACGTGTTCTCCGTCAGAAAGCCCCTCGACCAAGGTATTTTTCACGAACAGGCCGCGGGTTTCTTTAAACGTGAGAACGCGGGCGTTGCTGTCGGTTTCGCCGTCGACAAACACCGACCACATCGAACTGCGCGAGCCTATAACGCAAATATTAGCGTAAACCGCGGTACCGCAGAATTTAAGTTCGAACCCCGAGGCGCTGTTTATAAACGTGGCGCCCTCGTAATTTTCGTTATAATAATTCCTGCCGTACAAGTTAACGTAACGGTCGTCGAATAAATCTTCTATTTTCTGCGTTTCGGGAACTTTGTTGCCGCCGTCGGAGTTATTGTTGCACCCCGCAAACGCGCCGCAACCCGCAACAACCACAGCCGATAATGTTAATGCCAACATTTTTACCAAAAATTTGTTTTTCATTTTTTATTGTTTTCGGCTTCTTTCGCCGCCGCCAGCACACAGAAACGTTTAATGGTGTTAATCTCTTTCACGTCGTAAGGCAAACCGTTAAAGCGGTAAATATCGTGCTGCCATTTAGTGAGGTCGAGCGTGGAACCCTCTTTCAGATAGTCCACAAAATAATGTCCCCACGGCTCGTAAGTCTGCGAATACCCCGCGATAAGTCCCCAGTGATAAGAACCTATTTTTTCAAGATAGAACAACGGGAACAACTCTTTTACGTCGTTGCCGGCAATACGGTTAAGCCATTCGTTGTTTATAAGCGGGCGCCCGTATTTTTTAAGATTTTCTATGATGATAATCATATTTTCATACGAACCGTAATAGTGGAAGGTTATTACGTCCGAAAGATCTACCGCCATCTTTTCCATTTCGCGCTTGGGCATAAAATCTTCGGTATAGCTCCAGCAATCGGCGGTAAGCGGCTGGATGGGGTTATGCGAGCGAATGATTTCGAAAAACTTTTTCATCGCTTTCAAACTTAAATTATCGCGCCTGCCGTTGCCCGGTTCGTTCCATACGTCCCAAATTTGCAAACGCGGGTCTTGACTATATTTCGCCGCGAGTTCGTCTACCATTTCGTAATATTTCGGCTCGATTTCGGGGTCGTCGAGCAGGCAATACCCGGGACCTACAAGCCCCGCCGAGTGCGGACCCGCCTTTATTCCGCTGTGATAGCCCCAGTCCACGTTCTGTTTGCCGAACACTACGGGTTTGAATTTTTCTTTGGGAACAGTGCAGTCGTTGCCGAGCGTGAGCATTACTTTAAGCCCGTATTTGTCGGCAAGCGTAAAGTATTCTTCGAGGTTATTCATAAAAGAATCATGCTGATAATACCAGCATTCGAACTGAATAATGGCGCGCACGGCGTTAAACCCGGTTTCTTTGGCAAGATTAAATTCGTATTCTATCTGCTTAAAAACCTCTTCGTGTTCGTATTCCTGCCACATGGCTATGCGGTTTACGCAGTTCGACGGATAACCGTTATACCCGCGAATCCAGGGTTGTTCGTTATACCATTGCCAGGCGCGTTCTTTACTCCACTGCCCTTTAACAAGTTTTTCTTCCATAAAAAATTCTCCTTTCGTAGGCAAAAGCCGTACGCCCTTATATTTTTCCGTATTTTTTATTTTTGCCAACGCGATTAAACGTTTGCGTTTGTTTTTGTGCGATGAAAAATTAAACGGGAATATCGAACCCGTAGTACGCGCCCACAAGCTTATCTACAAATTCTATGTAGGCGGCTTCCATTCCCGCAATAGAATACCCTGTGTTGCTGCTTAAACTGCGCAGATAGTCGTTGGTTCCGAGATAAATAACCACGGCGTCGGGCATATCGGAAAAATCGTATTCGGGATATTCGCCGTTTTCCACCGACAAATCGACCGCCATACTTTTGTAGTTGTTAATAACCGAGAACGGCTCGGTTGCGGGATTTCTGAATTTTAAAGTAATTCCGCCCCTGCCGAACACGCCGAACGAAGCGCCCAGTTCGCTTGCGCAATAAGCCGCGTAAGATTGCAACGCGTTTTGCGTTTCGGCGGTGTAAACTCTGCTGTCGGCGGGCTTGTATTCCCTTAAAACGCCGCTTCCGCACGTTATTGAATCGCCGTAAAAGGCTATGTGCAGTTTCGGCTTCTCGGGCGCGCCCAAAAACGCGCCGCATCCCGCAACAACAGCAGCCGATAATGTTAAAGCCGACATTTTTACCCAAAATTTGTTTTTCATTGTCCGAACGGTTATTTAATTCCGTTTATAAGCCGCAGTTTGGCTATGTCGGCTTTGGGCTTTCTGTCTTCGGTGAAAAGCCCGTTCTTTTCCTGCATTACGTCGGTAAACTGCGTAAGGCAATACCCTTGGCAATTAACGCTTTCTATCGCACGGGTAAGCTCGTACAGCCTGTTTATAAACTCTTCTTCGCTCTTCGCGGCGTTGCCGTAACCCCAGCCGTCGGAACTGTCTTTAATAAAAGAAACTCCGCCGTATTCGCTTATTATAATCGGCTGTCCGCCGTATTTATAACCGTTTGCGAAAGCCGCGCGCGAATGCCTGTCTTTTACAAAATCGCCGTTTAAAAACGCCTGCATATCGCCGTAAGCTTCAACTATTTCTTTGCCCGTCTGCGCGTAGTTATGCAGGGTTACAATGTCGCTTTCGGTGTGTTCCCAACCGTCGTTTGATATAACCGGGCGGGTTGAGTCGAGCGCTTTTGTAAGTCTGTAAAGCCCCGCGGTAAAATTCTGCATGGCTATATTTTCGCTGGTTTGCAATACGCCCCAGCTTTCGTTTACAGGCACGTATGCCATAAGCGACAAATAACCTTTGTGTTGAAGAACTATCTCGCTCCACTGCCTTGAAAGTTCAGCCGCCGCAGCCGACGTGAAATCGTATGCCGCGGGCATTTCCAGCCAGAAGAACAAGCCGACCATATCGCAGAAATAATAAAACCGCTCGTCTTCTATTTTTTGGTGAAGCCTTACGCCGTTGAAGCCCGCTTGCTTTATAAGCAGAACGTCGTTCAAAAGTTCTTCGTCGCTTTCGGCAGTCATTCCGCCTCGCGGGAAATACCCTTGGTCAAGCACCATTCTGAAATAATAACACGGCAGATAGTTGACCTCTATTCCGTCGTTTTTGGTTCTGTAATCTACAAGCGCGGTATACGACCCCGCTTTGTCAACCGCTTTGCCGTTCACTTTAAGCGTGAATTGCAAATCGAAAAACTGTTCGGGGCGACCTATGCTCCACGGCTTCATAACCAGAACTTTGTTAAAAAGCGTAAGGTCGACGGTGGCACGCCCGTAATCGGCAAAAATTTCGGTTTCTGTGCAAGATACTTTTTCACCTTGATAACTCGCCTCTATTTGCAGCGAAGCGCCTTTTACGAATTTATTAAGGTAAAATTCGAAATTTGCGCGGCAGTTTTCATATTCGCAGGAAGAAATAACGTTTTTAAGGTAAACGTCGGCGGTTTCTTCCAGCCAGACGGTTTTCCATATGCCCGAAGTCGGGGTGTAAAAACAAGAAATATTTTTTTCTACATAGCGCTGTTTGCCGCGGGGCATAACCGGAGAAAACTCGTCTTCGCACTTTACGACCAAAAGGTTTTCGCCGCGTTTCAAATAATTAGTAATATCGAAAGAAAAACGCGCATATCCGCCGGTATGGCTGCCTATAAACACGCCGTTAAGCCACACTTTGGCAAGGTAATCGGCGCCGTCGAAATTTATTATAAGGCGTTTACCGCGTGCAAGAGAGTAATCGAACCTGCGCGAATACCACATATACGAGTGGTCGGTTTTGTCATCCACGCCGCTCGCTTCCGACTGATAGGCAAACGGCACGTTGATTTTTACCGACTTTTCAAAGCCCGAAAAATCGTTATAATATTTATGCTTTTCGCCAACGTTTTCGTCGTCGAACATAAAATTCCATTCGCCGTTTAAGCAAACGTAACTTTCGCGCACGAACCGCGGACGAGGATACCCTTTTTTATAACACGCTGCGTGTTGCATATTGTCACCTTGTGTTTTTAAAAGCCGAGCCGAAAACTCCGATTACGAACTTATAGCCCGACTTTTAGAATTTTTTATATTAGCCTTTAACGGCGGAAATAGCCATGCCCTCTATGAAGTAGCGCTGGAAGATTATGTAAATTACGTAAAGCGGAACGCTTGCTATAACCGCGCCCGCAAACGATACGGGCAAATCTACTTTCGAATCGGAAAGCGATTTAAGCATAAGCTGCAAAGTCATAACCTTTTCTACGGTAAGATACAGCGACGGAGCGAAGAAGTCGTTCCAGTTGCCCACGAACATAAATATAACCTGAGCCGCCACGGCGGGCCCCATCATGGGAAGCATAAAGCTTACGTATTGCCTCAAATACCCTGCGCCGTCCACTTTTGCGGCTTCGAAAACGGCGTTCGGAATGGAACGCTGAAATTGCACGAAGAAGAACATCATCGAAACCCCGCCGAACAGCGACGGCAATATGAGCGGCCAAAGCGTATCGGTAAGGTTAAGCGAGTAGTAAGCGCGATAAAGCGGCAGAACCACGCATGCGTAAGGAATCATAAGCGCGCTTAACTGCACCATAAGGTGAACGTTTTTATGCTTAAGATCCATTTTAGAAAACGCGAAAGCCGACAAGCCCGACATAAACACGCAGAACGGAATGGTAGCCACTTCGATTGCCATTGTGTTTAAAAATCCGCGGAACATATCGATTTTTTCAAAAACCACGGCGTAGTTGTGCCATTGCGGGGCTTTGGCGAAAAACGTAAGAGTTAAAGTGTTTACAGCTTCTTCAACCGTTTTAAGGCTTGATAAAAACATCCATAGAAACGGAAAAACGCATGTAAAACAGATTAATATAAGAAAGATATAGCATAGGGTAATCCCGATAATTCTTCCTGCTTTCGGCGCGGCGGGAGACTTTTTATTATATGCCTTATTTTTGATATTCGCAGTCATAAAAACCCCCTCCTTATTCGGAATAAACCCATTTTTCGCTAATTTTAAACTGCAACAACGTTATAATCATAATGCTTATGGTGAGCACGACCGAAGCGGCGGAAGCTATTCCGTAGCGGCTGCGGCTTATGCCGTAGTTCCATATGAAATAAACTATGGTTTGTGCGCCGGGATGTCCGTTTGCGAAAACCTGCGAATCGACGTATGCCTGCAAATTTCCTATAAAGCCGGTGCAGAACAGATAGAACAAAGTAGGCGAAATAAGCGGAATGGCTATTTTGAAAAACTTGGTTACTTCGCCCGCACCGTCGATTTCGGCGGCTTCGTAATAATCGCGCCCTACGTTTGTAAGCGCGGCAAGACACAATATCATAGAGCGCCCTATCGAGCCCCATGCCGACTTGATTATTATGGCGACCTTAATCCAGTGCGAATCTGTAAGCCATTGAATATTCCAGCCGGTAACCTGATTGATTATACCGTACTGGTTGTCGAATATGTAACGCCAAATTATGTTCATAGCCACTGCGGAAGAAACCACGGGGATATAAATGAGCATTCTTATAACGCGCGAACCGCGTATAAGGTTTTCGCGGCTTAACATAACCGCCACCACAAGCCCGATTATTATACCCAAAGGCACGCTTAACATAAATATAAGGTTGTTCAGCACCGCGTTTATAAACGCCTCGTTATAAACCGATTTTCCGAACAGTTTAACGTAATTGCCGAAACCGCACCACTTTTCGCCCATTATGCTTAAAAAGGACTCTGTTTCGATTCGGGCGTTATAGTCGGTAAAACTGTATAAAATAGCGAATATAAACGGAAGCACGGTAAAAACTATAAGCCCTAAATATTTTATGGATATAAACGCAAGAGCGATTAAATTTTCTTTGCGTTTAAGCGTGCTTTTCTTTTTTTTGGGCGGTTTACCCGAAAGAACCGCGATTGAAGTTTCCGTTTTGTTTACGTTCATCTGTTATGCGTCCTCCCGAATATCGCGCGCCGCTAAAAAGCGGCGCATTCGGATTGTTGATTGTGCTTTGTTAATGCTTTTCGTTTAGCCGATGAAATCTCTTCCCTCGTCGAGAAGCCCTTGCATAGTGGATTTATAAGCGGTGAGCGCTTCTTTTACGTTTACCCATTTGCCGCTCTTATCCGCCTGCCAGAACGAGCCGTAGTTGCCTTTCTGACCGGACATAAACTGGTTGAGTTCGGTTTGCCACAGACTATCGAACGTGTAGCTTGCCGCGCGGTATTTGCCGGTGATTTTATCGGTATAAGTAACGCCGTTCACGGTTTTCTGCGTGCCTGCGCCGTCTACTACGTCAATCCATACTCCGCGGTTTTCGGGGTAAGCTTTATCGCGGTTAGCCTGCGTTTTAGCCTGATTTTTAATAAGACTTTGAGAATCGGTTATGTATTCGTTGGCAAGGCTTTTAAGGTTAGGTATGCACTGTCCGCGTTTATATTGCGTTCTTTGAGCGGTTACGTCGGTAGAGAAATATTTAACTACTTCCAGAGCGGCGTCTTTATACGCGCAGTTGTTGGAAATTGAGTAAACCATGCTGCCCACGCAAGCGGTGGAAACCGAACCCTCGGCGTCGCCGCAAAGCACGGGAAGAATGTTCCAGTCGAACGAGCAGCTCTTCCAGTAGTCTTTGGTCTTCCAGGGACCTACCGCGCCGTAATAGAACAACGCTTTGCCCGAGGTGAACAAGGTTTCGGCCGAAGAAACGGCGCCCGCGGGAGGAAGTATGCCCTCTTTGTAAAGGTCTTGTATGAACTGAATAGCGCCCACGAAGTTATCGGAATCGATATTAGCTACCGCGCCGCTGTCGTCGGTGAAATAGTTGGCGTTGTTGGAATAAACCGTGCTTTCGATGTCGTACCCCGAAAGAACGTATTCGTCGGTGCCAAGAACGGTTTTAAGCTTTTTGCCAAGCTCTTTGAAATAACTGAAAGTCATAGGCTCGGTGGTGCTTAACACCGCGGCTTCGTCTATTTTATCGGCGTCGTTAGTGGTTTTCGCGTTGTAAGCGGCTATAAGCTCTTTAAGGCGAACTTCGTTTATAGCGAGCGCGTAAGGACCGTTATCTTTGGGCAAGCCGTAAAGCGCGGCTTTGTCGGTTTTGCCTATTTTGTTGATGGTGTGGTCGAAATAATATTCGTTGCAGGCGGATTCATACATATCGTCCATAACGCTTTCGTCTATATGGTCGCGAATGTTGGCGAGTTTGCCGCTGTATGCGTAAGACGAGAACATTATGTCGTTAAGCATAAATACGTCGGGCAGGTTTTTGCCCATTCCGTCGAGCGCCGCGTTGTAAGCGGTGCCGTCGCTCCACCATTTAAGTTCTATAACGATGTTTTCGTGAGTTTTATTGAATTCGTCAACGAACGCCTGATAGTTGGCTTTTTCGGTGTCTACGTCGCGACCCGCAAAAACAAGCTGAATGATTTCGCCGCTGTTGAGCGAGTTCCAGGCTTTGTCGTTGTCTACCTTATTGCCGCCTCCGCCGCAACCGGCAAAAGCCGAAAGCGATAAAACGAGAGCCGTAGCAAGGCTTGCTAATTTGAATTTCTTCATATTTTCACTCCTTTAATATTTCTTTATTTTTCATGTTGTTTTTCGTTTGTTTTGAAAAAGCAATCTTAAAATTACAGTTCTATATATTCGTAGTCCGAGAACAGATAGCTCGAATTCTTTTCGGCGTAAAGCGCGATGTAACCGCTTGTGTAGCACTCGGCATCCACGCACGACAAGAACTCCTCGCCGTTTAAATAAATTGTAATTTTAGTGTTTTCGCAGCGAACCGTAACCCTTATCTGCGCGCCGTTATTGAACGACAGCCCACCCTGCGGTTTGTTGCCGCCAAGCTTGACGTCTTCCCTGCCGTAAGAACGTTTGAAAAGGCTTACGAGATATTTGCCTATGCTTAAATAATATCCGTCGTAGTTGGTCCCCAGCGAAGTGGTTTTATTGTCGGTGTGCGAGAAATCGTTCATTCTGAACAATATACCGCCCTGCGCTTCCTGCGAAATTATTTTTACGTTTACCGAAAATTCATAGTTTGAAACTCCGCGGCTGCCGGTAAGAACAAGCGTTCTGTCGTCGCTCGTGTTGGTCATAAGTCCTGCGGCCGAGAAAGAAGCTTTGGTGCCTACTTTCTGGCTGAACACGGAGGAGTCTTTATCGCGAAGCGAATCGGTTACCTGTCCGAGCGCGGTCGCGTTTTTGCTTGTGGATAAGTTTAAAACGTCAAGCGTGCCGTCGAACACCCTTATTTTTAGCGAATGCACGCCTTTTTCAACGTGGAACGAGCCCGCGTTTACGTTTACGTAAGATTGAGTGCCAAACTCGAGATCTTCGGGAATTTCGCTTTTTATTATGGTTTGATTATCGATAATAATTTCAAAAACGCAACCCTTGCTCGACTTGCCTACCGTAAGGCTTAACGAATAGTCGTCGGTTTCGGGAGCGTCCACAAGGTATTTTACCCAGTCTTCGGCGTTTAACACCAAAGCGTACGCTTCGTTCCGGGAAGAATATGCGGTGCTTTCTTTTTCGCCCTGACGAACGCCGTCGCGTTTTACTTTTGCGTTGGCGATGCTGTAACCGCGGTTTTCGCCTTTCAGATAAGAGGTCGCCGCGAAACTGCCGGTTAAATCTTTAACCGCTTCAAAATCGGAAGTGCCGAACGCGTCGTTTTTAAACTGCAACGACGTAGCCGTAGTTCCGCTTCCGACGCCGACAAGCCCGCCGTTCATTATTTTTTCGGAAGTTATTACAAGCATATTGTCGTAATAAATCTGGGCTTTGTGGCTGCCGTTTACTATTTTAACGGTGTGAACGGCGTTTTCGTTTGTGGAAACCGCAACTTTTGCCGAATCTATTTTTTGCGATTTTCCGTTTACTGTCTGCGAATAGGTAAGCGACGTTCCGTCAACCGCAACCTCGAAATAATTGCTTTCGTCTTTGACCCCCGCAACCGCCGTGCCTTTGCCGTTTGTAAGCGTAAAGTTTATTTCGACGGTGAACAGAGCCTCGGTTTGAGTCGCGCTTAATTTAAAATTCGCAGTTTCGCTTAAATTATCTCCTGTTGCGGAATAATCTGCGCCGGTGGGTTTAATTTTGGAATAGTTTCCGAGCCCGTCGGTAAGAACGTAAGAGCCGTTTGTGAAATAACGGGTTAAGTTATACTTTCTGGTGCTGGATATCACCGTATTGTCGTAATTAATACGGTTGGCGTTGTGATAAGCGGTGTAAACGCCGTCGAGGTCGGGACCTATAACGTTACTGCTATGCCCTAAACCGCGATAGTTGCTTACCTGTTTAACCGTGCTTTTGCTCGCATAGCCCAAAGGAGCTTCGTTGTCGAGTCCGGTTGAAATAAGAGTGGTGTTATACCATCTGGAAGAAAGTTCGGTAAACGGGAAATTGTTCTTAGAATAGGAATAAGCCACTTTATAACCTGCACTGTCAACGTGGTTTCCGGTGTAAGTAAGGTAGGTAAAGCCGTTGCGCTTAAAATACCCTGGTCCCTCCGTCCAACCGTTTAAGCTTGCGTTTTCTATTTTCTGCGCTTTGCCTAAATTCACCTGCGGATTGCCCGAAGCGTCTTCGGGGAAATCTATGGTGTAATAGGTAAGACAGGAAAGAGCGTCGTTCGCGCTTACGAAATAAAGTTGCCCGTCGTCGTGAAGATAAAACGAACCGTCGATGCCCATACCCAAATTATCGGAAATAAGGGTAAACGGACCGTTGGGCGTAGCGCTTCTGAAAAAGTAATGCCCTTGTCCGCGGCGGGATTCGCACATATAAAACCAGCCTTTGTAATAAACGATTTCGGGCGCGAACGCTATGTATGTTTCGGACGACTGCGAGGTACTGTTGGGGTCGTATGCCCAGCCGCTCCATTTCCAGTCGACCATATTGTCCGATTCCCAGCAAGGAATTTTGCCCGAATATTTTTTATTGCCGTTAAGCGAGGTATATAAGTAGTATTTGCCGTTAAACCTGAACACGTACGGGTCGCCTATATCGTAAATATCGCCGTCGCCGTCGTAAAGTTCAATATAGTTGTTATAACGCGCGTAGTCTTGGTCTATTGTGAAAACCTGCTCGCCGTTGTCGGTGGGAACGCGGGTAGACGGGTCGTATTGCCGTTTGGGCGTATTGTTGTTACCGACGCCGCAACCGAATAAAATCATGCTGCAGCAAAGCATAGCCGCAGCAAGCCCGACTATTCGTTTTTTATGAAATTTGTTTTTCATTTAGTTCCCCCGTTTATTGTTTAGTTATATAAAATTTTTGCAAAAGTCGCCGTATAAGCCGATTAACCCAACTTTCGGCGACTTTGCCTTTTTTATTTAATTGTTATTGCTGTTCATCGGTTATAGCTTCGCCGTTCGCGTTGCAAAGTCCACAGTTAACAAGCTCGCCGCAGTCGGAGTTGCCCGCTTTATCGTCAATCTGTCCTACGATGGAAGCGGTTCGAACCGAGCCGCCTACCGAGGTTTTAATTCCGTAAAGGGTAAGCGTTTTTGCTTCTTTACCGTTGATAAGCGCAGTTTCGAGACAGTAACTGTTTTCCACTTTTACCCTGCTTGCGCCGGCGATGCCGCCCACCTGAGCCGAACCCGTAACGTTACCGAAGTTTTTGCAACCGGTTACGTAAGAGTTAGCCGCTTTTCTGGGAAGGCCCGCTATACCGCCTACCATAGTGCCTTTCGCGGTTATGGTGCCGTAGTTTTCGCACGAATCTATTACGATAGTGCTTGCGCTCGAACCGAGTATTCCGCCCGCAAACGCAAAACCGGAACCCAAGGTGCTGGTAATATCTGCATAGTTCTTGCAGTTTCTAATTGTAGTTGCGCCTTGTGCGTTTCCTACAACGCCCGCGACGTTCGCCACAGAGCCGCTTACGGAACCTTTCACGGTTACGTTTTCAACCGTGCAAGCGGTATCTTTCGTTATACTGATAAGTCCGCCTACAATCGTGGTCTTTTGAATTTTAACGCTTAAAGTAAGGTTTTTAACGGTAGCGCCTGCAGCGTATTCTATAAACGCGTCGGTAACGTTTTCAATAGCGAAATTCTTACCGTCGAATATACCCGAGAACACTTTATCGGAGGTTTTGCCGATAGAAGTCCAAGCCTTAAAGTTCATGTTGACATTTTTGGTAAGAGATATATATTTGCCGCTGTAATTGTTGCCGCCGTTTACGCTTGAAGCAAGGTAAGCGAGGTCGGCGCCGCTGATTATAAGGTAAGGAGCCTCTTCGGTGCCCTCGCCCGAAAGCGATTCGCTTACGGTTTCGCCGTCCCAACCGAAGCTTGCGGTAAGGGTTATAGCGGTTACGTCGGCAGCGAAAACGGTGTTCTCGTCAACGAGTTTGCCGTCTGCGGTAAGCCAGCCGCCGAACGCTTCGCCTGCTACATCTATGGTAGCGGTGGGCAAGGTTCCTATAGCGGTGCCTGCGTCAATCGATTTAGTGGCTTCGCCGTTGATGGTTCCGCCCTCTGCGGTAAAGGTTATTACGGTTTGAAGCACCCATTTAGCGTTGAGATCTACAACCGATGCTTCGAAAGTGCTGGTTTCGGTTATTTTGTTGTCGTCAACGTCGTACCAACCGTCGAAACGGTAGCCCGCTTTTGCGGGAGGAACGGGAAGAGCGCCTATTTCTTCGCCTACGGTAAGTTCTTTGCTGTCAACCAAAGCGCCGTCGGAGTTGAATTTAATGTTGGATTTCTGCGCCTGTTTTTCCCAATGAGCTTTAATTTCAACGTCGGCTTCGTAAACGTCGTCCGCGGCAACGCGGGTATCGCCGTTGAACCAACCGAGGAAAGTGTAACCCTCTTTGGTGGGAACGCCCAAAGCATCGGCGGCAAGTTTTCCGCCTTTATCGAGCGTTATGGTGGTTTCGCCGTCATATTCGCCACCGTCGGCGTTAACGGTTATAGTCACTTGTTCAACGTATCTCGCCACAAGCTCAACGGTGTGAGCGGGACCTTGGAATACGGTGGATTCGGTAACGGCCACGTAAGAAATTGTTTGGTCATCGCCCTCGCCCGAAACCACTTTGAGTTCCCAACGAACAAATCTGTAACCCTCTTTAACGGGAACGGGCAACTGACCGAGCACTGCCGTTTCGGCAATTATCTCCGCGGGAGAAGTAACGCCCTCGGGCAATGTTCCGCCGTCGGTGTCGAGCACCGCGGTGATTTTTACGGTTATGGGGTTGCCGTCTGCGTCGCAAAGTCCGCCTGCGGTTCTAATTGCGGCAGAGGTTTCAAGTCTGCCTACAATAGCGCCGATATAGGTGGTGGCTTTACCGTCGAGAATGAGGTCGATAGCGGCAGAGCCGTTTATTTTAGCGGTAGAAAGAGTGTAACTGTTTTCAATTCTGTCACGGCTGCCGCCGACTATACCGCCGACCTGAATGGCGCCGCTTATATCGCCGTAGTTGTAGCAGCCCGAAACTTTATAGTTCGTGTTGCCGCTTACTACTCTTAAAAGACCTATTATGCCGCCGCCGAAAGTGGAGGTGGTGGATACTTTGCCGTGGTTGGAGCAATTTATTACCAGCGTTTCAAGACCCGCAGCAGTCGCTCCGATTATACCACCCGCTGCGCCTACGGCGCCTGGTTTAGCCATGGTAACGGTTATTTCGGCATAGTTTACGCAGTTTTTAACAACAACGTTGCCCTCGCCGTTTTTAACGGTATCGCCGGCTATGCCGCCTACGTCCGAGCCGCCGCCGCTTACCGAACCTTTTACGGTTACATTTTCAACGAGAGTGCCGCCCTGCAACTGACCTGCGAGCAAGCCGTTAACGCCTCTTGTGCCTACAACGGTTCCCTCTATGGTAAGGTTTTTAACGGTTGCGCCTTTCAAAATAGCGAACATACCGAGGTAACCGTCGCCCTCGAGCGTCATATTGCTTATGGTTTTGCCGTTGCCGTCGAACACGCCCGAGAACGCTTTGGTTCTGCTACCTATTTGAGTGAACGCGCCGTTTAAAGCGATGTCGTTTTCAAGTTTAATGTAGTAACCCGCAAGAGTTTCGCCCGCGTTTACAAATTCGGCAAGTTTGGTAAGGTCTGCCTCGGTTTTAACGAGGAACGGATTTTCTTCGGTTCCCTCGCCCTCGAGGAACTGCTTTTTAGATGCTTTCGCATATATGGTAAGCACGGGTTCGTCGGTATCCGCGCCGGTAATATTTGCCTTTTCGGTATCGATATTATCGAAGTCAACAACGTTCAGGCATTCGGCTTCGTAATACCAGTTGCCGTCGAATTCAACCATTGCGTAGGTAAGTTCGGGAAGCTTGATTTCGTTACCCCCGTACCAACCGGTTACGTCGTCTACTTCATAACCATCTATGCCGGTGTTGAATTTAACCGTGTAGGGTTTAGCGCCCGTCTTTCTCCATTGAGCAACCGCTTCGATATTAAACATATCGGCGGAAGCGATGGTTTCGGCTGTAAGTTCTTTTTTGGTGCCGGTTATATAATCGGTGTAATACCAGCCTGCGAAATCGAAGCCCTCGCGGGTGGCAACGGGAAGAGTTCCCATCGCTTTGCCGTATCCGAAAGATTTGCTTTCGATTGCTTCGCCGCCGTTTTCTGCATAGAACTTAACGTTTAATTCGCTTGCCTTTTTAACGGTGATGTTGCTGTATTTAACGCCTTTGGTTTTAGCGCGCAAACCTACTATGTTGCCGGTGTGCTTGGTAGAGAACGCGTTCGCCGCGTTGCTTATTTCGCTGTAACGAACGGCCACCTCGCCAGTGGTCAGACAAATGTATTCTATTCCGTCAATACCTATATAATAGCTTATCTTGGTAACGCCCTCTACAGTGCGTTCAACTCTTCTGTAAGTAAGTGTGAACGTAGCTTCTTCGTCGCTTTCCTGATAAGCGAGCATTTTCTTTTCGTAAGGCGTGTCTTTCAAAAGGTCGCCGCCTAATCTGTAACGAGCTATAAGCTGCGCGTCTACCGAGCCGTTCGGGGTATCTACGTCGCCCCAGAATTCTATAGCGCCGTTCGCTTTGGTGGGCGCCGAAATAAACATTGTTACGTAAGGCGCTCCTATAAACGTGGTGCCTTTTTCATCGAACGCCGTAGCCGAGAATACGGGACCGCAGTCGTCGGTGTAAGTCGACCAGTCGGCTGGAAGCGTCATATCTACCGAGTAAATCTCGCCGTCGTTAAGCGTATAGTCGCTGAAACGGGTTTGAGTTACTTTGCCGTCGGTCGAGGTGGGGATATAATATCCGTCGTCGGTGAGTTCGAAACGAGTGTTAACGCCCGTATCGTAAACGGCGAACAAATAAATATCTACCGCGTCCATAGTGAACGTTTCGCCAACCTCTTCGTTGGTATTTAAAAACGCCCAGTAAAGGAATTTACAGGTGGCGGTGCCTACCACTCTGTCTTCCGGAACAGGCAAATCGGCTGCGTTGATTGTGGTGCCGTATGCGTATTCGAGAGGCTCTATGGTTTCCGCCGTTCTTGTATCAAAGTAAATTTTATGCAAATTGCTCCAACCCGCATAAAGCGTTATGGTGCCGTTTTTCGCATAAGACATGTCTATTTCAGTGGTCGCTTTTTTAGTGCATTCCGCGTCGTAGAACCAACCCGTGAACGAATAACCGTACATTTTCGGGTCGCTTCCGATGCTGGGAGTGGGCAAATAAAATTTGTTGCTGCTGCCCTCGGTATAAGTGCCGTTTTTAACCGCGGCGCCGCCTTGAGAATCGTAAACTATCGTGTAACTGT
Organism: uncultured Christensenella sp.; assembly: GCA_905203015.1. Classification (GTDB taxonomy): domain Bacteria; phylum Bacillota; class Clostridia; order Christensenellales; family Borkfalkiaceae; genus Scatosoma. The sequence goes on along the minus strand of CAJKUC010000001.1, from coordinate 29,621 downwards.
TGTCGCTGTTGTTTCCGCCGCAACCGCTTATGAACAGCGCGGAAGATACCAGCAACGCACAGACGAGCGCTATTATGACTATCGCCCTTGATGATTGCCTTTTTATCATATTCCCTCCTGGTTTTTCAGCCGAATTTTTTCGCTTTTTTGCTTTGCGTTTTTGCTTTTAGTTCTTGCTCATCAATCGCCGCGTTTGTTTTTATCAAGCGGTTTATACGGCGTTTTTAAGCGTTTTTTCAGCGTTTATCGCCGCGCAGGCAAAAGCGACACTTCGACCTTTTCTCGAGCATATTATATCACGCAAGCGGTGCGTTTACAAGACAAAATTTTTTGCTATTTCTGCATAAAAAATAGTACCCGCTACCGTATCGCCCGATAAAAACCCGACCGAACGGCACTCCCCGCCGAAAACTTTAAAAACCGAACGTTTCGGGAAGTTGAATACTTTCTATTTAAACGCTTTCTCGGGGGCGGTAATTAAATATTTTCAATTTCGGCTGCGAGCGTAGCGTCGATTGCGCCCTCGCACGCGGGGTAAAGCGCTTCGCCTTTGTCGTAAAGTTCGGTTGCAAGTTTAAGCCACAAAGCCATCGCTATTTCTTCTTCGCTGAAACGGCAGTCCGTAAACGGATTTTCGAACAACACCTCGCCGTCGCAAACTATTTTGTCAAGCTCGGGCACATGCAGGCTGCAATCGGTTCCGCTGTATATAGGCATAAGCTCGAAAGGAATTTCGCTTTCTCCTTTCAATCTGTAACCTTTATCGCCGAAAATCTCGCCCGCCGTGCCTTTAACCGCAAAACGCTCGCTTCTTATAAGCGAAAAATACTGCGCGTGCGAAAAATCGTAAATCGCGCGGCGGTCGCCGAAATCGAGCAACGCCATTACTCTTTGGTGAGCTTTAAGCTCGGGCGGCTTTTTGCCGTTTCTGCCGTTGCTTTCGTAGTATTCGTCGTTTACTAACGTTTTAGTTATTTCGGGCAATTTTTTTTGCGTTTGCAAAAACGCGCGGATAAGCGCCGCCGCGTGGTATGAATGACAACACGAAACCTCTACCGTGTGAACCTTGCCGAAATACCCCTTTTCCGCAAGTTTTTTAATTGCTATGTAGCGCGGGCGCAGCGGGTATTGCTCGGTTATTTGAAATTCTTTGCCTACGTATTGTTTTAACTTTTCGCGCTCGCTTACGGTAAAACCCGCGGGAGTTTCGCAAAATACCGAGTAGCCGCGCGCAAGCAAACTTTCTGCAACGCTCACGTTGCTCGCCTTGTTTACGCAAAGCAGAACGTGGTCGGCGCTTTCTATTTGCTCTATATCGGCTACCACGCGCGCGTGCGGGTACATTTTTCTTATTTGCTCGGCTTTTTCGGCGTTGCGGCAAACCACTGTTTTTAAAGTTACGCCCGGCATTACGTTTATTATGTTGAACCAGGTGAAGGCCCGCCACCCCGAGCCTACCACGGCTATGCTTTTGTTCGTTTGCATTCTGCTTTTCCCCTTTTATTTTCCTATAAAACTCTGCCGCGCCGATTTTTAAAATTTGTCCGCGCGGTTCGGCCTTTTGACTGTTGTATTATAACAGAGGAATACCGCTCTGTCAAGACCGAATTTTTGTTGAGAGTGTCCGAATTTAAGTTGTTTATAGAAAATCGAGCAAAGAAAAAGGGACGTCGCGGTATTTGTGTAAATGTTTATTTTCATTACCCGGTTTATGGACGACCGGTATCGGTCGCTTTCCTTTTGCCTCGCCGAATTTGTTGTAAGCGTCTATAAACACACTCATCACCGCGTCAAGCGTTTCGTAACTTCCGTAAAAACACCGGCTTCGTCTCCGGACTTATCCACTCTACGCCCCGTTTTTTTATCTAATTCAGCACGTTTGCCTTGTTCATTCCGAACATCTTTCCGACTTGCCGGGCGCTAAGGCCCGAATAGTATGCTTTTATCGCTTGCTCCTTTACTTCTTCCGGATACAGCGGCTGCGGTTTTCCATTGTGTAAACCTTTCCGCATTTCTTGCACCTGTACCTTTGTATGCCTTTTAAATTTTTTCCGAACATAATTTGCACTTCGGGCACTGCCTTCCGGCTATTTCTTTTGCTATTCTCATATCTTTATTATATCATAAAAAATATTGACTTGTCCACTCCTTGCGACAAAAAAAGGACGTACGGCTTTCAGAAAGCCGTTATTAATTAATTAATTCTGAAAAAAGTAGTATAATCCTAAATATAACGAATGAAAAGATGGAAAAAGTTATGTATTTTTCAAAATCAAAATATACAAGCTTCCGGCAATGTCCTAAAATAGTCTGGCTCGATAAATACAAGCCCGAAGAAAAAGAAATCGACGAGAGCGCACAAGAACGAATGGCAAGGCAGCCGGCGCTCTATATTTTTCTCCTTCCCGGAGGCTTTCTTTTCCGGGCATTTCTTCCTCTTATCGATTTTTTAAACAAATGAAAAAACTTAACAAAGTACTTTCAAATCAACCAAAAAGCGTTTTTTCTTCACATTTTTACGGGCGTTTCGACATAACACGCCTTAATTCGTAAAATTATGTTATTTTTTTTCATTTTTTTACACATATTATCAAGAAAAAACTTTTTTAAAAAAAGCAGAAAATTTATTTTACTTTTTTTGATTTATATAGTAGAATATACTCGTAAACAGCAAGAGCGAGTGCGGAAACGCAAAAGCAAAGTTTGTTTACCTAACATTACTCATCATTTTCCCCCTTATCATAAGGTAACGTCCCGTAGCGTTATGCTATGGGGCGTTATCTTTTACATTTTTTTGAAAGCAGATCTGAAGAAAAGAGAAACGGACAGCGAAGTTTTTACTTTGCCGTCCGTTTTTAATATATGATTCCAAGGCGAATTTTAATCATCGTTTTACGCCGATTACGTCGCCGATACGAAAAATGACGCCGGGTTGCGTAACAACCAATAATGTCATCCGATAATATTTCAGAAAATCCTCTCTTGTCATTCGTATCCTTGTCCACTTCCCCGATTCGATTTTATATTTTTTGTACGTCGAAACATCCGCTTTTTTATCATACTCGCCTATCGTAAACGCAACCTCTAACGTTTTTTCAGACGAAAATTTTCCTTCGATGTATATTTCGAGAATAATTTCGTCGTAAATCGCCGTCGCTTCGTCGATACTTACCTCGCCTTTTTCCGGCGTAAACTCAAATCCCGTCCTTGCGGCAAATTGTTCCCGCACCAGACTCCATACTTTCTTTTCTTCCCCGCCGATCTTCACTTTCTCGGCTTTTATTTTCGCGCCGTCTTGGGTCGTTCCGGTAACCTGCAACAACGTAGGGTTATCTTTCGCGCTGTAAATCACCTCTTCGGTTTCTTCCTCGCCTTCCAGGGCTTTCTTCAATTCTTCCAGTCTTGCGTAATTCGCTACGTATTCTTTCGCTTTATCGCTTAAATTTCCGTACTTTTCTTCCGCTTCCGCAATCCGCTTTCTTATCTCCTCTTTCTCCTCTTCCGTTCCTATCGTGCTTACTTCCAGTTCCGCTATCTCCGCTTCTATCCGCTTTCCCGCTTCTTCCGCGCTCTCTTCTCTCACTTCGCTTATATAATATCTCGTTCTTCCGTCTTCTCCCGTTTCCCCCGCGAACACGATCTTTTCATACCCGCGAAATTCTTTTCCCGGCATCATGATCTCCTCGTATTCCCCTGCGCTCAGCCGTACCGCTCTTCCCGCGCTTCCGTCTCTGTTATAAAACGTTACGCTTCCTCTGTACAGACCTTTCATCCGGAAACTCACCACTCCGTCCGCTTCCCTTAATCTTCTCTCTATCGTCTCTTCGTTCAGCCGTGCAGTGATCTTTTTTCCGCCGTTGATATGCCAGCCCTCTCCGTCCGCTCCGCTTCCCGCGTCTTCCGACGCCTCTTCGTTCCCGTCCTCCTCTCGCACTTCAAGAAATCTTTCCCCGAGCGATGAATCGATCGCTATCCCGTTCGCTTGTTTCTCTCCGTCTTTCACCAGCCGTTCCGCCGCTTCCCGTTCCTCTTGATTCAGATTTCCGCTCGCTACCGCGCGTTCCGCCACTTCTTTTATGCTTCGTTCGCTTTTCCCCGCTCCCGACGCTTCTATCCTCTTCCCGCTTCCCTCTTCCGTATAATACGCGATCCCCGTAAAGCCGCGATTCAGATTCTCCCACAGCACGTCCACCAGCGATAAATATATCTTCCCTTCTTCGTCCGCCTGCAAGCCTTCCGCTTTCGCCGGTTTTCCGCCCGCTTTTTTCGCTTCCTCTTCGCAATATTCGCTCAGCGTTATTTCCCGTTCTTCCTCGTTATACCTCTCCGCCAGTTCGTCCGGCACCACCATGAATCCGTATTCTCTCTCCCGATCGCTCACACGCGCTCCGAAGCGGATTCCGTATTCTCCGTCTTCCACGTTCAGCCGCACGGACGCGCCTTCCAGCATCTCGAACGCACCCGCTTCGCCGCTTCCCTCTACTATCTTTATCTCTTCCGCCTTCGCCTCTTTCCCCGCGATTTTTCCCGCTCCCGCGGCTATCAGGGCAAGCCCCGCCGCGCTTAATATTGCCGCCACAGTTATTCTCGTCTTTCTGCGATTCGCTCTTTCATTCATCTGTTTTTTCCCTCTTTTGTTTTTCTTTTCTTTCTCTTGCTTGTCCTTCTCTCTCTTCCCGTCGTTTCTTCAACTCAACGTACCGAGCCAATCGTACGGGTCGGACACCACGCGATCCGATATATTTCCGTCGGGTTCGTCTTGTTTCCCGGAACATCTCACGATATCCTTTTCTCCGATTGTCTCCACCACGATTTTCGCACAAAAATACTTTTTTCTTCTCCCGTCTTCGTCCATTTTTTCTTTCGCCTTATTCCCTTATTATAAACTAGTTTGCTTTTTTATTGTGCACACGTCAACCATTATAAGCGTACGCGTCCGTTTTTGTCAATAATTTTTCGCTTATTTTTTCGTTTTTTCTTGTTTCCCTCTCTTTCTTTGCCGTTTTCTTACGAACGTTTGGTCGTTTTTTGTCGCTTTTCACCGTTTCTTGGCATTTCATCGCTTCTTTCGCCTCATGAAAACAAACCGCTCGCGTTTCTGCGCTTACGGTTTGTTTTGTTTATTCATTTATTTTATATGATTCGCGGCTGCGGAAATCTTACCGAATTTATAAATCTGCCCCCGAATCCCTTCTTTCCTCTTTTTCTTCTGCGGAAGGATTCAGTTCCGCTTTCAATTCGTCGGGCTTGAGTTTTCCGTTGCGTTTGATATAATAACTTCTGAAATAGGGCAAAGATACGGTGGAAATCAATTCCACGATCAGGAACACGGCATGAATCGCAATATGATATTCTTCGGGATTCAGAATCAACAAAATGGAAATGATAATCGAAAAAACGGATTCCGCCAGATCGACGATCACCGGTATTTTATGTTCGATCCGCTTAAATATTTCCTCCAGTTCCCGCGTTTCGCGGAAAATCGACCAGATCGCCCATATAATGCATGCGCTTTCGTAAGAAATTTCTTTCGACAGCAACAGTAAAACGCCCAGCGTCACCTCGAAAACACCCCGAAAACATTCGTTCTCTTCGGAGAACTTTTTTTTCAGCGCGAGGTGCACCACGATCGATTCCAGCCCATATACGATCATCAGCGGGCCCACTACATAGCGTACGTTTTCGAGCAACACGTTAAAAAACACGCCCACGAGAACCGCCAGAAGGAAATATAATACCGTTTTAATTATCTGCCATTTTTTCATTTGTCGCCGCAGCCTTCCGATCACGCAAAAAACGAGCCCGTCTTTTTGCCTCCGATTGAAAATATCCGTTTATTCGAGTATATCCGTCGTGATATAGTCCACGCCGTAGGAAATAAGCCGTTCCGCAGCCGATTTATCGTCTACCGTCCAGCAATTCACCTCTACGCCGTTTTGTTTCAAAAGTTTTACGTTTTCCGCCGTAAGTTTTTCAAAATAAATATCGAGCCCGAGCCCGTATTTTTTCAATTTGCCGATCAGCGTATCGTTTACTTCTTCGCCCGTTAAAAACTGCAGACGAATCTTCGCGTCGAGCGATCTTAAAACGGCAAGATTTTCATAACAAAACGATATGAAAATCATTTTCGTCAAATCGTATTTCTTTTTCGCCGTTTCGTAAATTTCTTTTATCTGCGCCTTTTCCATGGCGTTTTTCAATTCCAGAACGCCGATTTTATCATACGTTCTGCATATTCCGAGGTATTCATCCAATGTCGGCAGGCACAGATCCCCCCGTTCGTCGCCGTTCTTATCCGTAAGGCGCAGCGAGCGCAAAAGATCGAAATCGCTCCCCTCTACGGAGTATTCCGTGCCGAACACCCTTTTCGTATCGTCGTCGTGAATAATAATGTATTTGCCGTCTTTCGTCACGTGCACGTCGGTTTCTATGCCGTAATAGCCCCGGTTGCCCGCGGCAACGAACGCCGCGGCGGTATTTTCCCTCTCTATTCCGCTCACGCCTCTGTGCGCGATCAGTCTCGTATTTTGTTTTTCTATCTTCACCGTGTTCATATGTTCGTCCTTATTCGTTTCCGGGAAACGTATTCGCATTATCCCGCAAATTGCATTCCGATTATACTACTTCTGATTATTAATGTCAATTTTTTTGCGTTCCGAACGGCATTTTCCGAAAATCGGCGTTTGATCGGGGCGGTTTTCACGCTGTTTTCTCCGTTTCGGGAAAACCGAAAAGAAAATCCCGCCCGTTGCCGATATTTCGGTGGGGCGGAATCTGTTTTCGCCGTTAAGCCGTTAAGATCTCGCTTTCAAAGCGCTTATTTTTTATTCCGCCGCAGAAAACAAAGCGGTGATCACCTCGCTGCGGGCAAACCATACGTCCACCGCGCGCAACTCGAAATAATACTCGCCCGTATACTCCGTTTTATACGTTTCGCAATACTTCTTCATATCGTCGATCGTGAATTTCCACGATTCGCTTTCCGGCATATCTTCCACACGATCGTAGCGATAGGTAAACGTTCCGAGATAGAACGTCTTGACTTTCGTTTTTTTCGTATCGTTCACGTTATACACGGTAAGCGTATAGTAACGCACCATGTCGTCATCCGTTGCCGCCTGCCACACGCAGGAAACGTCGTTGCCCGATGCCGTCACGGTGAGCGCGGAAGAACTTGCGAACACGGGAGCGGCGTTGTTTGCCTTTCTGCTCTCGTTATCGTATTTTTTCAGATGCGAACCATCGCTTTGCGGATAAGAAAGTTCCCATGCGTCTTTAATCACGTTTTTCGTCACGTAATCGCAACGTTGCACGCGCAGATTCCCGTTGACGTCCGCCTGAACGAGCAGACCTTCCGAAAAATCGTCGATACGCGTGCCTACGTCGTTATCGAATTTAATCAGATTGTCGTTTACGTTGTTCATCCAGCCCGTATATTTCACGCTGCCGCAATCGAGCGCGGTGAACGCGCCGTTCTGGCTGATCTGCGTTTCATCCTGCAAAACGTTATGAATGTGCCCGCTGAAATACACCACCTGCGGATATTTCGAGATAACGGCGGCAATATCCGCGTCGCCCCAGGTGGTGGCGCAGGAACCGTTCACCGTTTCGTATACAGGCGGGTGCGCCGTAACGAAAACATACCGATCGGGCGATTCCTTCGTGATCGTCGAAAGTTTTTCGTCCAGCCAATCCAGCGTCGATTTTTCATAGCCGTTCAACGTCCAGTATCTTGCGGGATTCACGGAAAGAAAATGATAGCCGTTCACCACGGCATGCCGTCTGCCCTCGGCGGGTTCGGAATCCGCCGTATCGATGCGGAAAAATTCTTCGCCCAACTGGCTGTAAAACAATGCAGGCATTTCCGTCATCACGTCGCCGAGCACGGAAGGATCTGTATCGTGATTACCGAGGCAATAAAAAACGCCCGTTTCGTTCACGTCGATGCCTTCTTCGATCGCCGTTTTCAGCATTGCGATATCCGCGTTATATTCTGTGGTGTAATCCGGCTGATCTTTCAGCCCCGTTTTTTCCCACGTATCCTCCGTGAGATCGCCGGCAAACAGCGCTACGTCGAGCGCTCCGCCCGCAAGTTCTTCCGCATAATCGAGCGCGCGGACGAGTTTATCTTTCACCTTCTCCTGCCCCACCTGCTGGTGGATGTCGCTCATTGCGGAAAAACTGAGCACAATATTGCTTTCGTCGAATTCGCCGCTTTTTTTATCATCCTTCCCGCACGACGAGAAAGACATCGCGGAAACGGCAAGCAGAACGGCAAGCGCGCCCGATAATATTTTTTTCATGTGCACCTCGTTTTATTAAAGGTCTGCGGCAAACACCCCCGCCGTTTTCAAGCGTTTCGTCTGCCGCAATATTCGTTTTGTCAGCCGATGATTCCCAATTCCTGCGCCGTTTCTCTGATGATGTTTTTAATATCGTTATAGCCCGCTTTCTGCAGATCGGAAATCATGCCGTCCCAGTCGCTCGTGAGATTCGCCGTGCCGATAATCGCCTTATTCACGAACGACCACGAAATATTTTTCACTTCCGCCTGTTTATTGTACACGAGCGAGGGATACGCCGTAACGTTCACGAGTCTGGAATGTTGCAAATATTTCGTATACTCCACGGCCTGCCGCACAAGCGCGCCGTACTTGGGATACAGAGAACCGATATCCGTGGCGATTTCTATCTTTCCGCTCTTTTCAAATTCGTCCCAATCCACAGCGTAGCCGAATCTGCTGCCCATGCCGTGCAACCCCGCGTTCACGGAATTCCCGTCGAGGTCTTTCACTTTTCCGAAATAATTCGAGCGTTCGGAATTTCTTCCGTCGAGATCGGCGACGATATTTCCCTCTTCGTCGTAGGTGTAGTGCGTGCCTTCGATTCCGTATAATCTCAGTTTCGATCCTTCGGGACTGATAAGATATTCAAGAAGGTCCAACGTTTTATATACGTCTTTCGTGCCTTTCGTGATTGCGTAGCCGCCGTAATCTCCGCCCCAGTCGGAATACCCTCTTTCGCCTTCCACGCCGAGCGTTTTTCCCGTAAGTGAAGACGTGTTGCCCGTGCCGAGAAGCGGAGGCCCGACGATCACTTTATCCGCGCCGTTCGCGTCCTCGAAATTCGCCACTACCCATTCCATATGCCCTTCGCCGTTCGTCATGATACAGCCCACTTTCCCGTTGTACCACTGATTGCGGTCGGTGTCGCCCGTATTCTGATTGAACGTGGGATCGATCCAGCCTTTTTTATACATCGCGTTCATCCATTCGAGATAGGGCTTGAATTGTTTCCTCGCGTACATATAGGAAACCTCTTCGCCGTCGGTGATATCCCAGTCGGGCGTGATGCCGAACGCGCCGTACAACGGATTCAGATAATAATTGTAGGTGTTCGGCGAAATGCCGTACGTCTGCCCGGACGGATTTCCGTTGGCGTCGGTGAAAAGATTCACGCCCGAAAATTTGCTCATCACTTCCTCGAATTCGTCGAGGGTTTCGGGGGCTTTCGCTTTTCCGTCTTCGCCTACAAAGCCGATTGCTTCCAGCCAGTCCGCGCGATAATAGATCGCCCACGCCGTTTTCGTTTCCACGGCGGGAACAAGATAATGTCCTCCGTAATACTGAATATTTTTATACTGATCGCTGTACACCAGTTTATTCAGATACGGATAGCGATCTTCGTTTCCGATCAGAAGTTCGTCGAGATTCCATAAAAGATCCTGCGTGGGATCCGCCCAGCGCTGGAACGCGCCCTCGGAATTTTCGGGATCGGACCACACAACGTCGGGCAGATCCATGCTGTTCATCATGGGCGTGAGTTTCGTATAATAATTTTCGCTCTTCGCGCCCTCGAACGAAATTTCCACGCCTACGTCGGATTCGATTTTCTGAAAAACAGAATCCATTTTCGCGCCCGCGTACTCGTCGCCCGAATACGTGAAAATACGTATGCTCTGCGAAGAGGCGTTTCCGCCGCCGCCCGAACGGCAGGAAGCCATAGGCACAACCGTTGCCGCAGCCAGTGCAAGACAAGTCAATCGTATTGCTTTTTTCATGTTTTAATCCTCCTTAAAACCGAGAACGTTCATTTCGTTTTTGATCATTTCTTTAAAATCGGGATTCACGGCGATTCTGATTTTCTTTTCGCCTCGTTTATCCACAAGATCGAATTTCGTCGTATCCGCCGTCATTCCGTACAGATATTCGCTGCCCGTTTCAAGATGTACGTATATCTCGCGCAGATCGCAATAATTTTCGTATGCCTGCCGCACCACCATCACGTCGTGCAGGCAGATTTTCCAGCCCGGCAACTTCGATACCAGCCAAAAATTCGTAAGTTCGGAAAGATATTCCTTATACGCGTCTCCTTTCATATGCAGCATAAAATTCTGTTCTTCGTCGCTCACCACGAATTTCGACGTCACTTCGCAGCCGAACGCGGTGATTTCAATATCGGAAGAAAACACTTTTTTCGCCGCCGCAACGTCGCAATGGATATTCCATTCCACATACTGATTCGCGTAATCTCCGCCCATCATAATCACGCCGCCGATCTCTTTCATCGCCCGGGGATCTTTTTCGATCGCCGCCGCGATATTCGTCAACGGCCCGATCGCGAGAATCGTAAGATTTTTCTTGTATTTTTTCGCGCTGTTTATAATGAAATCCACCGCGTCTTCTTCCGCGCCGTTTTCGTTATCGGGCGCATACGCTTCTTTTGCAAGATCGTCCGTCCATTGGCAGCAATGCCCTTCCACTCCCCACGAGCCTTTCAGCCCGAAATACACGGGCATCGATTTTCCGCTCAACGCGATCATTTTTTTCGCGATCCGCGCCCTTTCTTCCGTCCACCTGAATACGGTAGTCACGCCGAGAAGAGGCAGATTCTTTTTCAACGCCAGATCGAGCGCGTATGCGTCGTCGATATCGTCGCCGATATCGGTATCCAAAATAAATTTCTTTTCCGTCATAATCAAAATCCTTAACCGCGGCTCAGCCTTTCACCGAGCCCACCATAACGCCTTTCGTGAAATATTTCTGCACGAAAGGATAAATCAGCATAATGGGAATAATGGAAACGACCACCTCACCGATTCCGCCAGCGCCTGCATCGAAGAATCTCCGCCGATGCCCGAAGTGGACGTGGCTTTGGAAAGCATATCCCTCAAAATATTCTGTATCAGCAGTTTTTCCTGCGATTTAATGTATAAAAGCCCCGTCATATAATCGTTCCATTTGCCCACAGCCACCCATAACGCCACCGTGGCAATAATCGGCTTTGAAAGCGGCAGATAGATCGAAAAGAAGATTCTCAGTTCTCCCGCGCCGTCTAAAGAAGCGGATTCGCTCAGTTCCGCGGGGATCCCCTGAAAATAGTTTTTCACCACAAAGATATTAAACGCGCCCGTCGCGCCCACTGCGATATACACGAAATAACTGTCCGTCAGTTGCAGGACGTTTCTGATCAGGATATAAAACGGAATAAGCCCGCCCGAAAAGAGCATGGTGATCAATACGTAAATCAACGCCGCCTGCCGCCCCGGAAGTTCCTTTTTCGAGAGCGGATACGCGCCCACCGTCGTCAACGCCACAGCCACCGCCGTACCCACGATCGTCACCACGATGGTGTTGATATAAGCGCGGAAAATATTGCTGTTGCCGAGGACGGATTTATACGCCGAAAAACTCCACACTTCCACGGGCAAACCGTTCACGAGTTGCCTCGAACGGAAGGATTCCGTCACCACATATACGAACGGCGCGATCAGCACCGCGAGAAAAATGAGAGTAATCAGATACAAGATCACGTTACAGCGTATATCGGAAGGATTTTTTCCGAAAACGGATTTTAAATACGTTTTGAATTTTCCGTCTCCTTTCCGCCTTTGCGTTTCGTTTCTTTCGTTTTCCCGTTTCACCATATTCCTTCGCCTCCGATCATTTTCGTCAGTTTATTCGTGATGACGACGAGCACGCAGCCGATCAGCGAATTGAATAAGCCGATCGCCGTTGAAAGCGAATAGTTGCCGCCCGTGATACCGAGAGAAAAGAGATACATTTCAAGCGTTTCGCCCTTGCCAGAAAGCACGCTGTTATACGTATTATAAATCTGATCGAATCCCGCGTACATAATATTGGAAAGCGTAAGAATCGCGTTGAACGAAATCGCGGGAAGCAGCCCGGGCAACGTGATATAGACGATTTTTTTGAATCTTCCCGCCCCGTCGAGCGAAGCCGCCTCGTACAACTGCGGATCGATATTCATCAGCGTGGCAAGATAGATGATCGTGCCCCAGCCCACTTCTTTATAAATATCGGAAAAAATCAAAAAACCTATATACAGATTATCGTCGCTGAAAAAATGCACGTTTTTTCCGAACAGTTTCAGCATGATCCCCTGAAACGCCGCCGATTTATCGAGCGATAAGAAAATTCCGCCGAGCACCACCCATGATAAAAAGTGAGGTATGTACGAAACAGACTGCGTGAATTTCGCGAAACGCGCCGAAGGCAATTCGTTCAGCGCAAGCACCAGAATGATGGGCGCGGGAAACCCGAACAGCATTTTCAGAAGCGAAATCCTCAACGTATTGACGAGTTTTTCCTTAAACAGCGACGTACCGAAAAGTTGCGAGAAATGTTTGAACAAATCGAGTTTTCCGTCCGTCGTCGCCCACGGGCTGCCCCAGATCCCCTTTCTTACGTACCAATCTTTGAAAGCGATCTGCAAGCCGAACATCGGATAATAATTGAAGATAAACAAATATACGATCAACGGCAACAACATCAGATACAGCGGCCAGAACCGGGCGAAAAGATTCCGCCTGCCGCCCGTTTTTTTCTTGATCCGTTTTTCTTTTTTCGCTTCTTCGCGCATTTTTGCGCCTGCATTTTCCATACGATACTCCACTTATCGCGCTTCTTCGGCGGAAGCGTTTTCCTCCCGCCAAAAAGGTGCTTTTTCCGTTGCGGATTTTTCGTCGTTTTACGATTACAAACCCGCGCGCCGTTTTATCGGTCTTCTTTCTTTTTCTTCGTCGCCGCAAACGCTGCCGCCGCCGCGCAAAGCACCGCCGCAGCACTGCCGATTCCGATCGAACCGCCGCAGCCGGATTTCGTTTCGATTTTATTCAGAGCGGCGATCGCCTGCAATTTCGCGGAATTGCCGAGCGTTTTGCTCTTCGCGGCAAGAATCTTCGCCTTTCCGTCGGCAAGCGCCTCGTCCAGCGCCGTACGCCCGTCTTTTGAATATTTGTTGTTTGCGATCAGTTCGTCGTATTTCGCCTGCAATTCGTCGGCATATTCCTGCAACGCCTTTTTCAAAGAGGCTTCCGCCTGTTCGATCGTTTCCACAGCCTGCGCCGCCGCAAGCACTTCGTTGTACAACGCTTCCACGTCTTCCGTCGTGCTCACTTCCGTTTCGCATCTTTCGGCAAACGTCGCCAGTTCGTCCTGTAAAAGAGCCCAGTTCGTGGCGGAATAATCCGTCTCGTTAAGAGTGGCAAACCACGTATCGAGCGCCGCCTGTTTTTCGGCGATCTTATCTTTCACCGCCTGCGGCAGATCGTGATTCTGCTCGGTGTATTTCTCTTCGTCGAACGCCGTGGAATCGAGATCGTACGTCGTATAGCAGGGCGCCTGGAAATTTCTCACCTGCCCTTCGAGAATCGTAGCGGAGCAGAACTCAAAATAAAGCATATCCCCTTCTTTCATATACCATACGCCGCTGAAATCCGCTTCCGTCGAAGGATTTTTCACCGTGGCGATCTTTTTCGTTTCTTCGCCGCGCACGATATATACGTTCAGCAGGCAGTTATCCGTCCAGCCGTTGTTCTGCCCGTCTTGCAGCGCGTTTTCGATCGTAAGCGAGCAATTTTTCTTCGCTTTGAATATTTTCACGATCGCCGCGTTTCTGCCGATGTACCATTTCCAGTTCTGCGCGAAATACAAAGGCGTATCGAGCCCGGCGTTCAGCGATTCGTTGTACATATAATACTTATCCTGCCCCTGATGATCGAAATCGAGCAGGCCGCTTTCCACGGTACCCGTCATCAGTTTCGTATCCGCCACGGCGCCTTCGATCCACGTATAGCCGTTTGCATTCATCTTCTCGCAATAATCGAGATCCTTGCCCTGTTCTTTCACGGGAAGCGCCGCTTTCATCGCCGCGATTGCCGTATCGTACGCCGTCGTCACTTCTTCGGGCGTTTCCGCGTTCTCCACCGCCGTAAGGAAGGCGTCGTACGCAGCCGTCACTTTCGCCCATTCTTCCGCAACGTAATTCGTTTCTTTCAGCGTATCGCGATATTCTTTCATCGCCTCTTTTTTCGCGGCTTTCGCGTTATCGAGCGTATTCGTCTTCACGGCGTCGATATCCGCGGCGGCTTTCGTATAAGCGGCTTGCAATACGGAAAGTTTTTCATACGTCGCGCTCTTGAAATCGGAAAGGTATTTCTGAATCAGCGCCCAGTTTTCCGCGGTGTAATCCGATTCGTTCAGCCCCGCCACTTTATCTTCCAGTTTCTTTTTGTATTCGGCGATCTGCTCTTCCGTAGCCGCGTCGGTCTCGCCCTTTTCCGTGAACGTGATCGTCGCGCTTTGCATATTCTGATAGTTTCTGCCGATATCCGCGCCGAGTTCGTAATAGATCACGTCTCCTTTCGCCACTTCTACGGATACGCCTTTCACGATATCCGCTTTTGTGGTGTCGGCATGATAAGCCTTCGTCACCTGCGTTACGGCTTTCGACGCCGCGTCGTATTTATATACGGCATACAGACTGTTCCAATCGATCCAGCCGTCGAAAGAAGCCGCCGCCGTGTAATCCCATGCGATCGTTCCCGCCGCTTCCGCCTCTACATACGCCACAACGCTGCCGCCGCCGGAAGGGAATTCGTATTTCCAGTTCGCCACGGTGAAGCCGTCGAGTTTCAACGCCGTGTCGCTCGATTTTTCCGTGAAGTCTTTCAGATTGTAATCGCTCTTCGTCGAATCGAAATATCTCGCCGAAGAATCGGTGTACATCAGTTTCACTTTCATGTTGTTGATGCTGTGCCCCTCATACTTGCCGTACCAGGTGTAATAGGGAAGATCTCCCATCGTAAGTTGCTTCGTCTCGGCGGCGAAAGCCGTATTCCCGCCGAGCAACGTTGCGCCCGCCGCCGCGCTTCCCGCGCAGCAAAGTGCGAGCAATGCCGCAATTTTTTTGCTACCGTTCATTCTTTTCATATCTTCGCTCCTTATTGTTTCTCCTTGAAGGCGGAGTTGCCTTTTTTAACTTTTTCGTACCCGCTTCGTATCCCAAAGCGCTTTTTCCGCACGCTTTACGCGCGCTTCGTATAATAATTTTTCAGCAGATTCAGATCGCCCGTTCCGCCCGCCGCCTTCTGATATAAAACGGCGAGGTCTTTCGCTTCCCCCGCGATCATCTGTCGCGTGCCGTACGAATCCATATACGCGCGATCGGGATTCGGATCGGCGAAAAAGCCGAATCTCGAAACGTTGCCGTGCGCCGCCCAATCCGTATCGGCGTTATCGAACATTCTGAAAATATTCACCGTCTCCACGTAGGGCATACGCTCTTCCACCGCTTTCATCAGCGCGATCACGTTCGCCGCCGCCCCGTCGGCGCCTTTGCCCGCTTCGCTGTAGCCCACTTCCGTGATAAACACCTTTTTGTGTTTATGTTCGTTATCGAGCACCGTCTGATACACTTTGTGGTTTTCGGCAACGAAATAATCCGCGTCGAAATCTTTCGTATCCCTGTACGGATGCCACGCCGCTACATCGAAATAATCGTCGGGATTCACGGAAGCCGTTTCGTTTGTCTCGGAAGAATAAAAATAGCCGTATTCCCCGCTGAAAATATTATCGTAGATCTTCTGTAAAAACCACGCGTCGGAAGGTCGGCTTCCCGTCTCGTCGCTCTTCCCCTGCCCCATCGGTTCGGTCAGCCCGCCCATTACGCTTTTCGCTTCGGGATTCGCCTCGTGAATCGCCCTCGTGGCGTAGTAGAGCATATCCGTGAAAATCGCCGCCATCATATCGGAATCGAACAGCGTTTTATCATAGCAACTGTACATAAAATCGGGATTATTCGGTTCGTTATCGATTTCCCAGTATTCCACTTCGGGAAACTCGGAAACGAGATTGTACCACGACGTATAGTAATCTTCAAGCCAAGCCTTATAATAACTTCCCGTCGCCAGATTACGCCGCACTTTTCCCACGGAATGAGCGCCGTTATTGAAATTATGGTGATTCATTCCGATATTCGTAATACCGTGCGACGTGCTTTCCGCCAGTTCGGCGTGCATCGTGGCGCAATGCTCTTCGTTCATCGTATCTTTATCTTTCATCAGATACGTGAAGTGCATCCAGTGCCGCACCGTTTTCGCGCCGAGATTTGCGATCAGTTGAAAATCCGTCGCAAAATCTTCCGCCGTAAACGGCGAACCCGTATATTCGCGATCTTCGATCAGATAGCATATGCCGTACAGTTTCGATCTGTCGGCAACGCCGTGATCGGTGTCGAGAGGAATTTCCTCCCGTTTATCGTCGTCTTTCGTATCGTTTTTTCCGCCCGAAGCATCGCACCCCGCCGCGGAGAACGACACGGAAAAACAGAGCGCAAACGCCGCGAGCGGCAGAAGAGATTTTCTTTTCATTTCTGTCCGCTCCCCTTATTCATCAGCACTTCGAGGCTGCCAGTGCCGCCCGCCAGCCTCTGATAGGCATACGCTTTGTTCTTCGGCGCGCCGGGAATACATCTTCCGTCCGCCGCGATATTGATCGATTCCGTTTCGATCGAAAGTTTGTAATACGTTCTCGTGTAATCGGGATCGTGCACCAGCCCGAAACGCACTTCGTACGCGCTGTCCCAGTTGTTCAGTTTGCCTACGTCGTACAATTTGAATATGTTCACCGTTTCCAGCCACGGGAATTGCTTGCAGGCGTCGAACATTTCTTCCATATATTTCACGGCGTTCTGTTCGCCGTTTACGTTCGTATCGTTCCAGCCGATTTCCGTAAAGAACACCTTTTTGTGCTTTTTCTCGTTTTTCAGAATAATATCGTAGTACTCTTTGTTGATTTCGATGAAATTCTTTTTGAAAAACGACGCCATGTACGGATGCCAGCAGGCGATCTGAAAATAATCGTCCGCGTTTTCCGAAGCCGCCGGCACATCCTCCTTGCCGTAGAAATAGCCGTATTCTCCGCTCGCGATGTTATCGTAAAGCAATTGCAGGAAAGTGGCGGTGTTGCCCATGCCAAGCCCTTTCGGCTCGGTAAGCCCGCCCATGATCGTCTGCGCGGCGGGATTTTCATCGTGAATCGCGCGGGAAGCGTAATAAAACATATCCGTGGCGATTTCCGCCATTTCTTTCACAGAGTACGAATCGTGCGATACGCCGTTCCACATGAAATCGGAATTATTCACTTCGTTATCGATTTCCCAGTATTTCACCTCGGGAAATTCTTTCACCAGCGTGCGCCAGGAATCGTAATAATCGTTCAGCCATTCCACATACGCGCTGCCGCTTGAAACGTCGCGTTTGTACGGCTTTGCCACGGTGTTGCCCGTAGCGTTGAAATTATGATGATTCATGCCGATATTCGTCATGCCCGCCTCTTCGCACGCGGCAAGCAAATCGTGCATGTTTTTCGTAGCCTCGCAATTTTCTTTCAGCGTTTTCGGATTTGACATGAAATGCGGGAAATGCATCCACTGCCGCACCGTTCTAACGCCCAGGTTCTTCATCAGCAGCACTTCGTTCCCGATATCCAGAGTTTCCGTGCTCCTCTCTTCCAATAAATAACACATTCCGTATAAATTGCTTTGATCCGCGATACCGTGTGAAGAATCGAGCGGTATGTCCTCGTCTTTTTTGCAAGCCGCCGCCCCTGCTCCCGTCACCGCGATCATCACGCCCGCAACGGATGCGGATAACCATTTTTTGAAATTTATCATTTTTCTTTCCCTCATTGCCAAAAATGCTTATTTATTGAAATTTTTTCATTATTTACCGCTTAAATTAAGGTAAAAATCATAAGAATAGTATCATAAAAAAAGTCGGTTGTCAATATACAAAAATAAAGACAACCGATTTTCAAAATATATAACCGATTTTTATAATCGATTTCCGCGATTCTTACGGCGCGGCGAATTTATCCCTTTTCAGATCTTTCAATCCGTCGAGATATTTCGCCCGAGCCCCGTTTGGCGTATCGCCCATCGCTTCTTTGTATTTCGTGCAGAATTGCGCCACGGAGGAAAAGCCGCAGCGCGCCGCGATTTCTTTGATCAGATATTCCTTTCCGTTGCCGCCGCGAAGCAATCTGTCGGCAAGTTCGATCCGCTTTTGCAGAATATATTCGTTCACTCCCACGTTGTATTTCTTCGCGAAAATTTTTCTGAAATGATCGTAACTGTACCCCGACATTTCCGCCAGTTTCGCCGTATCTATCTCGCAGCAGAAATTGGAATCGATATAATTCAGAATATTATCGAGATTGCGGTCGGCGGAAATCAGCGGGCGTTTTCTCGCGGCGGAAATCAGTTTGATCGCAATGATCGTACAATAACTGTTGATCAACTGTTCGGAATACACCGTCCGGTTCGTCACTTCGTGATAAATTTTCCGCATATATTCTTTTATTCCGTAATCTGCTTCGCTATAAATCCCTTCCGCATACCCGTCTTCGCCTAAAATTTCCAACCCGATATACAGCACTTCCGTGCCTTTTTCGTCGAATTCCGTATGCTGCACTTTCGGCCCCACCAGCATAAACGTATCCTTATTGAACGTATGCCGTTCCTTATGAAAATCCACCCAGCCGCTGCCGTTCACATAGTACACGATTTCATAGCAGGGATGCGCGTGCGGCTTGCCCAGCGTGGTCTTTTCATAGGTGAAATTCACGCAGAATAAAAGGTTTGTTGCGATCATCTTCTTTCCTCCTCATTCGTTGCCGTTTTCCACAATACGACGGAATCTATATTAAACCGCGTTTTGCTACGGATCGTTACGCGGTGTTCGCCCTCGGCAAGCGTATCGGATAAATACGCCATTTTCGTATCGTTGCCGCTTCCGTCGATTTTCGCCGTACCCGCTGTTTCTCCGTCGATAAGAATCTCGAAAGAATCGAAATCTTCCGCCTCGCAGGAAAAAATCGCGAAACGGCTGCCCGTAAACGTAAATTCCGCCGTAGCGTTTTCCCCTTCGTACAAATGCCCGAACGTGGAAAAACGATTGCTCAGTTTCCAGCCGCCTTTATACGCGAATATGTTTTCGTCTGGCGAAAGCAACGTTCCGCCGTCGTAAAAGAGCGAAAATTTCGCGCAACGGAACGCGATATAACGATAATTCTGCCCGATCGCCCAGGTATCCGTAACCACCAGTTTATAATACCGTATTTCCCGTTCCGCGAAATCCGCCGCCACGTTATTGTTTTCGCGGACGGAATTTGTCACCGTTGCGATCGGTTCCATATTTTCGGGATCCGTTCCGCCGTACAACACGAAATCTTTCGGCTGATACTGCCGCGTAGGCTCACCGTAAATCGTAAAGCGGTTGGCGCGCATCGTATCGCCGAGATCGACGGTGATTTCAAACGGATTGTCCGCGGAAATATCCGATCTGTCCGAATGAATCCAATTGGTATCGTCTTCGTCGAACAGCAAATCGATCGGCTTCGTATTATCCCACGGCCTGTAATTCGCCGAAATAAGCGTCTGCTTTCCGCTCTCCTCGCGATAATTATAGGTATAATTACGGGAATAGAAATAATCGGAATCAAATTCCTCTTTATAATAAGAGTTCCGATAGGCATTGAGATAACTCACGTTTACGTTATCCCCGTCGAACATGCCTATTCCGAGCCCGACGAAACTTCTGTCGGACGTGATAAGCAACACTTCTTTGAAATACACCCACTGTCCCTTGGAAAACATGTAATCTTTATAATTGTTTTCATTCGTCTGATCAAATTTCACGTCGTTCGCAGGATTCGTCATATCGGCGGCGAGTTCGTAAGATTGGCCGTCGAAAGAAACATACAACGCCGCATAATATCGCCCGCGGATGGCAAGGCGGTATTTTCCCGCGCTCTCGATACGGAATTTTCCCCGCACTTCCATTATCGCGTTTTTCGTGGGATTCGGCACCCATATATCCGTGTTTGCGTTCTGAGTGGGGTTTTCGTTATCCTCTTCCCTCACGCTTTCGTATCCCGCATAATCGTTTTCCGCCGCCGTCACGGGGCTCTGATACATGTTTGCGTCTGTATACGTGTAAACGGTGCGTTCCAGCATCGTCGGTTTATACTGTTTCTGTCTGAGTTCGATGACGATATCCGTATCTTCCGTTTCAAACGCGCCGTCGTCCTTCGTAATTTCGAGAGTGACGACGATTTTTCCCGATTCGCGGTTTGCTTCGTCCGGAATATACGTATATACGCCGTCGCTTTTTTCCGTGATTTTACCGTATGCGGGTTGCGAAATATTCTTCACCCGCCATGAAAATCCGCCCGGGATCACAAGATTTGAATTCAGATCGATTTCAAAATTCTCCCCCGTTTCGATTTCGTAAGGCTGCGCCGTGCGGGAATAATATTTTACGCCGTCCGCGGTATAACTTCTGCCCGTCTGATAAATCGCCGCCACGGGCACGAATACGGGATAATCTTTCGCCGCGTATTCCGAAAGCACATTTTCCGACACCGTCTGATGCAACACCTCCGTGAAATAATACGTCATATCGTAATGCGTCGCGTCGCTCACCGCTTTATACCATACGTCCGCGCCGCCCGATCCGTTTCCGTTTTTCGTCATCTGTAAATAACGCGTCGCGCCGAACGCATGCAGAAGATTCGCATAGCCGTCGAGCGCGGAATTGGTCCCCGTATTCGCAAGAGTCTGTTTCAACGTCCAGGAAGGATTGGTATATCTGTCCCACCCGACGGCGTAATTTCCCTCGTTCGCGTTGCCGATCGCGCGGTTTGCGGAATTACGCGTATACAGGCTGTACGAAACAAGACTCACGGCGTTATTCGTCACCTCGTCGCCGGGCGCGAAACCGTAGCGCTGATAATGGTGATTATATTCGTGAATACAGCCCCAGAATGCATCGGGCGCGTTATTCACCGCACTTTCCGCATCCAGTGCCGCCGTCATGCAGTACAGCGGACAATTCACCGTAGAACGCCCTACAAACGCCACCATACCGCCCGCCGCCACGAACGGATCGTATAAAAACGTAATACCTATCGCCGCGTTCGAGCCCGACGGCACCTGATTGGAAACGCGCGAAATTTTATCCCACAGCACCGCGGCAGACGAAATCTGTTCGTAATCGAAACGCGCCGCACGGGCTCGCGGCCCGGAATGGCGCACCGCGTCGTCCCACACTTCCATATCGAAATACGGAGCGGAAGATTCTTTGCAAAGTTCAAATTCTTCTTTCGTCGTGTAGCCGTGAATATAATGCGCGTACGGTACGGCGCCCGAAATCGTTACGGTAAACTTCACGCCCGCGTTCACGGGCCTGACATAAATCGGTCCGCCGAAATATGATCCCACATAGGATATTTCTTCCTTTGCCGTCATCGAATTTAAAATCACGGGCATACGGTTGAAATCCCGCGCCGCCCAGATATTGTTCGCCTGCCCGTTCTGCAATGCCTGCCCGATGTACACGACGAGTCCGCCCGTGGTTTTCAGATCTTCTTTGCTCAGTTCGATCTTTATCGGCTCTCCCGCAGGCGCATACAGCCCCGTGATGTGATTACCCGCAGGGCGGGAACGCATCGTGATCCGTTTGATCACGGCGCGCTCGTCATCCCGCACGTCGCCTTCGTACATGCCGCCCGCCGCCGTGTGACGGTATAATTTTTTTCCCGTCGCTATGCCGCCCAGATATAAATTTCCTTCTTCGTCCATGCCGTCGTACGTATTTTCCGAAGCGCAGAGGGCGGCGTTTTCGGCAAGAATCGCGCTTTTTTCTTCCTGCGTCGCGTCGGAAAGCGTAACGCCGTATTGCGGATAACGTTCCAGTCCTCCGTCCGACGTTTCCGGAATGCGGCGCGAAATCGTGCCGAGATATTCCGCCGCGTATTCCGTTTTTACGGGATTATACACTCCCGATTCAAAAACTTCCGTCGGATAGGCGTTCGCATCCTCTTCCGATCCGGACGGCCGGGATTTCATATAGCAACATCTCGCCACGGAAAAACTCACGCCGAACAGCATTACGGCGGCAAGGATCATCGCGGCGATTCTTTTCGTTTTTATTTTCATATCTTTTCACCCTACGGAATTTCTTTGATTTCGGCATAATATGTATAACATATCCCGCGGATATTGTCAAGAATAATTTGCAAAGAAACGCGCAGCGAAAAAGGCATTTTTTCCGTGCGATAAACATTTTTGCGCGTTAAAACAAACCGCTTCCGCGCAAAATCTGCACAAAAGCGGTTTATCTCATTTTGTACCGCGGTACGACACGCGGCACAAATATTTTAATCGGGGATAATCGGATACAACTGAATCATATTGCCGCAATCCACGGCGAGTTCGGCTCCCGTAGTGTTTTTTGCGTGCGCCGCAAAATACCATACCGCGTCGGCTATATCCGATCCTTCCGCAATCGTTCCGAGAGGCGAAAACGCCGACGGCACGTTCTTATAAAATCCGGGATTTTTATCTGTTCTGTCCGTATGAATCATACCGGGTAACACGGCGTTCACCCTTATGCCGTATTTTCCCAGATCGAGCGCAAGCGCCCGCATCAGCCCCAGTTGTCCGCCTTTGGAAGCGGAATATGCCGCCCGATTCGGGATCGCCCTGTACGCCGTGTTCGAATTGATGAACGTAACGCTTCCTCCGCCGTTTTTCGCCATGCGTACCGCGGCGCTTTGAATCAGGCAGAAATTCCACGAAACGTTCGTATTCATCACTCGCTGAAAATCGGCGAGCGGACTTTCCAGCGCATCGAATCCCACGCCGAGATCCGCGGCGTTCAATATAAGATCTGATATAAAGATCCCCCGTTTTTCCAGTTCCGCAAACAGATCTTTTACCGCCGTTTCGTCCGCGTTTCCGTTTTTATCCAGCGCGTTCAGCGTTTTCCCGATAATTTCCGCCTCGGGATATTTTGCCCGATAACGCGCTTCCGCTTCCCGCACCCGTTCTTCGTTTCTTCCCGTAAACACCGTGTTTTCGCCTTCCGAGGCAAATTTTTCAACGATCGCCGCGCCCGTATTCACGCACGCGCCCGTTATCAACGCCCATCTTTTCATAATAGCCACCTCTGCTTCTTTTCAGAAATAAAATTCCGTTTTCGGCGGACGAATATCCGTCAGCGCGCCCGTATAGTGCCTTAAATTGTGCTCGACGTACGGGTGTTTCAGGCATTCTTCCTCGTTGAGTTCTATTCCCAGCCCCGGCTTATCGCCGATTCTGATTCTGCCGTTTTCGTATACGAGATTTTCGTTCGTAACGTATTTACGGTAATCTACGTCGGAATACATAATTTCGAGAATACAGAAATTCGGGCAGCACGCCGCAAGTTGCAACGTCGCGGCATTGGCGACGGGTCCGCTGGGATTATGCGGCGCGAACGGAATATAATTCGCCTCGGCGATCGCCGCAATCTTTTTCAGTTCCATGATCCCGCCCGCATGCGATATATCCGGCTGTATGTAATCGCAGGCACGCGTTCTGAACAGTTCGTTGTAATCGAAGCGCGTATACAGCCTTTCGCCTGCGGAGATCGCAACGGGAGATTTATCCCGTACCGCTTTCAACGCTTCGAGATTATTCGGCGGAACAGGCTCTTCAAACCACATCGGCTTGAATTGTTCCAGTTCTTTTGCTATTTTTATGCCTGTAGGCACGTCGAATCTGCCGTGCCCTTCTATCAGCAGATCGATTTTATCACCCACCGCCTCGCGCACCGCCGCCACGCATTCCAGCGCGTTTGTAAGATCGGCGTTTGAAATTTGCAGATAACTCTTTCCGAACGGATCCCATTTCATCGCCGTAACGCCTTTTTTTACGGCAATTTTCGCCTTTTCGGCAAATTCCCGAGGCGTTTTCGCCCCCGCAAACCAGCCGTTCACGTAAATGCGGCAATCTTCGTTTGCTTTGCCGCCGAGAAGCGTATACACGGGTACACCGAGCGATTTCCCGAGAATATCCCACAGCGCACATTCCACGGCGGAAAGCGCGCTCATCAACACCGCCCCGCCGCGCCAGTAAGCGTCGCGGTAAATATCGTGATACAGCCTTTCGATATTGCGGGGATCTTTCCCCAGAAGGTAATTTTTCAGATGTTCCACCGCGCCCTCGAGCGCATGTTCTTTATATTCCAGCGTACCCTCGCCCACGCCGGCAATTCCCTCGTCGGTATACACTTTCACGAACACCCAGTTGGTGCGGAAGCAATCCACCACAAACGTTTTTACATCGGTAATTTTCATTTCAGTACAATCTCCTTGTAAATTTCCGGTATGATTTTATTTTCGCATTGCAATTCTTGTCCCGTCAGATCGTCGAACATTCCGAAATGCACGGGCACCACGATTTCCGCGCCGATTCTGCATGCAAAGCGCGCCGCGTCCGCCGCGTTCATGTTGTTTCCCTTGCCGTTGATCGGCAAAAACAGCGCGTCGATCTTTTCTGCGGGCAGACTGTCGAACACCCTTTCGGCATACAGCGTATCTCCCGTGATATACAGATTTTTTCCCTCGCACGAAAGAATCGCGCCGATCGCACACTTTGGCAAGATTCACGGGCGTATCTTTCACTTTCACGTTGTTTTCGTCGACGTATTCGCCGTTGGAAGAAAATGCCGTAAAAGGCACCTGCACGTATTGCCATTCGCCGATAATCGTTGCGTCTACATACGATTTCAATTGCACGTTGCTTCTGATGTACCGCTGATTCGCAGGCGCGGAAGCATATTCTTCCCCGCGCAACTGGAACAGATAAATATTAAAGAAACTTGCGGGGGTATCGTTGAGTTTGATCCAGAATTCCACCGCGCTCTTTTTGTAGAAATTTTCAAGCGTTTCGGAAGAAAATCCCGCGCCCGTATAAATATCGTAATCCTTTCCGAAGTCGATATAAAATTCCGTGTTTGCCGCATGCGTGCAATCCACGGCAAGCGTTTTTCCCTCGTTCTGCGTATCGGAAGAATTTACGTATCCGAGATCCGTCGTGGCTGTGCCCCACACCAGATCCATACCGGATTGCAAGCCGTTTTTATAGATCGACACCAGCGTCTGCGCACCCTCTTTGCTCGGCGAAACGAGTTCCGCGCGCGCCAGAAGCCCCGAGAAAGCAAAACTTCCGCAGAGCGTCATCATAAACGTCAGAACGATTATTAACGTATTTTTCAGTTTTCTCGTCACGATTTTCTCCTTTTATCAAAAAAATACCGTAATTTCGGCTGCGGAAACCGTCGCCGTTTACGAATTACATTTTTCGCGATTGATTATATCATGACGCTATTCATTAAAATAGTTCAAAACTTATTGTATTTTTTTGAAATCTTATTTTTTGATTTTATCGCATTCGTTAAAACGCCTTGAAAAACAAACGCTTCATCCGCGCTTTATTTATTCGTTTTTTTCTTTGCGACAATCTTCGATATGCACTTTCACGCCGCGCGAAACAAGCGTACTCTGCACTTTTTCAGGCTCGATTTCCCCCGTATCGCCGTATAAAGCCGCCATTACGCCCGCCGCTTCACCCGTTACGGCACAAACGGGAATCACCCGAGCGATATCCCACATTTCGTCGTCTTCCACGGATACGCACCTTCCCGCCGCAAACAGATTTTTTATTTTTCTTCCGTACAGCGCGCCCATGGGGAATTCGTAAGCGGGTCCGCGCGATTTCCAACTTCCGAACGTTCCCGCGCTCGCGGAGATGAGTTTTCCGTCATCCGATTTTCTTAAATTTGCCGCGCCGCACAATCTGCGCGTCATTCTCACCTGCGGAATCATACTCACCGCCGCAAGCGCATGCGTACGAGAGACCTCTCCGTTTTTCAGAAAATCGTTCAACACCGTTTCGTGCGATATTTTCGTCACCCGCGAAAGTTCTTCCGCGCCGAGCCCGACGAACGTTTTTTCCTCTCCGAGCGGCGATGAATACACGTTATCTTTGCTGCCCCGCATATTCAGCATGTACTCTCCTCCGCGCGTTTCGTAATACCACGCGGCGAGAACGTTGCCTCTTTCCGATAAAGCGGTATCTTCGCCCGCATACGCGCAAAGCGTTGCGTCGCCCGTACAATCCACAAACGATTTCGCCGTAAAAGAAAGCGTTTCCGCGCGCGTCGTAACGTCGATTTCCGCAATCTTGTTTCCCTGTTTGTTTTTATGCGTTTTTGAAAGCATGCCGCCGTATAAAATATCCACGCCGTTTTCGCTCAGCAATCGTTCCGCCAGAAACGCGAACATATAGGGATTAAACTGCGCTTCATAGCGTTTTTTTCGCCGTTCCGCTTTCGTTCCTCCTCCGATAACGATAACGTCGTACGAATTGGTACTTTTCATTGTTCATTTCTCCCGGAATGTTTTTCGTTCCTTTCAATTATACCTGAAAATATTATAAATGATAGTGAAAAAATCATTTCTTTTTAGTAAGTTCTTATCTTCCGAAAAATAAGATATCTAAAAAAAATCATATCATCTCCTCTATTATTTTCCCATTTTCCGTTTATAATAAAATTCTCCGTTTATAATAAAAGAAAGGCGGATAAGCCATGTATGCCGCGCGATGCGAAACGGCGGCGAAAACGATCATTCAAGGTGAAAAAATGAAAGAAGCAAAAAACGATTATCTCGATTGGGCGGTGTATCAGATTTACCCGCGCAGTTTTTACGACTCGAACGGTGACGGGATCGGCGATCTGAACGGAATCAGAGAAAAAATTCCCTACCTGAAAGAACTGGGCATAAACGCCGTGTGGATCTGCCCCTGCTATAAAAGCCCGAATTACGACAACGGCTACGATATCGCGGATTACCGCGATATCATGGACGAATTCGGAACGCTGGACGACTGGAAAAAACTTGCGGAAGAACTCCATAAAAACGGCATTAAAATCATCATGGATCTCGTGGTGAATCACACCTCTTCCGAACACTACTGGTTTAAACAAGCCCGCTCGTCGAAAAACAACCCCTATCACGATTATTATATCTGGGCGGATAAACCGCTCACCGCCTGGACGGCATGTTTCGGCGGCAGCGCATGGGAATACAACGCCGCGACGAACGAATATTATCTTCACTCTTTCGCCGTGCAGCAGCCCGATCTGAACTGGGAAAATCCGAAAGTGCGGCAGGAGTGTTGCGACATCGTGGATTTCTGGGCAAATCTCGGCGTAGACGGATTCCGCTGCGACGTGCTGGATTTTATTTCCAAAGATTTTTCCGCAAACAAAATGCTGAACGGACCGCATCTTCACGAATACATCAGACAGTTGTTCGGCAGAGACGAAGTAAAACATCTTTTCACCGTAGGCGAGTGTCAGTCCGACGTGAAAAGTATCTGCGACATCTGCGGAAAAAATCGGAACGAACTGAAATCGGTGTTTCAGTTCGAGCATATCGGGCTGGGGAGATCGGATAAATACACTCCCGCGCCTTATAGCGGCGACGATATTAAAAACGTGCTGGTGAAATGGCAGAATTTCACCGAAAAGCACGATCTTGCGTACATTTTATTTACGGATAATCACGATCAGCCGTTTTTTATTTCGCGGCTCGGGAACGATAAGGAATTACGTTACGAGTGCGCCACCGCTTACGCGGGAATGTTTTATCTTCTGAAAGGTATTCCTTTTATATATCAGGGGCAGGAGTTCGGTTCTGCTAATTCTCACTACAACGATATTTCCTGCTTTAACGACGTGGAAACGGTGAATTACTACCGCGAGAACGAACATAAAAAAACGCACGCACAACTGATCGCCGAAATCAATTACGGCAGCCGCGATAATACGCGCCGCCCCGTCGCCTGGACGAACGAAACGAAAACCCACGGCTTCACGAGCGGAACGCCGTGGCTGGAAATGCCTTCGAGAGCAGACGAAATCAACCTCGAAAAAGACAAATCTTCGGAAAAATCCGTTTTTGATTTTTACAAAAAAGTGTTATCGCTTCGTCATTCCGGCGATACGATTAAATACGGCTCGTTCAAAGATCTTACGAAAAACGGCGGCTGTTTCGTTTACGAACGCGCGCTGGAAAAGAATAAGATCGTTGTCGCCGTCAATTTCGATAAACCGAACAACGTGATTCTGCCCGATCTTTCCTCTTTCCGCGCCGATATGATATTATCGAATTATGCCGACGCCGAGCCCTTCTCAGAATCGTTCCGTCCTTTTGAAATCAGAGTGTATTCTTACACGGAAGATATAATTGAATAATATTTCATCTTTGGTATTAAAAAAGGCTGTACCGTTATCGCAAAAAGAATAACGGACAGCCTTTTTTAGGCTTTCTCTTAAAATTTTTTTACCGGTTGTTACTGTATTTCGCCTTCTTTCTTCTTCTTTGCCCGGTATGCCGCTATGGCCTCCGACAGCATATAGAAATCATCTAAAAGCATCGAAATACATACGATATGCTTACCGTTATGATAATATCGATAGCACGCTCTTAACTGTCTTTCTTCTATTTCATCAAATTTATATGTTTTCTTCTTTTTAAATGTATTCGTAAATGTAAATCCGTCCTTTTTTATCTCTATTTTCCAATTTAATTGCAACAATATAAGCCATACTGCCCATATTATCAATAAAATAAATAGTATAGAAGCAGCAACCCTTACTTCATAATCAGGATCAGTAAAAATATGATCCGGTCCCAACAGGAACAATGCCGTCATAAACAAACTAAATCCCCCTCCCCCTATGCCTAGATATAAGCACCATTTTGGATATCTTATCACCGAAAGCACGTCTCGTTCTTGCTCGGTTTTTAATCTTTCTTTTTTCATCTTCTCCTCCGTTTTTGCTTTATCCTCAATTTTAAAATTCTGCGTTCGCGTTTTCCGAATCTATTATAACATATTTTGTAGATTTACTATCATAATTCGGCATTATTTCAAATTTTCGTTCAACACTTTTCTTCTTTACTTATTGCCGACACTCTATTCCGCGCCTTCTTCTCCATACATAAAAACAGAGATACTTTCCGTTACGAAAATATCTCTGTTTTTTTATTGTTATATTATATGTTACCGTATATTTTTATACAGCGGGCCGTAGGCGACGCAGGCGCGGTAGTCCTGCCCTTCTTTGTCCATTCCAAACGCGTTCCACGCGGCGGGGCGATAAATGTCTTTCTCGTCTACGTTATGCATACACACCGGTATTCTCAGCATAGAACACATTGTGATAAGGTCTGCGCCGATATGTCCGTAAGAAATCGCGCCGTGGTTTGCGCCCCAGTTATTCATTACGTCGTACGCGCTCCTGAACGCTCCCTCGCCCGTTACGCGCGGCGTAAACCACGTGCAGGGCCACGTGTAGTCCGTGCGTTTCCACAGTTTATCCGTTACTTCGTCCGGCAGTTTCACCGTCCAGCCCTCTACGA